>PDUC01000047.1 GCA_002747255.1 Acidobacteriota bacterium | reverse complement strand
AGATGCCATCCGGTTAAACAAGTTGACGAGCCCCTTGTCCTTACCAGAAAGAGGCGGCCCTCAAAGAGTGATGGAGTCGAAAATGGAAGACAGATGGTTATTCGTAGATGAAATTGGAGACTGTCTCGGTATAAAACGAGATACCGTCTATAAGTAGATAAGCGAAAAAGACATGCCCGCTCATAAGATTGGTCGTCTTTGGAAGTTCAAAAAGGAACAAGTCGATGCATGGGTGGAAGCTGGCGGCGCAGCAACAGGAATAACAGAAGATCAGGCAGAGACGATGCTGGTGAAGAAGAGTTAAAAGCAGTTTGGAGGCGATAATGAGTAACAACAACACCGGTGCCAATCTCGGATTCGAAGATAAACTTTGGATGGCGGCTGACAAGCTGTGCGGCACAATGGACTCCGCAGAGTACAAACATGTGGTGCTCGGTCTGATCTTTTTGAAATACATCTCCGACTCTTTTCTCGAAAAATACGAAGCATTGCAGGCTGAAGAATTCGCTGACCCGGAAGACCGTGATGAATATCTGACGGACAACGTGTTCTGGGTTCCTACGGAAGCTCGCTGGCACTTCTTGCAAGGCAAGGCCAAAACCCGTAAGGCTCTTGGCAATACTCGTAAACCACCTCGGTTTGTGAACCAGAAGCGTTTTCTCGATTTCTCTGGACAGCCACAAATTGTGGAACAGCGTAACCAAGTGGAAATCAAGTCCGAATCGGATGCCGTTTATGTGGACGCAGAGAATACACTTTATTTTAAGGATGTTGCGAAAATAAAGCTCTTTGTTCCAGGCATTGAGATCCTCCATCGCAAAGCGACACAAGAAGAAGTAGACGACTTTTTAGGGCGTGATTTTATTACATTGGAGAGTTACGAAGCTGCTTCGGTTTGCGTTTTGAATAGAAAGAGAATTGCAGATATTGGAAAAAAGATTCACAATTTAACAAGCGAAAAAATGATTCATCTTATTGATTACGCAAAAGAACAATCAGGCATAGAACTCACTGAAGATGGTACATTTAAGATTTCTTATGAAATCGACCTTAAAAACCTGCTTTTTGCCATGGATCAGCGCTATTACTATGCTGATGTTTATGAAGAAAATCGGGTCGCCAATTCTGTTCGAATAGTGAGTTGAGGGCTTTCTGCTTTATGACCGCCGAATCCCAAAATTATCGAATGGAAGCAATCGTGGAATGATGACTACCTGAAATGGATCTGTGGTTTTGCCAATGCGCAGGGCGGGCGGCTTTTTATTGGCAAGGATGATGCAGGCCAAGTCATCGGTCTGAAAAATGCCGGGAAACTGTTGGAAGAACTGCCCAATAAAATTCGTGATCAGCTAGGATTGATGCCACATATCAATCTACTGGAAGAAAACGGAAAAACCTGTCTGGAAATTATTATTGAACCATCGACTGTACCGATTTCCCTGCGTGGTTCTTACTATTGGCGGTCGGGATCTGTAAAGCAGGAGTTGAAAGGCCATGCGCTGACCGACTTCCTGCTCAAAAAAATGGGCATGACCTGGGATCGGATGGTTGAGGAGAAGGCAACACTGGACGACATCGACGATGCGACAATCGGCTTGTTTAAAAAAGAGGCGGTTACGGCAGGCCGCTTGCCGGATCTTGCCGGGCTGTCCAACAAAGCGTTGCTGAAGAAACTGCGCTTGCTTACCAAAGAGGGACTGACCCATGCAGCGGTCGTTCTATTTGGCAAAGATCCCGGCGAGTTTTACCCAAACCTGTTTGTTAAGATCGGGCGCTTTGGAAAAAGCGTGGTGGATATGCGCTTTCAGGAAGTGTGTGAAGGGAACCTGTTTCAAATGTTGCACGACGTAATGGAGCAGCTGGAAAAGAAGTTTCTGGTCAAGCCCGTCCGCTTCGAAGGTTTACGTCGTATTGAAGAGCTGGAATATCCGGTTCCGGCGTTGCGTGAGATGTTGCTCAATGCCCTGGTACATCGAAACTACATGGGCAGCATGACACAACTCAAAGTTATGGATGACCGGCTTTCCCTATGGAATGCCGGTGCCCTGCCGATTGAGTTGACCATCGAGAAACTGTTTCAGGTTCACGAATCTCTTCCCCGTAATCCACTGATTGCAGATGTCTGCTATAAAGCCGGCTATATCGACTCCTGGGGGCGCGGTGTGGAAAAGATTGCGACAGCCTGTGAACAGGCAGGACTCCCCGCTCCTAAATTTGAGGAACGCTCTGATGGAATAGCTGTTGAGTTGATGAAATCGAAGCCTTTCGAAGGGCTTGCCTTGAAAGAAACGTCGGAGAAAGCGTCGGAGAAAACGTCGGAGAAAACGTCGGAGAAAATTATCGCGCTCATTCGGGAAGATGCATTTATAACGATTAAAAAACTTGCTGAATGGACTGGCGTAACAACCCGTTCGGTTGAACGTAACCTGAAAAAATTACAGGACAACAACAAAATCAAGAGAGTTGGTCCCGACAAAGGCGGCCACTGGAAGGTGTTGGAATAATGAGTCATATAACAGAAAGCATTCTCGAACAGGCAGAAGTCCTTTGTAAGGATTGGAGCATCAAATGAAAATCCTCCACACATCAGACTGGCATTTGGGTCGCTCTCTTTATGGCCGGAAACGTTATGAGGAGTTCTCTGCGTTTCTGGACTGGCTGGCTCAGACCATTGAAGATGAAAAGGTCGATGCTCTATTGGTTGCCGGTGATGTGTTTGATACCGGCACGCCCAGCAACCGGGCACAGGAGCTCTACTATCGCTTTCTCTGCCGTGTGGCTGCATCCTGCTGCCGTCATGTTGTGGTCATTGCCGGGAACCACGATTCGCCGTCATTTCTGAATGCCCCGAAGGAGCTGCTGCGAGCGCTGAATGTGTATGTAGTCGGCTCCATGACCGAAGCCTTGGAGGATGAGGTCTTTGTTCTTCAAGCGGATGACAAACCGGAGGCGATTGTCTGCGCTGTACCTTACTTGCGCGATAAGGATATCCGCACGGTCAAGCCGGGAGAAACCATCGACGATAAAAACGCCAAGCTCGTTGAAGGACTTAAAAACCATTACGCGGATGTCTGCGCCATTGCCGAACAGAAACGAGCCGAATTCAAAAGTGCCGGGCATGAAGGTCTTCCCATCGTTGCCATGGGTCATCTCTTTACGGCAGGCGGTAAGACCGTTGACGGTGATGGTGTTCGGGAACTCTATGTGGGCTCACTGGCACATGTCGGTAAGGAGGTTTTCCCTTCGTCAATCGATTATCTGGCTCTTGGGCATCTGCATGTCCCCCAGGCGGTCGGCAATGCCGAACATATCCGTTACTGTGGTTCACCTATCCCGATGGGCTATGGCGAGGCGACTCAGGAAAAGAAGGTTGTGCTCATAGAGTTCAACAGCACCACACCAAATATCCAGGAGCTGCCCGTACCGTGTTTTCAGGAGCTGGTCCGCATTGTCGGGTCACTGGATGATATTCACGCCAAACTGGAGGAACTCAAAAAGGAAGAAAGCGCTGCATGGCTTGAGATTGAATACACCGGCTGTGATATCATCGGCAACCTGCGCGAGATGCTCGATGAGGCCATGGCTGACTCTGCCATGGAAATCAGGCGGATCAAAAACCGGCGCGTCATGGACAGAGTGATCAGTACCGTCGCGGAAAATGAAACCCTCGATGATCTGGATGCCAGGGATGTTTTTACCCGCTGCCTGGATGCCTTTGAGGTGCCCGATGAAGACCGTGAGGAGCTGACAGTCTCTTATAACGAAATAATCAAGTCTCTCCATGAAGAAGACGTGAATGAATTTTGATTTTTGATTGAGGAATGCTGATTTATGGAACAGGAGCTTAAGGACCGGACAAAGCAGTTTGCGCTAAGCATTATGAACTTGGTAGATGCACTGCCCAAGACAATTTCTGCCATTGCTATTGGTCGGCAGATTATCCGTTCCGGGACTTCTGTTGGTGCCAATTATCGAACAGCATGTCGGGGCAGATCAAAGGCCGAATTCATTTCAAAACTGGGGATAGTTGCAGAAGAAGCTGATGAGACCTGTTTTTGGCTTGAGCTGATTATCGAAGGTAACCTGCTTCCCGAATCTGAAGTCCAACCTTTGCTCAAGGAAGCCGATGAACTCACAGCTTTATTCGTTTCCTCAATCAAAACTTCGCAGCAGAATCAAAAATCAAAAATCGGAGTTCAAGAATCATGAAAATCCTTGAACTCCGATTTAAGAACCTCAATTCCCTCTACGGTGAATGGATCATAGACTTCACCGATCCCGAATATGTTGCGGGCGGCATCTTTGCGCTGACCGGCCCGACCGGTGCGGGCAAGTCGACCATTCTCGATGCCATCTGTCTGGCCCTGTATGGAGCTACGCCACGTCTTGGGAAAATAACCAAGAGCGGCAATGAGATCATGTCCCGCCAGACCGGTGAATGTTACGCCGAGGTACTCTTTGAATCTCAGGCTGGCCGATTCCGCTGCCACTGGGAACAGCGCCGGGCACGGAAAAAAGCTGAAGGCAAACTACAGGATCAGGAACACCAGATTGCGGATGATGCTACGGGAAAGCCCATTGAAACCAAGAAGAGCCTTGTCAAAGCGGTTATTGAAGAAAAAACCGGAATGGACTTCGACCGTTTCACCCGCTCCATTCTACTGGCACAGGGAGGCTTCGATACCTTCCTCAAGGCTGACGTTGAACAGAAGTCCAGGATACTCGAGCAGATCACCGGCACCGAAATTTATTCTGAAATCTCACGCCGGGTTCATGAACGCCAGCGCGATGAGCGGGAAAAACTGAACATCCTGAACGCCGAAACATCCGGCATCGTAATTCTGGAGCCGGAACAGGAAAAGGAAATTAAAGACGAACTTGCTATCAAGCAGAAACAGGAGACTGAGCTTGCCGAAAAATTAAGCGAAACAGGCAAAGCCATCACATGGCTGGCCACTATTGAGGGTCTGCAAAAGGAGCTCCACACCCTTACGGATGAAGCTGCCAAACTGAAGACCGATACCGAAGCATTCCAACCGGAACGGGCCAAACTTGAACTTGCCACCAAGGCCGCGTCTCTGGACGGAACATACGTGCACGTAACATCCCTCCGTAAGCAGCAAGCCGACGATAAGACTGCTTTAAAAACGAATGAATCCGCACTTCCTGAGCTTGAATCATCTGCAAACACACAAACAGAGGCTCTCAAAGCTGCTGAACAGCTCACCCTGAAAGCCAAAGAAGAGCTGAAAACGGCAACACCGTTGATTCAGAAGATCCGGTTACTTGATCAAAAAGTTGCCGAACAGACAATGGCTGTATCAGAGTGCACTGATGCCTGCACCAAGGAAGCCGGAAAGATTGAGACCAACAAACAGGCTCGGGTGAAGGAACGGGAAAAACGGGCTGCCGCAGAGAAGACATTGGAGGCTGCTGAGCTGTACCTCAAAGAGAATGCGCGGGATGAATGGCTGATCAGTGGACTGGCTGGAGTTGAAGAACAACTCGGCAACCTGCTCACCAAACAGCATGAGATCACGCAGAAAGAAACGGATCTTAAAAAAGCCAATACAGCCTTAGCAGATGCCGCAAAGAAACTGGATGAAGCCGCCAGGCAATGTGGGCTCAAGAAACAGAAGCTGGAGACCGCCGGTAAAAAACTGCAACAAGGCAAGGATGCTCTAAGCGAAATACTGGGTGACAAGCTGCTCCGGGAATATCGTACCGAAAAGGAAACCCTTCTTCGTGAAATGGTTTTCATCAGGAAAATCGAGGAGCTTGAAGACCACCGGGCCAAACTGGAAGACGGCAAGCCCTGTCCACTCTGTGGCTCAAACGACCATCCCTTCGCCGAGGGCAATATTCCAGTACCGGATGAAATTGAACAAAAGATCGAATTACTGACCAAGTTGATCGACAAGGCAGACGAACAGGAAACGGTCATCAAAAAACTGGAACGGGCGGAAACCGCTGCCCGTAAAAAGCTGAATGACAGCGAAAAGCTGGAAGCCGAAGCGACCAATGACAAGAAGGCCGCTGAAAAAACGCTCGCTGAATTGAAGGAAACCCTCACAAAGCTTCGGACCGGCTTTGAGCAACTTAAACAAGCTGTTTCCGGGAAACTCCTGCCACTTGGCATTACTGAAATACCGGAATCAGAGGTTGAATTACTGCTCGAATCCCTTAAATCAAGACTGAAGTCATGGCAGAAGCAGGTAAAACAAAAGACCGACATCGAAAAACAGATTGCCGCTGTCGACAGCGAGGTGAAGCGTCTGGATGCCGTGATTGATACGCAGGTCAAAGCTCTGGCTGAGAAACAGGAAACTCTGGAACGGCTCAAAAAGGAACTGTCCGACGGAACGGAAGAGCGGAAGCAATGGTATGGCGACAAAAAGCCTGATGATGAAGAACACCGCTTGAACAAAGCCATTGCCGATGCCGAAAAGTCTGAGAAGAAAGCCAGAGACCTGAACACCGAGCTGCAGCAGAAATTGACGACGGCCAAGACCCATGTTGACTCCCTGAAAAAGCGCATCGAGCAAAGAACGCCTGAATTGAAACAATCGGAAACCAACTTTTCAACCGCTCTGATTCCGGCAGGCTTTGCCGATGAGAAAGCTTTCCTCGAAGCCAGACTGTCACAGAAAGATCGGGACTCTTTATCTTCCCGGGCCAAAGAACTCGATGACGCGGAAACGGAACTCAAAGCGAAACAGAAAGACCGGGAGACGCGTCTGACCACAGAGATTGGCAAAAAGCTCACGAATAAGACGCTTGCGGAATTGCAGCCGCAGCTCAAAAAAAATGAAGAGTCCCTGAACGAATTGCGCGATGCCGTTGCCGGTCTCAAGCACAGGCTGAGTGAAAATACGGCTGCCAAAGAGCGGATAAAAGAAAAGCAGTCCGCCATCGAGGCTCAGAAGAAAGAATGCCATCGCTGGGAAAAACTGCATGGCCTCATCGGTTCAGCTGATGGTAAAAAGTACCGCAACTTTGCGCAGGGATTGACCTTTGAGTTGATGGTAACGCACGCCAATCGGCAGCTGGAAAAAATGACCGACCGCTATCTGCTGATCCGTGATGATCAGCAGCCGCTGGAACTGAACGTCGTCGATAACTATCAGGCAGGTGAAATCCGGTCGACCAGGAATCTGTCCGGCGGTGAAAGCTTTATTGTCAGCCTGACGCTGGCATTGGGGTTGTCGAAAATGGCCAGCCGGAAAGTACGGGTGGATTCCCTGTTTCTGGATGAAGGCTTCGGCACCCTGGATGAAGAATCGCTGGAGACGGCTCTGGAAACCTTGTCCGGCCTGCAGCAGGACGGCAAGCTGATCGGAATCATCTCCCACGTATCGGCACTGAAAGAAAGAATCAGAACCCAGATAAACATCAGACCTGAATCCGGCGGCCGCAGCTCACTGTCCGGCCCGGGTTGTATAAAAGCAGAAGGACAGAAAAATGCTCGATCCACGTAAACAGAAACTGATTGATTTAGGAGCGGAAGCCCTTGCTGACACGTTATTGAGTATTGCTGTCCACTCCGATGAGGCTGATGACCTCATTGAGCAATTAATTGCCACGCCAAAGGAAAATATCCAGCGGTTCAAACAAAAACTCTCCAGTCTGAAACATTCGCGGCGGTTTGTTGACTGGCGGGGCGCTGCCAGCTTTGCCTGGGAGCTGAAAATACTGTTGCAGGATTTAAAATTCGGGGTGGATGATCCCTTAACCGGTATTGAGCTGATCACGGTATTTTTCGAGGCGGACAGTACCATTTTTGAAATGTGTGATGACTCAAGCGAAAATATTGAAGATGTCTTTCGCTATGATGCCAAAGAATTGTTTGTGGACTATGCCACCCGCTGCACCGAAAAAGAAAAGATTGCGCACATTATTCTCAAGATGAACCAAAAGGACAATTACGGTATCCGGGACACCTTGATTGACTGTGCCGGAGAGTGCTTGCCCAAGGATGTTATCCGCACCATGATTGACACGCTTCAGAAACGGGCAGACAAAGCAAAGGATGAGTGCGACAAGTATCATCACCTGATACTTATTGAGTCACTGACTCGCCAGATTAAGGATGCAAAACTGTTTGAAGAAACTCGCATCGCTTCGAGGGGAAAGCTATCCACAACGGCACTGATTGATATTGCCCAGGTCTACCTTGAAAGCGGAGATATTGAAACAGCCCAGTCCTGGCTGAAGAAAATTCCCGAAGATGAAACCTTTCATGCATACGAGCGGAACAAGCTACTTGAGGAAATCTACAGGAAGCAGGGCGACTCTGCAAAACTGACGGAACGACTGTTCCAGAATTTCAGGTCCTATCCTTCCATCGACACCCTGCAAGCTCTTCTCGATGTCCACGGTCATGACAAGCGGGACGATGTGATCCGTGATGAAACCGGACAAATCCTGAAAACCGACCAACTACGGGTGTCAGATGCGGAATTCCTTATTGCCGTTGGGAAAATGGATGAAGCTGAAGAATATCTCCTCAAACGTGCCGACCAACTCGATGGCGACCTTTACTGCAGCTTGCTCTCTCTGGCTGAGACCATGGAAGAGGAAAATCGCCTTCTTGTTACCAGCCTGATCTACCGCAGCCTGCTGATTTCTATTCTGGAACGCGGGTACACCAAAGCATATCCCCATGGAATCCGCTATTTGAAGAAGCTGGACAAACTTGCGGCAAAGGTTACCGACTGGAAAGAGTATATTCAACACAAAGCTTTCAAAGGGCAGATCATCAAAGCACATGGTCGCAAACGAAGCTTTTGGTCACAATATGAGGTGAAAAATGAATGAACGATTTTATCAGCTGAAAATACAACTGCTTGATATCGAACCAGCAATCTGGCGGCGTTTTGTGGTTCCCGCCAGTATCACACTGGAACGATTGCACGATGTTATCCAGATTGTCATGGGCTGGACCGACAGCCACCTGCACGAATTTACCATCGGGAAAAAGCGCTACACAGAGTATCCTGAATTTAAAGAAGACGGTTTGATTTGCGGACGATACCGTCTTGTCGACCTGATCAGACAGAAAAATCGAACCTTTCGTTATCTGTATGATTTCGGGGACTGCTGGAAGCATGAACTTGTGCTGGAGGAAAGCCGTTATTTCAATCCTGAATTGAGAACCAGGCTGGCATGCCTTGAAGGCAAACGAGCCTGCCCGCCTGAAGATGTGGGCGGTGTCTTTGGCTACTTAAAATTCTGCAACGCACTGAAGGATCCCAGCCATGAAGAGCATGAACGCTACATGGAATGGTCCGGTGGCGACTACGACAGTGAGAAATTTGATACCGAATCGATCAACTGGGAATTGATGAAATACCTCCGCTGGTCCCGGGACAGGTATCAAAACTGGGGAGGTGTGGAATGAAAAAAGGTAATATCTGGTTGACCCAGAAGATGATGGCAACCCTGTATGATGTTACGGTTCCAGCTGTCAACCAGCACCTGAAGCGCATTTATTCTGATAACGAGCTGATCCGAGAGGCAACTATTAAGAAATACTTAATAGTTCAAACCGAAGGTAACAGACAGGTAAAATGACCTCTCGGAATTCGAATTTGGACAGATGCAGCGAATCGTGTCGGCCTATCTGGACATGGTGGAAATGCAGGCCATGCGCAAAATCCCTATGACCATGGCTGACTGGGAAGAACGCTTGGGTGGGTTCCTGAAACTCTGGGATAGAGAAATCCTGCAAGGCGCCGGAAAGGTGACCGCAGAGCTGGCAAAGGCTCATGCTGAAAGTGAATTTGAGAAATATCGAATTATTCAGGATCGGCTCTTTGAAAGCGACTTCGACCTATTGCTCAAAGAGATTGAACACAAAGGCAAGGAATGATCTGCCATTCTTGCGACAAACTAACGACAAAACTTGTGACGCTGAGGGAATTGTAAAAGATATAGCCGGTTATGCAAGACTCCGTTTCGGTGAGATCTTGGAATGAAAATAGAACCCCTTAACGGAGATGAATCATAATCCAAGAAACCTACACCAAATTTAAGCCATCATCAAAGACGTTTCTGATGACACGACCAAGGATCTTCTCCTGAACCTGCAAAAGTCGCTGGAGTACTGCATGGAGGAAAATTCTGTTTTGCGGGAGGTGCTCAGGGATGATTTCCACTGCAAACAGGTTCAACTCTCAAGCCAGCAGAAAAAGCGCTTCGTCCGATTTACAAAAATCGGTAAATATGGGGAAATCATCTGAAATTTCATTTCTCTGCGTCCAGCAGGAAGGCGGCTGGTAAATCAAAGCATAATTCATTTAATAACAATGTGTTATACGATACTCGCCGCATAGAGCATCCATGCTGTTAAATCTTGACACCCTCCAGGTTATTCGTGGTACATTACCTTGCCGTTGTGTGAACGCACTGACAATAAACGGAGTAACGGAGTATTTATGAAAGAGCAGAGAGTGGAGCAAGTTGTTTTTGATGACGGTCAAGGCGGAGAGGAATACTTCCTCATCCTGGACCGCTTCACATGGAGCGGCAGCGACTACGCTTTCATGTTGGAAATGAAAGACGAGCGGACGGTTCTCCAAAAGGAAGATAAACCCGTTTTTATCGTCATGCGGGAAAAGGATCAGGACTTTTTTGATCTTTCCAAAGAGGAAGCCGAGGCTATTTCCAAACAGGTCAAACAGAACTGGGAAACCATCAACCGCCGAATCCAAGAACTGGAAGGCCATGCGCAGTAGGTTGGTTGTTTTATGGGGTATCACCACTGCTGCCCTTTTCCTGGACTGGCTTGGCAAAGAATGGGCACTGGGTATAACGGGCGGCATGCATAAAATCGTCCCCCATTTCATTGAAATCAATACCTTGAGAAACAAGGGTATGATCTTCGGATGGGGCTCAGACCTCGACCCACTTCATTTAATTGTCATACGAGTTTGTACAATTTTACTTCTTTTTGCCCTCGTCATCGCAGTTTCCAGGTTAAAATGGTCGGTTCTGGAGCCGATTCGCTCGCGGTACAAGCTTCAGGCGGGACTTCTGCTGATTCTGGCTGGCGGCATGTCCAATGCTCTTGAGAGTCTCTTGCGCGGATTTGTCACCGATTACATCAGCCTCTTTCGCCTCCCGGTCATCAATCTATCCGACATCCTGATACTGGCCGGTTGCGTTATGATCTTCATTACCATCTTTAGGACTGAATATGCATCCCATACTGTTTGAATTTGGCAGCTTAAAAATCCCCACTTACGGTGTCATTCTGGTTACGGCATTCCTGATTGCCATGGCTCTGGTCAAGGTGGAAGCGCGAAGAATGCATCTGCCTGTAGAAGCATTGCAGGATCTGGCCTTGTGGGTTCTTATCGGCGGTCTGGTTGGAGCCAAGCTCTTGTACATCCTGCTGGATCTGCCCTACTATATCGAGAACCCGCATAAACTGTGGGATACCATCCAGTCTGCCGGTGTGCTTTATGGCGGTGTCATCCTGGGTATCGGAACCGCAGTCTACCTGATCCGCAAACACAACCTTCCCCTCTGGAATACACTGGACTTGTTTGCCCCGCTGCTGGCCATGGGCATTGGAATTGGCCGTCTGGGCTGTTTTTTCGCGGGCTGTTGTCACGGCAAAGCCTATTCCGGGCCTCTCTCTGTTGTTTATCCCGCCAGTGAATACTGTTCCGCGCCCTCGGGCATTGAATTTTTTCCCATCCAACTGGTGGCTGTTGTAGACGGGTTACTGCTTTTCGCTTTCCTTTTCTGGTTGGCCAGAAGGCGAAAGTTTCAAGGTCAAATAGCCGCTCTCTTTATGCTTTTATACGGAATTGTGCGGTTTATTGAGGAATTTTTCCGGGGCGATACGGGTCGTGGACTCTGGTTTAACGACACCATCAGCACATCCCAAATTATTGCCATAGGCATGATTCTAGCCGCTATCCTTATTTTCAGCCTGAAAAGGAATGCCCACGACCAATGAACCAATTCAACATAACTCTCAGTGACAATTCAGATACACTTACCCTTGAAGAAGGTGAAAAGGAACGACTGGACATTGTTCTCGCCCAACTTCTGCCGGAACTCAGCCGCAGTCGCGTGAAACAGTTGTGTCAGGACGGTCACGCTAAAGTCAACGGAACCGTTCGCAAGGCCTCGTTTAAAGTAAAAAAGGGAGATACTCTGGCTCTGGAAATCATCCCCAGCGCCATGGAGCAGGTTGAAATAACACCGGAGAACATCCCTCTCGATGTTCTCTTCGAGGATGATGATCTGATTTTAATTAACAAACAGCCAGGCCTCGTGGTTCATCCGGGAGCTGGAATCTACTCAGGAACCCTGGTGAACGCGCTCGCCTATCACTTCAAAACACTGAGCACCCGAGGCGGAGAGCTTCGGCCGGGCATTGTCCACCGCCTGGACAAGGGAACCAGCGGTCTGATTCTGGTTGCCAAAACCGATTTTGCCCACCACAAGATGACCGAACAGTGGATGGCCAACGGTGTGACCAAGGTCTATCAGGCTCTGGTCTGGGGTAAACCGGATCCTCCAAGTGGTGAGGTTATCAGCCATATTGGCAGACACCCCAAAGACCGCAAACGCATGACAGCAGAGGTTGAGGGCGGGAAACGCGCTCACAGTCGCTATAAAGTGATAGAAACGTTCCCGGAAGCCGCCAAAGTAAATGTACACATTCTAACGGGCCGAACCCATCAGATTCGCGTGCACATGAAGCACCTGGGTTACCCTGTGGTTGGCGATGCTCTGTATGGAGGCAACAGACACAAACACTTAAACAAGGCCTTTGAAGCCATGCCCGATTACCCCATGCTGCATGCGGCCTTGTTGCGTTTCACGCATCCTAAAACACAAGAACAGCTTACCTTTAAAGTCGACCCTCCAAAAGGCTTCCTCGAGTGTGAAAAGGCCCTTCGGGTCTGGCCGGCCTAAAGAGGCAAGCTCATTGTGAATTTGCGTTTCCTTTTGAAAAAGAAAAAGTACGGTCCATTCCTTGTGCTTTTACTGTTGCTCATTTCCCTGTGGATCAAACAAAACGCGCCTCATACCGCTGAAAACAGCGCTCTACTCACCGCCATTGAATCCAGAGCCAGTGGTACCCAGGTCAGCGGATCCGGTGTGGTGACCGCCATCCTGCGTGATGACACAAAAGGCAGCCGGCATCAGCGATTTATTGTGAGCATTCCCACTGGTCAAACGGTTTTAATTGCTCACAACATCGATCTCGCTCCAAGAATCGATTCCCTTCACGTGGGTGATGAGGTGGGATTTTACGGCGAATACGAGTGGAACAACAAGGGCGGAGTCATTCACTGGACGCACAAAGACCCCAAGGGTCATCACGTTGCCGGCTGGTTGAAACACCACAGTATAATCTATCAATAACGACAAGCGGTATGGCAATGGGAACTCACCCTTAGATTCAAAAACAAAAGACACACACCCAACACATTGTGATTTCAATTTGACATCGCGGGTATCTGAGCCTATAGTGACATGCATTATGGAATGGAGTTGAATATGGCTGCCCTTATCATCTTTACACTGATTATTTTTGGCATCTGCCTTTTGGGTCTGGCAATAGGCGTCATCCTCAAGGGCATGGAAATTAAGGGCAGCTGCGGTGGTGCCTCCCGCGTCGTCGGTGAAGACAGTTGCGCCTGTGGCCGCAGAACCAAGGATATCTGCCCCTCTCAGGACAAATCGGGTTTACTGGAATTGGCAGAAATAGGTGATCCGGGTCGCATTGCGCGGCGTGCCTCTCACCATAAAACAAGTATGGAAGTCTAATCGAGGACGTGGACTCTCTTCCTGTTCATATACTGCTTCATCAAATTGAAGGCCCTATTAACCTGGGAAGCATCCTGCGGGTTATGGCCAATTTCAATTTCACCTCGCTTCGATTCACAGGCCCATTGACCGGCGAAGAAGAAGAGGTCCGAAAATTCGCTTTACACGCAGCCGACATCATGACTCAGGCTGTGAAGTGCGCGGATTTCACGTCACTCATGGAGCATTGCCATATTGTCGTCGGTCTCACACCTCGCTCACCGTGGCAGGATGCCAGGCAACTGCGGTATACCGAATTTCCCGATTACGTTGCAAAATGGCTGAATGACGGTTTAGATATCGGACTTCTTTTCGGGAACGAAGCTCACGGTTTATCCAACCGGGAACTCTCGCGCTGTGATTACCGGCTGTCACTACCCACTTCTGAGGTTTACCCAAGTATGAATCTTTCCCACGCGGTGGCGGCCACACTGCTCCCTCTTCATCAAGTGCGTTTAAAAGGAAATGCCCAAAAAACGAACCTCATCCGCTCAGCCCAGAAAGAGCTTCTGACCCGAAAGATGCTGGCCTTCATGTCCACCATGAATTTCCTGCCGCAGGAAGACTCGGACACCCGACAGGAAATGGAAGCCCTTTGGTCTGGCAGAGGGCTTACACAGCGGGAATGGGAACTGCTGATGGGGCTCTTCAACAAGGCAACCTCACGCTATCGGGCTCTGTTAAAGAAAAGTCAAGACACCAAATAGCAAATACGAAGTGTCAAAGAAACCTGGTTTGAATCGGTTAATAAACTGCCAGCGGTTTTTGTCGGTAATGTCTTTGAGTGTGCAAGCCTAAAGCCTGTTTCTAAAAAACGCCCTTGTGGAAAGAGGTTCTTTTATGGACAAACTCCGCTCTATTTTCCCGCTCTCAAAGCACGTGTACCGCCCATGACGTATTCTATTGCCGAAAAGGCCGTTACCAAGATCACAAGCCAGGACACGATAGACTTAATGTGGAAATCATCGTAAAAGAACAGCAGATGGGGGCCCAGTACCAGAATAAAACTGGCTACACCCTGAACAACTGCCTTTATTTTGCCGCTCAACTTCGCGCTCACCGATATGTTTTTGGCTGCCATGGCTATGCGGCTGTAGGCGACAGTGATATCCCGCAGAGCCATGATAAGGGGAACGATGGCCACGGCTAAACCAGCAAAAGCCAAGCCCCCGAAGAGAATTAGCCTTGAGGTGGAGTCTGCAAAGGGATCGAATAAGGCACCCAGTTCGGTAACCACGCCCCATTTTCGCGCCAAAAAGCCATCGAGAAAATCGGAGAGCTCAATTAAAGCCAGTAGCAGCGTTTCAATTGCGACGCATTTCCAGGTTTGTTCCAGATTGAAAACCATCAGTGAAAATAATATGGCCAATGGAATTCGAACTGCGGTGATGGTAAAAACCAGCTTGATTCTTCGTTGCATCTGCGTGCCATTCTTTGAAATTGCCCATTTATCCTGTTTCATGGTTCCATGGACCTCTCTTTGGCAGCAATGCGTTTCTGCATTTCAAACCACTCTTCGAACCTGAGGTTAATTGTCTTGTAATCATCGGATTTATCCACATCAATCGCCACGCCTCCGTAGGATGTGGTGATGGTTTTAAAACTGACACCGATCAGATCACCAATAATTTTTTCAGCATCCTCGAGCTTCAAGGATCGTCTAATCCAATTCGACATTTTAGGGCAGGGTATTAAATGAACGAGCCGCATTTTGAAATAAAGCGCAAGAGTACTGGGTTTCTTGAAAACCATTGAAATCAAGATCAAAATCGTTCGAAAAATGCTCAGGATGTTTTTCTGGTGCCTGAGTTGATAGGTCTTTTTTATCAATTTTGAGTGTTTGAATTTATGAGGTTTACAGATATGCAGGTTGTTAATTCGATAAAAGCCCGACATGAAGGGGAAACACATCATTTCAATTCCGGGCAGGTTTTGGGTGGGGGCAAAACGCTTGATGGATTCCTCTGTGACAAGCCCCATATAGTAATCGAAATCGGTTTCCTTCGACACACGGATGAATTCCTCAATCTCCTGAGCTATCATCAAAGGGAGATCGCAGGGCAAAATCATCACTTTCCGGTTGGTATCCACTTCTTCTTCCGTGCTGCTGACAGCATATAAAATACTGTCGACAATGTTGTTTTTCTGCTGCACAAAGACCAGTCTTTCGCAATCACCTGTAAAAAAACCTGCTGTGATTTTTTTTAATTCATTTCTATTCCCGATCATGATGATTCGATTTAAAGCTGAAATAGTGAGAATTTGCCGAAGCATGAGAACGAGTATAGGCGTGCCATTCACGAGCATTGCCGCTTTACATTTTTCGTTTAGTACAGGTTTATATCCCTCTTTATTTCCTGCCAGAATGATGCAGTCCATGGATTTCCCTAACCTTTTTCATACAAAGCCATCTGGGGCTTAAACTTCAAAACAAAGGGCATTATATTTCATTTTAGTTATAAAAACATCCCTCATTCATAAATTCTGGTATTTATAAGGAGGTGTCACCTTGCTTGAAACGCCAAAGCTTTGGAAGCCCTAATACACTGTAAATGCCACATTGAATAGCGGCTTAACTGATCCCATGGTTTATAGAATTGAGCCCGCGCCCTTTAAAAAGCGGATTGTTCAACTGTTAACAAAGGCAAAAAAGCGATAAAAAAAGGCTTCACACTCATTTCTTTGCCATCTTTTTTTACCGTGCGATATGAGTGCGATCTATAAAGTGGAATTAAATATAAGAAAACACTATAATGAAAAAGTTGCTAGTGAGCACGTATCGCTTTCAATTCTTTGGAATCGACATTCCAGGATAGAAGCTAACCACGCATGCCATTATTAAAAAAAAAGCCACTTTTGACACCCCGTTCGGGTGAAACTGATTAAGGAAAGAACATGAGCATCTTTTCAAAAGGTATCGATCAGGTATGCAACCGTTTTACAGGGTTGTACAAGGGTGTTGTATCGCCAAAATCCCCTAACACGCTCATTATTCCGTCCTTTCTGGTCGTTGAAGATGGATTTCCCTCACTGGCCGAAGTCATTGACCACAACCTGCAAAACATCAGCACGAAACTGACTTTCAATAAATCACTTATCGTAGCAGACCCGACGACGTGGGACATCCTTGGACAACAAGCTTTCGAAGAACTGAAAAAAAAACAGCCAGGTGTTCGGTACACACTTATTAAGTCCAATAATATCGAGGAAGTCAATCGGATTGTGGAAATGGGCATGCGTACGTGGAAGCTTGAAGAAAAGAGTCATGATCGCGGTGAAAGCAATTTGAGCCAGAAATACGGCACGATTGCCAGAGGGGCAAAAAAAATTAGCATTATTTATGGAATTGGCGGTGGCAGTGTTATCGATGTGGCTAAATATGCAGCATATAAACTCAACATCCCCTATATTTCCATTCCAACATCCCTCTCTAACGATGGATTCGCTTCCCCTTTCGCTGTACTCAACTTGAACGAAGACGGTGTATCTACGCTTAAAGCCAATGTCCCCCTGGGTGTGATCATCAATATCAGCACGATCAAATCAGACGATCCCGGATACACAAGGAGAATTAGATCAGGCATCGGTGATCTGCTCTCCAACATGACGGCATCCATGGATTGGGAGCTGGCACAAAGCCTGGGTTCGAAACACACGAATTACGAGAAAATTGATATTGCTGCCAAGTACCAGGCCCAAATAGGTGCGGAAGCGACCCTTCAATACATCGCCAGTGATCGCGATGTATTCTATAGCACGGAGTTCCTGCAACATTTGGCTTTGAGCCTGATCTTCAGTGCCGAAGCCATGGGCCGCTATGGATCCAGTCGCCCGGCCAGCGGTTTTGAACATAAAATATTTCACATGTACAACCGTTTGAAGAATTACAAACCGGAGGCCACACACGGTGAGTTAGTAGCCATTGGTTCTCTTATTTCCGCAAAAGCCCACAAAAGGTATTTTAAGGAGCTGCAGGCAGCCTTCAAGAAGGTGGGTCTCCCCACGACAGTTGAAGAGTGCGCGCATATAGGTGTCACCATGGGAGATTTAAAAGAAGCGATCAGGATGTGTCAGTCCTACAGGAAAGAGAGATACACCATCTTTGATTCCATGGAATGTAAACAGGTACTCGCATTGGTCGATACCGTCTTTAAGTAAGTCGAAGGTTGAACTCATTTTTCACCGAATGGAGTATGAATGATTGAATTTACGTTTGCGATTGTGAATTGGAACACGAGGGATCTCTTGGCTCGGTGCATCCAGTCCATACTGGATCATGTTGGGGACTATACATTCCAAATTCTGGTACTGGACAACGCCAGCACGGATGGTTCTGCCGAAATGGTCAAAAAACAGTTTCCTGAGGTCATTTTAGTCGAAAACGACTGCAATTCAGGGTTCGCGCTCGGCCACGAGATCTTACTTCCTTACAGCAAAGGCAAATACCACATTCTGGTCAACAGCGATATTGAATTGCACAAGGGGTGCCTTCAGAGAATAACCCGGACCATGAAAGACAATCGCCGAATAGGTGTTTTAGGCCCCAAGATAGTTGGCCCGGATCAACGCGTTCAAAGATCCTGTCGACGGCTGCCGAGCCTGACTCTCCAGCTCTGGGAAGCCATTGGTATCGGACGCTTAATGGGCGGTTTTCTCAACCCCTATCACATGGGTTCCTTTGACCATCAAACATCCAGAGAAGTTCCGCAGGTAATGGGTTCGTTCTTCGTCATTCGCTCGTCTATCATCCCACTAACCGGCTTTATGGATACGCGCTTTTTTATGTACTACGAAGAAGTGGATTTTTGTAAACGCGTCGCGGAGCGCGGATTCACCGTCTACTTTGATGCCGGGGCCGAAGTGATGCATGTGGGTGGTGGCTCTTCAAGGCATGTCAAAGAACAAACCATTCGCCGAACCATGCGTTCCATGAACCATTATTTCAGAAAGCACCGCGGTAAATGGGTCACTGTTCCACTGGCCTTAATCGCGGGAATCGATACCGCCACGCACACCCTTTTCGCGGCCCTCTCGCTGCGGAACCCCTTTACCGTTTTCAAAGCCTACAGCCTGGGTCTTTTAGATATTGTCAAAAGCACTCCGGCCAATATGATCAACGGGAGTCGTCACGATACACTGTGCTAGAATAGAGGGACTACCTATCAGGATGGATTGCTTTGATTATTCTACTTACCATGTCTTTGCTCACAATCCAGGATAATCACCGTATTCCCGATCTGGAAAAAGTCCTGCTCTCCAATCAATGGAGAAACATAACTGCCTATCTGCATGAGGACATCTATGTCAGGCTGAATTTGAGACCGCTTTTAAATGATCGAGGAAGGTTGAGCCGTTCTCAGCTGTTGTACAGTGTCCGAAAACTCTTTTCCAGATACGAAATTACCAAAGTTCAGCAAGATGATTTCAAAAGCGACACCAACTATTCCAAAATAGAAATAACGGCTCGATGTAAAATTTACAACAAGCGAACCCGAACCTTTTCCCACGGTGTCTTTTTATTTATGTTCAGCTTTCACAACAATCGCGCAATCCTCACTCACTGGTCCCTTACGGATTTCAGCCCATGAACAGCCGCTTTATCCCTCACAAGCGCATCTTGCTAATCCTGCTGGTTTCGCTCTGTATCCTTTTCCCTGTCTTCCCTCATCTCTTTACGGCCCTTGTGATTCTGGCTTTGACTATCTGTTCCCTTTACTATCACCGAATCCATCCGGGAATAGTTGGTCTGCTGATTGCCCTGGGAACCATTCCCCTGTTTCTGATTGAAAGTCCCATCAGTCCGCCGCCTCAAAAGGCGCAAGTTGAACAGGCCTTAAACAAAGCCGTTGGCATCATGACCAACCCAACCATGCTGAAGCAGCACAGCCATCTCTTCAAGGATTGGGAAGCCCACAGAGTTGAAATTGCAAGCCTTTTTGAGAGCTTTGCCAAAAAGCACCACATGTCCATTACCCTTACGGATTTAAACTTTAAACCCAAAATATGGGCCGGTTCTTCCTTTTCCGGTGCGTACCACAGTGCCATACAGGGAAAAGTGAGCTGGAGCCTAAAGGGAAACAGAGCTTATCTCGTTGGGACTCATCCCTTTCCCAGCTCGTCGCATGCCACCTGTTTCATCATGACCGAGTGTCTTTTCATCTCGGGAAACACACTGGACAGAGTGCACTCCTGGCTGGAAAATCCCTTTCTGCTCCAAGGCCATCAGCCCAGGCACTGGATTGGCACTCAACTTCCCCATACAAATGATTATCAGGTTGTCTTTCTGCCCAGAGCCAATTGGTACGGCAGCCAGAATGCCGAGCTTGTCGATCTGCTCCCCGTCGAGCTGAACTGGATACCCCATCGAGGCAGTCAAACACTGAAAAACACACTGTCATCCTGCTGGAGTCTGATATTGGCTCTCCTGCTCCTGGTCTGCTTTCACTCGAAAAACCGACTGCCTGATGTGACGTGGTTCTTGGCGTTACTCGCTTTTCCGTTTGACTTAAAGCTCGATCACTATGAGGTCTTTTCCAACACGCTCTTTGCGGCAGGTAATTTTGGCAATCTCTTTGCCTCTCCTTTTCATCTTTTAACGGGTTCTCTACTAATCTATCTGGCAGTTAACGCGCTATTGAACAAGGTGGAAGCGAGCGATCACCTGCTTCATCGCATTCTTGAGAGCAGCCTGTTATTCAGCATTTTCCTGTTCGCTTTCGTACCCGACTGGCTTCAGACGAACACGCCCATTTCACTTTCACAGCCCAAGGAAGCCTTTATGGGAAGCGGGTCGTTCCTGGTTTTTACCGGCGTCATGGCATGTCTCGCTCTTTATGCCACGCTTTTACTTCAGCTGAAAAAAACCTCCAAAACCGGCCTTTTCGCCCTGGCCTCGAGTTTGCCGGTTTTTTATTTTTTCGTGGAATTCAAATACTTCATCACATGCTGTTCCTATTTCCTGATTCTTTTGATCGGAATGCCTTTAAAAGAACAGATGACCCATTCAACCCAGCTCAAGAAACGCAGTTTAGTGGCACTGATTTCAGCGGCAGCGTTTCTCTTTCAGCTCCAGGTTTCAGGAACAGAACGGCTGCACCGTTTCATTGCCCGTGATTGGCAGCAGGATATCACTCTGATCGACCATGCCAACCACAATCGAGTCATGAGGTTACTGGATGCGCTCAAGCTGTATCAGGGCCAATACCACTCCAGCAACCCCTACTTAACCCATTGGCTGGCCAAAAGAAGCGGGCTTGTCGATGAGTCCATTGGATACTCGCTGCGTTTGCTCAATCTTGAAGGGCGTGTTATCAGTTCGATTGAGAACCAGCTTTCTCTGGACGCCATCCCTCATGCGTTATTCGCAAAGAACCGGATTGAATATTTCCAGGAGAATCCAGCATCACCTAAAATGCTCCTTTTCAGAAGGGGAGTTGAATTTGAAGATCAAAGCTGCGAGTTAATTATCGCTCTGTCCAACAGCTATGAGAACATCACCTCGATCCAGAGACTCAGTCCTCTCTTCAAAACAGCAGGCCAAGAACTTCCCTTTAAACACGGAAACGTATCAGTCAGAGTATTCGACACAACGGGAAAACCTCTCAACGAGCTGGAGAACCCCGATCTTCTATCCGAAAACGTACTACTCAAACTGCAATCTCAGCCATTTTTCTCGATAACCAAAGCCAGCACAACTTGCTACTATTTTAACGATGGATACCAGCTTTATCAGGTTCGGGTTCAACCGTTGAGTACCGTTACGATCCTCTCCAGGCTTGTGCTTCTCTTCTCTTTTTGCTGGGGAATTGTCATTTTAGCCCAACGGCACAGGAAACTAAAAAAAAGAAGTCTCCTGTCTCTCTTCAGACGATCTTTTCGGGTTAAATTGGCATCGCTTTTCCTGTTTGTAAGTCTTATCCCCATGGTTTTGCTCATCTCGCTTTTCCTGGTTTATGTTCAATCCTCCAAATCCTCGGATAAACGCCTTCGTTTAATTCAACGATCACAACAAATTGTCAAAAAACTCCAAAAAGCCGATTTTCTCACCACAGGTGAACAGGATATCAATCTCTACGTTTCCGGTTCCTTGAAGAAAACAACCAGACCGGAACTCTTTCATTCAAGTACGCTTCCCAGTCGTATCCCCTACCGGGCCTACGAAGCGCTGAGAACAGGTCAATCCCGTTTTATCACCGGGCAGGCTGTCACAGAGCAAGGTCTTCACCTCGATGTTCTCTACACCGTAGTCAAGCCAGGCACGATTTTGAGCATCACGGAATACAGCAGTTCCATTCACTTGAGGGATGCCTTCTTTAACAGTCTGGAACAAATTCTCGCTGCAACCCTTCTCATTCTGCTGGCCACATCCATTCTGGCTTTCAAATCGGCGCGTGTTTTTTTGCAGCCAATCACATCCATTACCCGCGCGGCCGCCAGCATGCAGAAAGGCATCCACCAGCAGCCCATTCAACCTCTTCAAGGCGAGAACGAGCTCAACCGAATGATTCTTGCCTTTAACAGCATGAGAGAAAACATAGCGTGGAACGAAAGGGAAAGGCAGAAGCAAATCAATCTTTTGACAATCACCATGGGAACCATGAAAACAGGCCTGCTGGGACTCAACAGCGACGGCAGGGTTGTGCTCTGCAATAACGCCTTTTTAAATTTCTTCCCCGAAGTTGAGCTTTACCTTCATCGGCAGAAAAGTAAAAAGAATCCCGAACAGCTCACCCTGGTGGATCAACTGCCCGCCATCAGTTTTGCCAAAATGATCGAGCTGACGCCTTCACTTTCTCCCATTGAAAAGCAAATCCACAAAGCTGAATCCTCATCCCTCACCTTGAAACTGGAAACCGCACAGAAGAGCCTCGTCTTTCTGTGTAGAATTGAATACCGTCCAGATAACCGGGATCCACAGGAAATTCAGACGATTATTCTGTTGGAAGACATTACTCTCGAACTGGAAACCAACAGAATGAAGGCATGGAGTGAAATGGCCAGACGCATTGCCCACGAAATCAAAAACCCGCTCACTCCCATTCAACTGGAACTGGACCATCTCAATGCACTCCATCGGGACAAACACCCTCAGTTTGCAAAGGCTCTGGAAGAGGCCACCATTGAAATTAAAAAGCAAGTCCAGCAGTTGAGAAACACAGCCACGGATTTTGCCGACTATGCCCGCCCCATGAAATTGAACCGCAAGGCTTGCACTATCTCTTCGCTTGTCAGGGAATGTCTGAGCTCATACAAGCGAACTCAAGCCCGCATTCTGATGGAAACAGAGTTCCAATACGATCCCGTGCTGCAAATAGACCCGCTTGTCACGAAAAAAGCCATCAACAACCTGATCGTCAACAGCTTTGAAGCCATGGAAGAAGGCCGCATTCGCATTCTCACCAAACAATCGGGTGAGCGCCTGTTATTGGTGATCGAAGACAACGGCCCCGGTATTGACAGGGAAGAAAAAACCAAGATTTTTCAAGCTTACTTCAGTACCAAAACCAGAGGCACGGGACTTGGACTGGCTATCGCCAAAAAATCGCTGGAACTTCAAGGAGCTGACCTCCGTCTCGATATGGACTTCGATTCAGGTACACGCTTCCTGATTACTTTTCCGGTGTCTGTTTAATGGCACAAGAACAGATCGCGACACAGAGTTAGCGTGGATTATCCGTAAAACCGCCAAAACATGCCTGTTTTCAATTGCTCATTGAAATAGGCTTGCACTGTTATATCAAAACACCGGGTGCATCTCACGAGGGCTTGCACGGCTGTATTCAGTTCGATAACCTGCACGCCCGGTTTCAGGGCAGCAACTTAACTCTGGCCTAACTCACAAATCAGTTGATATTCATCCTTGCTGACGGGCTGAATGGAGAGACGCTGTCCGCGTTGCAGGAGCTTCATCTCTGCCAATGCCGGAATCGCTCTCATTTCTTTCAGGGAAACGACCCGATTAAACTTGGCTTTCCACTTGATATCCACCATGAACCAGCGCGGATTGTCCTCTGAGGACTTGGCATCGTAATACTTGGAAGCCGGATCCCAGGATGTGAAATCGGGATAACCTTCACGCGCCACTTCAGCCAGCCCCACAACACCGGGCACTTTGCAGTTTGAATGGTAAAAAAGAACCTGATCGCCCACTTTCATCTGATCGCGCATGATGTTTCTGGCCTGGTAATTGCGCACACCATCCCAATAATCGGTTTGGTTGTCTTCTTGTGCTAAATCATCAATAGAATAAGTTTCAGGTTCTGTTTTCATTAACCAGTACTTCATGATCTGCCCTTAAATACCGCCCTTCTTAAAAAGTACGCCTACAACAATGTACAAGACCGAAATAATATTCATTACGATCAAGTACACAAGGACGGATTTCTTCGCGCCTGTTTTCAGCTTGGGGATAACCCTTACAAGGGCATCTATTCCCAGAATGACAACCACTACCAGTAAAGCGAGCTTGGTGACGATTGCATGACTCAAGGGGTTTTGAAAGGCAAACCAGGCTTCCAATGACGGCAAGCGCGTATAAGCCAAATGCAAACCGGTCAATACTTGAACAATTAGAGCTGATATGGCCACCCACTTGAACCGTTTAAATAAGCTATAAGCAACCGTGTTATCGGCTTTGGGCATAGCAACGGCAATAAAAAAGAAAAAACCGCCCACCCAGATAGTCGCTCCTAAAATGTGAAAAAAGATCATTGTAAAATATACAGCCATAACTCGACTCCATTCGTTTTTCGAATTCTATCCTATTGCCACTTGAAAACACAAGTTACCTTTTTGCGATTACAAGTTTGGGGTTTACTCTTGCTTTTGTTTTTTTTCACTCAACACGTTCGCGTACATCTATTTGTTGGATGCACACCCTTTTTTCCAAAAAACAGGCTGTTGACTCTCAAACAACTATATGTGCATGCCTTGGTTTGGTCATCCCCTTGCACTCAATCATTAAGGCAAAGCACCAACCGATACGAAGAACTCACCGACGCGATAAGCCAGTCCGTGAGCTAACGGCAGGGGTTCTTTATTTTTGACCACTTCTTTCTTCCCATCGAAGTGAATACAAACCTCCTGATTTCCCCGTGGAACAAGGTAAAGACCCTCTTTCCACATAATCACAAAAGGAATCCGAAACAACTCATCCAGGTTCGTCCAGTTATTAAAAATGACCGTTTTCAGCTTGCCCCTATTCTCGTTTTCGGGATGGCTCAAGCGTTTCAGAATCAAGGCAGATCCTTCTCCCGCGATGCCCTTCACATCCGGCTTCAGGGCTGTTTGTCTTTTTATGCGCATATCAAATTCCAGTTGAAGGGGGGAAAGATTGGCCTTCGACTCTGTACTGGCTCTAAACTCCATAACCGCAAACTTCATTTGTCTCAGTTCGGGTGTGGCAATGCCCTTTTTAAAAACACCGGCCACAAAATCGGTCGATTTAAAATCGGCATCGAGTATTTTGAACCGCTTGGGATTGACCTCACTCAGCGGTGTAAAGACATAGGATGATGAACCGACATCCACCTTAAACTGTTTGCTTGAAAAACCGGACAAACGGAACTTCCTGCCTGTTTTATCCTTGTTCGTAAAATAGGTGTAAGGCGCATCTGGCGGGATGTAGGATTGAAAGAGCACCTCTGCTGGGTTTCCGCGCGGCACCTTTCTTCCAAACGTAAACGGTCCACAGTCCGCATGGCGAACATCCAGAATCAACTGACAACCCGTAACGGTGTTAAAGCGCAAGGCGGCGTATTTCGCCGGTTTAAATTGCTCGATTAATTCCGGTTCTTTTTCTTTTTGTTCTTCGAGAATGGTTCGGGTTCTCTTTTTAAACAGGTAGATGCGTGTTTGAGGCTTGGGCAGACCGTCTTCTCGCTCTTGCTCTTTCTTAAAGTCAACCTGCTGATCACCACCGGAATAAATGGCCTTATCACTGACATGAACGTTCGAGGAATAATGAGAAACATTGGTGATACTCTGTACCTGAGAGAAAATAGAACCCACTCTGAAGAGGTAGGTTTCCTCTATTTTTTCGGTTTTTCCATTTTCTGTTAGATCATAGTGCACATGACACTTGGAGGGTGGCGAAAAACCCGATCGGCTTCTTAGGGGTTCAAACCGGGTGTACCAGGACAGTGCCAACTCAATTGGCAGCTGACAGCGTGCTTCATGGCTGGTTTTGCCCGAGCACTCGTGATTTTTCTCCACTACCTTCCTGCTCATGATTGTCCTCCATTCCGATCCTTACACCATCAGCGAATGGTTCCACGACAATGGCTGCATTTGGTATCACCGGGAAACAGAACGGTCTGCTTGCCGCAAAAGGGACAGCTCACTTTTTCGGGCCCTGAATTTGAAGCTTTTGTGCCTGAGGCCACACCTGCCGCGCCTTTTATAACCGAATCAGTCAGGGCATGAGTGCCTCTTCGCTCTTTTCCGTGTTCTTCCTTCAAGTCTTCAATATGGTCTCTCAGACTTGCCTTGTGTTCACCCTGCATTTGATCTTTGGCGTTTTGCAGTTCCTGAAAGTGAGCCTTGTCTCTGGAGTTGAGTTCCGCCTGATGGGAAAGATCCTTTTTGAGGTTCTCAATTTCCATCATGAGCTTGTCTTTATTGAGGTTATTCAGGTTTTCACCTTCATAGCGCGTCTTCATGGTCTTGATAATACTCTCGCGAATACCGGCATCCGTAATGGTGGCCAGCATGGCTTCAATGGAAACATTGCCGAGAGTTTGCGCCTTTTGCAACGTCTGTTCGTGATCCAGTGTTTTTTCCTGCAATTTCATCTGATGTTTGCGTTCTTCCATGGCCAAGGTCATGTCCAGTCTCTGGCGCTGTTCATCCAGATCACCCATGTCCGCGACCTTTTTGAGCTTTAATTCCTCCTCTCTGCGCAAGAGTTCCAGCTCCATTTCTTTCCGTTTAAGATCGATCTGAGAAAGATGCTCAGCCTGACGCATTCGGATCTCGCGCTGATGCGCGTCTTCTACCTGCTGACCATCCAGGTCCTTGAGCTTGAGACGATGTTTTATCTCATCGGTTTCCAATTCCAGCTCGGCCTTTCGCGCTTCGCGTTCCTGGTGAATCCGGGTCATTCTCAGCTCGTTATCCCTTTGCAATTCCAGTACCTGCTGCAGGTGCTGCCATGCGCTTTCATCGTCCTGACTCTTGCGGGAAGCGGCTTTTTGAAGTTCTGCCCATTCCTTTTCTTCCAGAATATTCTTATGATCCACTTCCCTTTTATAGCGCGCCCAGTCTTCATCTGATTGAAGTTTCATCATTTTTTCGCGATTCTGACTGACCAGCAGCTTGTCGAGCAGGGATAGTTTTTCCTCTGATACACGAGCCTCCTGGGACAGGTCTTTTAACTCCAGATCCTGTTCCTGAGCTTTTTGTTCCAGCTCGCGCCGTTTTTGTTCAAACTCAACCTGCCAGGCCTTTTGTTCTCTCAGGAGCTGCTGTTCTTTGAGGAGTATTTCCTTGTCGGACTTCTTGAGCTCCAATAAACCGGTTTCGTAATAGATGTTCATTTCCTTTTCGGTCAGAATGAGATCACTGCGCTTACCGGACAAAAGCAGGTCTTCCATCTCCCTGAACTGATCCAAACCCTGCCTGGTTTCCCGAAGTTGCTGCTGATGTTCAACTTCTCCGGCTTCCATCTTTTCATCAAAGCGACTCCCGTCTTCTGCTCGCGCGGCGGCCCGCTCCCGACGTTCCATTTCCCAGAGGCTCTGGCTGTTGGCCAGCTCCACATAACGCCCCTTCAGTTCAAAGAGCACGTCCTGTCTTTGCTGATCCAGAGCGGTACTGAACGACGAGAAAGACGTTTCACAGTCAACCAGTTTAACGCCAAACCGCTCAAGGGTATCTTCGAGATAGTCCAGAAGGAACATCTGCAATTTCTGGCTGAAGTTCATGTCATCGAGCGACTGGGGATGCTGCCGGATGAATTCGCGCGTGCGCTGATCGATTGTTTTTTCAATACGGGCGCGCAGCCAGTTCATTTCCAGGTGCTTGCGGTCCTTGATGACGTTCAGATGGAAAAGATCGGGATTGTCCAGTCTGAAAATGAGTTTCAAGTCCAGATTCTTTTTGTCGATACTGAGGCTGTCATCACCGTGCGCGATTTCCGTAATGGGGAAAGCCATCACCATATCGCCCACATCCATCAGGATCAATTGAAAGGCGTCTTTGTCTTTGAACTGTGAAAACCTGTCGCCCAAACCCTTGAACTTGTGGGGACCGGGATTGAGCGTGCCGACGAAACGACCTCTCTGGTAGAGCAAGCCCGTGGTACCGGCATTGATGACAAATTGATCGTAACCTTTTTTCATCAACTCTTCCTGTGTGAATACGGTGGCAAAGTCCTCGGTCTTCCTCTGCCAGGTCTGCTGACTTGAACTCTCTTCGGTCTTGCGTTTCCTTTTACCAAAATCGTCCATACCGCAAAAGGGACAAAACTGACTGTTTGCGGGACGAGCAGCTCCGCATTCACAGTACAGAGTGTCGTTGAACTTCTCACCACAGGATGAACAGCTTATATCGTAACGACTGCCTCTGTTGTGACAGTGGCTGCATACCTTGAAGTTTGTTTGCTGTGCGCTAAAAGAACCCGCCTTTTTTCTTTTGAATATCTTAAACATAATTCACTCCCCCAGAGAATGGGCTTCAAAACCCTTTAATACAGTGATGAAAAAAGTCCTGATCGCTTACCGATTATATCCATTTCACGCAAAAAAATGAAGACTGTAAAAAGAATCACAGAGTCCCGAACGGAAAGACACTTTCTTCTTGAAGCACTCCCGGGTCTTCCACACCGTTCATTCAGTGCCTTGAATACCACAAGTCAGCTTGAACAGCCCTGTTCAAAGTAATTTGTCTTCCCATAAATTCCTTAAAAACAGTTCCCAGGGCATGATTTCAATGCCGTCATCTGTTATCCGCTTTCTTTCGTCATGTGAAACGACCATGTACCTTGAAATGAGGCCTTCCTCTTTAAGGGCACGCAGACCCTTTAAATGTCTGCTCTGCACGAACTCCGTACTTTTAATTTCAATAGCCAGTTGATCATCCAGGATTAAATCCACCTCGGTTCCCGAAGTCGATCTCCAGTAATACATGGGACTTCTTTTCCGCAAGTAGCTCAAATAGGCTCTGACTTCGAGCATAATGAAATGCTCAAATACATCACCATATTCCTTACTTCGGCTCTTTATTCTGGATCTCCTGGCCAAATAGTTGGTCACACCTATATCAAATAGGTAGAATTTTGAACGAGATATCGCCTTGCGTTTCTTGGTTTTTTTATAGGCTCGAAGTGGAAACCCCAACAACGTGTCTTCCAATATTTGCAAATAGTTCTTTATCGTATTTGGAGAAACCCGACAGTCATCGGCAAAGCTCTGGTAATTGAGTTCGCACCCGTTACTCAAAGCAACAATTTCAAGAAATTCTGCAAATGCCTGTATGTTTCTGGTAACAGCTTCCGCCTTGATTTCTTCCTGTAAATAGGTTCCCACGTAACTAATCAACTCTTCTTCAGGGTATTCACTCGTATAAACCTGTGGAAGCCCTCCATAGTTCAAGTATCTGTCCAGATTGAAATCATCGATTTCCTGATAGGTTAGAGCAAACAGGCTGGCTGACCAAGCCCTGCCCGCAAGCAGGTTGGCCCCTCCATGCTTTATTTTTCTGGCACTACTGCCTGTAAGCAGAAAAGTAATCCCCCTTTTCTCTATCAAACGATGAACTTCATCCAAAATTGCGGGGAGTTTTTGAATTTCATCAATAACAACCGTCTTCCCTTCGATGTACTCTTGTTCAATTAGTTCGGGATTTTTTAATAATCGGCTATACGTTTTTGCTCGCAGCAAATCATAAATCATGACATTGGAAAGCTGCTGGTGGACAAGTGTTGTTTTTCCAGTGGACCGAGGTCCAAACAAAAAAAACGACTTCCTCTTTAGTAGTTCCGGGATATTTAACACCCTTTTGTACGTCATACGCCCACCTCAAATGCGGATTATCATGATAATCTGCATTTATTACACAGTATATCATGAAAATCCGCATTTAAGTCGCTTTTTGAGGCGTGTTTGTGTTCCGTTCCAGCGGTGACTTTTCCGGGGTTCCTGTTTTTTGTCAAAGGGCAGGAACAACGATCACTCTGTATTTATAAAAAACGAAAAAGCAACGGTGCCCTCGGTGAACGGCCTCAATGTCCCGTTAAAGCGGTCTTGAGTTCTTCCAACACTTCTTCGATGGCCACATCTTGGTCGGGTAAAAAGCCTTCCACGTGCTGAGCTCTTCCACCGCCTCTACCGCCTTTGGGGAAGAAGAACTCTTTGAACAGTTTCTGCAGCTGGACACCGGTCTGGGAAGCCGCCTCCATGACGATCATCCATTTTCCCGCTTGAATATCCCGCGAAAAAACACCTGAAACCACATCACTTCGGGCTGAAAGCGCGCTCGCCAAAACGCGGCGAGCTTCTGCATCGAGTTGTTCCTGAACCGTTAGAATAACCGTTAGCCCTTTGCTTTCAACATGTTCACTTAATAGTTGTTCTGCAATTCGAGCCAAATGGGCTTTCCTCATCACTCCCAGTTTGTACTTTGTTTCTTTCAGCTCCTCATGCAATCCGCTGAGCATGTTGGGGATTTCGCTGAGCTGACATTCCGTTTCACTGACCACGGTTCGCACCTGGGAAGACATGCTTTGAATGGCGTCCAGAGCTCTCTGTCCCGCCACAAAAGTCACTCTGATCATGCCCTTGTAACGCTCCAAGGATATGATTTTCACAAACCCGACTTCGCCCGTTGTGCGGCAGTGTGTGCCTCCGCAGGGCGTTAAATCCATGTCCGCAATCTCTATAACGCGAATGTCCCGATCGACTTTGGGCGTTCGTCTCATTTTCATGGTGGCCAGTTCTGCCGCGTTTGGGTAGTGGATGACAATCGGTCGATTCTCCATGATGGTCTGATTGACTTTTTGCTCGATACGCCTGGCCAGTTCCCAATCCGGTTTTTCGATATTGATATCGATGGTGGAAACCCTGGAACCCAGCCTGGATGAAATGGTTTTAATGCCTTCAACTGTGTAAAAAGCGGCAGAGACAAGGTGTTGCCCGGTATGCTGTCTCATGTGGTCCCATCGCCGCTGCGCATCAACTTTTCCCACCACATCGCTTCCGGCTGTCAGACCTTCCGGGATGCTCTCTACAAGATGGTAAAACGTCTGCTCTTCAATTTGAACATCACAAACATCCACCGCTCCGCCGTGCCATTGCAATCGGCCATGATCGGCCAGTTGCCCGCCTGCTTCTCCGTAAAATAGGGTCTCTTTCAGGACAATGGCCGGTTTCCCTCTGTATTTCGTGATATCAGAAACCGTGCTTTTAAATTCCATTTGAGTTGAATCGTTTAAGTAGAGCTTTTCAGTCATTTCTTTCCCATTTCATTTTTCTTTTGATTGAGCCCGTATTGCTCGATTTTCTTGTAGAGGTTGCTGCGGGGAGTGCCAATGGCTTCAGCCGTTTTCGACAGGTTCCCGCTGTTTTCCTTAATTTTGGCTTTCAGAAAGGCCTTTTCGGTTTCTTCCTTGAACTGTTTCAGCGAAGTGAAGCTGAGAAAGTAGGATTCTCCGCCTGCAAACAAGTCACCTGAAGCAGGCGATATGGCTTCAATTTCGCTTTCACCCAGAATCAGCAGACGCTCAACGGTGTTTTTCAATTCCCTGACATTGCCCTTAAAAGGCATGTTCATCAGCCTTTTCATGGATGACTCGCGAAAGGGCGGCACGTTGGCACCATTCTCCCGAATGAAGGCCTGTCTGAAATGCTCGATCAAGAGGGGAATATCGCTGCGGCGTTCCCTGAGGGGAATACTATGAACAGGAACGACATTTAGTCGAAAGAACAAATCTTCTCTGAATGTTTCCTGCCGCACCATGTCCTCGAGGTTCTTGTTGGTGGCGGCCAGCACCCTGGTATCTACCTGATAGGTTTGATTGCCGCCAACGGGTTCCACTTCACCTTCCTGAAGCACGCGCAGCACTTTTGCCTGGGTTTTGAGACTCATATCGGCAATTTCATCCAGGAAAATGGTGCCCCTGTCTGCCTGCCGGAACTTGCCCACCTGATCTTTGGTGGCGCCGGTAAAAGAGCCCTTCACATGTCCAAAGAGTTCCGACTCAATCAGATCTTCTGGAATAGCCGCACAGTTGACCTGAATAAATCGGCCTGTTCTCTTGGACGCTTTGTGTGTGTAACGTGCGATGAGTTCCTTGCCGGTACCGCTTTCACCTGTAATCAGAACGGTAGCTTTAGTAGGAGCCACCTTGTTCAGTCGTTCTTTCATGGCTAAAAACTGAGGATGCTCTCCGATCATCTGATAGGGTTGTTCTTTTTCCAGGAGCAGCCGTTTGTTTTCCTGACTTAACTGTTTCTTTTCCAGGGCGTTTCTGCAAGCCAGCAGTACACGATCGCGCTGGAGTGGTTTTTCCAGAAAGTCAAACGCACCTAATCGGGTAGCTTCGACGGCTGTTTGAATGGTTCCATGCCCAGAAACCATGATAACGGGAAGCTCAAGACCCTTTGCCTTGAGTTTCGTCAGGACTTCCATTCCGTCCATTCCGGGCATTTTGATATCGAGAAGCATCACATCGGGTTCCCGATTCTCCACAAAACCAAGCGCGTGTTTGCCATTGGAGGCCATTGAAACATCGTATCCTTCGTAGAGCAGGATCTTTTCCAGGCTGCGGCGTATGGCCTCTTCGTCATCGACAATTAAAATTCTGGCTTTTTCTTGCAAAACAGACCTCTCTTTTCTTCCAATTCTGAAGATGATGCCACGATCATCAAACTGGAAGTATCAGATTTTTCTTCGAATCAAAACAACGGTCATATCGTCGACAAGCTGGTTACCGGAAAATTGAATCGCGTGATTGAACAGCATGTCCTTTTCCGCAGAAAGAGGTTGCTGACCGGCATGCTTCACGAAGCAATCCAACACGCGATCATCTCCGTACTCCTCATCCCGACTGTCCACCAGCTCCGATATACCATCGGTGTAGATGAGTAGTTCGTCCCCTTTCTCCAGTTCAACCTCTCCGACATGATAAGGAGCGGAAGCAAACATACCCAACACCATACCACCCTCTCTCAATTGTCGCACCTGGCCATTGCTTTTAAGCAGGAAAGGCGGATTATGACCGGCGTTAATGTAGGTGAGTTTGTGTGATTGAGGGTTCAGGATACCAAAAAACATGGTTACAAAGCGGTTAGAGGGAATCGCAAGACAAAGCTGGGCATTGAGCCGCTTCACGATATCGCTTACCGAAGCGGGAGTGTGGGTTGAAAGAGCTCTCAGCGAAGCTTGGGTTGTTGTCATAATCATCGAAGCCGGCAGCGATTTACCGGAAACATCAGCGAGGCACAGTCCCCAATTGCCTGTTTCAGCCACCTCAAACCAATCAAAGAAATCGCCTCCCACCTGATTGAACGGTCTCATTTCAGCGGTAACTTCGTAACCTTCAATATCGGGCTCCGTTTCGGGCAAGAGCTGTTGCTGGATACCGCGGGCAAGCTCCAGCTCTTTGAGCATGCGCTCGTTTTCTACACGCTGTTCTTCCAGTGCAAGGCGATCCAGAGCTGAGCTGGCCTGCCGGGCTAATGCAATCACTAAATTTTCATCGTCTGCTTCAATGAGTTTACCGTTTAAACGCGGTCCCAGCATGAAGATGAAGGTTCCGGCTTCCAGCGTTTCCAACTTCATCACATAGGCGAACCTGGGGCTGAAATCCAGTCGGGCCAGGCTATAAGCAGGCAGTTTTGTTAAAAACTGCCTGTGTTCTTCTTTTTGAAAGAAGTTTTGAATCTCACTGGCCCGGCAACCCGTTTTGTAGATGACGCGTTGTTCATCCTGCTCGACAAAACCACTGCGGCTGATGAAGAATTGCCCCATTAAGTTCTGGGAGAGTGCCCGAAATACGCTTTCCTGATTGTGACATCGAATAAAAATATCGGTTGCATCGCGAATCGTCTGCAGTTGAAAGACTCTCTGTTCCAGCACTCTATTGACAGACTCCAGAGATTGATTGTCCATGATACTGCCAAAGATCAGGCCAAAGAGATCGGCCAAACTGAGGAGCCACTGATTCTTGGCTTCCAAATCAATTTCGATCATGGCTTGACCCAAGGCAAGCAGACCCACTAACTTTTTCTGGTTCACGAGTGGCACGAAACGCGAAAACCCGGCTTGATCCAAGTTGCAGTCACTCAAAATAGCCTCTATTTGAGCGGAACAGGAATCAAGAGAGATGATTTCCCTTTGCAGGTGAAGCAATTCCATTTTGGCCAGGCAGCTATAGTCACCGTTTTTTTTGGCCGCACCTTTGTAAAAGGCCCGGTACCAGCCTTGCTCGGCTTTGAGAAAAACAGCGGCAGACCGGCTGGGGTTTTCTCCGAGCACCGTGAACACGAAAACTTCCAGCAGTTGATCTAAAGTCTTGGCGTGATTAAGTGTGGTGACGCATTCGTGGAGACTGAGCAACTCGGACAATTGTCTGCCGGCTCCGGCGTGTTCCCTTCCCAAAGCCGCAATGGCATTGGCGATAGTTTGATACGGGCGTTCCATTACGCCCCTTTCTTTCGATACTTCTTCATTTGACAACAGTGTTCCCGACCCTCGGTGTAATCGATTTCATCCATGAGTTTGGTCATTAAAAACAAACCCAGACCACCCACTCTGCGCTCTTTAATGTAGGAATTCATATCCGGAAGTTTGATTTGGGATTTCTTGAGTGGAATACCCGTGTGGAAGATCTTCAGAATCAAAGCCTCATCGGTAATTTCCGCGGCGAGCTTAATGTGCTTATCGGATTGGCCTTTGTAGGCGTGTTTGACAACATTGGTGAGTGCTTCATCGGTAGCAAGCGCTATTTGACCTGATAACTTGCGATCGAACCCTGCAATGTGCGCGGACTCCCGGGCAAATTCCGTCGCCAAATGAATGCATTTGAAATGGCTCGGGAACTCAAGCTTGAGAATACCTGTTGCAATTGGTTGGTTCTTTTTATTCATGAGGGCGGTTCCTCACTGTTGAACTTTGAAAAAGCCTCTTCCTCATTCTGGTAGACGGGGAAGAGATGCGTAAAGCCCAGTGTGTCGAAGATGTGAAAGACCGTTTCGTTCATATCACACAGCCAGAGAAAACCGTTTTTTTCCTGAATTTCATCGATAGAGCCCATCAGAACCCCTAACCCGGAACTGTTGATGTACGATAAGTCACGGCAATTCAACAGAATTTGGTATTTTTCTTCTTTGAGAAGGTCTTGCAGTGATTGTTCAAATTTTTGAACGGTGTGAGCGTTGATGTAACCATCCACATTCAAGACCCACAAGCCCTGTTTTTCAACTGGAAAAACGCGAAGTTCCGACATTCCATACTCCCAAATTACACTGCTGTCGTCGAGCACCAGGCAAGAATCACAGCCGTTTCATGTTTTATTACGAAATCCCGCTTTGTGAGTTTATTTTTTTCACAATGCCTGAAAGCTCGTCAAGTTCCATTTTATATCGCGCTCGACTGAAAACAAAGCCTTCAACAAAAAAAACCCGGCAGAACCGGGCTTTTCCTGACTTGTTAGTTAAGGGTCTGTTAATCAAGCAGAGCTTTTCGACTGAGCTTAATTCGACCATTTCCCTCTACCGCGAGAACCTTGACCATAATCTCTTCACCTTCCTGAATTTCATCGGTTACATTCCTGAGCCGGTAGTTGGCAATCTCGGAAATGTGCAGGAGACCTTCCGTTCCGGGAAGAATTTCGACAAACGCGCCGAAATCCTTAATGCGTTTCACTTTACCCAGATAGGACTTACCCGCTTCAGGTACGGCAATCAAGTCTTCGACCATTTTCCTTGCCTGTTCACTTGATTCACTGGTGGAGGCGAAAATGGTGCAGTTACCGCTGTCTTCGATATCGATTTTGGCACCTGTTTTCTCGATAATGGAACGAATGACTTTACCGCCAGGGCCGATTACGTCGCGAATTTTATCAATGGGAACCTTGATGTTGACGACCTTGGGTGCATGGGGAGAGAAAGTCTCTCTTGGTTCCTGCATGGTTTCAGCCATTTTATTCAGAATAAAGAGCCTGCCCTCTCTGGCCTGCTCAAGGGCTTCTGCCATGAGCTCTTTGGTGAGACCCTTGATTTTAATATCCATTTGAAGAGCAGTAATACCCTCATCGGTACCGGTGACCTTGAAGTCCATATCGCCGTAATGATCTTCGGCACCTTGAATATCCGAGAGGATGACATATTCGTCGCCTTCTTTTATGAGACCCATGGCAATACCGGCCACGGGTTTTTCAATGGGTACACCTGCATCGAGCAGAGCTAAAGTACCGCCGCAAACCGAAGCCATGGAACTGGAGCCATTGGATTCCAGAATATCGGATACCAGGCGAATGGTATAGGGGAAAGATGACACAGGGGGAATAACGGGTGTCAAAGCACGTTCTGCCAGAGCGCCGTGCCCGATTTCACGTCGACCCGGTCCCCGGTTGGGTCTCACTTCCCCGACACTGAACGAGGGGAAGTTGTAGTGAAGCATGAAGCGCTTCTGAATTTCACCGCGAATGGAATCGATGGTTTGAGAATCGGACGATGTACCGTAAGTCAGGGAGACCATGGCCTGTGTTTCACCGCGTGTGAAAAGAGCACTGCCGTGCACGCGGGGCAGCAGACTGACCTCTGTGGATATGGGCCGAATTTCGGTCAGTGCCCGGCCGTCCGTTCTCTTACGGGTGGTAAGGGAGTAAGAGCGGAATATTTTTTCCTTAATGGTACCGAAGTACGCGGATGCTTTCTCGAGCTGCTCTTCATCCTCTTCGTATTTTTCGAGCACGGTTTTCTTGAAGGCTTTGAGGGCTTTATCAGAAGCGTGCTTCCCTTTGACGGTCAGAGCCTTGATGATGCCTTCCTTGCATTCTTCTTCAAGCTGGGCGAAAAAGGCTTCATCGATTTCTTTGGGCTTGACTTCCCATTTTTCAATGCCCATTTCTTCAGCCATTTCGGTCAGGCATTTCGTCATATTGCGAATGTGTTCATGGGCAAAATCCAGAGCTTCCACCATGACATTTTCTGAAATGAAATCAGCGCCCGCTTCAACCATAACGATACCTTCCTCGGTACCTGCAACGATTAAATCGAGATGACTTTTCTTCTGTTCTTCAATGGTTGGGTTAATGACGAGCTCATCTTCCAGCAGACCCACTCTGACAGCGCCAATGGGCTGAGGAAAGGGTACGGGCGACAAGTAGGCCGCGGCACAGCCGCCCAGCATACCCAGTACATCGGGGTCGTTCTCTTCGTCATAGGAGAGAACATTGATCATGATTTGCGTATCGCCCTGAAAACCTTCGGTGAACATGGGACGCAAAGGACGATCGATCATTCGGCTGGTGAGTGTTTCACGCGTGGTCGCTCTGCCCTCTCTTTTGAAAAAACCGCCCGGGAACTTACCCGCAGCCGAATAGCTTTCTCTGTAATCAACGGTTAAAGGGAAAAAACCCCTGTCTTCTTCCATTTCCTCCACAGCACAACAAGTGGCCAGGACCATGGAGTCACCACACCGAACAATAACGGAGCCATGAGCCTGCTTGGCCATCTTGCCCGTTTCGATGATAATCTTCTTGTCTCCAATCTCTATCTCTTTTCTGTATTCCATTTTTTCTCCTACGCTCACAACAGAGCTTTTTACTCGTTCAGTTTAGGCCTGAACCTTACCTCATACTTCCAACTCTGTTTTTGAGCTTGTTCTTTTTTTGAGATGTTCTTTTATGTTTTTATTGATGTTATGAAGCGATGCTTCGTTAAAATGGGCTGATTGAACCGCGATTCAATGAACTCTGATTCATCTCCCGATAAACTAAAAACCCCTTATCCGTTTGGGGACAAGGGGTTTTTTTATTATTTTCTCAACCCAAGCTTTTTGATCAAGGTATCATAACGACCTGTATCTTTTTTCTTGAGGTATTTCAGCAGACGTCTGCGTTTACCTACCATTTTCAACAGACCTCTGTTGGAATGGTGATCCTTCTTGTGGATCTGGAAATGCTTGTTTAAGTGATTAATCCTGTGAGTTAAAATAGCTACTTCAACTTCAACAGAACCGGTATCATTGGCGTGTCTCTTGTAAGACTCAATGATGGCTTGTTTTTCTTCGGTTCTCATTTTGACTCCAATTTGGTTAATAACCGGCAGCCCCCACAACCAAGGAGCAAACCCGGACGCGCTAACATAGCACATTCTATCGTGAATAGAACAGCTTTTCTTTCGAAAATAACTAACCAGAGCTCGCCGTGGTACCCGCAGAATACAAACCATGGAGTGTTCGTTCTTCAAGCCGCCATCATGAGAGGTCGCAAAACGAACCGACACACCTTGCGCTTACACACCTGACTGAATCGGCGAAATGAAGTCGAGTTTCCTGTGCGAAGTTCCGTGTTTCTGGAGAAGTATGAACGCTTTAGCGGGTAAGCGGAGTCGGCATCACCATGACCCTCTGATTGTGTGACTCCTGCCGTGTTTCATTACCGAATCGCGGCGACCGGAGCCATTCACTCGATCGTTTTCACAGCACAGCTACACTGTGTTATTGCTTGTACAAACACATTCATTTATATTTGAAGAAGCCAAATGGTTCAGCAGGAAAGACGTATCCCACAAAATCTGGGGATAAGCTGCGGTAACTCTTTTTGCAATGGACAGGGTCAGCGAATGGCGTGTCCTTTTTCTCGTAATCACGTTACAGGTATCTTTATGAAAAATAAAATCGCTTTCAGATTGTCATTAACCTTGCTGGTACTGGCCGGTTTTGCTTATTTCGGCATGTTTCCCTGGCTTCAGAAACACCGTATTAAAAGGGAATTGGCAGCGCGTCAGATTGACTGCACTTCAGATGGCATGATTCAAGCCATAAGAAAGAGCGATCTGGATGCTGTGACAAAACTGCTCCATTGGGGCATTGCCGCCAACGATAAAAGCTCGCTGAACGAAATTCCAGTTATGGAAGCGGCCAAGAGAGGCGATGTCCCGATTCTAAAAGTACTCCTGGATCACGGAGCTGACACGGAAACAATTGATTTTAAAGAGCGTACCGTATTATGGCACCTGGCTCATGCTCCCTACACTGACCAGGTGTATGAAGGAGTGATTGCCTTGATCCAAAAAGGCGCCCATCTTGAGCGAACGTATCCTGACCAATGGAATCCCCTGATATGGGCCAGTAAAAAAGGCTCGACAAAAGTCGTTGAACTGCTCCTGCTCGAAGGTGCCGATGTCAACACGGTTGATCCCATGGGCATGACGGCTCTGATGTATGCCGTTAAGCGGGGCCAACTCGATCTCACGCAATTGCTTTTAAACAGCGGGTCCAATTTAAGCCTGAAAGATGGCAAAGGCAGACCGCTCCTCTATCAAGCGAGTCAGAGTTCCAGGCGGAATTTCAAGGTAGTTGCCGCTCTCATTGACCACGGCATCGATGTAAAAGGGCCCTTCCCCAAAAACTGGTGTCCTCTGCGATGGGCTTCTTTCTACGGGAACACGAAACTGGTGGCTCACTGTTTGAGCGAGGGTCTGGACCCCAATGCGGCTGATAGCATGGGCTTTACAGCTCTTATGATCGCCGCCCAAAATAATCACCTTGAAACGGCAAAACTACTGATCGAGGCCGGTGGCAGAACAGATCTCAAAAATCACGCTGGCCAAACCGTTGCAGATCTGGTCAAAGTACCTGGCCCCGCATGGGACGCGTTACTTCAGTAAGTGCTCAATATATAAAGTACACAATACAGAATGAGCTGTTTTTACCCTACCTTCCCGGTAACCTGTAACCAGACGGGATAGCCAACCAAGCTAAATTCCGATCACTTGATCTCTGTGAAAAACTGATTTGAAGTCGGTTTTAAGGAACGGTGTTACCTGCCCGAGTAATCACGCTGGCGACAGCTTAATGCTAGGGCTTGCCGTTTCGTGCCTGGAATTATCGGTCCATTCAAGTGGGTCCGAAAGCCCTGTCAGCGGAAAGCTGATGCTTGACAAGGTCAATGACCATCACTAGAATATATCATAGTAAAAATGAATGTTTAATATTTTATTGATCTATACGAATTGTGTGTTCATTAAAGCTTGCAAAGGAGACACCAATGCTAACCTTTTTTTTGCTCTTGATAACAATGGATCAAACGGTCACTGTTCGTTTGGAACCAGATGTTTTTAGTCATGAAAAACAACTTGCCGGAAAAACGCTTGAAGAACAGTTTGAAAACATAAAAATATTATATAAAAGGTTTAACGACTTAAAGCCTCAGCCTCCCAAATCAATGGCAGGTTTACTTTTAACCAATCCAGACGACACAGAGTTTGTGTTCAGACCAACTCGAGATTTCGGTGCGATTGCTGCCAGGATCAAGTATGCATCAAAGGGTGTTATCTCACGCTGTTTTGAATTGTCAGAAGAACGTTCGCTAACCGATGAAGAAATGGTCATCCTGAATAAAGTCCTTCTCGTTCTGGGTGAGGTCTTTTATAACTCATTCAACAGGCCTGATGCCGCCAGTTTATTCACAGATCTTTCGGTATATTTTCAGGGCACACCAACGGAAATATACTGCCGCCACATTCTTGCAAAATTAGAGGTCATGAACTCGAACTGGGATTCTGCGTTTGAACAATACCATTCAATTATCGACAACCCCAGCTTCAACACGGCACTAAAAGCGGTTGAGATTTATCAGCATTTGGATGTACTGATGGATTTTGCCCAGGTGTTGTACTTGCATAAGAGATACGCAGAAGCTAAAGCCATTTATGAGTTACTTTTTGACAGCATTCTTTTGCATGGTATCTCTCTAAATGAATACAATACAGCCTACGAAGAGTATGTACAACTTGTAGCTATGTTTTCTGCGTTAAATGAAAGTGGAGAAGTTGAATGTGAGTTAGGGGATGTTTTATTTGGATTTGAGAGATTTAAAAACGAAATTCTGCCCAAGATGCTTGTACTTCCAAAAGATCACGATGCTGAACATGCCGATCAAATTAGGGAAAATGAAGAACATTTAATCAATCAAACGAGAGTTTGCTTTATGCAAAGATCAGATGAGTTACCGTATCTGCGGAAATTAGGAGGAATAGAATATTGAAACAGGACTCCTGTTTCCTTGTCAAATACAGCCTTTCGTGATTGCTCTTGCGACCCCAGCGGTCGAGAGAAGAACACAGCGCGCTTGCAGACAGAACCGGTTTCCAACCAATGCGATCGTATTCAACTGTTGAAACGATTGGTCCAGCCAGACCTTTTTCGTGCCTGCTGCGAAGTTTCAAGGGGCGCACCTGTTCAGGAATCAAAAAAGGTGCTGTTGCATTGAATTGCTATAACGAGTGGGCTTCTTCCTGGCAGATTTCTGTAATGAGCTCCAACACGGTCACTTGCGGCCAGGTGGATGCCAATGCATTAAACTGAGTTTCGCATAAGTCCACATCGGAGGTATAAAACTGGATGACGCCCTGATCCGAAGCGACCCAAGCACCGCCGGGTTGAGGAACGAGTTCAATTTGAGTTGCACCGTCAGGAGTGGATATATTCACTTCATAAGCCGAAAGAGGCTCTAAATCAAAAATCGCGTGGTGTGATTCAGCGGATGGCACAAATTGATAAGTCAGTGTGCCAGCCAGCGGGGCACCCTCATCGTCTGCTGAAAAGACGCAGACACGGTTTAAGCCTGAATCTTCAATGTGAACTCCCAATAACCCGTTGCCAGAAATGAGGTTCATAGCAGGAGGAGAAACAGTCCCGGTGGAGCGTGGGGTCATAACAGTCAGGAAACTGTGATCCAGATTGGTATCCACAGGCTCCAATTCAATACGCCATTCTCCATAGGGCTCTGATTCAAAATCACTGATCGGACGAGGCTGGGGTTCACTTGCATCCCAATGCCAATCAACATTCTGATCAAAAACCCAAAAGGCCTTTTCACCCCTTCCGCCAACCTTTCGTATGTGAACTTGTTCTGGATGGATGAAGTTGATGAACAGTTTTCCAGGGTCGTTGGCAGAGGTAACCTGCGAAGCTTGCGTGTAAAGAGTTTCTCCAGCCGAAACAGTCTGCGGTGTTCCGTTGACTTGAGGCTCGTTAAAGGTATGAAACAAGAGCTTTGTGTTTTCTCCACTGTAGGCGGCATGAACCACACCAACCCGGTCGAGCATCACCACGTAATCACCCGAGCCCGGGTAACCGGAAACCTCACGTAAATAGCAAAATGACCTCAAGAACCGGCTTACTTTCGCTGTATTTCCTGAGAGGTCCGTATCCATGGCTTGATTGTAGGTTGGGTTGTTATAGGCATGTGTTGCGTCTCCCAAGGCATAGGTAAAGGCTTCGTGGTCTTCAAAGCGGGTGATATTTCCTGTTTCGTAATGGGTCTGATGTAAGTCGAAATATTCAACTGTTTGTGGTGATCGTGTGGCTGGATAGACTGAACGCTGTCCGCCGTCATTGGTCGTTGCTTCCGGCCTGCTGTCCGAAAAATCCTCTGTAGGGTTTCGCACGATCAGTGTATTGTGAGCGATTGTCCGAACATAATAATCGCGGTCATGGTAGGAAAGACCGTCCCCTGAATAAACGCCGGAGTCTAATGCGAGATCGTTGTATTTAAACAAGGTAAAGCTGTTCTGATCGTAATGCTGATGATAAGTGAAATGATCGCCGCATTGAAACATGATGTGTGTTGCAGAGGGGTCGGTATCTTCAGCACCATCAGGCCAACCCGAGCGCATAATCACGGTTCCCGTTCCCCTGGCATAGTGTGTTTTAAGCTGCGGTTGTTCAGGAACCAGATCGGGGTCAAACCACATGAACTCGTCATGATAAAGAAACGTATCCGAATTGGCGGTTGTGCCGGAAGCCATATAGGCGTGGAGCTGTCTCGACAGGGGTTCGTCAGGGAATTGTTCCAGCAGGATCAGGTTCATAATTCGTTCGTAATTTCCAATCGCTCCCCGATTTCGTTCGCTATCGCCTATGGAAGCATAGGGATGGTATTCATAACCCCACTCACTGGCGAGTCCTGGCCAACGGTGTATGAGCAGGAAGGGAAGGCGCTCTTTAAACCAACTGGAAGAGAGAAAGAGATTTTCTCCAGTAGCGGACAGCCAGGCTTGAATAGCACGAACAAGAGAGAGATTCGCAATCCAGTCGTAAATCATTCCTTCTGGCCATGCGCCACCTTCTGCGATGCGGTTCAGTATGTCGATATCGAAAGCCTGGAAACGGTTCTTGCGATATTCATCCATCCACTCCTGAGCACGGGGGTTATCTCCAAAACTGGCCAAACCTGCAAGGAGAAAGGAATAGGAAAATCGCGGCCAGTAATTACCCCAGCCGGGCACATCGGAACTGTAGGGGTTATCTAAATTATCTTGAGCCCAGCTGTTGAAATAAGAGACGAAATTCTGGATTTGCTGCGTGGAAAGCCGACTGTAACACCAGTCATAAACAAGAGCTATATCACCTGTTTTGGTCGGGTAGTCACCTGCTTGGTTCATGAGATCAATGGCATCCTGAACGGCTGAATCCTGTAGCGAATCGCTATTGGTCAGCAGTCCCACCAAGGCCTTGGTATGCATGTGTGCATCAGCAGCCTGAGCTTCCAGAACCAGTTGATCCCAACGAGGATTTCCCGTAACAGCTCGAGCCTGGAGCTGGGCTAGTTTCTGCGGAGAAAGATAAATCCGCGGATGGGATGCGTTAATGGAGAGAAGCCGGACATTGACCGTATCAGTTGCGAATTCACCCAGGTCATTGGTTACGGTCAATTGGAAAATCCACTCTCCTGCTGTATCGGGTGTAACAGAGGGCATCTGATCCTGACCTACGATACCTGAAAGACTGGAACCATAGCCAGATTGAATGACTTCCCATTGGTATTGAAGCGTTGCATTATTGCCACCCGGTCGATCTGTACTTGCCGATCCATCTAACTGAATGGAACTGCCCGCCCAATCCAGTATCTCTTGATCAGGCCCGGCCGAGGCGAAGGGGACATCTGGATTGTAAGTCACTATGAGCCTGGGCCGAAATTGAGAGTCGGGAAATTGCGAGGAACGAAATTCACGCCAGTCAGTGTGTCCATCCTGATAACCGGTTGCATCTCTAAGAACGAAACCGAAGTTAGGCTGTTCCAGACGAACCCAGTTGCGAACCAGTTCGGTGACATCCCAGCTGTACCAACCTTCATCTTGAACATCGGTATGACCTGTTTCAGTACCGTCGTAATCTGTGTTCGCCTGCATGCCGCGCTCACCCCATGGTACATCAACCCCGCTGCCCGGAAAGTAGTCGAAGGCATGGTCACCGGTTGCACCGTGTTTTCCCGATGCATCAATCGGTGAATTGATCTGATTTCCCTCATCCCAGTCCCTTAGGATCCGAAACAGCCGGATACGGCGATCAAATACTTGGGCTCCACTGGAGGAAGGTGTGATGTTATACAGCTCAAGGTGAGCAGAAACGATTTTACTATTTGCGGGAATACTGGAAAGATCGAACTTGAGCAAGGGATTTTGATCACCGTCTCTCATGAGAGTAATCGATTCATTCTGACCGTAATTCACCGTATGTTGTGGAGGCGTATCCCAGGAATTGGTACTTACCCATGTGTCAGATACTCCCGAATAGCCATTGAGACCCTGCTGAAATGTGACCGTTAGGTCCGCAGCTTGCATTCCTATGGCGAAAAAACCTATTATAAAAATGTAAAGCCAGTTCATGGCATGCCCCCGATTGTTTTGGATATCATTATTTATACCACAAACAAGACAGAGGGATAATGACATGGATCACCAGGTTCGAGATCCTGGATCGTATTTTGCTTTGATTGACGGCTGTTTAAGCTTTTCTGGATCGTTCGTATTTTTTGAGTTGAAGAACCAAGAATACTGTTCCATTTTTGATATGCTCATGTCTAATTATTTCATGTAACTTTTTGGGTACAGTCCCCAAAAAATGTCGTTAACGTCAGCCCCCCGTCCATTTTTTATTAAAAAAGGTGAAAAAACTTAAAAAAATCAACTGATTTAGCCCTTTTAAAATACTCATAACAAATGATTTGAGGAAATTTTAGATTTATTTTATTTGTATTTGCCTTCATTTGAACTTACTGTGAGTTGTAGATGACAAATCATCAGAACGTTTAAAGTGAGGTTTAGAATGAAATTGTTTTTTTGTACTTTATGCACTTTTGCAAGTGTTTTGACCTGGGCTCAATCCGGTGTCTCCGGTCAAGCCACCATTCACCTCGAGGATGGAGGTACACTTTGCAATGGAGCGGCCAGAGTCGTGGCGTTACGCGTCAACGTTACGGGGCTCACAGGCAGTAGTGGTGAACCAGCCGGGCTCAATGCTTCACTAGTTCAAATTACATTAAATACCCATGCTCAAGCCTGGTATGCGCGTACCCTGGATGGATCGATCTCTTCATCATGGCCCTTTCGCGCCATAGCGACCGATACCTCTCAAGTAGTCGCAACGGGTAACCTGAAGGTAGTAGGCTGGGCAGCTGGCGATACACCCAACCAGGACTATCTTGTCGCTCAATTGGTTTTCTCCGGCCCTGAGACAAGTACATCGGGGGATGTGAGCCTGTCCGGCGACAGTAGCCTGGCCTCAAAGTGGTGGGACGATGGTTCTCCAGAGGGTGATGGGCCCGACAGCATGGGCTTTCAAACGGGTGCGTACTTAAGCATCACCATACCTGCCTGGCCAGGATTAACCCTTGGGGAAGGGTGTTCGTTTTGGTTATCGACCAACCCCATATACGATTTCAGCAACCCCGCATCACAAATTGATATTCAAGACTTGGTTGAACTTGTCAACTGTATGCCTTATTGAAAGTAACACAAGCGCTTACCAGTTTTTTAAAGAATTAGGAGAAGATTATGAAAAAGATTTGGATTGGTTTAATTGTTATTTACAGTGGATTAACTCTGGCTCAAGAGGCCCGAGTCATTCCCTTTGTCTTCGATCAGGATTCCAATGAAACACTGATCACGGAGGGCGTTGATTTCGTGGAAGTTGCCTACTATGTCAAGCCCTCAGGAGAAACCCTGTTTGAAGAGATGGCGGAAAAAGTCTGGAAGGTTCAGGAAAAGAATCTCCTTATACTGGGCTCAACGGGAGAGCCATTGCCTTCCTCTGTTGCACGCCGTGCCCAATTGTACATTCAAGTTTTCGTGGATGGCTATGCGCTTTGGGAGAATCCACAAATTATTCACCCTCAAAAGGATGTCATTCCTGTTTCAGAAAACTCAGGGCAGGTATTGGAAAGCCTCAAGACGTCTTTGAGTAAAACCTCTAGTGTTGATGTCACTTATCTTGCAGACTTGGCCAACTACCTTGCGGGAAATCTAAGTGCTATTGCTATGACAGCCACTTCCTATTCTATTCAGGGTTATGGAGAAGTGATCAATATGGATGGAGAGTGGCTTGGGGTTCCTATTTCCGGTGGTAATTCGGTTTGGACACAAAACAACAACCAGGTCTATCTGGGTAATGAATCTGTAGGAATTGGCGACACGGATCCCGGACTTGATGTCAAGTTGGGTGTTGTGGCAACCAGCGACGGTCAAAAAGGTATCCAGGTAGACAATGTAACATCGGCGTCAGCAATAAAAGTCACCAGTGGAAATGTGGCCTTTGACGCTAACTCAACTAACTTTGGTGGTACTTTTCACAACAACAATGTTGCGCTTTTTATTCACGATCCTGAACAAAAAGGCATTATCATCAATAATGTGGGGTCACCTCTTCTCAACATAGACGATGATAAAGACAATGCCCTTGAAGTTCGAGGCTGTACAGGAAATGGCCTTTTCATCGGTCATAGTGACTCTAGTGCAATTGAGATAACTGAAGCTGGTGACATTATGAACCCACGCGACCATATACCAGGGGAGCATGGCATTTCTATCGCCAATGCTAAAACTGATGGGGTTGCTATAGGTAACGCGAAAAGGAGCGGGTTTTCCGTGGGTTATGCAAATAACGGAATTGACATATATGAAACAAACGATAATGGTTTGAATCTCTGGAATATAGGCAAAGACGCCATTCTCATTGGCGGTCCGGTTCGCTATGGTATTCAGATAGTAGACAGTGGTAAAGATGGTATAAAAATTAACGATTCCGTTGAAAACGCCATTCATGTTGATGGAGGGAATATCGGAGTCAAAGTTTCCCATACTAGAGAACAAGGCCTTTTTCTTTCAGATACCGGAGGAAACGCAATCCATATTGAAAACACAAATACAGCTTACCATGGCCTCTACGTTAAATCGACTACAGGTGGAGACGCCATCCATATTAAAGCTACTGACCGTAATGGAATGGCAGTGGATTCTGCTTTAAAGGCCGGTGTCTATGTTCGGGAATCTGCCATGGGATTCCAATCCGACCATTGTATCTTTGGCTTGTCTGTTGATAATTGCCGTACAGCTGCCAAACTATCGGGTGACGGCGGGGGCTTGAGCTGGCCTACCCTGGTCGCCGAAGCAACCAATACCACCAATGGCATTGCGGCTCATTTCTTCAATAACAGTGGGGACTCGACGATGGTTCTGGAAAATGATTCGACGGCTGCCAGTTCCCATCTCATTAAGGGTTTTCGAAATGGCAATGCAAAATTTCGTGTAACAGGTGCTGGCGAGGTTTACGCTGAGGGCTCCTTTCACAGTGGAGGAGCTGATCTTGCCGAAACATTTGAAGTCATCGAAGATCAACAGAACTATGAGCCAGGGGATATCATGGTTATTTCCATTGAGGAAGAGATGAAGCTGGACCATTCCCAGAAAGCCTATTCCACCTTGATCGCAGGTGTTTATGCCAGCAAGCCTGGTGTCATATTGGGACCGGATCTGGAAGGCTCTGAGCGTATTCCTCTCGGTGTAATCGGTGTCATTCCAACCAAGGTCAACCTGGAAGGTGGTCCCATCCAACCTGGCGATTTATTAGTTTCAAGCAGTCAACCCGGTGTGGCCATGAAAGCCGATCCGGCAAGACTTATACCAGGCTGTCTGATAGGAAAGGCACTCCAGTTCTTTGATGGTGAAGAGGACGTTGCACTCATTGAAGTCCTTGTCAATATAAAGTAAAGGGGAATGATGGTGAATTATAAAATCGAACACATCGTTACTTTTTTATTCGTTCACCGTCTTTTTCATGGCTAACTTGTTGGCCAATGGCTCCAAAGTCAGTGCAAGAGAGAGTGTAAACAAGGGACATCCAAGCCCATGACCTTTGGGTGTCCTATGTTTCTCTGAGCGCTATGTTTCTGTTGCCGAGCTCGGTTTCACTTGACTGTCAACCTCTTTCAAGCTTAATTCTCTTCAAAAATATATTTCAGCATCTTGAGGTCGAGAGCGCTGTTCACAGAAAACATTTGAGCAAAAGAGTTGAGTACCACAATGGCGTTCTGGTTCGCTTCACCTAAGTGTTCAATTTCGGAAGTGCGTTCGATGATTCCCAAATTGACTTTTTCAACGCCACGATAGTGTTCCTTCAGGCCTTCAATACTGAATTCATAGGGTTGGCCATCCAGTTTTTTAAAAAACTGATTCATCAGGTAAAAAAACGCTGTTCGCAGTAACGTCTCTTCCATATCAGAAAACGGCGTGTGAAAAATGGCCATGGGTGCTAAGAACTTCATATTGGGACATCCACTGGAGGCCATGAGTAACCCGTAAAAGGCCTGCAAACCGTATTGCAGCCGGGTACGCTTCCTGTAGGTTCTTTGAGGCACATGAATTTCAAGTTCAATTTCTTCGATGGAGATATGGTCGGCAAAACACTCAATGGGTGCTTGAAGGTTTAAAGCTATTGGACACTTTGAAACCACGGAGGAATCCAAGGGGCAATTGCTGCACTGATGAAAGGATAGGTCTGACCATGAACTTGCGGATTCGGCACTCCAGCTTGTTGACACAATCTTCTTCTTCACTTTGCATATTTCAATGGCAAATCGACGAACAGATCCGTCTTTCAGCAAATGGAAAATGTATTCAATGTTCAGGATCTTGTCATTTGATTCGTTCAATACAATCTCCGTTCTGAAGAGTGTCACCCGTTCAATATGATGCGTCTCATGGTGGGATTCAACACAAATTGACAGCTTTGTGTAAAATCACACAGCCAAGGATATATTATTACTAACGCTCCTGCTTTTACAGAAAAAACAAGTACCGCTTGTTCGAGCCCAAAAAGCGGCAGGGCTGTGCCAACTTGCCAATGGGCTTGGTACCTGGCTTGTTTGAACTGCTCTTTGCGGGTTTAAAACAGTTGCTCTTCCAGGTATTCCCTTCTCAAGTAACCGTGACTAAAGGCTTTAATGGCTTTTGGTGCAGCCGGGCAGAGCTTGGTACACAAACCACAGCCAACACAGCCGGATAATATTTCAGGATGCCTGTCAAAGTCAATTCTTATTGCTTTCTCAGGAAAAGGACAACTGTCATAACATGCCGTGCAAAGCGTCTCCTTGTAGGTTAAACACGTTTCCGTATTCACTTTTGCTTTTCCCATGCTCACGACAGGCTGAATGGCATTGAAAGTCAATGCCCCCGGCTCACACGAGGCAATACAGGGCATGTCATCACAGAGATGACAGCCCTGTTTATCGGGATCGATGTAAGGCGTGCCCGCAGAAACACCACGGAGTGTTTTCTTCAAAATGGCCTGATGAGGACAGGCCTTGACACAGAGATCACATCGCGTACACGTTGAGAGAAACTCCACTTCATCCAAAGCTCCCGGGGGCCGCAGAGGGAGATCCATATTTTTTAAAATCTTTTTCTCCACGTGATTGCCAAGACCTTTGCGGAAAACAGAAAAGGTTTCCTTGAAAAAAGCCTTTCTCGACTGACGTTTGGATTCATCCATCGCTTTTATTCCAGAGCGGCTCGTATCTTCTCCGCCAACCCTGAAATTTGATGCGTGGGAATAGCACAAAACGCAACCCTGACCCCTTTCTTCATGGGTACAAGGAAGATGCGCTGTTTAAACAAGCGGTCTGAAACCGCTTTGCTGTTGGCACAGGGAATGGTGACAAAGAACCCCCCGGCATAAGGCGTCGTTTGCAGCCCGCAAGCTCGCGCCTCTTTGACGAAGGCATGTCCTCTGCTGTTACAGAGATTGGCGAAATGGCGTTGTTCCGCAGCCAGTTGGGCCCTTAACTCGTCGGACCTGAAAATAGTTGAAAAGACGGCTTGCCCGATTCGCGGTGAATTGGACCACATGGATCGAATGGACATTCGCATGGTATCGATAATCTCATTGAGAACCGCTTGCTCACGACAGCGAACAACCAGTGCGCCCGTTCGGAAACCGTATCGCGTCAGGCTCTTTGAAATAGAGTAAGCCATACAGAAAACAAAATTATCGGGCATATCCACAAACTGGCTGAGAAACAATTGATTGCGCTCCGGTTCTTCAAATTCCCAATAGGCGACATCGAAGAGAAGCACCAGCGGTTTTTCGGGATTCTTCAGGCAAAGCTCATCTAAGCCCTTCTTGAGGGAAATCAACTCTTCGTGTTTTAAACTCATTCCCGAGGGATTATGACAAGGGGTATTGATAATAACCAGCGCTCTGCCCTGTCGATTCAAAACCTCTTCAGTGCACTTCAAACACGCGTTGACATTGAAGTCACCGGACTCGGTGAACGTTGCAAAAGTCTCAAGCTCACGCAGAGCATCGCGAGCCATGGTGCCATACGGCCCCCAGTAATAATCGTGAGTAATAAGTGCATCTCCCGGCTCGAGGAAATTCCAGACTGCCAGTCGCAGAGCGCCTGTGGCACCTGCGGTTGCCACTGCCCCTGTAGGTAGAATTTGGCTCTCTTTTCCAAACAAATAAGAAACAACATCGCCGCGGTACTCGGGTGTACCGCAAATTGGCGCATATGGAGCAATGTTTTCCGGCTTTAACATGGCTGTGGCCTTTTCGACTGAAGGCAACAAGGCTAACTCACCCTGATCATCCAGTAAAATGCCTATACTTCCATCGATGACTTTTTCAGCTCCAAAAGCTGCTTTGGCCTCTTTGGCTTTGGCTCCCACACCAAAAATGGCATCCGGTTTTATTTTTCCCTTTGCATGTGATGCGAGTAGTGATTTCATGATGTTGGCCCCTCCCATTTGATAGCTGAAATATAACACACTTGCTCTTCGCGGGGAATGAACATATTAGCCGCGCCCCTCACCTATATTGACAGCGTAATACAGGGGTTGCGAGTTTGTTAAAAAAGGACTTAAAAAGGTACTGATCTATTCCCGGTCGTTTATCTCCATACTGAGATGGTCTAAGGTACCACCGTCACCTCAACAAGACGAATTTCTCCAAAACCGAAAGTACCGCTCAATCGGAGAACCTGAATTGAGGTCATGGTTTTTTTTAGCCCTAAGGGTAAGGGCGAAGCGGCAGCAACTCAAGTAAAACGTCTCAGGGAAAATATCTTTTTAAGCCTGAGTACTAACTAACTCAGTGGCATGGATGTCCGCGATGAAAGACAGGCTTCCAAATCATGCAGCGCGTGTTCAAGTTTCTTGGTTGCCTTTTTGCGCTTCGGCAATACTTCATCCCAAATAACGCGGTCAGTATCCCTCAAAAAGCCATTGTTAAACTTCAGGCCGTGGCGCTTGACTTTAGGCTCAATCTCACTTCTGCGTGCAACCAATTGCTTGAGAGTATCTTGATAGGCATGCTCGCATATCTTCAATCGCGAAGAAAAACTGAGTACGTTGGTGAAGAACATGGTGTAGTCTTCCATACTGGGTTCAATGAGCACAATGTCCGCATCAGGGAATTCATTTTCATAGCGTTTGAAGCCCGCTATCATCCGCGAATGAATGATGGTTCTGAAAGTTTGAGACAGGATACCGGGAAGTCCGCGGTCTACCAACTTACCTCGTTGCATCACCCCTTTTTCTATGGCACTGGAGGTATCCACAGGCACAATGGGATTGACACAGAACATCAACTTACAGCCAGCCTCCAAAGCCACAGAGGCATGAATGGTCTTGTTCAGAGCCCCATCCACATAAGCCCGACCATCTATTTCAACAGGGGGAAAAATGCCAGGCAACGCGGCACTGGCCTGAACCGCCTTTGAAATGGGAACATCGGTAATGTCGCGCCCGAAAACCACTGATTTTGAGGAATCCAGATCGGTGGCCACAACGCGGAGGTTCTTCTTGAGCTTTCGGAAATCATCGGTCCTGTTCGTTTTGGCAAAAAGATCCGAAAGAAAGTGATAGATTGGCTTGTTGGAAAAAATACCACCCGGAATGAGCCTGGACAATTTCAGCACATTGCTGAGGAAGCTGTATTTCCTTGCCGGAGAAAGGACATCCTGCAGTGCATCGACAGCCAGTCTGGGAATAAAAAGCCCTTTTGTGGCATAGTTTTCGTACGCGGGCGTGTAAAAGAGTTCCGGTGTGAACTCGTATTCGTCGAGATCCGGTTCAATTATGTTCTTGGCCAATTCCGATGGCGGTATGGCATTCGCCATGAGAGAGGAAATGATCGCTCCCGCGCTCACCCCGATAAGGTGATCGACATCCATGAAATCCAATCCATCGATGGCATGTTCCAATGCACAGAGTACACCAATGTGATAGATGCCTCCACTAATCCCGCCTCCAGCTAACGCTACACCTAACTGACTCAAAATTGCCTCCTGTTTGCCTGAAATCATTCTAGCATAAAGGCAGGGTTCTATAATATGATTTTAATCTTTTGAAAATGAATCGAGTTGTGTTTGTAGAAGAGAGAGGAGTTGGAGTTAGATCACCATATCGCACCGTATCCATGGTCAAAATTGAGAAGTACAGAGCGTTAACCGCAAAAAAACAGAGTTTCTAACAGCACAGGCAAATTTTTGTTTTTTACACTAACGGAATTTTTATATGGATAAGATGCTGTTGTGTTGAAAAAAGAAACGGCATCCTTGCCCCGGCTGATGCTTCAGAAGTTTGCAGGCCGGTTGAGTGGATGTATAATGAACTATCCGTTGTGAAGGAGAGATGAAGATGGATCTGGGTATTCAAGGACAAACCGCGTTGGTGGCTGCCTCCAGCAAGGGAATTGGACGAGCCTGTGCCCTGTGCCTGGCAAAGGAAGGCTGCAATGTGATTTGCTGTTCACGTACATTGGATGAAGTCATGCAAACAGCCGAGAGTATTCAACGTCAAACAGGACAGCGGGTCATGGCCTTCAAAGCCGACCTGACTTTACCGGAAGAAATCGATGAGTTGATCGAAAAGTCAAGAGAAGCACTCGGCAGCATCGATATTCTCGTTAACAACTGCGGTGGCCCTCCTCCTGGCCAATTTATGTCGCTTGAGGACGAAAACTGGGAACTTGCCTACCAAACTACGCTCATGAGCACCGTGCGTCTGACCAAAAGAGTGCTCCCCGATATGCAGGCAGCCAAATGGGGCCGCATTATCAACATTACCTCCGTCTCGGTAAGGCAGCCCGTGGACGGGTTGATGCTCTCCACTGCTTTCCGGGCGGGTGTGGTTGGTATGTCAAAAACACTTGCCAATGAAATTGGGGAAGAAGGTATCACTATCAATACAGTCGCTCCGGGTTATATTTTCACCAAGCGACTCGAGTACCTCTTTGATTCCATGGCTCACCAAAGAGGTGTCAGCAGTGACGTCCTCATGGATGAAGTCAAAACCCGGATCCCCATGGCTCGCTTTGCTTCACCCGAAGAAGTGGCCTCCGCTGTTACCTTCTTGGCCTCAAAACAGGCCAGTTACATCACGGGAACCATTTTACCGGTGGATGGCGGTTTTATTCGCAGTATCTAGAACCCAAAAGAGCGTTCCAATCAAAGACGGCCATCCCCTTTTTCGTGATCGAGCAGCCACTCTTTGCGGGAAAGGCCTCCTGCGTAACCGGTCAACGCTCCCCCTTTGCCGATAACTCTGTGACAGGGAATGACGATGGGAATGGGGTTGCGTCCATTGGCAGCGCCCACCGCTCGCACCGCCTTGGGATTGTCTATGGCCCGGGCAATATGGGAATAGCTGGCTGTTTGTCCAAACGGAATGTGGAGCAGGGCTTGCCACACGTGCTGTTGAAAAACCGTGCCATCCGGCTGCAAGGGCAGGTTGAAGATTTTTCTCTGACCGTTGAAGTACTGCTGAAGCTGTTTTTTAGTCTCGCGAAGAACGGCGTTTTCTTTATCCACAGGCTGATCTTTCCATGTTGCCTTTTCACGACCTTCAAAACAGATCCCCTTCAGATGCGTCCTGGTTGCCACAAGGGTTAAGGTTCCCAATGGGGATTGACAAGTGCATTTATTCATTCTTTCGTCTCCTTTTGTCGTGTGCTCTTTGGCTGCCTCTCTTTCATTCTTGCTCGCCAGAGAGAACGACTCTTCCCTGCAATTGGCGCATTCCAGGCAGGTATTTGTTAACTGAAGCGCGAACAAATTCCGTGGTCGCGATGGTAAAAACAAAAAGCGTGTTTACCTTCACAAGCGGCACACGTGTGTCGCTATCAATCAAAACAGCGCGTCCACCTGTAACTCTCGAAATACTACTCTCGCCATTCAGCGACTTCTCTGATGACCCAGTCCTGACCGTTTTGATCCTGATAGGTTCGGCCTTTTTCCACTTTGGTGTACTGAACTGTCGCCAGAGCCATCGGTCGCTCGTATTCTGGACTGAATACAACGGAAGAAAGATGGCCAATGGCTTTCTGGTTTGCAACCAGGCTGACCGGACCGGGCGGCATTTGAGCATCAGGGCTTTCCAGCTGGCACAAAAGCATAGGCGGGCGGCCCCGGTCTCTTGTCATGGCGATGGTCTCTTGTCCCAGAAAGCAGCCTTTTGTGTAGGATATGGCAGACCCTTTCCCGTAGACAAGCGGATTGCGCCCTGCCTCCATGTCGACACCGTACCAGGGTTGCATGAGTTCAACCCGGCGGATCTGGAGTGCCGTCAGACCGAGTGGAGCAAAACCCTGTTGAGTCAGTTCATGAGCTGCCGACTGCAGTTGTTCTTTCGATAAAACCAGATCGAATCCGGGTTCACCTGTCCACGTGTGAGGGAAGCCGTTGTGAAACTCGAATCCCTCTGGCATTCCGGCATTCTTTCCCTGAATGGAAAAGGTATGCCACTCTTTTTGAACGGACAGAGCCACATCTTCCATAAAGATGTATCGATCCAGTGTTTTTGCCGTTTGTTCCGCCATGCCCGGAAAGCACTGCAACAGGTAGCTTGCCGCTTCAGGATGGGCGACGTGTAAATGCGTTTGAATCTTACCGCTGCTATCCAATAGCCAGGCCGGCGAAGCGTCGCCTGGTTTCATGGTGAGGTTGTTATGTGTGAGTATGTTATGCAGGAAAGACCCCGCATCGGAGCCCGTAACCTGAATGTACTCGAATCCGGGAAAATAAACGACCCCGGCTGATTCTCTCAGGATGCTGTATTCCTCTATGGGATGCCGATAGCGCTCCGCGTAGTTTCTTCCCCATACTTGTGTTTGGTATTCCGGTTCAGAGAGGGCTGTTAATATCACCTGTCCTCCTCGAGGATACGGTTCTGTTTCAACCAGGCTCGATGGAAGCTCACATCGGCAGTTAATTCGGGGTGATAAGTGACAGCAGTGTAATTCTTGTATTGAATGCCGGTAACATCCTCGCCAAGTGTGCTCAAAACCGCAACCTCTTTATGGAGTTCTGTAAACCGGGGTGCTCTAATGAAGAGCGCGTGTACCTGATCCAGCCCCCATGCTGAAATGGGGAAACTGGTTTCAAAGCTCTCGCGCTGACAGCCATAGGCATTGCGTTCGATGGCGGCAGGAATAAAGCCAAAACTCTTTTGTCCAGAGCCAATGACCTTGCCACACATGAGGATGGCACCCGCGCAGGTACCCAGGACAGGAAGACCGTTTTTACCCAATTGGCCGATCTCAGCGAACAGATCTTCCCGTTCGAGGAGTTTGAGCATGGTGGAAGACTCACCGCCGGGCAAAATGAGCCCGTTGAGGTGGTGGAGATCACTGAGCAGGCGAACTTCCACTGTTGCCACGCCCAAAGCATCCAAAGTTTTTCGGTGAGCCTGAAAACCACCCTGCAGTGCTAAAACGCCAATTACCATCCGCGATCCGCCATGACTTCCCCTGCGGGGATGTCTGAAATATTGATACCAACCATAGCTTCACCGAGGTTTTTGGAGACTTCTCTCAAAATATCGGGATTCTTGTAATGCGTGGTGGCTTTAACAATAGCTGCAGCTCTTGTAGCGGCATCACCTGATTTGAAAATTCCCGATCCAACAAAGACCGATTCGGCACCCAACTGCATCATCAACGATGCATCAGCCGGTGTGGCGATACCACCCGCCGCAAAGTTGGGTACGGGCAGGCACTTATGCTGAGCGACTGATTGGACCAAGCTGAAGGGTGCTCCCATCTTCTTTGCTTCAGACATGAGTTCAGCCGGGTCCAGTGCCGAGAGATAGGCTATTTCGCGCTGTACGTTGCGCATGTGGCGCACAGCTTCGACGACGTTACCTGTGCCAGGCTCACCTTTGGTTCTGACAAGTGCTGCTCCTTCCGCTATTCTTCTCAGTGCTTCACCCAGGTTCTTGCAACCGCAGACAAAGGGCGTTTTAAAACTGTGTTTCCAGATGTGATGGGCTTCATCGGCAGGTGTTAAAACTTCACTTTCATCGATAAAATCAATACCGATAGACTCAAGGATTTGAGCTTCCGCGAAATGTCCTATCCTGACCTTGGCCATGACGGGAATATCGACCGATGCCTTAATCGCTTCAACGAGTTCAGGGGGAGACATACGCGCCACGCCACCCTGAGCGCGAATATCAGCCGGGACTCTTTCCAGTGCCATGACAGCAACCGCACCCGCATCTTCGGCAATCTTCGCCTGATCGGGTGTTACGACGTCCATAATCACGCCGCCTTTTAACATTTCGGCCAATCCCGTTTTAAGTTCAAGTGTTCCTACTTTCATTCCATTCTCCTGTTTTGCAAAACTTTTGTCTGACAATAATGGGTTAAAAATACGGCCTTGATTAGGACATCTGCAAGTGTCATATCAGCACCATTGGGTATGCCAATCAAAGACGCCACATTATCCTAAATCCTGACGATGAAGTCTACACAGAAAGCAGATTCCTGTCAGACAATTGTTTCATCTTTTACGAGAGACAGCAGGAGCCAGTTAAAAAACCTCAAAAAGAAAGACTTCCTGTCAGCCCATTTTTTCAATTCTCTTTTGTCGTATTTGAAAAATGGGCTTGAAACCGCTCTGTAGATGGTGAATCCATCAATAATCGGTAGCGGGAATCACAAACCAGTCTTTGGGAAATTTGGGGTTGATCTCAAAGCCGGAAAAGGTAAATTGGGTGCGCTCTCCCTCCGTTGAGACAATGGCCATGGTAAGAGGCTGCCACTTTTCGTTAAATGAAATCTCAAGATGAAACTCACTTTTTTCCCTCGGCCTCAAGCGATAGATATCGGCACCCTCTTCACTTTTGTAGCGGTCAACAAGAAAGAACGTTTCAATATGGTGTCCAAACAGGAGGACTCGAACTAACGGATCATTCTTTATATCCGCCAGTGGCGTACATGTTCGGATTTCAGCTAAATGATCATCTTCACAATAGGTTGTTCCGTCACAGATGATGGTCTTTTCTTCTCCCTGCAAGTAAACCATGCGCAACCGTCCTGGCTGTGAGATGGATAGTGTTCCGGAAGCCTGGCTGCTGTCTAAAAAAGGGCTTTCTGTCACTTGTATGAAATTCACTTTAAAGCGATTGCTATGCTCAAAGAATTGATTAAATGAGCGCTGTGTTTCGGGATCTAATTGAAACAAGAGTAAGATAGAGACCCAGATCATTCTTTTTCAACCTCAACATCCAGAACTACTCGTATTTCTTTTTTCCCATCGGGTAGCGTTACCGGGTTGACCTTTACCAGCTGTGTGTGAATGACATTGTTACTCTTGTCCACCAAAATACAGTTAAGCTGTGCAGAATGGAACGGTCTCGGAGCTCTTACTTTGATGCGTTTTTCCTTCCTCTTTCTCGGGCTGACTGCAGAGAGAAAATCACCCAAAATATCGGACTTCTGTCGGCTCTTACCTGCTTTCCGGCTATGAGTTTGAGTGAGTTTCGTTAATTCGTCCAACCTGGAACCAAAATTATGCTTGCTGCGCGGCTTGTGTTCTAATTCAAAACCGTCGCCCAGCTTATCGAGCAATTCGGGTTCAGGTATCTCCAGTTCAGACTCAATGGCTTCGAGCCCTTCTATTTCGGACTCTTCAAATTCCGTCTCGATGGAATCCAGATCCATGAGTGCCGACCCCGTTTCCTCCGACAATCTATCAATTGGTGTCTCAATTGAATTAGACGAGTTTGGTTCCGATGGTATTTCCACAGGCATCGATCCGAGATTGTCAGGGCTGTGTTCCTCATGCGATTTCAGGGTGTCCTCATCCATCTCATCCATGGCAGCCTTATCATTGCCTGCTTCATCCAATACCATTTCCGGTGTTTCAATTGGATCATTTGAGGGTAAATCGAAATCTAGTGTTAACTCATTCTCGTCATCCCAACCTGAACCTGTTATCCCAAACTCATCGTTACTGTCAATGACAATTTCATCCACCTGATTTTCAATGTCGGTCAACTTTACTGAAGGTAAACTTGATTCTCCTGCGGAAGCATCGTAAACGGGCATATCCTGTGGTGAAAGAGACGGAAGGCTTGACTCACTTTCAGCAATGACAAGATCCGCTTGCGCATCACTATTCGTGTTATCAAGAGGGGAAAAAGCCCCTTCGGTAAGTTCGTTAATCTCTATTTCTTCCTCAATGTCGCTCAAATCTTCGGCTGAAAGCTCCTCCGTCTGTAATTTAAAAGAAACCATGCTTTCCCGCTTCTTGCGCTCATTCTGATCGACCACCTTGTTTCTGAGTTTAAACAGAGTCTGCCTGGAAATTTCTTTCAGCGTTTCAAAAACTCCCTCTCCAGTCAATGCTGAACTCTGGATGGATACGTAATTGCCAAAAGGATTCAGCGCGTTTTCCATTTCAGCCAATGTTGAAACATTTTCCAAATCCCTTTTGTTGTACTGCAGGACAATAGGCGTTTTTTCAAGGGGTATTCCCAATTCCTTTAAATTATCTCTAAGGTTTTTAAAACTTGCCACATTGGCATCGAGCATGGCTGCTTGAGAATCCGCTACAAAGACAATTCCATCAACGCCTTTTAAAACCAATTTTCTCGTTACATTGTAAAAAACCTGACCGGGAACCGTGTAGAGCTGGAATTTCGTTCGAAAACCACCGATAACGCCTACATCAATGGGCAATAGGTCGAAAAACAGAGTTCGATCGGTTTCTGTTTCCAAACTGACTATCTCACCGCGTGAAGAGGGCGTTGTTTGATCGTATATCTTTTTCAGATTAGTCGTTTTACCGCACAAACCCGGACCGTAATAAACAATTTTTGCTGTTACTTGCATGGCTGCGTAATTGAAAAAGACCACTCGATTGCTCCCTCAAAGGTCGGTACAAGGAGAAAAGATCATAACATATTTTTTACGGATCTTTTAAATTAAAACCCAGCCATCGCTCGTTATTGACACTCATGATCCAAAGATACAAAATAATACGGCTGTTTAGATTTTTAGAGAAAGTGCAGGACTGCCTTCCTCCAGATTTTTCAGACGCTCATTTCACCAGCAGGGAATCGACTTTGGCAAGAAAAAACTGCTATCGATGTCATAAAGCTGTTACGCAGTGTATCTGCGATTTAATAGTGGAAGTATCGAATAAAACAGACGTTGTGATTCTTCAGCATTTTCGAGAGCGGTTTCACCCCATTGGCACAGCGCGGCTTGCTGTGCTGGGATTGAAGAACTGCCGTATCCACGTTGCGCATTCCGGTTTGCCGGCCAATTCCACTTCAAGACAAGTTGATTCAGCATGGAAATACCGCACGCTTCTAACTCAAATCCCCTTTCCAGAGGACGGAGCGGTCCTGTTCCCTTCAAAAAACGCCCAACCGCTGACTGCAGACAACCCGCCTTCCGCTCTGCTTGTTCTCGATGCAACCTGGTCTCACGCGAAAAGGCTTTATTACGAAAACCCATGGATTGCCCGATTAAAACATGTATCGCTGCAGCCTGAACACCCCAGTAATTATCGAATCAGAAAGGAACCTGAAGCTCATTGTCTATCCACGCTGGAGGCTATAGTCTCAGCACTGAAAATACTCGAACCGGAAACACGTGGTCTTGATGAATTACTGGAAGCATTTAACATCATGATTGATCGTCAGAGCCGGTTTGTTTTGGATAAAACGGGCAAATCAGAGTAACAAACCGGCTCATGAAGGCCAATAGAATTGACTTTTCAGGGCTACTATTGCCGGGTTTCAAGAACTGTTTCCGATGTGTCTCGCTGTAAAAAGCGATCATGGTAAATGCGGAAATCCACAATGGGCCATCTGTTTATTTTCAGAAGGAATAAAAAGACCTTCAGGAAGGGGAAGCGACCTTAAAAAAACAAGAATTGCCTAGGTTTTTCTGGAAACCTGAGGCCATTCTTGGGAGACCATGACTCTGTTGGATAGCTTTCAAATAAATCTATATATCAGCAGGCCGCCACAGGCTCTCGAGTCTTCCAGCGTCAGCTTGAAACACGGAACCCTCAAGAGAAAAATGAGCGACTGCGGCAGTTGTCATCAGTTTTCCGTCCTGCCTGTATGAAACTGTTTTCCGGCTCAATGAGCGAACCAGAAAATCCATACCGGGATTGTGTCCAACCACCATTGGACACTGAACTGCGGGTGAAACCGCATTCAGCACTGTAAACAATGTTTCCAGTTCACACAAGTAGAGCTGCGGCAGAAATTGAATTTTCGCTTCGGGAAAACAAAGTTGCTGAGCAAACAACAGAGCTGTTTCTGTTGCCCGCTTGGCACTTGAGGCCAGGATCGTATCGGGTTTCAGTCCCTGTTCGTAGAGGAAACGTCCCATTTTTCGAGCGGCTGCTATGCCTTTCTTTTTTAGCGGCCGGTCAAAGTCAGACAGGTCGGGTTGACTCCAGTCTGACTTGCCGTGCCGTACGACTAACAGTTCACGTGACATCTATTTCTCGGTTATCCGGGAAGGGTGTCACTGGAATTCATGAGATTGTCTTCCATGTGTTTCAACTCATCGATACCGGAAATAACGATATCGGAGTCCACTTCAAAGAAGCGGTCAGCGACTTTGCCATCGTAATCCACATTGCGAAGGATGCACTTAATGCAATTGAGCCGGGCTTTCTTCTTGACATCAGAACGGATGATAGTCCAGGGAGCAACGGTTCGATTGGTTTCACTGAGCATTTGGAACTTCTTGACGGTGTACTGGTCCCAGAGAAGCTGGGCCTGCATATCAACCGGTGAAATTTTAAACTGTTTGAGTGGATCTTCCTTTCGCGACTCAAAACGCTCCAACTGAACGGCCTTTGATACGGAGAAATAGAATTTAAAGATTTTGATGCCGTTCTTTACCAGCATGTGTTCAAACATGGGCACATCTTTGAGAAAGCGCTTATTCTGTTCATCCGTGCAGAATCCCATCACGGGTTCAACCATGGCGCGGTTGTACCACGAGCGATCAAACAGGACAATCTCTCCAGCAGCAGGCAAATGGGCTACGTAGCGCTGGAAGTACCATTGCGTGCGCTCAACGTCACTGGGCTTTTCCAAGGCGACCACACGGGCACCCCGTGAATTGAGGTGCTCTGTGATGCGTTTAATGGTTCCACCCTTACCAGCCGCATCGCGACCCTCAAACAAAATGAGGTATTGTTCACCGTTGGCTTTAACATGGTTCTGCCATTTGAGCAATTCCACCTGGAGGAACCTCAGCTCTTTTTCGTAATCGATTGTGGAATTTTTTACAAAAACCGCCACGTGATTTTTTTTCTTTTTCCTGTTGAGATTCTTAAGAGCTGTCCCCTCAGAAAGTTTGATTTTTTCTTTTTTATTATCCGTTTTTTGATTTTTATTCACTTTTTTTTCCATGTCTTCTTTGGTCACAAATCCTCCCGCCTCACTATTGCAAAATATTTCCATGCGTCTTTTTCTGTTTTTTCATAATGGCTAATTCTCTGGCACCATCGATCACGATATCATCAGCTGTTTTAAAGTCCAGGCTCTTGTCCCTGCCTTTGTATCGAATCGAATTCAATATAACTTTGATGGTTTCAAGACGAGCCCGGTTCTTGTCGTCGGATCGGATGATAATCCAGGGAGTCTTGGGTGTGTGGGTTTTTTTCAAGAGCTTGTACTTGGCATCTGTAAATTCGTCCCAGAGTTCTTGTGCCTGTAAATCCACCTCGCTCAATTTCCATTGTCTGAGGGGGTCGTGTTTTCGTCTGTCAAACCTTTTCTGTTGTTCTTCCTTGCCAACAGAGAAGTAGAGTTTAATGAGTGTGGTCTTACCGTCGGCAACAAAACTCTCTTCGTACTGCACAACTGTATCCATAAATTGTTTGTACTGCTGCTGCGTACAGAAACCCATGACGGGTTCGACCATAGCCCTGTTGTACCAGCTTCGATCAAAGAGTATGATTTCACCGGCATGAGGGAACTGCTCAATATAGCGTTTTAAATGAAGCTCTGTTCGCTGGTCTTCATTGGGCTTACCCAGTGCTACAATGCGGTAGTGCTTCTCGTTCATGTATCGCGTTACCCGTCTGATGGTTCCACCTTTACCTGAAGCATCCCGACCATCGAAAAGGATAATCATCTTTCTTCCTGTCTCTTCAAGGTACTGCTGCAATTTAATCAATTCAGCCTGATACGGCTTGAGCCTCAAGGATTCATGATATTTTTTTAGCGCAACCTTGGTGATTTTATCTTGTTCTTTTGAGTGGTTCGTACTCATTGTCTACTCCTCGCTGTATGTTTTCAATCTTCAATAAAAGACTTCAGTATTATACGAAATTCTTCCATTTCCCGATTCACTTTTTTAAAACGCTTCTTTTTCATTTCTGCAAAAAGCTCTCTTAACGATCTTTCAAAATGAACAGCTGCTTTGGCAATGGCTTTTTTCTCTTTTTTAGACATATCCTCCAGTCTTTCCTTGACCGCTTTGATTCTCTTGTTGAGCTTCTTTGCCTTGGTTTTGTAATCGATGTAGTGCTTCAACCAATGCTTTTTGCCCAGAGGCTTGAAGGCCTCAAGACCTTCCTCAACAGAGGTCTGGACATCCTCTAAACTGGCTCTGGCTCTCGCCAACAGTTTAAATGATTTTGGGTCAATCAGCTGAACCATTTCATCCAGAATGGTTTTTTCATCTTCAGGCTCAACCTTGTCTTCTTCATTTTGAAAGGGCAAGGATGAGGTCTCTGTTTTATCAATCATTCTTTCAACAGCCGCTTTGATCTTCTGAGCGTTGACCTTTCCGATGGTCTTGACTGCCGCCAAATCTTCCAATGAAATCTCAGCCAGATCTTCAAGGGTTTGTATTCCTTTTTGGTTCAACAGAACCGCGCGAGCAACCCCAATTCCAGACACTTTTGTCAATACGTTGTCAGACATATACTTCTCCTAACAAAAAATATCTGAGATTATCGCATGAAAGCAGGCATTTGCCAAACAAAGCCCTCACATTGGCCGTATTTTGTTGGGGTTTAACGACAGAACCGTCAATATGGGTCATTGTTATGAGTCGAACGGCGGTGCTTCATGGCGAACTTCACAAGGCTCCGTCCTCAAATCCACTATGTCCTTCCATCTTGATTCGGGGCATTCCGACTCTTTATAACGGGATTTTTCGTAGATAAAACAGCCACAGCTAGAACAAATCGCCATCACTCGTATGAGTTTATCGCAACGCCTGCACATCTTGATTCGCTCGATTCGCTCATATGACGTAACGCTGTTGACCTTCCCGGTCACACGAGCCTTGACGGCATCAAAAAAACCAAAACGCTTCTTCTTGGTACAACATCTCATTTTGACAAACAGCCTTATGTTGGTTTCAATCGCAGTTTAGCGCAGCACGATAAATCGACTCTGCAAAACAGGCGTGTCTTTCAGAACAAACACCAACAAGTTGTATCGGCAAAACAATGCAAAGCATGAGATCCCCAATCAACCTGAAGACATATCGCTCCATTCTCATTAAACAGTACGATTCTTACTTCAAACAAAACAACCGATTGATTATTTAGTTATACACGGGTTATAATAGCAGCATTGCTGTATTTTGGAGGTAAAAAATGGGTCTCAATGAAGCGTTAAGAGTCTTGGCCGGAGTGATGATTCTTATCAGTCTGGTTTTGACAAAATATGTTCACCCCTACTTTGTTTGGTTGACTGTGTTTATCGCGGTCAATTTAATACAGAGCGGATTCACCAAGTGGTGTCCCGCCATTACCATTTTCAAGAAAATGGGACTCAAGTAAGAGACTGTTGAGAGCAGGTTGACTGGCAGCCTGCTCTCAAAAAGAGCGGGCAAACCAATCGAGTTCCCGCTGAAAACAGACAAACATTTCCAGGAGTCAACGAACCTCAATTCGGTATGTTGGCAAACGCATTGAGTTGTCGAATGAGACAAACATTAACGAATAGGTAAAACAGTCGAGATTGCAAGAAAAATCAGTGAATTCGTGGTATGATACATGCACGGCTGGCTGCGGCCAAAAAATGCTGCAGCTGATCGCCCGCATGTTGTTTTGATTGAAATAACCGGGAAGTAATGGATCAATACATATCGAATAAGATGATTGCAGGCTGAATGCAAACGAGTTGTTATCATTCCCTGATTAGCTTCCTACAGACATCGCTTCCGTCTGATCGGGTTTTTATCAATACAAAACAACCTCAAACGATCAACAACACCTACACGGGAGGAACCCTTGACTGAAAAAAGAAAAAGAGAACGTGTCCTTATTATCGGAGCAGCGGGACGCGACTTCCACAATTTTAACACCGTTTACAGAGAAGACGATCGTTATGAAGTAGTAGCTTTTACCGCTACTCAAATTCCGGAAATAAATGACCGCGAGTATCCAGCAGAGCTTTCCGGTCCTCTCTACCCCGCAGGCATTCCCATCGGCCCCATGGAAGATCTGGAAAAAATGATCAAAGCCTATCAAGTAGACACCTGTGTTTTCAGTTATTCCGACATTCACTATGTAGACTTGATGCACATTGGGAACCGAGTTGTCAGCTCTGGAGCCGATTTCAAAATTCTATCGCCTGTTCGCGGACACATTCCCTGCAAAAAGCCTTTGGTCAGCATCCTTGCTGTCAGAACCGGATGTGGAAAGAGCCAAACAACACGACGCGTTGTGGACATTCTCAAAAATGAACTGGGTGTAGAAAAGGTAGTCAGTATTCGTCACCCCATGCCTTACGGTGATCTGGCCAAACAGGCGGTACAGCGTTACGCTGAACTGGACGACCTGAAAAAGCACAAGTGCACCATTGAAGAAATGGAAGAATACGAGCCTCATATCCAGGCCGGTAACGTCATCTATGCCGGTGTTGACTATGGTGCCATCCTGGATCAGGCACAAAAAGAAGCCGATGTAGTGCTTTGGGACGGCGGCAACAACGACCCCAGCTTCTACAAGTCCGACCTAACCATCACCATCGCGGATCCACTGCGTCCCGGTCACGAACTGCTTTATTGGGCAGGGGAATCCAACCTGACCATGGCTGATGTGATCATTATCAATAAGTGCGATTCCGCCAAGCAGGAAGACATCGATCTTGTTATCAAGAACATCAAGTCCAGAAATCCCGAAGCCGTTATCATCAAGGCGGACTCTCCTGTTTCAGTAGACGATGAAAACCTGGTTAGAGGCAAGCGCGTCCTGGTTGTAGAAGACGGTCCCACTTTAACACACGGTGAGATGAACATCGGTGCCGGTTATGTGGCATGTGAACGTCTTGGCGCGGCTGAAATTGTCGATCCCAGACCTTTTGCAGTGGGTAGCATTGCAGAGGCCTATAAAAAGTATCCGCAACTGGGCAAAGTTGTTCCGGCGCTTGGCTATTTCGGACAACAGCTTGAAGACCTGAAAGAAACCATCGCGAAAGCAGATGTAGATGCCGTTGTTATCGGTACCCCTATCGATCTCAGACGCGTTATCGAAATCGATCAGCCCAGCACTCGAGTTCAGTACGATCTGGCGGAACACGACACGAAAGCACTGGTCGAGGCCATCCGCAAAGGTTTAAAGATAAATAGTTTAAGTCATACCAGCGCTTGACAAGAACATTAACAATCAATAAAAAAGGGCTCACCGGGTTTTTCCCGGTGGGCCCTTTTTGTGTTCAGGTAAAGAAAGGAGAATGGATCTGAAAAACGCCCCAAAAGGCTCAACTCTCTTCTTCTTTTTCCTCTTCGCCTTGAACATGCTCTTCCGGTAATATCAGATCACCGATAAAAACACTGCCATTCCGCACCAGGAAGAAATTATCGAGTCCTGAGACCAGTTCGGTGAGTTTCCTGGCATAGGCCTCTTCTTCCCCCGGTTCGGGAATAGCCAACCCCAAGAGCACGATATCTGCCTTACCACTCGTATCTCGAATCATTTCATTGATGCTGGTGTCAGGCTGCTTGAGCATGACATTGACTTCAGCCTGTATTCGTATTTCGGGAATGAGCTGATTGAGGAATTTTTCTGTTTTTTTCTGCATGAGTGCACTGGAGGCAATGCTCATGATTCGTATCCTGGCATTGTGCCATTCACTGTTACACGTCAAAAGATAAGCAAGCAGCAAAATTAAATCGCCGTTTCGCTGAAGTCCGCCCCACCATAAGTGGATTTCCTTATCCCTATCGTACTTGGTTTCATTCAGATATTTAATGTTCCCGATTAACAGTGACTTTTTTATCTTTTCCAGAGCACGTCCCACTCGTAAAAAGATGGCCAAGCGCTCTTGACTGTCTGTCCATCCAATCATGACCATGTTGCTGGCAAAATTCCCGATACCGTTGGCTTGACTGACAGCAATCATACCCGATTCGATGGAATGAACCATATCGATTTCACCAAAAGCGTCAATGCCCGCTTCAAACAGAGCCCGATCGAGATATCGCCGTCTTGAATCCATATCGAAGTCCAGATCCAGCAGCTCTCCCTCTTTCAATTCGCAAACCGTAACGAGCCCTCTCTTTTTACTGAACCAGGCCGCAAACCTTATTAAATCCAGCCTTTCATCGATACTGCCGGTAAAGGTGAGAATGTGCGGCCGCCAATTGCGGGCAGACATGGGGTGTTTCTCAAGCGCATGCAAGCTGTGATGGATAATGGCTTCGTGAATGTCTCGCCAAAGATTGCCCCAACGTCCCTTTTTACCCTGCTTCTTGAACCACAAATAAATGCCCAGCTCTATCACAATAGCTGCCAGAGTTGCAGGCAGATTGATAAGAATCATCACCATGAGACAACCAAAGGCTCCAGCCAGGCTCACATACCACGGGACCCGAATTCGTGGCCGCCACGAGGGGTTTTCTGACAGACTTTCGAGGGCGGCAACCAGATTGATCATCCCGTAAACCGTCAGGAAGAACATGGTGACCACTTCCGCTACCGCATTGAGTTCCCCTAAAAAAACCGCGCCCAGAGCGATAGCAAGGGTAGCCACCATTCCGATGACGGGTTCCTTGTTTTTTCCTCCGGTTTTTGCCAGAAAAGATGGAGCCAGACGATCAAAAGACAGTGCCTGCAGTGTTCTCGGTGCACCCAGCATGGAACCCACTGCGGAAGAAAAAATAGCGCCCCACAAACCCGGTAAAACTAAAATGGGTCCAAGAAAGGCAATGCGAGACCAAACCATGGGATCGTTTAACAGCTGCTCACGAGTTGCACCCACATACAAGAAAAACGGAATGGTCAAATAAACAACAAGGCCTGTAATTGTCGCCCAAAGTGTGCCTTTCGGAATATCGCTTCGAGGTTCCTTCAAATCCCCTGACAAGCCTAAACCCGCCATGATACCGGTAACAGCGGGAAAGAAAATGGCAAAGACAATCCAGAAGTTAGCTGACTCGTGTGCTGCTTCGCTATTGACAGGTGTTACGTCACCTGACAGCACCGCACCAGACATCATGACAATAAGCGAGACAGCGATGAGAACCATCACAGGCAGCTGTGTTTTAAGAGCAAAAGACGCGCCCTTGAACGAAAGAACTCCAACGAGTATGGTAATGACAAAAGCGGCCGTCTGAACGGGGATTCCAGGCCACAGGAAGCACAGCGATTCAGCCAGACCAAACGAATAGAGTGTCACCGAAAGGGCCTGAGACAGAAAAAGAGGAACCCCGATAGCACCGCCAATATCGAGACCCAAACTGCGGGAAATAATGAAATAAGCTCCGCCAACACCCACTTTGGTATTGGTGGATATAGCCGAAACACAGAGAGCCGTTATAAAAGTAATGCTATTGGCCAAAAGCACAATAATCAGCGTTTTGAACAGGCCCACCTCGCCGAGAACCCAACCAAAACGCAAGTACATGATAACGCCCATAATGGTCAATACGGTAGGCGTGTAAACACCGAGAAAGGCTCCCAGCTTGCCTGTATTCTTGGGCTTTATAGTTTTTTTAGAACGCCCTCCTTTTCCGGGAGTCATACGAGAAACGATGTTGGATAGTCTGTCTTTCATTCCATTGATCATCTGCATTGGCATCCTGACTAACGGTATTTGTGCTGTCTCTCTCATAACTGTGTCCTGTTTCAAACACACTGCAGAGTGGATTACTGTATTAAAAAATACGAGGAAAGACCAGAGTTAATTTCTGGATAACTGTTCTCAAATATCAACCTTGACCTAACAGACCAAACTCGACAAACGCCGCCCACCGCGAGAAAAGCGGCTAAAAACCTGTTTAATTTAAACTTACCAAAAACCGCAAGCGTGCTGAAACACAACAGGTTTTTTGTTGAAACAGAAACAAGGCAAAGACTCGAATAGCTGTATAAGGGGCACCTGCACTTTCGGGATGAGCCGAACCGAACAGCCCTCCCTGTGATGAAAGAAAACCACATTCAAGAGAGACAGCTATCCGGTAGTATGAAATAATACGGGAACTGAGTTGTGGCGTAACACCCGTTAAATGAGGTATCGATGGCATTCAAGCGATGGTTCAACCGTATTGGCAGAGAAATAAGGAACCCTCACGTTTCCATATGGTATCACCCGGATTACCGCCTGCCCGTGCCTTCTCTTGGTGCCTTTTCAGGAATGGAACTCCGCAGAGCGGATTATGTGGTATGGGAAGCCACTGCTCTGGGCTTTTTGAAAACTACCGACATTAAAACACCCACCAAAATACCCTACCACCTGCTTGCAAAAGTTCACTCTCAGGAGATGTTAGACAGCCTGGCCTCCACAAAGGCTTTAGCCCGCACTTTTTCGGTGCAAGAATGGGAAATTCCAGTGGACCAGATTCTACACACCATGAGATTGGCATGCCAAGGCACACTGAAGGCCGCCCGTGCGGCTTTGCACTTTCAAGGTCCCACCTTTAATCTGTTAGGAGGTTTTCACCACGCACACATCGATAAACCGGGCGGCTATTGTCTGGTTAACGATATCGCGGTAACCATTGCCCAGTTAAGGGCGCAGGGTTTTCACGAACACATCAACATCCTGGATCTGGACGCCCACCCTCCAGATGGTACCGCCGATTGCCTGTACCAGGATCCCAAGGTCTGGATCGGTTCCCTGTCGGGTTCCGATTGGGGTGAATTACCCGGTGTCGATGAAACCGTTTTACCCGAAGGATGCAGTGATCAAGTCTACAGCCAGGCCCTGGCTCTGCTGCTGAAACGAGCTCCGCAAGCGCGTTTAACCTTCGTCATCGCCGGGGGTGATATCATTAAAGGCGATCGACACGGCTTACTGGGTTTAACGCTGGAGGGAGCCAGGATCCGAGATCGCATGGTGGCCAGACACCTGAAAAAACAGGCATCGGTTTGGGTACCGGGCGGTGGATATCACAAAGATTCATGGCGGGTTCTCACGGGAACGGTTCTTACTGTACTTTTCAATTCCTCCATGAAGATTCCGAAAACGGACCGGCCCTTGAAACATCACTACAGGCAGGTTTTTCACTCCATCGATGTCAAAGACCTACACGGCCAGGTGGAACCCCTTTTAACAGAACAGGATGTGGAAGAATTCTTTGGCATTGCCGCGCCCGTCAACCTGAGATTCCTCGACTATTACACGACTGAAGGTATCGAGCTGGCTCTCTTCAAGTACGGAATCCTCGCCAATCTCAGGAGACTGGGATATTCGCGTTTTAAAATTGAAATAAGGAAAACGGCAACCGGAGACATGGTGCGGCTTAAAGCCCGTGCCGGACGGCTGAAACAAACACTGTTTGAAGCCATTCTGAGAATAACAGATTCCCAACACGGCCCCATGCTCTTTATTGACTGGTTTACACTCCGAAATCCAAGAGAAGAATTCAAACCGGATCGACCTAAACTGCCCGGTCAGGAGGTTCCGGGTCTGGGTATGTCCAAAGAAGCCATTGAAATCATGTTCATCATGGCAAAGCGCCTTGAATTAAAAGGACTACTCTTTAAACCGTCCTGGTACCACATCGCCTACACCATGCGCCATTTCTTCCAGTTTTCCGATAAAGATCGACATGCCCGTTTCCTCGCGCTCATTCGCGACACCAAAAACATGGAACTCCTGGATGTGACCCTGGCCATGGCGGAAAATCAAGTCCTTATGAACGGTGAGCCCTATCAGTGGGAAGCGATGGAAATGAACTACTACACCAATCAGGAGCATCGCCACAACAGAAAAGAGTGTCTGGAACTCAGTAAGGCCTATTCTTTTGAAATAAAAAAACAAAGCAAACAAAGGGACACCCAAAAGAGGCAACAACCCCAAGCCATTCCAGACTGGGTTCACCGGAATCGATCCTAAAGAGACCGCCAGAGATCGGGAGGTCTGAAACTCAAGTAACAGCCGCGCCACAAAAGTGCAGCGTTCCATGCTGTCTGAAAACTTGTTCCTGCCAGTGCCAAATTCCCGCTCATTTTTTCCGGCCGTGTAGATGGTTGAAAACGGCCTCTGGCGTCAATGGCGCTGTAATGTGTTCTCCTGAATGTGCTCTAAAAGCCTGTACCGCATCGTGCAGGGCAAAGTAGGCACCTATTCCATACAGAAAGGGCGGCTCACCAATGGCCTTCGACTTGAAAACCGCCTTTTCGTTGCCTTTTGTCTCCAGAAAGTGTGTTTCAATATCGGCAGGAAGAGAGTTCAAATCCGGTACTTTGTAATTGGAAAGGCTGTTGGAGAGCAGTAAGCCATCTTTCGAATAGCGCACTTCTTCCGTGGTCAACCAGCCTATGCCTTGAGCCAGGGCTCCTTCAACCTGTCCGCGGTCAATTTCAGGATTGAGACTCTTACCGAAATCGTGAACGATTTTGACCGATTCAATGCGATAGGTTCCCCTCAAAATATCGACCCGGGCCTTCACCAGTGCCGAACCGTAAACGTGATAAGCAAAGGGTTTACCCTGGTTTTTCTCTTTATCAAAGTATATTTCAGGAGTGGCGTAATAGGCGTGTTCACTGAGATCAACACGATGATTGAATGCAGACGAAACGAGCTCTTGCCAACTGATCAGTTTTTTCGTACGCGCGTAAACCAGACAATCCTTTTTTAGCTGAAGATCCTTGAAAGCGTAACCCGTCACTTCGGCGGCGTGGGTCAACAACCGCGACAACAGCAGCAGACAGGCCTTTTCAACGGCCCTGCCATTCAAATCGGCTGCCGAGCTGGCGGCCGTTGGCGAGGTGTTGGCGACACGGGTGGTATTGGTCGGTTCTATCCGAATTCTGTCCGCTGAAATCCCCAAGACCGTTGCCGCAATGTAAACCAGCTTGGTATTCACGCCCTGACCCATTTCCACGGCCGCGCTGGAAATGCCCACACTGCCGTCCTGGTAAATGTGCACGAGAGCGCCGGCCTGGTTCATGGAGGTCTTGTTGAAGGAAATGCCAAAACAGATGGGCATCATCGCCAGGCCCATTTTGAAAAGGGTGTTCTGCCGGTTAAAGGCCTTGATGTTCTGTTCTTCCCGGTGAAGATGGAACTTCTCCTCTGCAAATTTCCAACAAGCTTCAGCCGTACAGGCTTCGGTTCGCTGACTAAACGGAAACAAATCGCCTTCCTTCAATAAATTGGCTTTCTGAATTTCATGCGGCCGGCATCCCAGTTTGCGGGCAGCCCGCATGATGGCCGACTCAATCACCAGAAGAGCCTGCGGACCGCCAAAGCCCCTGAAGGCAGTAAACGGAGGTAAATTCGTACGGCAACTATAAGCTGTTATCTTGACATGGGGAATGTAATAAGAACCGGTCGCGTGACAAATCGTTCTCTCGAGAATAGCCGGAGAGAGGTCAGCCGAGGCTCCGCCATTCTGATAATAGGTGACATCCAGGGCAACAATTTTCAAATCGCCATTGAAACCCAGGCGATAGTCCGTGGAATACGGATGCCGTTTCCCTGTCCAGGCCAAATCATCGTGACGTTCCAACACGAGTTTAACGGGTTTTCCGTAGTGCTGAGCGGCCAATGCCGCCATAACGGCCCACGGCGCGGCCTGATCTTCCTTGCCGCCAAAGGCACCGCCCAGCCTCAGAACCTGCACCTCTATCTGATGCATGGGAAGATCGAGCACCCGGGCAATCATTCGCTGAACCCCTGTGGGCGACTGGGTGGAAGAAATTATTTTCAGATGCCCTTGTTCTTCGGGAATGGCCAGACAACCCTGCGTTTCAAGATAGAGATGTTCCTGCGAACCACTGTCCACCCGGCCCTCAACAATAAAGTCGCAATCATCCCAAGCCGCTTCAGGATCACCCATTTGCATGAGTCTGGGCGGCTGAAGCAGCTGACCTTTCTGATAGGCCTCCCTGGGGCAAAGCACCGGTTCACGCGCTTCTATTTCCACTTTCAGCGCGTTTCTGCCCAGATAGGCTGCATCGCGAGAACGCGCCACCACAAGGGCGATTGCCTGTCCCGCGAAATGAGCTTCATTGGTGGCAAAAAGCGGCTCGTCGGGAATGATCCCGCCAATTTGATTGTAACCCGGAATGCTTTTGGCGGAGAGCACTCCGACCACACCCGGAATGTGCAGAGCGTTTTGTTCGTGAATGGCCAAAATGTTTCCCACAGCAGGGCTGACGACAACCGCCGCATACAACGTGTCCTGCATGAGTGGAAAATCATCCACAAAAAGCGACTCCCCGCGAACATGTGAAAAAGAATCAATCAATTTAACCATATCGCCTCCTGCTTAAATGCCTCGGGGAGGTCATCCACAAAATGGGCTAAAACAAGGTGTTCCAGGAGTTTTGATTTGTAAGCTGCTGTCCCTCTGATATCGGAAATCGGGCTAATTTCACTTGAAGCCACTTTCTGCGCACCTTTGAGCGTTTCCATACTGAGTTCTCTACCACAGAGAAAAAGGCCTGTTTTCTCTAATAGAAGCGGAACAGGTGCCACACCTCCCGCCGAAAGAGCGGCGTGAACAATTCTGTTTCCCTCGAGGCAAATGAAAGCCGCGGAATTGACAGAGGCGATATCCAGGATGTCGCGTTTACTGATTTTTTCAAAATGAAAAACCCCGCCTGGTACAACTTCGGTTGGTACAGGCACAATAAGTGAACGAACCCGCTCTCCTGGATTTAAGTCAATTAATTTGTATCCTTTGAAAAAATCCTTCAGCTGCACTTGGCGCTCGCCTTCGGCACCCATTAGTTGAAGACGACAGTCCAAAACCAACAAGGCTATGGCAAAGTCCGCAATGGGAGAAGCATTCACCAAATTGCCTCCGAGAGTGGCGACATTCCTGATGGGAGTGGAAGAGACTCTGTTTTTAACGCGAGAAAAACCGGGGAAGTCCGCCGCGAATTCTCGATTATTAAAGAGTTGGGAGGCTGTGACGCCGGCGCCGATGTAATAACAGCCTTGCTCTTTCCTGATGGACTTAAACCCCTCTTCTTCGCGAACAAAAAATGAGACCTTGTTTAAACCTCTTCGGTGAGGGTAACCCAGCTGAACCATGTAATCCGTACCACCGGCCACAAAGGGACGCTCGCCCTCTTCCGAATAGTTTTTCTCTTTAATGGATTGCATCATCGCGGCTATCTCGTTCAGGTCAACAGGCAGAAGCTGTCTCTTCAACTCTGCCATGCCATCGGGTTGGTTATTCCACTTCTTTACAAGCCGGCGAATGGCTCGGCGAATGGATTGATAACCCGTACACCGACACAGGTTGCCATCGATGGCCGTCAGCAGTTCTTCTTCAGAAAGAGTCTTCGAGTTCAAAACATGGGCAGTCAGTGCCATTAAAAAACCGGGCGTACAAAATCCGCACTGCGTGGCCTGCGCTTGGGCAAAAGCTGCCTGAACGGGGTTTAAACCCCTATCAGGAGTAACACCTTCAAGTGTGATGACCCATTTACCGTGAACGCGTTCAAGCGGCATAATGCAGGAGGTAACTGCCTGAAAGAGCCATGTTTCATCCACCATTTCAGCCAGGACAACCGTACAGGCACCGCAATCGCCCTCGCGGCAGCCTATCTTCGTGGCGGAGTGCCCTTTTTCATGGCGAATCCAATCCACAAGAGGAGTCGCTCCTGATTCATTTATTCGAATCAATTCACGGTTAAAGATAAAGGAAGTGGTTTCCAATGTTCATTCCCCTGATTGAATTTCATCAGCACCTGCACTCTGGACAAAGGACCTTGTATACAACCGGAACGATTTGTGGTTGATCAGGATGCCAAAACGCGGAAACAGGCTGTAAAACAAAAACACCGTTCAATTTTGTTCAGCTTAATCGTTCAACCTGCTATCAGACGATTTTACCAAAAATAACGCCACACCGCGAGTGATCTGTTGATAAGCGCAACAGTCGGAAATGGAATGGTGTTGGGACTGTTTAAACAGGTAAAGAGACATTCCATTTCAATCTTAACAAAACAAATCCTTGTTCTGGTTGATGGTAAGCTATAGTTGAAGTTTTTTTGATAGAGGAAGACTTATGTTAAAATATTGAAAAAGTGCTTGTAAATGCACTATTTGAAGAAGGTTGCGGATAAGATAAACTGGAGACAGACAGCCCAGCCTGCCTCCGAACGAAACGATGAGGTTTGATATGCTTTTGTATTTCTTATTGGCTTCCCTGATGTTAGGGGAACAAAAAACGCTTGCAGAGCGGCAAGAGCCCATTGCCGATGTTTTTGTGGATTTTCTGATTTCTGCCAATCAAAAGGGTGACAATGTCATGCTGGTAACAGCTTCCAGAACGACCAATTGGTTTCGCACCGAATTTTATCATTTCGATTTAAAAACGGGTATTTCCACCCTGCTCGATGATGGAAGAATCGGACATTATCCAGACAGCCGAATTGGTGTTACCGAAGAAGGCTTCTTTATGTGTGACTCCATGAAAAGGGAAGTTTACCTTCTGGACAGCAAGGCGCAGTTCCTCGATTCCTTTAGGCTTGACAGTGTGGAGGGTTTTGATAGAAACCTTAAAATTACCCATACTCAGACCATCAGGGGTTCAAACAAAACCTTCTTGACCTTGAGAGATTTTGAGAATGAAACACTGAAAGGACAAGTTCTTTTTGGGGTTTTAAATGTCAAAGAACGCTCCCTGGATATCATTAAAGAGTACACCCTTGAAGAAGAGAATTTTTGGACCATTCCCTGTTTTCTGGAATACAGAAACACCTTCTATGTTTTCAATGAACGTGATGCGAGCGTGTTTCAACTGGGGAGCAAAGAAAATCCCATCAAAGCTGCAGTTAAACCGCTTATCCAGAAAAGTTTAGCTCATAAATCTGAAGCTCAAGTGAAAAAACAACTTAGAGAGAGCGGTAAGTATTATGGCCTGAAAGTTCTTCTCAAATACGCAATGGCCTTTGAAGACCAACTGTATTTTCTCGAGAAAAAAAGGACAAACGAAAGACTTATTGCCCCGGAAGGTGACTATGTTATCAAGGTTGATTTGAAAAACAATCGTTGGGAAAAGACAAAAAAGCCCTGGATGCCAATTGCCTCAATCGAAGATAAAACGATCTACTTCGATATCCTTGAAGGAGCATTCATCACATCTTCAGCTAAACACAAACCTCAAGAGTAGAATTCAGAGTCTGGTAGAATTCAGGACATACAGAACAAGAGTAGAATTCAGGAAATCCAGAGTTCTTGCACCTGCTAAAACCGCCATGTACATTCATCTATCAAGATTGTCTTGAGGTGCCGTCTTGAGAGGCTAAAAAAAAGCCAGAGAACGCCATTAAGAAACCGGTCTCCAGCTAAAAAACCGATGAGTCTGGTGAGTCTGTGTAAGTCTTGTAAATCTGGGACATTCAAACAAGTTTTTTTAATTTAATAACGCCCTGAACCTCAAATGCATAACCAGTGATTTTGTGCCTGGCTTCCTTATAGGAACATCTGTGTTTATCTGTGTCCATCTGTGGTTCTTATTTTTTTAACCACGAATGAACACGAATTCACACGAATGTACAAATTGAATGGAACACCCAATGATTTTGTGAGTGGCTTCCTTATATATATCTGTGTCCATCAGTGTTCATCTGTGGTTCCTTTTTTTAACCACTGATGCACACAGATAAACACAGATCATTTTTTAACAGGTTGAGCCTTGCCCTGCTTTCGATGTTGGGTTCCCTTCGTGAGGGCCCCAGGTTAGGACTTTCACCTCCAATCTAATAAACATTCCAAACACACCGGCGTCCGGTGAAACGACTTGTACGCTTTTAATGATTTTTACAAATCTCACAATTACAAGAGTCATCTGTGAAGTGTCTCATGCCAACGACTTTTCCAGACTTTCTGTCTGCTCTTTTGAAAACTTGTTGAAATAGATCTTCTTCTCCATTTTCAAGATATCGCCGTATAGCATATGAACAGAGGTCTGCTATCTGAACAAGACAAGTCAACTCACTATTAACGAACAGAGGTGTTTCAATTATGTTTTTAATATCAGTCCATAATGTACCTTTTGAATGAAAATCTATCATTAATTCTGTATGTTTTTTAGCGACCGTTTCATTGTTGTCATGAATCAACAGGCCAAAACATTTATTTTGATCATCACCAATGCTTTCAAGATACTGCTCAAACCGTGAAACTATTTGTTCAAACGCCTGAGTGTCTATATCTTGAGTGCTTCGCGATGGGTCGAAATGTACTTTATCAATGCATTCTGCAAATAATCGGGCGAACCCCCAATTTGATACGCACTTTGCAATATCAATTGTTTTCTTTCGTCATATGTTAGGTGAACGTAAGCAGTAGTTTTTTTATAGTTCTTCTTGGTTTGCTTATAATGTTTTGATTGGTTGTTTTTTTGTAATCGTAATAATTCTTTCTTTCGATATTTTTCAACTTCTTGTCTTCGTTGGGTATAATTCAACGATGAGAAGTTTTGGATACGGCTTTGCTCAAGATATTTTCTCAATATCCAAGCTGTATGGATCTCAGAATTTTCTAAATGATATTGATTTTTGATGTTGCCTACTTCTCTATCACAATCTTTCCAATGCCAAATTGGAACTGAAATACCAGCAAGAATAAAATGAGATGTATTTCCAGGAATAGCAGACGTGCCAGATTCATCTATGTATAAGAGGTACATAAGTCAATCCTTGTCTAAGTTTGTTAGCCCATGGAGAGGAGAAGTGGATGGGTAAAAAAAAAGGCGACTGGGGTTTAGGGCTTAAAAGCCCTCGATGAGACGCTTGGCGACTCATCCCAGACGCATCTATAAAAATAAGTCATTTTTGCAGCCAATGTCAATATTTTTTTGTTTGGAGCATTCTGCGCTGTGGAGACTGAATATGGGACACCCGAATGAAGTTTTTTTTAATACATAACAACGTTCAGAATCTCAAATACACCCCAATCATTTTGTGCGTGGCTTCCTTATAGAAACATCTGTGTTTATCTGTGTTCATCTGTGGTTTCTTTTTTTTAACCACTGATGGACACAGATGGACACGGATGTTTTTAACCACGAATGAATCTGTGGCAC
>PDUC01000063.1 GCA_002747255.1 Acidobacteriota bacterium | reverse complement strand
ATTGAAACTGACAAGTACGACGGTAAGAAAGGCAAACCTCATTTTTCACTCCTTGTACAATGGCTGTAAGCTTAACACAATTACAGTTAATTTACCATTGTAAGGCCAGAAAGCAACTGCTTTCCGGCCAAACACGCCGTTTTAATGATCCTGCGCACGATCATTCCACTGTAAAGGTAAATGATGAATCAATGGTTTCACCATCTAAGGATTTTATGGTCAGTTGGTACGCTGGAGATACAGGCATACACGTGGGCACTGTCCATGTGCAGGTTCCGTATGTTGGAGTGAGTAAACTTGTTTTTAAACTTGAACTTTCAGTGGTTTACTGGAAAAATATGAATAAAAGATTGTACCAGAATGGAAATTCAAGTCTAAGGAGCACACAGAATGAAACGGACAACAGTTTTTATCTCATTGATATTGATCGTGCTTACTCAAATACGAGCCTCTGAGATTTACAACCAGATGACCGAGTTAGGGGAATACGGCAGCGTGAGTTCATTGGCACATGGTGATATGAATATTCAAGCTGCTGATGATTTTACGGTTCCAGAAGGCCAGACATGGGAAATCCATGCCTTGAGATTCATCGGGGGCCACTTCGATTGTTGGGCTGGTGCTTCCATTGAAGATTTTTCTGTCAATGTCTTCATATACGAAGATGAGGCTTCGTTACCTGGAACTCCAGTTGCCTCGTTTAACAACCTGGAACACTTTTTATCAGATGGTGCGAGGGCGGTTAATTTAAATGATCCCGTATCGTTATCCAGTGGTGTTTATTGGGTATCGTACCAGTGGGATACAGGTGACACAAACTGTGATGTTGGAGTGAGAACACGTGAAAGGCAAACAGGCAATCCCTATTCCTGGCAACATGGAGGGTATCTGCCGGGAATAGAAGGCTGTGTTACCTGGGGCATTGGCATGGAGTGCAACGATGTTGCGTACGACCCCAATTTACATCCCGACCTTGCCTTTGCACTGTACGATGAACATCTTCTCATGCCATCAGAGGTTCCCACCTGTTATCTCGATATACCCGACGGTTTCAATGCAGACACGCTCACCCGAACTCTCTTTACAAATCTATGGCCACCAGGTGAACCGTCAGCATGACAACACGCCCAAAATGCAGTTCCCCATCGCAAAAGACAGCCGCCTGGGTCCGCTGGGCATGTAAGGCAGTTTTTTGCATGTTCCTTTAGACCGCCAAAGAGCATGCCATTTCTCAATTTCTTTTTTTGAGGGCCAAGGCGAGCAGGATGAAAAGAGACGCAAAAATGAAAAGTCCGTATTTACTCATGGCAGGTACGCTGGAGAAAGGCTGCTTTAAAACTACGTCCAGCTTCGGGGGGCCACTAGAAGTGTACGGCTCGCCACCAATAATATCAGGTTCGGTGAGAACAGTCTCTATATTCTGTAAGGACAAATCACTTCTCTGGATTGACGCTGGTTTGTTACCTGTCCAGTAAAGGCGATTGTGAAAGTCATCGATGGACGGTTTCTTGTGTCGTGGTACCAAGATAAGATTGAAAATATATGCAGTCATTTGAAAAATCCGGTGCAAAGGAAGTAATGCAATGAGGCAGGGTAAGTACCGGGTCAAGATCAGATGCCGCTAAGATGGTGTCACTTTCGTCTATTTTATAAACAACGCTGAAAACTTCCGAAGTAGTTGGCTTGTGTGCCAACACGTAGAGTTGGTTGCGGGAAAAATCCAGTTTGGCATCGACAATCATACCTGCAAAAAACACATGAGGGTCAGAGCCATCTAAATTGCATCTTACCAACATGCTCCAGTCGTTAAAAAAAAGCTTGTCTCGGTTGTAATCAGCAATTAACACTTTCATATTAGTAAATCCCGTATATTTTACAACCTCTTTTCCTGTGCCATCCATATTCACTCTATAGATGACGCTTCCTCCCCATGACTCTTCTGCGTAATACAACATTTCCTGGCTATGCAGTAAAGCATTGAAACTGACAAGTACGACGGTAAGAAAGGCAAACCTCATTTTTCACTCCTTGTACGATGGCTGAAAGCTTAACACAATTACATGTAATTTTAGCATTCAATTATAAAGTAGAAAAGGGTTAGCTGGAAAACAAGACAAATGTCCGATACCTTTTGTTTGATAACCAAACTAATTTTCATGTGTGTGTTGAATTTACTTTCTCTTTACTGTGTGATTCGGTATGCTTGGCGATTATAAATTACTGGCCGGTTATTTACAGGTTAGTTTTTGTTAAGGTAAAGAATATGAAAAAAAGGTTGTTAAGTGTGTTGTTATTATCGACACTGGTTGTTACTTGTTTAGCTATGAATCCCGATCATGCAGGTGATGTGGTTCCCCTTCAAAAGGGTATTTTTGACAATAGGATGGCTGATGTTCAGTCACGATCAGGAGATCAAGCTCTGTGGTCCCATGTAATAGAAGTACCGGGAGCCAAGTTTGTTAAATTGTATTTTGAAAATTATCACCTTATGGCAGGTGACATGCTTGAAATTCGCGATGCTTCGGGTATTGTTCGACAGCGAATTATGAGTTCCGGGCCTGCCGGAGCTGCCGAGTTTTGGTCACTCACCATTCCGGGAGAAACGGTTATCCTTCAGATAACTTCAGCAACGGATTACATTAAAAGGTATGCGTTTTCAATAACAAAAGCTTTCAAGGGTACCATGGCCTTTTTTGCACTGCCTGAACCCACGGAATCAGACTGTGGCGGGCTTCCCCAAGCCAGTCCTTATCGCTCTGCCTGGTGTTATTCTCCCGGTGAGCAATTCGAAAATGCGGCCATGTGGCAGAATGCTCAAGCTACAGTTGGCGTTTTAACAATAGGTTCCTACGGTGGTGGTACCTGGTGCAGCGGTTCACTGGTCAGCAGCCAGAACTATGTCATCACCAATCAGCACTGCATTGAAACTATTTCTGACTGTGCTAACACCGAGTTTGTTTTCAATTACTATCGAACGACCTGTGAAGAGAACATAGGCGGTGAAGACCCTGTCGTTACACAGGGTTACTACTGTGACTCGACCGATAGCAATACCTACTTCAACAATTCCTTCGGTTCATGCACATCGACCGGTTTAGATGACCTCGACTATGCTTTCTGTCATGTTCTGCTGAACGGTCCGGATCCCGCTCCATCCACTGTCTACACGCCGCTTGAAATGGAATTGGATCACCAGGCAATCGTCGATACGGAGGATATCTACATCGTGGGTCATCCTCAAGGAAACGCACGGGTTATCAGTGAGGGCATACTTGATTTCACTGGGGATTACAGTCTGCATTATATCTGCGATACCAGAGGCGGTTCCTCAGGCTCACCTGTCTACAGTAGGGCAACCAACAGGATGATAGGCCTGCACCACTGTGGTGGCTGCACATCGTCTTCCGATAGAAACAGGGGTATGTTTATCACTCAGATCAGGGCTGATATTGACTCCCATGGCAATTTCTTTGCTCCTGCACCCCAGCTTGTTTTTGAGAGTATTACGCACAGTGATCAGGTAGGAGGAAACGACGACGGTTACTTTGATCCGGGTGAAACCATTCATGTAACGGCTGTGATTAGCAATGCAGGAAATTTGGCATCAACTGAAGGCAGTCTTGTTGTATCAAGTACTTCGCCATCGGTTTCTATTCCCGTTTCCAGTTTTACAATCAGTGCTTTAGACCCGCATGTTGAAGCCAATTCCACGACTGTGGAATTTGAGTATTCGCTTGACTCCTTTATGGAGTGCGGAGCCGCTTTTGACATAAATCTGGCATTGTCCTACGATGGTAAAGTGGCATCGGCAAATTCAGAATTTCATACGGGCCATTTGGCTAATCCCGGTTCGCCTATCGATGAAACGGCAGCAGACTTACCTCTTCCGATAACAGACAACAATACAACGGTCTCCTATATCACCGTCGACACGGGTACCGATGTGGTTGGTACGGTCAATGAAGTTCAAGTGGATATCACTCATACGTATATTGGAGATCTTACGGTTACGTTGACTTCTCCTGGCGGTGTTGCAGCTACTCTGCACAATCGGACAGGTGGTACGACGGATGACTTACATGTTATCTACGGTGATGGCACAGGTGGAACCACTACGCCGGTACAGAGCCTTGATATGTTAACAGGGCAGGTGGCTTCAGGCACATGGAGCTTGACTGTTAACGATGGAGCTGGAGGTGACACAGGCGAGCTCACCAATTGGAGACTCAACTTCACGCCTGTTGAACTTCAATGTGGTTCAACTTTACCCGCATTTACGATTGGATCGGTGCAGGCTGTTTATGGCGATTCCATCACGGTTTCACTGACCATGGAACAGGATTTAGCAAACTTTGGATTTGATGTTCTCTATGATCCTGGAAAAATCAAATACACTGGATTTTCGCCAGGTGCTTCTGCAGGCTGTACGAACGCGACTGTCACACTGGAAAGTCCTGGAGTAATTCATGTGGTTGCAAACTGTCCGAGTCAAATAATGGCAGGTCAGTTATTTGGTGATCTAAACTTTGATGTTACAGGTTTGACTGGGGAAACACCTATTTCGGCTGCTAATTTGGTACTAGATCTCCAATCTAAAATATATGGTCAAGGTATACTGTCTCTCCCCGAAACAGTCGATCTCTGCACTGTTCCAGAGGCTTATTATTACAACATGCTGTGGTCTCCATATTTCAATGATCCCGATGTTGACGTTGATAAGGATGGGGTCTTCACGATCCTGGATTTCATTTCAAGGATGAATTGTCCATTGTAAATTTCTCAGGTTTTCACCCGGGAGATTGTGTCTCCCGGGTGAACTATGATCATTGAAGGTGCATCGTTGGGAAGAAGAAATGCAAGCGATCATTTAACTGAACGATTTGGGAAGGCGGCTGGTAGCAAAACAGGTTGACGCTGATGATGCCATCGAACTCATTTAGCACTTCCTGGATCGTGGGTACTTTTTTTCTTATAGAAAACAGGTAATCCTTTCAGTTTAGATAAATCATGATCTCTGAAACTCTTTAAAACTGCACAACGCTCAGTTGACTGATCAAACGCAATTAGCTTGCCGTCTTCAGTGATGTCATAGGGTTTTAATGTTAAGGGGTTTCTTAAATTTAAAAGAACGCAAAATTCAGCACATTTTTCTTTTGTCAGTAAAACGCTTTGTTCTCTGGATAACTGTAGAATTTGCAATGCGTGATTTTGCCAAATCAAAACACAAATATCAGATTTTTTAACAATGCTCGGCATGAATGACATGCTTGCAAGCTTTTTCCCGATCGGGTTAAAAAGCCAATCTTTGAGATGGTAAAAATTGAACCGCTCAGGTCTGGAATATTGAAAGCAAAATCCCTCATTTAGAATGCCACTTTTTATGTGCATGAAATCTTCAAAAATGTACTCAACCGTCGCCTCTTTGTTCATAAAAAAAGGAGCAAGAAAGTCCCATTTTTCAGAGTGGTTGTCACTGGAGTCCTGAAGTTGAAAAAAAAGCAAGATCTGTTTCTCCTGAGCACAGAGATCTTCCCATTTTGTTTGCAAGTATGCTTTTTGCAAATCAACTAAACTGGGCTCTTGAAACCATGCGGGATCGAGATGGGTCAAGTTTAGTTTAATCACGGCAGAATTACGTTCAGATAATGCAAACACACCCAGACCCATGGTTGCAGAAGAAGGGTTTTGGCAGAGATATCGCCCAAGTTGAGTCAGTCCATTTAAAGCCAGGTTGACATCCTGGTCGTTTTGATAGAGATGGGCTCTTAATAAACGTACCAGTTTGTACATGTAACGGGGATATAGCTCCTTCTGGCGGCTGTTGTCGTTATTTGGGAAACGTGAGCTGGACTCATGGACTGACAGTATTGTATGTGTTTCTAAATACTCATACAGCTTCACTAAGGTGGCCTTGTTTTTTTGATAAAAGTCAGCTTCAACACGGTTATCAAATATGTTTTTGTCATCTGAGCCGACATCCCTGATGGCTGAAGCAATAGAATAAAGATCGTCGTAAACGGTATCTTCATTTTCGTGTTGGGAAACGAGTTTTAAACCGTGCAGTCTTTTTGACTGAGAAAGAGGGAATCTGTTGGACAGGACAGCAAACAGGAATACCAGGAACAAGGTCATGCCCAATAAAACCAGAATTTTTTTTTGATAACCCATCTTTTCCTCTCTTTTTTTTTAAAAAAAATGTCGTGTATGGCAAAGGTTCTGAATTAAAAATACAGAGAACCAGTTTCATTGCGTTGGCATTAAATGATACACATTCCCATCTTCATCCAGCCCGAAATAGGCATCCCCGTGACAGGAGGGTACGGCACTTATGATCCTCTCTTTGCTTTGCATGACGTTTACCCTGTTTCCAAATTCATCCAGTGAGACAATGATGGAAGTATCTTTCTTGCTCATCAGGATGTGAAGCAGTCCATTTGCATCAGAAAAAGCACTTTTACCGAGAATTAAAGGGATCTCATGGTCTTTATCCAGGAAAAATGACAATAAATCATCAGGACTTCCTGGCAAATGCCTGGACAGGGGATGAGGGTGTTGAATTTCACGAATTGAGCGGCCATGTCTATCTAGAACTGTAATAACTGAACCTAAGAACAAGGGCACAAAATAAAATGTTCCTTCTGTTGATGCCGGGCACAGTTTGATGAATGCTGAATAGGTCATACGAAAGGACTTTGAGTTAAAATCATCCCCCTGTACAGCTTTTTCCGACATTAACCAGTCTGTTACACACCATTTTTCGCTATCGGTTTTTTTTAATTTCCCTAAGAGATGATATTTTCCGTCGACTTTGAACACAGAACCGGATGATGCAAAAGCTGTATTTTCATCAATCTTTATCAAGCTGTTTAAAAACATGGAGTTGTCGTTGCAGTGGTGATCATGCAAAACACCCTTGAAACCTGCTTTCCCGTATAAAGAATAGACTGCTGCTCGATCTCGAATTAAAATATCCTCTCCAAAAATCCCTATGCTAAAAGGTCCGCCATTCAGTTCACCCGGGCCTCTGCCTTCTACCGCAATGAGGTTCGACTTCTTTGAAGTGAAATCAAAAAGCCACACCTGTTTGTCATGTTTTGCATTCAGAACCAAACCAATATCCCTGTAACGCTCGATAGCTACAATGTAAAAATTAGAGTTTTCAGAATCTATTATTTTAAAGGACTTTAACGGTATGGGGTTTTCAAACGTCGAAAACGCAAGAGGTATATAAAAAAATAAAAAGCAAAAACACATTTCTTGGCTTACATTGCTCCACTATACGCTGATAAGAGTTCTACATAAGTTGACCAGACATAGCCCTCGCATTACGGTGTAAAGACCGGAATGTACATCCTGGCCTTCATTCTTCCATGCAGTCTTGGTATCAAACATAGCATTTTCGATACCACCTGGCAAATCATAATTAGCAGCGCGGCTGGCTTGATTTCCTCCTGCCTTTCATGTTGATGAATAGAATTCCTACAACAAGTCGTTCGGAATTGTCAGGAAAAGAATAAAAAAAAGAATTTTGTGCTCAAGAGTGCCCTTTCTCAATTTCTTTTTAAATTGAGTGACAAGTGTTTCAATATTCTGTAAGGACAAATCACTCCTTTGAATTGATGCTGGGTTTTCATTGGTCCAGTAAAGGCGATTGTGAAGATTATCGACGACAAGATCAAGCAGGTTTCCTCGAGAAATGTTGACACTTTGAAATGAAGAGGCACCAAGCTCCAGGTCCAGCATGCAAATGTCTCCACCCGAGCACCAGTACAGCCTTTGTTGGCTGTTGTTGAGTTCAAGATCCCGACTATATGGTTGACTTATGACCAGGATGGTTTCTGTATTCTATTTGGAAAACGGCTTTTAATGAGCCTGAACTGCCTTGTTTAATTGTCAACACGTAGAGTTTGTTGCGAGAAAAATCCATTTTGATATCATAAATGAGATGCGTAAAGTTAAAAGCGACTCTCTGAGGATCAGAGCCATCTAAATTGCATCTCGTCAAAAAATCTTGTTGGCTAAAGAACAGCTTGCCTCGATTGTAATCAGCAACTATTGCTGTACACGGAAGCATCGTATTTCCTACAACCTCTTTTCCTGTGCCATCCATATTCACTCTATAGATGTTGCTTCCTCCAAATGTATCTTCTGCGTAATACAGCATTTCCTGGCTATGCAGTAAAGCATTGAAACTGACAAGTACGACGATAAGAAAGGTAAACCTCATTTTTCACTCCTTGTACGATGGCTGTAAGCTTAACATAATTACAGGTAATTTACCATTCAGGCAAGCGCGAAATAATCTCCAATGAGCCTTTACATCCGGCACGAGCCTCATTAGACTGGTTTCTATTCAATGCGAAAGGATAACGCCGGGAGGATTGATGCGGGGCTTACTTGTTTACAGAGGGAATGATCAAGGCAAATTGGCCGATTTTCTGGAAGAGATGATTCTCAAAGCACCTCTGCCGCCCATGCAGGAAGAGAGGATTCTCGTTCAGACCAGAGGCCTGGAACGCTGGTTTCGCTGGCGGTTCAGCAAGCGCAACGGTGTATGCAGCGGCTTGAAGTTTGAAACCCCGGTTGAGTTTGTGGATGGAATCTACCAGAAGTACATGGGCGGGTATCCCGCTGCATCCGTCTTCGATGCCGAAAACCTGACATGGTCCATATACAACCTGATAGACCAGCATGAGGGTGAAGGCGCTTTAGAGAAACTGAACAGGTACATCGGCGGCGACAACTTGAAGCGTTTCAAATTATCCGAGAAAATAGCCGATCTGTTTGACCAGTATCTGGTTTACCGGCCGGAGATCATCGATTCGTGGAGCCAGTCAGTCAACCCTTTATCAGAAGACGAGTCCTGGCAGAGCTACTTGTGGCGCGGTTTGGTGGAGAACAACGCTTTTCAGCACCCGCTTCAACGGCATGGTGACCTTATGCAGGCCATTCAGAAAAGCGATCAGGCGCCCTATCCGCGTGTTTCCTGTTTGTTTACGTCCATAATGCTGCCCTTGCACTTGCAGATTCTCAACGCGCTTTCTTCTGTCATGGAGGTTCATCTCTTTTTCTTTGATCCATGTCCGAACTGGTTCTGGCAGGAGAGTCCGCACAAGAAGAAACAGGCGTGGCTGAAGAAAAAAAACATGAAACGAGGGCTGAGTGAAGAGGATTCACATCAATTGCCAGGCAACGAACTGCTGCACTCGTGGGGACAGATGGGCAAGCACTTTCTGCAAGCCGTTTTCCAGTTCGATTTTGACGATCGGTCCGAATTCAACCGGGAACACTTTCCCGCTACCTTGCTGGGTCATATCCAGTCGGATGTGTTTCAGGATTCACCTCCACAACGGGACGCGAATGCGCCTCCCGTTGAAAAAGACGCCTCGTTAACCATCGCCAGTGTTCACAATCAATTGCGTGAAGTGGAAGTGCTCTACGATTACCTGCTTTCCTGTTTTGATAAATCGGGCGTTGCCAACCTCAAACAGGATGAAATTCTGGTGATGGTACCCGACATCAATGAATATGCCGCTACCATCGAGGCGGTCTTCTCCAATCGATTTCGGGAGCACCGGCTTCAGTACGCGTTTGCGGACACCCGGTTCTCCAGATCCACTTCCTGTTCCAGTCAATTCCTTTCATTGCTTGACATTCTCTCGAGCCGGTTTGAAAAATCGGCCATACTCTCCCTGCTGGAGTTTCCGGCTATACGATCCAAGTTCAAGCTGTCTGAAGATGATCTGGAAACAGTCAGGACCTGGGTGAGTGAAGCCGGGATCAGGTGGGGTCTGGACGGCGGGCAGAAGCAGCAAATGGGACTGCCTGCGGAAGAGCAAAACACCTGGAAGCACGGTCTGGAGCGCATGCTGATGGGTTACGCGGTTTCAGAAGAAACAACAGTGGACGGGATCTATCCCTATACCGCCATTGAAGGCAGAGAGGCCGCCGTTCTGGGGAACCTGTGCGAGTTCATAGACGCACTTCAAGCAGCTTTCAGGCAATGCAGAACGGCTGTGGATTTAATGGGTTGGCAGCTCAGGCTGCACAGCTTGTTCAAGCAATTCTTCGACAGGAAAATGGCCAACGATCACGAGATAAGACGGCTGGAAAACGCCGTTTCAAAATTGCAGGTCTTTTACGATACCAGCCGTTATCAATCCAAATGCTCTCTTGAGCTTGTCAGATCCTGGCTTTGCGGTTACCTGGACAGAGAGAAGACCAAACTCGGTTTCATTTCGGGTGGAATCACTTTTTGTTCCATGATCCCCATGCGGGCCATTCCCTTTCGCGTTATTTGTGTGCTGGGAATGAACGATACCGATTTCCCAAGAAAGGAGACCAAACTCGGTTTCAATCTCATGAAGGGCGAGACAAGACCTTTGGACAGGGATCTGAAACAATCGGATCGCTACCTTTTCCTTGAAACGCTTTTAAGTGCCAGAGAGCGTCTCTACATCAGTTTTACCGGGCGAAGCATGGTAGACAACGGCGTGAAACAGCCGTCCAGTGTTGTGTCAGAATTGCTGGATTACGCGGAACACGGCTACGGAGTGAAGGATCTGATCACGGAACACCCTTTAACGGCCTACAACCAAAAGTACTTTCGTGCGGGTTCAGGCCTTTTCAGCTACTCGCAGGAGGATGTCGATGCCGCTCTGAGTCTGCTGACCCCCATGCAATCTCGTGAAGCGGCTTACTGTGCGGAAGCCCAATGGGAACACGGCGACCAGATTGATTTGCAGTCTTTGGTTGCCTTCTTTAAAAACCCCGTCAAGGCGTTCCTTGTCAAAGAGAAAGGTCTGGCTCTGCGCTCTTTCGACGGCGATTTCAGCGATGAGGAAGCGTTTCAGCTGGAGGCTCTTGAAAAATACGCCACCCAGTCTGAATATGTGGATGCTTGGAAGAAGGGAGAAAACAGCGAACACATCCAGTTTCAGAATTTGAAAGCTGCCGGGCGTTTGCCGCACGGCCATATCGGGCGTGCGGTGTACAATAAGGCGGTTATTGAAATGAAAGACATGCTGAGCAGTCTGGAATCAAAAATTGCCAATGTGCCTGAAACCCGGATCGAAGGTCAGTTAGAAATGGTAATTGACAAAAAAACGGTGGTTTTATCCGGATGTGTCAATGATATTTACGGTTACAGGCGCGTTGTGTTCAGACCCACTTCCTCCATTAAGGGCAAGGATGTACTGGAGCTTTGGATCAAGCATCTGTTCATCAACAGTCTGGAAAAGAGGTTCGACTCGGCTTTTCATGCCAAAAGCGGCTCTCCTTTTACCTTCCAGCCCATGGATTCTCATCATGCGCAGAAAGCCATGCAGCAGCTTGTAAGGCTCTATCTCGTTTACAAAAGGCAGCCCATGCCTTTTGTGCCCTCTGTTTCCTACGAATACGTCAACATTCTGTCCAGGGAGAACGAGCGATCGGCACTTTTTAAGGCCGAAAAGGCCTGGCAGAATGAAATGAACTACGACAATCGGGACTTTTCTTTCAATGTCTGCATGAAACACTTTGGCATTTTTACTCAACCGAAGGGTACAAAGCACTTCCAGACTTGTGCTGAAAAGGTCTTCAACTTTTCAGGTGGTTCCAGATGAAAAAATTTGATATTGACGATCGACACCTGCTAACGGGCCGGAACCTCATCGAGGCAAGCGCAGGCACCGGCAAAACATACTCCATTGCCCTGCTCTTTTTGCGGTTACTCCTGGAAAAGGAACTGGAGCTGGATAAAATACTGGCGGTTACCTTTACCAATGCGGCCGCGGACGAGCTGAAAGGTCGAATTCGGCAGTTCATTAAAGACGCACTTCAATTCAGCAGGGGTGTTCCCATTGAGAACCGGGAAATAAGGAAGATCGTCGACAAAGTGGAAGGGAAAACGGCGAGGTCGCTTTTAGAGATGGCTCTTTTATCCTTTGATGATGCGGCTATTTTTACCATTCACGGTTTCTGCCAGCGTGTCTTGATCGAAAATGCCTTTGAAAGCGGGACAACTTTCGGCACGGAACTGCTTGAAAGCGACGCACCTTTCCGCAGAGAATGGGCGGCTGACTTTATCAGGAAACACTTCTATTCCCTGCCATCTGATCTGCTGAACTTCATTTGGCCGAAAATGGATCTTCCGGTATTGGAGGAGCTGGCCCGGGGCGTCGACTCCAAGACCCGTGTTATTCCTGAGTGTCAGGAATCCATAACTGAAAAACTGGAAGAACTTCAGCGGGTTGCCAGTGCTTTTCAAGGTCATTTCCATCAGGCCAAGCAGATTTGGGAGAGCCAGGCTCGCGATGAAATTCAAGAGTTGATACAATCTTCCTCATTGAAGGGCAAGTCCTCTTATAAAAATGATAAATACGAAGCTCTTGACCGGTATTTCAGGTATCCGGAGCTGGCGTTCACTTTAAGTTCAACTCAATTGGCTTTACTTAAAAAGTTCTCCTATGCAGAGAAACTGTTTGCGGCTGATATCCAGCATCCATTTTTCACATGTATCGATTCGATGCTGGCCTCCTATCGAGATCTGTCCGGCTTTGTGCCCGAACTCAAGGCGCTTTTCCTGTTGAAGTCCAGAGTTGAAACCGGGCAAAGAAAAGAAAGGGCGGGCGTACAGTCTTTTGACGACCTGATTCAGCGTATCTTCCGGGCTCTGAACGGGCCGCTTGCCGCGGAACTGAAAGCATCGCTCCAAAAGCGCTATCATGCGGTTCTTATCGATGAATCGCAGGACACGGATCCCGTTCAATTTGAAATATTTAAAAGAGTATTTGATGACGATCAAACGACTTTGTTTTTCATTGGTGATCCCAAGCAGTCCATCTACAGTTTCCGAGGTGCCGACATTTACGCCTACCGCGATGTGGTCAGCAGCGGATACGTGCAGCCAGACAGACAGTACTCGATGGATACCAATTACCGATCCACGCAGAAGCTGGTTGACGCGGTTAACAAGCTGTTCAGTGCCAAGGGCAACCCTTTTCTGATCCCGGAAATTGAGTTGGTACAAGTCAAGAGCGGCAGGAGCCCGGTGGACTTGACTGAAAACGGTCAACACAGCGCGCCCCTTCAAATATGGTATCAATCTTCCACAGAAGTAGAGGCTCACCACCTGGCCAGGGGCAAGAAGCAGCTCATGTTGAAACCGGCTGCTGAAAAGATTTTCGCTCAGCACACGGTTTCAGAGATTGTGCGTCTGCTGGATCCGCGCACAAAGGCCAAAATCGATGAAGCACCGCTGCGCGCGCGTGATATAGCGGTTTTGGTTAAAACCAACAAACAGGGCAGAATGATCAAGAACATGTTGTCAGAGCGAGGCGTTCAGGCCGTCATGAGCGGCGACAGCTCTGTTTTTGCCAGTTTTGAAGCCATAGAATTGAGGATGGTGCTGCTGGCTGTCTCGGAACCCGGAAACACGGGTTTACTCAAGGCCGCGCGGATGACATCCATTCTGGGCGGGAACCTGAACGACCTTGAGGTTTTAAGTGAACAAGACTGGGAGAGGGAGCAGGTGAAAATCGCGGAACTCTCTGAACTCTGGCAAAAGCGCGGTTTTTTCCCCATGTTCCACACTCTGCTAACTATGTACGGCCTTAAACGGAACTTGCTGCAGCAACCCAATGGCGAGCGCGTCCTGACTAATATCACGCATTTGGCAGAGCTCCTGAAAGACGCCATCGAGGCTCACGATCTGGGTATTTCCAACACTCTGGAGTATCTCTCGGAACGGATCAGTGAAGAGGGTCAGACACCCAGGGAATTTGAACTGCGTCTGGAAAGTGACAGCGATGCGGTTGTGATCTCCACCATCCACAAGAGCAAGGGTCTTGAGTATCCTGTTGTTTTCTGTCCTTTTCTGTGGAGCAATACCAGCGTGCGCACAGAGGGAACGGTTAAGTTTCACGTTACAGAAGGCGAACGGGCCGTTGCGGCTATCGCTGTGGGAAGATCGTCTCTCGATGATGAGCAATTGGGTCAGGCCAGTCTGGAAAACAGATCGGAGGCTCTGCGTTTGATGTACGTGGCCGTTACCCGTGCGGTCAGTCGATGTTACATTTTCTGGGGCAAAATCAGCAGAATGGAGTCGTCGGCTCTGGCGTACCTGCTGCACCGCGATTATTCCACTGATACGAAACCTGAAATGATGTTTGCGGACTTGTGTCGTCTCAATTGTCCCGGTCTGATTGAAGTGCTGAGCATGCCTGAGCTCACGTCAGACAAGTTGAGTCTGAAGCAGGGGAAACAGGTGCCTCTGGCAGCTTTGCGTTTTCAAGGCAGCATACCCTGGAGTTGGAGGTTCACCAGTTATTCGGGATTGATACGCGGTGCCACAGAGGAAGTGGAAGAGCAGCCGGGAATTGATGAAATAGAAACAAAAGAAGAGGTCAAAGAAGACCCGGACAGCAATCAGACCATCTTTTCATTTAAAAAAGGCGCGCAAACAGGTCTGGCGTGGCATGATATTCTGGAAAAAGTGGATTTCACCGCAGAGGAACACCAGGTAATCGCGAAAGATGAACTGTCTAAAAGGGGCTTTACCGAAGAGTGGATGCTGGATGTCAGCCTGAAAATGATTAAAAACGTGCTGCAATGCCCTTTGATGATGGGCGATAAAGAGTTCACCCTCTCGAAAGTGACGCATGCCAGGCGAATATCAGAGATGGAGTTCTACTTCAAGGTGAACGGTCTTACGCAAAACAAACTGAAATCGGTTTTGGGGGATGTGGCTGCCGGTCTGAATTTCAAGGCTGTGTCGGGCTTCATGAAGGGGTTTATTGATCTGGTTTTTGAATACGAAGGCAAATTTTACATCATCGACTGGAAATCCAACCACCTGGGCAATCAGCTGGATGATTATCTTTTCCCCTATGCTTCGCTCACGGAGGCCAAAGCGAAAGACCCAGGCTGTAAACTCCTTCAGAGCATGATAAAGGGGCACTACCTTCTGCAGTACCACGTCTACACCGTGGCATTGCACCTCTATCTTCAGCAGCGATTGCGAGAGTACGATTACGATCGGCACTTTGGCGGCGTTTTTTATCTTTACCTCAGAGGTATTGACCCGTCGAGAGCGGGTAAGACAGGTGTTTTCAGGGATCGTCCCCACAGAAGAACCGTTGAACAGCTGACAGCGATGCTTACGGGAGGTCAAGAATGACGCTTTTTGAGAAAATGAGAGCGACGGAGCTTTTCTCGAGTATTGACCTTCACTTTGCTGAATTCATGGCAAGGCAATCCGGGTCAACTGTATCTGAAGAATCGGAAAACGCGCTCTTTGTGACGGCGGCACTCTTGAGCCGGGCGGTTCAGCAGGGACACATCTGCCTTTCACGGACCGATCTGGAAAATGAACGCCAGATTCTGAAAACAAAGGGGATAGACTTCCAGAAAAATGACCTGGATCTAGTTGCCCGGAGCAACTGTGTCGCCTTAGCTGAAGAGGTCAGAAAGGGTGAGGTGAAACCGCTGGTTCTGGCGGGCGGGAGTCTCTACCTCTATCGCTATTTTCAATACGAAGAAAACATGATGGCCCGGCTGGATCACTTCAGCGGCACACGGGAACTGAATGCCGCTGAACGCGAAGTGGTGAGCAGGCATTTGAACGATTCCCGCTTGTTTCAACAAGCGAAAGGTGTCTTGAACTGGCAGAAAGTGGCGGCCTTCTATTCCGTTAAAAACCGCTTGTCCATTATTTCCGGCGGCCCTGGAACAGGCAAGACCACCACGCTTGCCAAAATACTCTGCATGCTCTACGAGATGAACCCAACGCTGAAAATAGCACTGGCTGCTCCAACGGGAAAGGCCGCCGCCCGCATGGGTGAGGCGGTTGTCCACATCAAAAAAATGATGCTGGAGCAAATCCCTGAAATGGAGGAAGCAATTGGCAGGATTCCGGAAGACACAGGCCTTACCATCCATCGCATGCTCGGAACAAGGCAGCACTCCCTTCAGTTCAGATACAACCGTGAAAAGCGCTTGCCCCATGATGTGGTGATTGTGGATGAATGCTCCATGATATCGGTTCCGCTTATGTCCAAATTGCTGGATGCCGTTCGAGATGACGCCCGCCTGATTCTGTTGGGAGATAAAGATCAGCTGGCGTCGGTGGAGGCAGGGCGGTGTTTTGGCGATTTATGCGATTCGTCTGCAATAAACACCTTCTCAAAGGAACTGGCAGATGAGTACGTTTCGTTTTCAGGTGAGGTGCTGCCAACCTGTAAAGAGAAGCGGCGAAGTCTGGTTCAGCTTCAGCAGAGTTACCGATTTCCCGACGCGAGTGCTGTGGGCAGGATCAGCAGGTTGATCAATCGGGGCGATCGTGCTTCGGCTGGTGAGGCTTATGAACTCGCGGTCAGTGAGGCTTCTTCAAAAGACGATATTCCCGTTATTTGGCATGAAAACGGGGATCACAGGCAGATGCTGAAGGAACTGGAACCCCTGATCCTCTCGAACTTCAGTCAAGTGGTCGCGGCACAGAGTGCTCAGCAGGCACTGCGTGCTCTTGCCGCCTTTCGCGTTTTAGCCTGTGTAAAAAAGGGTCCTTACGGCGTCAACCAATTGAATTCAGCTATAGAAGCTATATTGGAAAAAAACAAGCTGATTGACAGGGCAGAGCCCTTTTATGAAAACCGACCCATCATGGTCTTGCAGAACAGCTATGCCGCCCAGCTTTTTAACGGCGATATCGGCATTGTTCGCAGCGATCCAGCAGGGCACAAACGTGTTTACTTCCCGCCGTTGAGCGATGGTGAAGAGCGCTCCTTTCTGCCTTCCGTTCTGCCTGAACACGAAACGGTTTTCGCCATGACTATTCACAAGTCCCAGGGCTCTGAATTTGATTCGGTTATGCTTGTTTTACCCATTCACGAGTCTCCGGTTTTAACGAGGGAATTGCTCTACACAGGTATCACCCGAACCAAGGGCAGGGTGGAGCTTTTTGCAACCAGGCGTATGTTTATCGCGGCGGCTGTCAGGAAAGTAGCCAGAAACTCAGGCTGGAGCCAGCGACACGCTTGACTTGCATGCAATTCCTCGGGATCACATCTTTCTGCAAAGGGGCAAGCCCGCATGTCTGCTGTTCTCAGTCAATCATTTAAGAACCAAACTCAGATCTCCTGATTCCGCGCGAAACCTGATCAGCGACAATTAAAAATACCGGTCGACGACAATTATTTTTACCGGTTTTACAAATGATAAAACAGGCCAAGCAACAAGAAAGACGGCCTGGCTATGATTACAGATCACCAATACAGGAGGTTAATCAAATTGAGACAGAAAGAGAAGCATCTTGCACTTGCCGCAGCCATGGCAGGGGTGGGTGAAAAAACGGCACGGAAATATCTAAGGCAAAACCAATTGCCAAGCCAAACCAAAAAAGTAATTCCAATAACCATCTTGGGACTGAACTGCTAAAATAACACTAATTTCTGGGGTGTCTGCAGGAATTATGGGTAATAATGCTTGGGGTCTGTGGTACCGCCTTTTTTTTGTGGTTTTTCTCGAATTCAGAATAAAGGTACCACTTTCAATTTCCAATCACTTTTTTGACGTTAAACTTCTCACTTTTGAATATGTTGTTTATTTTTAAACAGTAAGAACTAAATATCAATTCTATCGATCAGACCAGAGATCAGGAGGTCTGATCTTGTAGCTCATTGCGTGGAAATCGCACCGACCCTGAGCTCAGCGTTACCCTTCTCCAAATGTTACACATTATAGAATATCTTTTTAGTAAACAATTTGTAGTCTTTGTAAATGTATGAGTTTATGACCTTTATTTACTGTAAGGCCTGTTGATCATTGACATCTCATCAGTAATCAGACTATACTGACTATTATTCAATGATTATTAAAAGGAGAAGATGATGCATATGTCATGGAAGTTGCAAGATGCTAAAGCTCGATTTAGTCAGGTTGTAAACGATGCTATTGCACTTGGGCCTCAGCGGGTAACACGCAGAGGAAAAGAAGTTGTAGTTATTTTATCAACTGAAGAATATGAAAATATTACATCCAACAAGCCAACGCTC
>PDUC01000072.1 GCA_002747255.1 Acidobacteriota bacterium | reverse complement strand
CACTTCCTTTTCCGTCACTGATATGAATTGTTCTTTTCTTCTCCATATCTACAAAAAGAGTAATATATTCATGTCCTTTTGCGACAGAGGTCTCGTCAACCCCAACCATCCTGATCTCCGAAAAATCTTCATAAAAACGGGCAGCATTTACATAAACATCCAGCACTCTCCAGAGTCAATAATCTGATACGCCGGTGAGTTTGCTTACATTGTGTACAGGGGTTGCCTGACAAAGCTGAATAAGGTGTGCTTCAAAAAGTAACGTAAAACCTGCTACAACTCCGACCCAAGAAGGCAAGACAAGGTCTTACTCGACCATCTGGGCAGATAATTCGGGGAACTCTGGCATGCAAGTAGCAATCATACTGGAAAAAATTAAGATGACGCCAGCTTTTTTGCTGAGTATCATGCACTTTACAAACGGTACCGCTACGTTCATCCATGAATTTCGAACCCTTTGTAAAATCGATATAAACATCAAGCCGATTGCTTGAGGCCTGAAATTCAATCTCTTTGATATACCAAGGAGATTCGATGCCTAACGCTTGCTGAAACAACTTGTTCATCATACAAAACGATTGGTCAATTAGAGTGAAGGAAAAACATCAAGACTGTACCTAATTTACAATGGAGATGGATATACTACCCACTCATTTTTCACAAGAGCCATATAAACAAAACAATGAGTGTTACGGCACACACGATGGAGACAGAAAATAGTGCCGCCTCGACACCTTCAGAAACGGGAACATTCAACGTCACTGTCAGCGGCGGCGTGACCCCGCCGGGGCCAGGCAACGACACCATTATCCTGAATATAAACGCTGTCAGACAGGACGGCTATGACGGAGAAGATACACTGGTCGTAGAAGAAAACAATGTGGATTTCAGATCACTTACGGTTGAACTGCTCAACATGGAAATCATTGACCTCACCAACAATGGTCAGCAAACTGTTACCCTTGATGCCGCCAGCGTGCAAAACATGACCGACGGAAACAATGAATTGACCATCCAGGGAGATACTGCCACGGACAGTGAAGATACGGTGATCGCATCCGGCGGTTGGACACAGGATGCCGACCAGACCATAGACACCATAAATTACCATGTGTTTACCTGTATATCAGGCAGTGACACCCTGCAACTGAACATTGAAGAGCATTTGATCTACAATATTTCGTAACCCATCGTTCATCCGAGAACAAAAAGGGCATCACAGACCCAACATGATGCCCTTTTTCACAAATTTATTGAAGAGACCCACTCTGAACGGGTGGCTTTCAAGCAACCGTCCTGGTGGTGCCGTTCATCTGCGTGGTGTCAGCCCCAAAATATGCCGTGGCCTATGTACATGAAGGGAGGCTCTCTCCATCTGAACAAAAAGAAATTCGTATTGGGTTGAAAGAGGAGCTTGCGATGTATTCTTTAAAGCACCAAATAGTTACCGAGAAAAGTACCTTTCTTGGCTTTCTTGAACATGAAAAAAACGAAGCCGTAACGCATTACTTACCACGGCCACAGAGCTCATCGCCATCGCAGCACCCGCCAGCATCGGATTAAGCCCCGGGCCTCCGAACAGGGTAAGCAAGCCTGCTGCCACCGGAATACCAATCACGTTAAACAAAAAGGCCCAGGTCAGGTTTTGACGAATATTTTTCATAACCGCATGGGAAAGCCGTAATCCGGTAAAAACCCCGTTCAGATCGCCTTTCATAAGTACGATATCTCCAGATTCCACCGCAACGTCAACCCCGGTGCCCATCGCAATACCCACATCGGCCGTTGCCAGTGCCGGCGCATCATTGAGGCCATCACCAACCATCGCAACACGGCATCCCTGTTTCTGCAACGCAGCAATCTTGGCTGCCTTCTCATCAGGAAGCACCTCGGCAATAACTTCATCAACCCCGGCTTTGTTGGCAATGGCCTGTGCGGTCACCGCATTATCACCAGTCAACATGACCACCTGCCGGCCACTTTTTTGCAGTTGGGCAACAACAGCACGACTTTCTTCT
>PDUC01000062.1 GCA_002747255.1 Acidobacteriota bacterium | reverse complement strand
TGTTTTTTGCAATATGGGCAAGTTTTTCCGAAACAGCCTCTTGAATAGCACGACTACGGCTTGGAAATACACGGGATTTGACCAACAAATCCAGCTGAACCAATGTGTTTTTATCAATTGTAACTGCAATTTTTGATGTAGCCATAATTTCACCTACAGTATGATAATAAATCATACCATGGCAGTTTTCAAGATCTTTGAGCATTCTGCGCTGCGCTGGAATGTGGCTATAGTTGACTAGAAAGTCGGTTATCGCGCCTCCAATAGGCCTTTTTGATTCGTGTTTCACCTCCTTTCAGTCTTAGCCATGTTAATATTGCCTATGTCTTTCCTAACTAACACAAAAATTACTCTATTAAGGCACACTTCTCCCTAAATCATACCATGCTGATTGATCTTTCAGGCTGTTCCAGGCCGCCGGGGCAGCAACTAGCGACCTTATTTTTCCTGCCTGCTTATGCTTGATCCGTCCCAATGCCATCCCATTTATCACCATTCATGCCAATGAGACACGTATTCTCATTTTTTCTTCCCCTCGAATCGTGTGGTTCTCAAAACCGAAGGACTCATCCAGGCGACTGTTGACTCGCTCTACCGATGAACGTTTTTTGTATCGTTCCTTCCACTTATAACTTGAACGGGCTAATGGCGTCAAGACTCTCCGGTCCGTCTCCATTTTGATTCGCATCGCACTGGCAATGGGACAGATCTTTTGTCCTTGGCATTCGACCCCATAGTGGAGAGCCGGACAACGGTATTTTAAAGTCTCACGCGCTTTCTCAAATCCCGCATAAGGCATTTCAAAGACGGCCACACTGTCCGGATCATCACAAGAGACGGTTCCTTTGAAATCATAACCAACATTCTCATAGCCATCAAGGATTTGCGTCTCCTCTTCGTCTTGCCACATCTTTCGAATATCGATCACTGGTTTTATTTGGTAATCATCCCATAACCTCTTAATGAGTTTCCCCTCATCATATCCACGATCAGCTGGAAAGTAATCTGCCTCATTAAGAATTCCCGGCATGATGTTCTTGATTGAATCGAGTCGTTTATGCGCTTCAGTTACTTCGGATTTGGAAGCTTTTGTCAGATGGTACGCTACAGGAAGTTCATATTCGGCATCGACAATCAGGTGAAGGTTATAGCCAAACCACGTGATTTTCTTGACCCAATGTGCGCCATCCTTATGAGTTCCCCTATATTGCTTGACACCCCAGTCTGCATCGAGATCTCGACGGCCATCTTTCTTACTGCTTTTGTTTGGTTTTCCTCGGCGTGGTAGCGCTTTGCCGTCCATTGCCAGTACAGAACCAAAATCCGGTAGACTCTCATACAATTGCTCAACGAGTTCCTGAAAGATACGATGAAGCAGGTCCTGGTGTTTAATGAGATGCTTGTTGAAACGACTCAAGTTCCAGGATTCAGGGTACTTGGTTTCAAAAGGATTCATTCCACAAACCTGACGCAGCTGAGCGTTCCGTTTCAGTTCCCGGATGAGACTTTCAGTAGACGGATGTTGGTAAACAATACCAGCAATAAGCAAATTCCACATCACACGAACGGGATAGTCATCGCGACCACATCCGCGATCTTCTTCGATTGCTTGCATCAACTCTTCGTCGGGAAGGTTGTCGAGAACGAGTTTGAGCCGCTGTAGATCACCCAAATAATCAACTTCTTTCCAGGAAAACAGTCAGGTGGGGGATACCATTTTTTTGATTAAAACCAACAAATTAAAAACTTTATAATCTTAGTGTATCTGTATAGATATAGAGTGCTGCGGATCCCAACGGCATGGGGGCAATATGGTCACTTTTTGTTTTTCATGAGTCTAAATGCTGGATTCTGGTTGAATATTTGGGGTAAAAGCGTTTTTTCACTATTTATAAGCTATTTGATTGCTGTAAATATGAGCCATCGCAGATGGCTCTCATAAATGACTATGAGATGGAGACAAGGTCAGAGAGCAGAGGCTGTGCATCGTTGGAACACCAATCGAACACGCTCGAAGCAACCAGGCGCTCTTTTACGGTCGACATATCGCATGTCAAGCATTTCATTCAATCTTTGATTCTCCATTTGACATAAAGACAGCTGAGCTATAGATTAGACTTACTCAGGAGGTATTACCTTGATTCTAGATTTCATTCCCGTAGGTGCTTTTCAGATGAATTCATACCTGGTTGGTTGTGAACAAACAGGTAAGGGTGCCATCATCGATGCCGGTTCCGAGGCCAACCGAATAGTGGAAATGGCCAGGGCCAAAGGCATACAAATTGAACAAATCTTCCAAACGCATGGGCATGTTGATCATGTTGGAGCCATTAAAGATGTTGTCAGTCAAACAGGTGCGCGTGTGTTTTTGCACAAATCGGAGTTACCTGTCTACGAATCGGCACCCTCACAGGGGTTGATGTTTGGGCTGTCGGGAATCGAAGTACCTGTTCCCGACTGTTTTGTTTCGGAGGGCATGGAATTGAAGGTAGGCAAAATGACCGCAAGGGTCATAGAAACTCCCGGACACACTCCGGGCGGGGTTGTGTACTATTTTGAAACCGAGAAAAAGGCTTTTGTCGGTGATACGCTTTTTGCCGGTTCTATTGGAAGAACCGATCTGCCCGGTGGCAACTACCAAACGCTTATGGCTTCCCTGGCCAGGTTGATGTTGCTGCCCGATGATACAACGGTCTATTCAGGGCATGGACCAAAAACCACCATTGGCAATGAGAAGAGGAGCAATCCCTTTCTACAAGAGCTTTGATGTGTTTCCTGCCTCAGCTTTGCCAAGTCTGCTCTGTTACAGGCTTTTGGTTTTCAGACTCCTTCGCGAAATAGCCAGTACGGTTCTCGCTCTCCGGTACAGCCTGAGAGCGGATATTCTCCTTGACCCGGATTTGCGTTTTCACCTAAAAAAAGATGAGTGAAATGACCGTCAGGTTGAAGAACCTTTTGTTCAGCCATCCTGAAGGAGTTCGCGAAGATCGATAACGGCGGCATTGGCTCTGCTGATGTAGGAGGCCATCACAAGCGAGTGATTGGCAAACAACCCAAATCCTCCGCCGTTCAAGACAACCGGCCAGCCCAGTGGACGCTGAGATCCCTCCAGCTCTCTGATAATTTGTTGGACGAGAGGTATGGCACTTTTCTTTTCCAGTGACTTCTGGAAGTCGATCTCGATGGCTTTGAAAAAGTGAATCAATGCCCAGGTTGCGCCTCGTGATTCGTAAAACACATCGTCGATTTCCAACCACGGTGTTTTCACTTGCACGTACTTAGGCGTTTGCGTTGATTGTTCGGCGGTGGCGTCACCGGCCAGATCGGTATTGATTCTCGTGCGTGCAACACTGGCACTCAAACGCTGAGAGAGATCACCCAGCCTTTTTTCAACAACTGTCAGCCATTCACGCAGATTGTCAGCCCGGGCAAAAAACTGCGACCCCATGTGTTCGGAAGTCCCCAGCTCGTGAAAATACATTTCCAAATGCTTGTTCGCTTTTCGGTACTGTGATTCTGTAGGCGGAAAAAGCCAGGAGTCGTTTTTGAAATTGAAAAGAGGTTCGGCTTCTGCCAGGTGCGCGTTTTCTTTTGATTGAGAGCGGGATCGGCTCATGTCGTTGCGCATGGATCGGGCTAAGTCGCGAATTTGCACCAATACTCCGAATTCCCAGTTGGGCATGTTGTCGAGAAAAAGGCTCGGGGGTGTTTTGTCGTTAGTCAAGTATCCGCCCGGTTTATCCAAAAGTGTGTTGGCACAGTGCATGAGAGCGGCTGTGGTGGCCTGGCCTGTCACCCAGGTATTGCCAAGGTACTTTTCTGACATAAAAGTACCCGCCTTAACGGGCTTAATATCGGGCTCCCGGCTCCAATACCAACCTAGAAAGGAGAAAAAGACGATGAAAATAATCAGAAAAATCAGTAGACCTGTTCTGAAAACCTTGGAGCCCCATATACTTTCATCTAAGTCGTCGTAAGTTGATTTGCTTTCCTGTGAATCTGTCATGATAACTACCCCTTGTCTATGCTCATTACGGTTGGTTCCGGAAATGGTTTTACCGTGATTTGACGATTTGCTGTAAGACCCCAATCTGTTATGGCGAACTCTTCACACCATTATAACAGAAGGTGTCCCACATACCCTAATCGTATTGACCGTGTTTGCCATTCACAAGCTTATAAGATGCGTTTGCGTCCATGCCGAAAGCTCTGGAAGTAAACGCTTTGTACCTTATAATCAGGAGCATGAAAGTGATCGGCTTGCCAGGATCGCAGCCCTGTGTGTTGTCTTGACGTATGATCGAAATTGGTTATTTGAGTTAAATCGGCGCCTTTTTCACAGATGAAGTCATGTCGATACATCAAGGCCTCGTGATCGCTGTCTACGGTACCCTGGTGATTGACCTTTCAGCTCACGATCACGCTGAATGGCTGCCATGGCGTCTATTCTCCCGTAACCATAAACGAAGCTAGTGGTTGCAGCGGTTTCATGGCAAAACGGGCTGGATGACAATGGAGCGGTTGCTTCCTCAATTGCCTGAAGAACCTCATGGTCCATTTCGGCAGCAACAGTGGAATTGTGAGCAAAAGACAGATTAAGAGAATGGATGAACTTCAAAACACACCTCACTTCAGGGTACTCCTTTTGTGCAAGTCATTAACCAGGCACCTCAGCGATCGTACACGACTCTTATGGATCAATTAAGTAGGTGGAGTCAAGGTGGACAGAACTTTATCAAGGATGTGTACAAGAAGATATGTTTCTCTTTTGTGTTGCCGTTCAAAGAACAGCTGTTATTCGGATTTTTTCTTGTCTTTCCTTACCATGTAAATGATCACCCCGCCGACTATAAGAAATGTTGCGACACCAAATGCGCCCAGTGACCATGCTGCTATTGCTAATTTGGACATCTTTGCCTCCTCGTTTTAAGGATGATCCTAACATCTTGAATATATTGTATTTAATATAGCGAGTTGTGCGTTTTACATCCTCTGTAAAAATATAACACAATAAATATAAAATTTCATTATTTTTGAACGGGATGATGGTAAGCGATCACTTAACCGCATCTGTCCATATAAAAAAGGATCACGGCAGATTCCATGTGAATGGAGGAGCTGTGAGTGAAACAAATAAAAAAAATCACTTATCCCGGTCTGCCCGGGAAGATCAGGTTATTGTTACAATTGCTGTTACTATGAAGACTTACCCTTCTTCAGCTGGTTTGAGAACTCCCGGGTTTCTTTATGGTCCAGGGGAGTCCTGAATGGGAAGTAGACGATAACCTCGTGTGTAGAATAGTTCGCAATGGGCACAATTGGTAACTTTAAGTTGACGTCGTCTCCAAATATACGTGTTATCCGGATCTGGTGGTTGGTACCTGATGCGGTATCTGAAACTCAAATCTTTAATGCGTTTGTCAAGAGCGCTGGAATAACCATCGTCTGCAAGAAACCAGGACCCTTGACTGATTTTCGTTATCTCTTTGAGGAAGCGGTATTGCTCATACAAAAGGTTGGCTTCTTTACCGGGATTGGAGCCCGAGTATACCAGTAAAATGGGAATGCCAATGCGCTTTATTTGAGATTTAAGGTTCCTGGGACTTATCTTACTCATGAAGTCCTGTCCATCGGCGATAACAATGAGCGCTTTCGGTCCCTCTTCAGCCGCCAAAGAGTTCATTGCATGAGATATGGCATCGTAAAAGGCGGTTGAACCTCTTTCCTGTAGTTTGGACAGACTTTTTAATAAGACATCGGGTTTGGTCGTAAAAGGGGACCACTCCAAATAAATAGACGAAAAACAGCTTATTTTAAGCCGGTCATTTTCTTCTTTGTTGGTGATAATTTTTCGACATAAGTCAATGGATCTTTGCAGACGATCGGAATGGGATGAGCTGAGATCGACCAGTATCTCTATTGTTCGCGGCAGGTAAACCGATTCCACTTGTCTAAGTTTGATATCCAACAGGTTTTCTTTAAGTTGAAAGTTCTCTTTTTTCAACCCTTTTACCGGCAGGTTGTGTTTCATAACTTTGACCGTGAACTGGTGGACAGGCACGGTGGTTTCATAGTCAAACTGAATTTCATCCTGTGGAATCTGAAGGAATAAGAACCAGACAAGAAACATGGGCCTGAACTCTATTCAAAGGACTGGATTGCTTGCTCTTCTTCTGTGTAGTAATCAAAAAGTGCTAACAGCCGGGTAATTTGAAGGACATCTTGGATTTTGGAACTCAAATTGAGAAGCTTGAGCTGACCGCCCGCCTCCTGGGTCGTGCTGAAACAGTTCATCAACTGACCTACTCCTGAACTGTCCATGTACCCGATTCGCTCCATGTTGAGAAGGATCTTTTTGTGCTTTAACTCCAGGAGAGAATCAATGGTTTCGCGCAATTGGACATCTCCATCACCAATCGTGATTTTTCCTTCCATGTCGACAATTGATACGCCGTTGATTTGTCTAACCACTACCTGCATTTGGAACCCTCTTAATCATGGTGACCATTGTACCATCTTCTGTTTCTATTGTAACCTCATCCATGAATTGATACATGTAAAACAAGCCCCTTCCACTTGACTTCAAGAGGTTGTCGGGAGCAGTTGGATCGGGGATTGATTCAGGATCAAAGCCTTCACCTTGATCCTTGACTTGAATGATGAGACTCTCGTCAACCATGTCAATCCGAAAGGTGACTTGCTTGTCCGCTTCCATTTTATTTCCATGCCGAACGGCATTGTTAAGTGCCTCTTGAATAGCCAGCCAAGTCCAGTAGCGGTCGTCTTCGCTGAAACCCAACTGCTCACCCATTCTATTGGCTATGGGTTGAATCAGGTCAAGTATCGCCAGAGAAGAGGAGAAATTAAGTTCGATAAATGAAAGGGATTGGTGAATCATATCATACCCTGAGATTGAACATATTCAAAAATCAATAGGACCATCTGTAAAGAGAAGCTCCCCAGGAGAAACCCGCACCAAAAGCGGTGATCAATACCAGATCTCCTTTGACCAAAGTCCCGTTTTGACAGGCTTCATCGAGGCATGTGGGAAGTGTGGCAGAAGTGGTATTTCCTCTGCGATCGATATTGATCATGACTTGCTCGTTAGACAGACGCAGCTTTTTACCGACAAAGTCTATGATGCGCTTGTTGGCCTGATGGGGAACAAGGAGTTTGATATCTGACGAAGAGACATTGTTGCGCTCGAGTACCTTCTGGCAGGCTGCACTCATTTCTGTGACCGCTCTTTTGAAAACATCTGAGCCGTGTTGGTGAATGAAGTGTTCCTTGTTTTTTACCGTTTCCATACTGGCAGGTTTACGGCTTCCCCCTGCCGGCATGTAGAGAAAAGCGGTTCCTGAACCATCAACACGGTAGAATTCATCGATTAAACCTCCGGATTCAACGGGCTCAACCAGTGCGCATCCGGCTGCATCTCCGAAAAGTACTGCGGTTGTTCGGTCTTCCGGGTTCATAATGGAGGTCATGACATCAGAGCCGATGACAAGACAGTTGTTTACCATACCCGTTTGGACGAATTTGTTGGCGGTCGCTAGCGCGTACAAAAAACTGCTGCATGCCGCAGAAACATCGAAGCCCCATGCGTTGGATAGCCCGGCCATTTCCTGAATGCGCGCCGAACTGGCTGGAAATACGGTGTCGGGTGTGACTGTCGCGAAAAGAACCATTTGAATGTCCTCTGGATCCATTCCTCTTTTTTCCAGCAGGGCTCTTACTGCGGGTAAGGCAAGATCTGCGGATCCCTTTCCCTTTTCAATGTAATGCCGCTGAGCGATTCCCGTTCGCGTTTTTATCCATTCATCCGATGTATCCAGTACTTTTTCCAGATCCATATTCGTCACGATTTTTTCTGGAAAGTAACTTCCTGTTGCGGTGATTCCAACCTTTCTCATGGTGCACTCCTAATTCAAAATGTTGTCATCATACTCGAAGAACTCGAGAATGACCAGTGTTAAGTTTGACCCGGATCCGGGCGGGAAAAATCCATCTAAAGGATAAGAAAACAAGGAAAAGGCCTCACAGAATGCCGCGTTTTATCATGCGGCTGACTCTTTTAAAGGATACCTGAACGCGCAGATTACAGGTTTTCTGGTGGCAGTCGAAGCGGGAACACCTCAGGCTCAAAAATGATGCGGTTCAAGATGACTGAATCTGACACTCAAATTTGAGTAGGCGAGAGAACACCCTCGGGAACGGCTGTTGCACGCATGCGAGTTCGATCAAGGTAAAGCGCTTGTATGACTGTAAATGATGTACCGGAAACGCTGAGACCCGTCTCAGCGGATTTGGTTATTCTGAGCTTGGTCTTTTTCTGACTGTTTTGGGAAAGAAAAGACTATTTCACCTTGTTTTGCCATGCCGAATTCGGTTCTTCCCAGTATTTCAAGTCGTCTGCTGTTCGGCTTTTTCAACTCGCGAATTTCCTGCCTGAGAAGTTCATTTTCCATTTCAAGTCGTTTGACTTCATTTTGTTTTTCTTCGCATTTGGCTTTGAGCTTTTTCCCGCGGATAAGGCCCCTCTCATCAAAAAAACTCTTAAAGAGCAATGCGGCAATAAGAGCAAACACCACGGTTAAAATGATGTTTTTAAATGATGGGAAAAGGCCTTTCAATCCGCGCATCTTGTTTAGATTACCTTCTTGTATCCATAAATGGCGCAATCACCGAGGTCTTCTTCAATGCGAAGGAGTTGGTTGTATTTCGCAATGCGATCAGTTCGGCTTGATGAACCGGTTTTGATCTGTCCGGAATTGCACGCTACTGCCAGATCGGCAATGGTGGTATCTTCTGTTTCACCGCTTCTGTGGGATATGACGCAGGTAAAGCCGTGTCTGTGAGCCAGCTCAATGGCATCCAGTGTTTCTGTTAAAGTACCAATTTGATTGAGTTTAATTAAAATGGAATTGGCAGCTTTCGATTTGATTCCCTCTTTGAGAATACGCGTATTGGTTACAAAGAGATCATCGCCTACAATTTGAACTTTAGACCCAATGGCCTCCGTCATTTTGGCCCAGCCATCCCAGTCGTTTTGATCCATGCCGTCTTCGATGGAAATAATGGGATATTCCGATACGAGTTCTTTGTAGTAAGCAATCAGTTCATCTGAAGTCATGGTTTTGTTTTCACCTTTAAAGTGATACTTGCCGTCTTCGTAGAATTCACTGGACGCAACGTCAAGAGCCAGTGCAATGTCTTTGCCCGGCTCGTAGTCCGCTTCATTAATGGCCTGAACGATGTAATCGAGGGCTTGTTTGTTAGATGAAAGGTTGGGAGCGAATCCGCCCTCATCTCCCACCGCTGTATTCAGACCGTTGCGCTTTAAAACAGCTTTCAGGGAGTGAAATACTTCGGTTCCCATTTGAAGCCCTTCAGAGAAGGACTCAGCGCCAACTGGCATTACCATGAATTCCTGAATATCGACATTGTTGTCGGCATGTTCACCGCCGTTTAAAATGTTCATCATGGGAACGGGAAGACGACAGGCTCCCGCTCCGCCGATATAGCGGTAAAGAGGCAGTTCGTAGTAGTTTGCTGCCGCTTTTGCGCAGGCGAGCGATACGCCCAAAATGGCATTGGCACCCAGTTTGGACTTATTCGGTGTTCCATCCAGTTCTATCAACAGCTGATCGATCTCTCTCTGATCCCTGATATCGTAGCCTATAAGCTCGTCCGCGATAACCTTGTTGACATTTTCAACGGCCTTGAAAACCGATTTTCCAAGATACATCAATTTATCGCCGTCTCTTAATTCAACCGCTTCTCTCTCTCCGGTCGAAGCTCCAGATGGAACGGCGGCGCGACCCGATATTCCTGAAACCAAATGGACTTCAACTTCAACGGTTGGGTTTCCTCTTGAATCAAGAATCTGTCTTGCGTGAATATCTTCAATAAAGCTCATGTTAATCCTCCAAAATCGAGCAATTTCTATAAATTCTATTCTAACCCAAAACAAGCGCATTTGACATCGTATATTTGAGTGGCCCTTATGAAATAATTAGATGAAAGCAAAAGAGAACATATTATAGTCGGACCTGTTTATTCACCGCAGACACTGTGGTTGTTTCTGTAAGAGCAGGATCTATTTCCGCTCTCAATGAGATTGCAACACACATTCCTCACCCTGAATCCTTCTTTTTTTGAGGAATTATGGGCTTGCACCTATACCTAGGATCAATGAAAGCGGTGTTTTCCAATCCTAAAG
>PDUC01000077.1 GCA_002747255.1 Acidobacteriota bacterium | reverse complement strand
GAGCCAACAACTATGCTCCTTTTTGGTACTGGTCTTGCTGGTCTTGCTGGTGTAGCACGTCGTAAAAGAAGCTAAATTCAGTTAGTTTCAACTTAGAAGTTCAAAACCCGCTGGATTTCCAGCGGGTTTTTTTGTTTGCCCGGCATGGCGGGCAAACCCAGCCTACGTGCTGTAGGCGTCGCCCCGACGAGGGGGAAGACAATCCGAATCGCAAGGGCGTTGCTGGTAACAGCAGGGTCTGAAGGAAGCGATAGGAAGTAAGTGGTACACAGCGTAAGCGAACCTGATTCGGCGCCATAGGAGAGTAAGCATGCGAAATAGCGCGACGCCCAAAACCTCGTCAATCCTGTGTCGTGTTTGAGGGTGGCATTACTTACAGGGGCCTTAACCGGGGAAGCCTCGTATTGTCCTTGTTTTTTTTCAGGAAGTCATTCATCAAGGGGAGACCCAAGTTGAGGGGTCATATGGTACGAGGTGGCAGATGAATCCGTAGTAGTGATGAATTCCCGGCCATAGAAAGCTGGTAACAGTCTAGAGGATAAAACCGGGAAGACTCTGTACATGTTGCAGAGGACTGAGGATAGCCAAAAGCATCGTCAGTTGCGAAGGGAGGAAGTTTATCTGAAGATTCTGGAAGAGTATCGTTTCATGGTAACTAAACACAAGTCGTTTTGTAAAACGAGGTACGTTTTCTCTGGAAAGAGGTTTCTGCGGGAATTGACTGTTTATCGGAAGTCATTAGTGTCCGGTTAACTTTAAAATAATTTCAACTGGTTACAGGAAGGCGTGTTGAATGTTTTGCAATCTCTTCCTGTAACTAGCTGATAAAGTTTGATCTTTTCGAATAGGGATAAGCTTAAAATTTGTAAAATTGTGTAGAGACTTTCTTGGAGGTTGAGACGCTTCTTCATTATCGCCACAATGATATAGCCAGAGACTGCGATCCAGACCTGAGTCTTTACGGCATTCTCTGAAGTGCCATAGAATCTTTTTATCCTCAAGTGTTGCTTGATCCACTTGAAAAATAGCTCGACCTGCCATCGGCTGTGATATAACTGAGCTACCGTTAATGCTGGTAAAGTGAAATTGTTGGTGAGAAATACAAGTATTTTGCCTGTTTTGGGATCTTTGAATTTCACCCGACGTAGCGTGTCTGGGTAATGCTTGCTTGTATAAAAGCCGGTTAGAATGATTGTTTGGTCGCATTGAAGACCTGTATGTTTTTCGATTGGATGTGAATAACGCCTTTGGTACTGTATGTTCGTTTTGGCTCGGGTGACGAAGAAGGCAGGAATCTGATTGAAAACGTAAAGTCTTTCGAAATCCAGATAACCACTGTCCATAACATAGTATGCACCGGTTTCCAAAGATAGAAAATCCAAAGCGTTGACATCGTGTAACTTACCGTTGGAAATGTGAATAAAGGTAGGAATATTGGCCTTTAAATCCAATAGCGTATAGAGTTTGATGGCGGTTTTGTTCTTTCGAAAAGGTGCCCAGGGAGGGAAACACGGACAAGCATAGATTGCGTATTCCAGTGATTCCGGCCACCCATTCCACACGATTCCGGACGCTCATTCCAGGGGAATCCGGCCAAGCCGTCGGAGCGTAGCGACGCCATTATTTCCTTCTTACTCTGAGGGTGTTTTTTACGTCAAGTGTGCTTTCTTTTTTCTCATGGATTCTCCATCAAGTTCTATTTTATTGGCGGTGTGGATCAGGCGGTCGAGAATGGCGTCTGCCAGTGTCGGATCGCCGATCTGTTCATGCCAATGCTTTACAGGTAACTGGCTGGTTACAATGGTTGCCTTAAGGTTGTGCCGATCTTCCAGAATCTCCTGAAGATCGTGGCGCTGCTCCTGATTAAGGGTTGCCAGACCATAGTCATCAAGAATCAGGAGATCTGTTTTTGCGTAAGCAGTCAACAGCTTGAGGTAACGGCCATCACCTTTGGCCAGAGCCAGGTCTTCAAAGAGTTTGCTCATTCGGAAGTAGAGGGCACTGTAGCCTTCCCTGCAGGCTTTCTGAGCAAAAAGCTGAGACTATCGGTAATATCCATCTCCATTTGCTCCTGGAGTGCTGCGGCCATGCCGGTAAAGCGAAGGGTGTGCAGTTTTTCAATGGTTGGATGCACGAGCATTTGTACAGTACTCCTTGTTATTTTAGTTGGTTATACCTGACGAGGGTGTATAGTAGGCTGCACCACGAATATTGGGATGGCTGACCGGTTTTTTCTCTGTTGCTGTTTCCGGAAGCGGTTTTTGATCCAGCCCGGTTTTCAGAATAGACGCCACAGAGCGATACGAGAGCGCGTTGATGTACAGCGCCCGGCGGCAGGCTGATTCCAGGCGTGACTCCCCATAGGCTTTACCAAGGCGAAGTATACCCGGCAGAGTGCGATAGGCCTGTTGGGGATGGTCTCGTTAAACAAGGAGCGTTTCCGCCAGACAGAGCGTCTCAGGTCCGATCTTGGCCGCCCAGCGTTTGAACCTCTCGGGTGTCCACTCCAGGTATTTCCTGTGGGCTTCGGGCATATGTTCCCGGACCGTGGTATGGCAACCGCGTTGTGCATCCCGTAGATGACTGGCAACACGTTTGCCACGGTAGAAGCATTCAACTACACTTTTGGTAAAGCGGATCTCGATCTTCTTTTTCACCAGGCTGTGGGGGACTGAATAGTAATGGCCTTCGACCTCCACATGGCAATCGATGTGGACAGTGGCCTTTTTCCAGTAGGAAAGCTCGTACGGTGTACGCATAGATACCCTCTTTTTGGGCATGGAATCCTCCTTGAATGATGTTCAAAAAGGACTTCTCTACCAGTTGTTTCGAGGCGTCGCTATCTCCAAAATCAGGGTGGCCGGATTCGTCTGGAATCACTGGCCGGAATGAAATGGAATCGGTGGCCGGAATGGTCTGGAATACTCAAGCTATGACCTGTTGACGGGTTAATAGCTGTCAGGGTATGTATACGATATCCTATCACATATTTGGACTTGTCACGCTTGTTGCGGCGAGCACCGCAATCGCAATCAATGTCACTATAAACTCGAACTTTTTTCCCGCCTACGTCGATTGAGTATAACGATATTTGGTTTTGCTAACCTAAAATTGACCATCAACCAGGCGTTGTGCTAACGCAAAATTGACCACCTTGGCGAGAGATCTCCTGGGAGTTATGGTTTTGCTAAACCATAATCAAGGGAGGGGAGGGAAAGCCTGGGGCATTCCAAAGTGCCCAGCCTATCCTGCAATGGCGGTCAACATGGCCTGAATGCCTGGAGAAGCTGCTGCGTCGTTTTACCGAAAGTCAAGGCGACACCAAAGGGAGCAAAGATTTTTTGTAACTACTCACCCCCATTATAATTAGGAGTCCTGTTTTGTTGTGCCAACGCAATCTGAATGGCAACAAGCGGGTTGACTCCCTGAGCAGCCATAGTTTGCAGATAACTGGAGATTCGACAATATAAGGGTGTTGAAACAATCAATCTATCTCTTTGAAACTGTGTTGCTTTGCAAGGAAAATCTTTTCGTCGAGTTTGCACAGAACTACAAAGGGTTACGCTGATCTTTTCAACACCCTTAATATGCATGAGCATATTGCTGTTTCCGGAAACATCCCGATATTTTCTGTTTCACTTTGGCCATACGGAGATCCCTCTCAGCCCTGTTATTGGTGAACGGTACATGCCCCTCTTTGGCAAAGAGCAACACCGCC
>PDUC01000070.1 GCA_002747255.1 Acidobacteriota bacterium | reverse complement strand
TACGGTGACCACCATCTTTGGCTTAATGCCACTGCTGATTAGCCGCGACCCGCTGTTTTTCCCGATGGCAACGGTAATTGCCTTTGGCTTAGGTGTTGGCGCAGTGATGACGCTGGGCTTTACACCGGTGGTCTATACTTTGTTTTTTAAAGTGCGACATAAAGCGCTGTAGTTTTTCCAGCTATTTTTACGATAAAATAAAGTAGCGCCAATAATAATATCCCCTAAAGCTGCTCTGAGAATCACGACGCCCTAGGGATTAAGGTTGCTAAAAATCCTGTTTATGCCTTACACTGTCATGAGATATTGCATTTAAACGTATCAAAAATGTATCATTTCACGATAAATGTGAAAATACACAAATGAAGGGGGAGATAATATTATGGAGCACTTCGACAGCGTCATTATCGGCGGTGGTCTTGGGGGATTGACCGCCGGTGCCAGACTGGCCAAAGCCGGACAAAAAGTGTGTCTTATCGAGCAGCACTTTATCCCTGGTGGTTGTGCCACGGTTTTTCAGCGCGGCGATTTTACCATGGAAGTCGGACTGCACGAACTGGACGGTTTGGATAAAAATGACCCCAAAGTGGACATTTTTCGCGAACTGGATGTGTTTAATCACGTCGAATTTGTTAAAGTGCCCGAATTTTATCGCTTTAAGCACGGAGAAACGGATATTGTTGTTCCCGGCAACCGCGAAGAGGCAGTGCGTATATTGGCCGAGCACTTCCCCAACGAACGGCAGGGCATAGACAAATTTTTCAAAAAACTATTTGCCATACAAAAGGAAGTCAACAAATTACCCAGTAAAAAATGGCAGCTATTGCTGCTGTTACCGGTTTTCCCTCTACTGTTTCCCAATCTGGCATTTGGCGGCCGTAGGAATCTGGGCGATTTTTTGGACAGCATCATTACCGATAACGAACTCAAACTGGCGTTGCAGGCCAATTTATCCTATTATCACGACGACCCTTATTCTATGTCGCTAAATTATTTTGGCGTCGCACAGGCAAGTTTTTTTGCCGGCGGCGGCCATTTTATCAAAGGTGGTTCACAGCAGCTTTCCAACCACTTGGCCAAAGTCATCACCGACAATGGTGGCAAAGTGCTGCTGGCCACCAAGGTAAAAGAAATTATCGTGGAAAACGATTGCGCAGTGGGTGTCACCGTTGAAAAAACAATAGCCGGCGAAGGCGATAAACAACAAAGGATTAATGCTAAAACCATTATTGCCAATACGGCAGTACTCAATGTCGTCGATTTATTGCCTGAAAAGCAGCACCAACTGCTTGATAGTAAAATTGAAAAAATGCAGATAGCGGCCTCAATCTTATCGGTTTATATCGGTTTTAAACAAGAAGTCAAAACGCTAGGCAACCGACATTATTCGACTTTGGTATTTGCCGATAAGACAAAGCAGCTGCAAGACGTTTTTCCCAAAAATCGCAGCGATGACTTTAGTGAAAAAACCTTTATTTTTTTAGATTATTCGCAAATTGATTCAGGCCTAGCACCCGAGGGCAAAAGCGTCGGCGTTATCACCACCACGGATTATATAACACACTGGCAAGACCTTAATGAAGCGGACTATCAGGCCAAAAAAGCCGAGGTGGCAAAAATACTGCTGCAAAGGGTGGAACAATTGCTGCCAGGAATCAGCGAAACGGTCGAACAACTTGAGGTTGCCACCCCGAAAACTATCCGGCGTTATACGCTAAACCCCCAAGGCACGCCTTACGGTTACGCTCAAATTCCCGGACAAGCGGGGCAGTATCGACTGCCGAACAAATCACCCGTTAAAAACCTTTATTTTGCCTCTGCCTGGGTGAATCCGGGTGGTGGTTTTACCGGCGCAATGTTAAGCGGTTGGTTTTGTGCCGGTGAAATACTAGGGGCGGCGTAATGATTCGCAGGGCAGTTTTAGATGATGTGATGGGTATCATTTATTGCACTTGCTTTTCTTCGCTCGCCTTGTCGGTTTTTTCACTTAATCCACCACCCAGTGCCGTGTATAAATCCACCCGGTTATTCAATATTTGTTGCAGGGTGACAAATACACCTTGGCGGG
>PDUC01000066.1 GCA_002747255.1 Acidobacteriota bacterium | reverse complement strand
TTCAGAGTGCGCGGCCATTGCAAATCACCTTGTCGTCCAAGGCATGCTACAGGCAGTCAGTTCAGAACAATACTCAGTGGCTGAGCATTTGAGGCCAATGATAAAAAGTGTGTTTTCTCCAAAAGATGAAAATGAGAACTTAGACAGTACAGTTAGTGCACAAGTTAAGAAAGAACAGCAGGTCGACATACCAGATCCAAGTGCACAAGTTGGTAATATGACAGATACACAAAAAGGTATTCTGGCCTATTGTGAAGCTGCTCGTTCTCTTATAGAAATACTTGAAAAATCAGGTTTTTCAAACCGGGGTTATTTTAAGAAAAATTACATTAACCCTTTGATTACTAATGGTTTATTGGCGATGACAAAGCCTGATAAACCACAGGCAAAGAACCAAAAATATATTCTGACTGAATTAGGATTACAACTTGTACACTTATGGAAAAAAAGCAGTGTACAAGTTGAGAATAAGCAGGTTTAACTTATGCACTACTTGTTTAACATCAGCTCGCAAAAAAGGAAGTCAATATGAGTAATACTTTACCAACCTGCTCCGTGAAAAGTTGCAAGACCCTGAGTTTCGTAAAATCGAAGGTTTTCCGATCGGTAAAGATGAAGATATTCTCGCATTGAGCGATCCGCCGTATTACACCGCCTGCCCGAACTCATGGATTACTGACTTTATCACTCAGTGGGAACAAGAAAAACTAGCAACCAGAAACCAGGAACCAGAAACACCATACCACAGGGAACCTTTTGCCGCCGATGTAAGCGAAGGAAAAAACGACCCAATTTATAACGCGCACTCGTATCATACCAAAGTGCCGCACAAGGCAATTATGCGCTATATCCTGCATTACACCGAACCGGGGGACATCGTTTTTGATGGTTTCTGTGGAACCGGAATGACAGGTGTGGCTGCTCAGATGTGTGGTGATCGGGATGTGGTTGTGTCGCTTGGGTATCAAGTGAAACCTGATGGTACTATTCTTCAGGAAGAAACAGATGAAGATGGCAAAAAGGTCTGGAAGCCATTTTCCCGTCTCGGTGTTCGTCGGGCTGTATTGAATGACTTGTCTCCTGCGGCTACCTTTATTGCCTATAACTACAATACGCCGGTGGATGTTCAAGCCTTTGAACGGGAAGCTAAAAGAATCCTTGCCGAAGTAGAAGAAGAATGTGGCTGACATTGTCATGCAGAATTGACCAAACGAAAAATGGAACGAGCCTGGACAACGAAATTTGATTCAGCATTGAATGATTCAATCAAACAGGCAAAACAAATCCCAGTCTTAATCAATTATTCGCTTATTGGTCAGAGAGGTCGCTTTGAAAAGACACCAGATAAGAAAGACTTAACTTTGATTGATAGAATAGAACAAAGTAAAATTCCTTATTGGTTTCCAATGGCAAAATTGCCAGATGGGTATAACACCAGACAACCAATGAATTCTCATGGCATTACACATGTGCATCATTTTTATACAAAGCGGAATTTGTGGGTGTTGGCGGCTTTGTGGAAACATTTTTCTGTTCTAAAGCAAGGCCATTTAGCTTTAACATCTATTTTAGTTAAAACTGCTGGGAAGCTGCATAATATTGGTTTGAAAAATGGGAAAATTAACTTAGCGGGTGCATTGCCAAACACATTATACGTTCCAGCAAATATTGCTGAAAGAAATATTTTTGAGTTGATTTCAGGAAAAATAGATGATTTTTCTCGAGCTGAGATAGGGACAAAGCAACCATCAATAATAAGTTTATCTTCATTAGGAAACTTTCACTCTGTAAAAAAAGAAAATGTCTTCGACTATATCTTCATTGATCCTCCATTTGGCTCAAATTTAAATTATTCTGAATTAAGTTTTTTATGGGAAAGTTGGTTTAGAGTTACTACAAACAATAAAACCGAAGCAATTGAAAATTCCGTCCAAGGCAAAGGACCAAATGAGTATCGTCAGTTAATGACATCTTGCTTTAAGGAAGCTTACCGAGTTCTTAAACCAGGACGCTGGATGACTGTAGAGTTTTCAAACACCAAGGCATCAGTTTGGAATAGCATCCAAACTGCCCTTACGGAGGCTGGATTTATTGTTGCCAATGTTGCTGCTTTAAATAAAGGTCAAGGGACATTTCATTCGCAGACTAATCCAACATCTGTAAAACAAGATTTGGTTATTTCCGCCTACAAACCCAACGGCGGCTTTGAGGAGCGTTTCGCACAGGAAGCCCAGACAGAAGAAGGCGCCTGGGATTTTATCCGAACTCATTTGAAATATCTCCCGATAATCAAAAAGCAAGGTTATGAACTAGTTACAATTCCCGAGCGTGATCCACGGATCCTATATGATCAAGTGATCGCCTATTATGTCCGCAAAGGCTACAATATTCCCATCGACAGCCAGGAGTTCCAGATTGGATTGTCCCAGCGTTTTTCCGAGCGGGATGGCATGTACTTCCTGCCTGAGCAGGTGGCAGAATACGATCGTAAGAAAATGATCGGCGGTGGCAGACCACTCCAACAGTCGTTGTTTATTTCCGATGAATCTTCGGCCATTGAATGGCTGCGCAGCCTGTTACGTGATAAACCGCAGAGTTTTCAGGATATTAATCCCAAGTTTATGAAGGAGATCAGCGGCTGGAGCAAAAACGAAGTGGGCTTGGAACTTTCTACTCTGCTGGAACAAAATTTTCTCCGCTATGATGGGACAAGCCTGGTTCCCGAACAAATTCATCGCTACCTTTCGACCAATTGGAAAGATATGCGTAACCTCGCTAAAGACGATCCGGCATTGGTCGCCAAAGCTAAAGATCGCTGGTATGTGCCCGATCCAAACAAAGCGGGCGACCTTGAAAAACTTCGTGAAAAAGCACTGCTCAAAAAGTTTGAAGAATACAAGCAATCTAAAAAGAAACTCAAAAAATTCCGCCTTGAGGCGGTCCGTGCCGGTTTCAAAAAAGCATGGCAGGAGCGCGACTATAAAGTGATTATCACCGTCGCCGAAAAAATCCCTAATAAAATTTTAGAGGAAGATCCTAAACTGCTTATGTGGTACGACCAGGCAGTTACACGAATGGGAGATGGGTAACGATGAGCGAATATGTTTCTGGATCACTTTTTGAAGAAGATTATCTTATCAGAACTTTGGGTCCACTGGCTCATCGAGCAGATATTGCTATTACTGAACTGGTCGCCAATGCATGGGATGCCGGGGCTTCACGTGTAGATATTACAATACCGGAAGAACATGGACAGCAACTGATT
>PDUC01000065.1 GCA_002747255.1 Acidobacteriota bacterium | reverse complement strand
TGGTGACTTGCCGCTGATTGGCATCGGTGGGCTGACGATCGCACGTGCCGCTGGCGTGTACGAAGCCGGTGCCGACTGTATCAGCGTGGTCAGCGATGTGCTGAGGCATAACAATCCTGAGAAAAGGTTACTGGCATGGTTGGCGATTGCACAATAAACCGATATCACCGGCAAACCCTCGTCAAAGCCTTAGGTGATTCGGGACAAGAAAAACTCGGTAAAGCTCATGTGGCGATTGTCGGCGTTGGTGGTTTGGGTTGCCCGGTCAGTACTTATTTGGTAGGTGCGGGTGTTGGCAAACTGACCTTGATTGACCACGATAGCGTTAGTTTAACCAATTTGCACCGCCAGGTGTTATTTACCGAAAGCGATATTGGTAAGCCCAAAGCTGAAATCGCTAAAAATACCCTAAACGATTTAAACCGAGAGAGTAAGATTGTCGCTGTTACCGAAGCGCTTAACGCGGTGAATATTGAACGATTGCTGGTGCAGGCCGATGTTATCGTCGATGCCGCCGATAATTTTGCTATCAGCTATTTACTCAGCGATTTTGCCCGCAAACATGGTAAACCGTTGGTCTCGGCTTCAGTGATGCAGACCTACGGTTATGTCGGTGTTTATGGCTTTTCAACCTATGCGCAGATGGCTTGCCCGAGTTTGCGTGCGGTTTTCCCTCATCCGCCCGCTGTCGATCAAGACTGTAACAGCGTTGGCGTGATGGGTACAGCCGCAGGCATGCTGGGGATTTTACAAGCGCAAGAGGTGATTAAAGTCATTCTGGGTGATGCCAACCAACTGGCAGGACGGTTGCTGAATGTCGATTGCTGGACGTATCGGCAGAGTATTATTGATTTTAATCGGGCACCGGAACCTGAACATTGGGTAAAAATTATCACAGCATCCGATATCAACCCAAGCGATTGGGTTATCGATGTGCGTAGTGATGATGAGGCCCAAAAACAGCCGCAACCGTGTAGTCAACAAACGCCCGGAGAGGCCTTAGCGATCAATAGGCTACCGCAAAATAAACGGCTGGTTTTTACTTGTGCAGTCGGGCAGCGTGCCTTATTTTTTGCTGATAAAGCCCTGCAGGCAGGTTTTCATAATGTAGCAGTTTGGCTATAGGCTGATTACTATGACAAAAAAACGTATCTTCGGCTACTTCATTGTCTTTATATTGCTGGTTGTGAGCATACCTGTGATTAATTTGCTGTTCACCAAATGGCGTGAAGATGTATCACCGGCTAAAATTCCTGCCGGTTATGTCAATGATGCCAGTTACCTTAATCAGACGAAAATTGCCAAGCACATTGATGTGCCAAAAGATAAACAGGCTATCATTCAACAGTTGAGTAAGTTGCTTAAAACTGCGAAAGATAATCGACAGAAAATTGCCATTGCCGGGGCAAAGCACAGCATGGGAGGGCACACCATATACCCTGACGGTATTATTTTAAACATGCTGCCGTATAATCATATGTCTTTAAATGAAAAAGAGAATATTTTAACGGTTGGATCCGGTGCCTTATGGTCTGATATTATTGCATATTTAGATAAACACGGTAAATCGGTTGCAGTTATGCAGGCTTTGAGCTCTTTTTCTGTCGGCGGTTCCATCAGTGTCAATGGGCACGGTTGGCAAAAAAATTCTCCACCGGTTTCCAGCAGCGTGATTACTTTTACCTTAATGGATCATAACGGTGATATTATTACCTGCAGCCGTGATGAAAATGCAGAATTATTTCGCCTGGTTATCGGCGGCTATGGCCTGTTGGGTATTATTCTTGATGTTAAATTAGGCGTTGTTGATAACGTTGCACTGCGATATAAAAATTTCGTTATGCCAAGCAATCAATACCTCGACTATTATCAACAATATGTGACGGATAATGCCCAGGTAAATCTTGTTTATGGCCGTCTGAATGTGGCCGCTAATCGTTTCCTCGATGAAGCAACACTCAATATTTACGAACAGGTTAGCAATAAAATCCCCGCTTTTGATGCGGCAAAAACGCATGAAATTCAACGTTTGGTTTTGCGTTCCAGTGTCAACAGCGAATACGGTAAAAGACAGCGTTGGT
>PDUC01000046.1 GCA_002747255.1 Acidobacteriota bacterium | reverse complement strand
CACTGTCCTTCCAGATAAGAACTGGTGACATCGTACAAAAACAAGGAGGGTTTCTTTTTCTGGAATCTCTTGTTAAAAAGCGCCTTTTCGATCCTTTTCCGGTGCTGGGAGACCCACTTCAGGTTCTCATAAAGATCGTACTCATTAAGCTGCTCAATTCCAAGGAGTTCGCATACGGCTTGTCTTTGTCCAAAGCGAATAGATGAAAGGCGCCTTGTCCAGGTGGGGCATGTACAAATCGCCCGTAATCACCAGTTGATCATTAGACGGAAATTCCACTGTTTTAAAACCAGAAGAGAAAAGAAAGTACGAATAACAACAAGAACATGGTAAACCTCAATCACGAATGAGTTGTTGTATAATACCACATGTAATGATTGAACAAAAACTCTCGCCTTCATTTCTGCGATGCCGGAACGGTTCAAACCGAGACTGAAGCCCAATACTCTTTGAACTTCAAATACTTACCAACAAAGGTTATCTTATTTCAGGATGGTAAAATGGCCAAACGGAAACCCAAAAAGAAAAGGCGCCTCGCATCCCTTGGAAGTTTCATCGAGGCTTTCTACTCCATGGGACTGCTTTTTCTGGAAGTCATACGATATATGAACCCTTTTTGGCTGCCCTGTGTTGTTTTGAACACTTTCCGCTTTTATCTGTATCTCCCTGTCTTTGCACTCATTCTCTGGTCACTTGCAAAAAAACGCTATGTAAGGCATTTGTTTGCTTATATTAACCTGGCTTGCTTTCTCTATTTCTACGGTTTCCTTTTCCTGCCCAAACTATCTTGGGAACCTGAAGGGAAAAACGCAGGCGGGTTAAAAGTCATGACCTTTAACATACAAGCCAACCGTCAGGGAACCGATGGAATTATAGAATACTTGAAAACAGAACAACCCGATGTTCTGGCTCTCCAGGAAATACAAAACAAGAGTGTAATTATCGATTCTTTACGAAAGAACAATTATCATTTTGGACATCGGCCTTATTACGAAAACTCCAGTATAGGCATGTTAATTGCCGTTAAAAAACCGCTTAAACTGAACCGTGTCCTCAGAAAAACCTATCACAAAAAAGGTCGTTGGTCCTATCTGTTTGCAGAAGTGATCAATGACTCAGGAACAACACTTTTCAATGAAAAAGTCCCCATTCGCTTTAATGTCGTATGTCCCCATTTATTGCCTTTCGGTCTAAGGAACAATATTTTGAAAGACCTTGAAGGTAATCTCAAAAAAATAAACCGGCACACCGTCTGGCAGGTTCAGGAAACGATAGCCTTGCTGGAACTGGTAAAGGGCTTTGAAGACCCTACAGTCATGCTGGGTGATTTTAACTCAACACCCGAACAGAAACTTCATTTAGAAATTAACAATTACATGAACGACTGCTGGCTCGATAAAGGGTACGGATATGGAGGAACACGAACGTTTTTTGTTCCACTGAGGATCGATTACATATATCTAACACCTCACTTTAATGTGTATAGTTCAAGAAGAGGCCCTTCCAATCTCTCTGATCACAGAGCTGTGATCACTAAAATAGGGCTGAACGACTAAAGGTAGCCAGAACCCTGTCGGGCTGAGCCAGGAACTGCTCTGTGTCAAGATTGCCCGTGCTTATATCATGCAAAGTCAGCAGGATTTAGGTCAATACGATATTTGTTGCATCAAACATCATTCAATCTTTGTATTTGTTATAGATAGATACAATTTCAGTCATTTGCTCAAAGAAACGGTCTACCAGTTCAGGATCGAAATGCTTTCCTTTTTCTGAAGTACAGTAATCCTGTACATCACTAAAGTCCCATGCTTTTTTGTAGCACCTCCGGCTGGTCAGCGCATCGAAAACATCGGCTATTGCCGTAATTCGGCCCTCCAATGGAATGCGATCGCCCTTGAGACCCTTTGGATAACCTGTTCCATCGAACTTTTCATGATGGCTGAGAGCGATTTCCGCTCCCATGTTCAAAAGAGGTGCCTTGCTGTCTTTTAAAATCTGATAACCAAGCTCGGCATGGGTTTTCATGATTTCCCACTCTTCCGGCGTCAGTTTACTGTTCTTCTGCAGAATATGGTCGGGTATGCCAATCTTGCCCACATCGTGAAGAGGCGCCGCATTGAGCAGCGTCTGCTGATAGGTTTCATCCATTCCAATTGCCTTCGCCAGTATTTTGGAGTAATGACTCATTCTCTTTAAGTGATTGCCCGTTTCTTTATCTCTTGTTTCCGCGGCCATACCCAGCCGATACACTGTCTCAATGTGGGCTTCTTCAAGTTGGTTGCTCAAAAGCGTGTTCGTAATGGATATTCCCGATTGATTGGCAATAACCGTCAGAGGAGAAATCACCTCCCTGGGAAAGGGTAAAATTTCACCATTCCGGTTGTGGTTAATCAGCTGCAAAACACCGACCACAGTACCCGAGAGGTTTTTAACGGGTACAACCAGCATGGACCTTGTTTCATAGCCAAGCTTTATATCGGAGCTGTTGTCGAATTTGAAATCATATTGATCATGGAGACGGTGAACATCCTGTATATTCAGGGTCTTCCCTGAAACAGCGACATGTCCGGCAAGGGTATTGCTGTCCAATTTGAGCTGAAACGAGTTTTTCGGGTAGGAAACATTCTTTTTCTCCAAAGTCAAATTTCTCGCTATTTTAAATTCAAGCACATTATTTTGTATAACATAAAGCGAACAGGCATCGGCTTGAGCAATGGATAGAGCTGTTTCAACGATTTTGTCCAAAAGAACATCCAGGTCGCGTTCCTGACTTAAAACAAGGCCTGCTTCAATGAGCTCCTGATAGAGCTTTTCTTGTCCATTTGCCACTTGCATCCTCCAAGTTCAGGGCGTCGGTGTAACGGTGGGTTCAACACCACCCATGGTTTTAACTTCCTGCCAGAGTTTCTCCTGCTCTTCCAGGTTCAAATCCTCGAAACGACAATTCCTCAATTCGGCCAACTCTTCCATTGCCTGAAACCTGGCGATAAATTTCTTGTTACCGTTCCGAAGTGTTTCCTCTGGATCCCAGCCACACTGCCTGACGAGGTTGGCCACGACAAATAACAAATCACCCAGTTCCTCCCTGAGGTGCTGCTGATCACCTGCTTTCAAGGCCTCCTTGACTTCAGCCAATTCTTCATCCACCTTTTCCATCACCCGTTCAGGACCATCCCAATCAAAGCCGACCTTTTCGGCTTTTTTACCGATTTTGTAGCTGGCAAGCAAGGCCGGTAATCGCATGGAGAAACCATCGAAGTGTCTCTCTGTCCCTTTTTCTTTCTGCTTGATCTTTTCCCATTGGGCTTTGACATTCAGGTTCTCAACTGGAGGGACATCTGAAAAGACATGAGGATGACGTCTGATTAACTTATCTCTCAAATCCCTTAAAACATCGCCTATATCGTAACGCCCTTTCTCGTGTTGGATTTCCGACTGAAATAGAACTTGAAGGAGATAATCCCCCAGCTCTTCTTTAAGTCCCTCCCAATCCTTCTTTTCAATAGTCTCGATGACTTCATAAGCCTCTTCAAGAACAAATCGCTTGAGTGTAGCGGGGGTCTGGGCCGCGTCCCACGGGCATCCATCTTTTCGCCTCAAGGTAGCCATAACTTTGACAACATCTAAAAACAGGTCCTTGATTTCTTCATCTCGCAATACAGAGATAGCTGATTCCATTTTCCAGTTTCTCACGAGGCCTCCATCTTCTCAAATTCTACTACCAAGGATATAATGATCTACATGAAACAGCAAGAACCAATAAGTCGAGAATTCAATGGAAATTCCAGGCTGTCGCCGAAGAGAGTTGCTGTCGCGCTGGGGAGCAATTTGAACGACAGGCTTGAAAATATTCAACAAGCCAGAAATCTCCTGTCAGAATTGGGTACAGACTTTTTACATAGCCAAATTTTTGAAACAGAACCGGTGAAATGCCCGATTGATCTCCAGTTTCTCAACTGTGCAACCGCGTTTACAACCACCCTGAAACCGCTAACCTTACTCAAACGCCTTCAAGAAATAGAAAACGCACTTGGACGAAAGCGTTCTGTGCCCAACGCACCCCGAACGATGGATCTCGATTTACTGATTTATGGAAAGGCGCTAATTCAAACCAAAACTCTCATGCTTCCACATCCCCGTCTCCACAAGAGACTTTTTGTTCTCGTACCACTTATGGAAATATGGGAAGACCATTTTATTCTTCCGGGACACAACCTAACATTGGCAGCTTACAGGGATCTGCTCCTAAACGAAGGCAATGAGCCTCCTCCAAGGCCGTTCCCAAAATGACTCAAATTGAGGACAACTTGTTTTTTATGGGGACAAAGAAGGCCAAAACCAATTGCGTAAAAAGAGTTAAATATCTTTATTTCTAGATGAAACAACAAAAACACATGGTGGTATAATACTTGCTGAATTTTCCTTATCAAATTGAAGGAGGCTATCATGTTAAAGACTTTCACTTCCATGATGCTTGTTATCTTAAACGCGACTATCCTGTTAGCCCAGAATGACTACGAATTTGAAGATCCCTCTACAGGAGATGCGGGGCAGAATTTCGCACGCGTCACCTATACCGACCAGGGCAACCTCTTGTTCAGTCGTGGTGAAGAGTACGAGATGGACAAAAACATGGCCATTACCGCGGGTACGACGCTGAGAACAGATTACAGGAGTTACGCGGAACTCGAATTGATTGATGGTTCATTGGTCCAGTTGAACGGTACAACTGTTATTGAACTTCAAGCCATAAACGATGTTTTCAATGAAGAAAGTCTAACGGTCATCAACCTTCAGTCCGGCAGCCTTTTCTTCCACATATCATCACAACCTGAATGGCTCAAAAACCGCGTTCTGCGGGTAGACAGCCCACACGGATCCGTGTATATCGAAACCCCGGGCCTCTATCGCATCGACCAAAAGGAGTATCAGTTGAAGTGTTACGTCTATCGCGGTGTCTGCGAACTGGCCGGAGAACACGATTCCGCCTTGGTAAGAAGCGGTGAATACGCAACCATCAAACAGCTTGGATCACCCATGAGATCCAAACCTTTTAACTCATACTACAAAGATCATTTCACTTCCTGGGCTTATTCCAGAACGACTCACCTCCCCGGTGTCAGTTCGCGATATGTCGCTCCGGAAATCGCGCGCTACAGCTACACGTTAGACGATGGTGGAAACTGGAGGTACAGCGATGAATATCAGACCCATGTCTGGGTTCCCGATGTTCCCCAATCCTGGCGCCCCTACTATCGAGGTTACTGGTGCAGTTCAGGCCCTTCCCTAAGCTGGGTTGGTCACTATGATTGGTCCTGGGTTACTGGCCACTATGGCAGGTGGGGCTGGAGTGTTTCATTTGGCTGGCATTGGATTCCAGATCGTTTCTACGCTCCTGCATGGGTAGCCTGGACGGTTGTCGATGGTTTACTTGGATGGACCCCTCTTGGCAGATGGAATAGCCCCTTCTACTACGACCGCTATCACCGCCAAAACACGTATGTTGTCAACCACTTCCACAACACTTGGGTCTACCGGGAACCCAATCGCATTCACGTCAGGAATGACAACCACAATGGCCGAATCAAGGCCAAACCAAGAAGGGTGACTCATTACAACAGTCGCGCTATTCGGATCTCCAAAAGCATGAGATCCAACCCCAATGAATACGTGCGAGCGGTCAGAAGTCCACGAAGCAGTGTTAAAACGAGAACAACCGTAGCCGAGAGAACTCGCACTTTCACCTCAAGAAGCTCCAATACGCGTGCCCAATCCCGATATCAATCCTCACCCAAAGACCGCACCTTTATCAAGGTTTCCCCTGAAAAAGCGGGTAGAACTCAAGTCAACCGCACTTCTTCAGGCAGAACGGCGGCAGGCCCCAGAACGACAACATCTCGCGATACCAGTCGTGCCATCAAAAACAGAGGCGAAACAAAGAGCCGCGTTAACAGGAGCCAGACCACCATCAAGCGTTCACCAGCTAATGAAAGGGTAAAACCCTCCAGAAGTACGACTTCCAGATCAACCACCAAAATTAAATCCCGAACGGAGACCAGAAGTACTCCTGAAAAATCCAGAACAAACACCACAAAACGAAAGCCCATTTCCAGCAGGAGTGACATTTCCCGGGATCGTGTTACGCGCGCACCCAGAGTTCCATTATCGCGAGTGCAAGCCAACCGTTCATCTGCAACAACACACAGATCGCGAGAATCGACCAGCAGGGTTCCTTCCCGCCCGAGTTACAAACCCGCCTCCAGCTCGCGAACACAAATCCAGCGAAACACGTCCAGATCGAGCGCCAATTCATCGCGTACCTATACCCGAACGCCCGCAAAAGCTCCGTCTTCCACATCCAAGTCATCAACAAGCAGGACAAAACCCAAGAAATACCAACCCGCTGAAAAATCATCGAGTCGTTCTTATGCTCCCAGCAAAAGCTCCGGCTCCTCTAGCCGTATTAAATCAACTACCTCCTCGTCCCGTACCCGATCTTCAAGAAAAGAGCGGTAAGTACATGAAAAGCAATTAAATAGCACGACCAGCCGTTGACCCTGGAAAACCATATCTCGCGGTGGTCTGCCTGAGACATCGAGATGCCTGCGTTTTCCCAAAACACTTGCACGCCACTCCCGCGTGCCTGCGATTTTGGGAAAACACAGGCATAACCGATTATTTACCGTCCCGCTTATGTTGCACGGCATTTTTTTACCATTGCCGTTTTTTTTTGTTTTTTTGCAACATTTCAGATAGTTTTGACCTCTAATACAATGAACGATTATTTATGTGAGGTTTGCTATGAAACTATTTTTTACTTTTTTATGTACTGCGTGGATGAGCCTGTTTCTTTCAGCAGAAACCATTGAACGCGAGTTCCAGATAAAAGGACACCCCTCTCTTATCCTTTCAAATATTTCCGGCGATATAACTATCGAACAAGGTAAAACCCATACCATCGCGATAGAAGCCGACAATCCCAATCCCGAAGTCGAGATTCTTTTTGAGCAAAAAGGCGATCGCGTTACAGTAGAAACCAAATACCCCAAAAATAACACGGGTATTCGCAAAGGTGTAGAATTTCGCGTTCAGGTGCCCAATTACTGTGATTTAAAAATAAACTCTGTTTCCGGAGACGTTAAACTATCTCATGTGGAGGGTCGTATCTATCTCAATACAGTCAGCGGCGACCTGGACATGGAAGAAACCGGCGGTCATCTCAAATTAAACTCTGTCAGTGGCGATATCATGATCAAAGGTCTGGACAATTGCGATCTCGAAGCCAATTCGGTGTCGGGTGATCTTGTGCTAACGAAGGCTCGCCTCGAGAGCGGCGTTTATGAATTCAACACAACAAGTGGTGATATTGAAATATGGCACGGTCAAGGTGCCTCTTACCGCATATCGGGTCAAGCTATCAGCGGCAGTATGTCCAATGAAACGAATGGTGATATTGTGATAAAAAAAGCTAAATACGGAGGAAAGAGATCCATTGACGGCAGCTATGGGAGCGGCAAGGCGGAAGTGGATATCAACACCATTAGCGGCGATCTGACTGTCGGTGTTCAATAGAACGCCGACCGCAGGCCCGTTCAATCAATGACTTTAAAATCCTCGACAATGTTGAGCCATACACATCAAACGAAAGATGCCGCTTCAAGCCAGGAACAGTCCTGGCTTGAAGCGGCAAGTAACGGAGACGTGGAGGCATTCAATAGACTATATGAAAAATACTCTGGAACTGTTTTCAGTCTGTGCATGCATTTTTGTTCATCGAGAGAAGATGCAGAAGAAGTGTGTCAGGAGATCTTCATAACAATCTACAAAAACCTGAAACAGTTCCGGGGCAGGGCTTCCTTTTCAACCTGGGCCTATCGCATTACTGTCAATACCCTGAACAGTCGCTTCAGAAAAAAGAAAATACAAACTGAATCATTGCAGCCTGACTGGGTGCAATCTAGCGGAAACAGCGCCCATCTCAACCTGTTATTGACGGAAATAATCAAAGATCTGCCTCATAAAATGAGGGTTGTTTTTGTTTTACACGATCGTATGGGTTTCTCTCACGAGGAGATTTCACAGATCACAGGTTACAAAACGGGTACTTCAAGGTCTCACTTATGTCGAGCGCGCATGCAACTTAGAGAAAAACTGACCAAAGTCAGAGGGGGATCGGAAAGTGTCTAACAAAACAATTCAGCAATTGATTTCTGACTCCATAGACAGGCAATTAAGTGAAAGTGAGGAGCAAAGACTTTCAGTGGAACTGCAAAAGCATCCTGAGTTTGAGAAAATGGCGGAAGAAATCAGACAAAACAAGGTGTTTTGCCATATTTCCTCCTATGAGAATCCACCACCGCTGGATCTGTCTAAACTAAAAGCAAGCTCAAAACCGAAAAAGTGGTATCACGTGCCAGCCAGGTCTGCCTGGTTGCTACCAATGGCAGCGGCTCTCCTGCTCCTGTTCTTTGTACTCATGCGCAACGGAAAACCGGATCCTGAGCCATCACTGGCAGATGAAATACAACAAGCTCGCCTCGCCTATGGCCAAGCGATTGCCAAACTTGAAGTTAGAGCACAAGCCAGACTTCAAGAATTGCCGTTTTATGTCCAGGTCACTTACAGGGAAAACCTGGTCATTATCGATCAGGCTATTGCGGACTGTCAGAACGCTATCCTGCAGCATTCAAATGATACCTGTGCCTATCAAATACTGTCACATGCTTTTGAAGCGAAAACCAAGTTGCTTCAAAGCATTCTCAAAACTTAAAAGTCCATTCCCGATTTGAAAACCTCTGCCTTGTTAAATCGTTTATGCGTTTTTGATTCAGCAGGGATGAATCCAGATCCTGCAAAGCTACGTGGAATACACTTTCAAAGCACGTTTTAAGGGCATCAGCCAAATGAAAAAAATCGGGCAAGTCCATGCCCTGTCTTCGGTAAATGCCGCCGACAGTGTCCATATACTCTGACATATCGAGAGTGCTTCCCGTTATGGACGAAAGAAGAGCCGCATGATCTTCCATAGGAATGCTGCCGTGTTGGAGAAAGCCGTTTTTACCGAGCTTCTGGGAGCTGCCGATGAGCTTTTTCTTCCCCGTCTGAATTTCCGCTTCAGACAGAGAGGCGAAACAGGGTGTGACCTTTCCGGGAGCTGGGTGCAGCGTTTGCACTCCCTCGGCGATACGCGCGTCGAGCTTCAATCTGTCGGTAAAGAGTTTTAGAGGTTTGGCCAGGATGTTGTAATTATGGGTGACGGTTCTTTTGAAAGGCAAGCGAAAAGGGGCCGTAACGGAGTAGGTCATTTCATTGATGTGCAGAACGGCACGGCCGCCTGTCCAGCGTCTAACCAGATCGACATCGTGCTTTTCAAGTTGTTCTAAATCCACTGATTTCTGCCATTTTTGATGATAACCCAGACTGAGTGCCGGCTGCGCCCATTGGTAAATGCGCAGAACAGCTCCGTCAATGGCACCTGACTCCACCTGTTCGAGAAGGTGCTGATCACGAGCCATGTTTTCCGCGGCTGGCAAGGGTTTTGAATCATACAAAAAATACCATTTCATGGTCACTCCTCTTTTGTTGGATGTTGCAGGGCACAGTGCCTCCCAAACGCCCGTTCGGTGTTCTTTTCACATCTTTTTTGGCATTGAAGAGCCTTCCCATAAAGGCAGTCACCGCATAGGGTGGTGCGAGAGATTTTATACCTGCTGTGCATGATCACGGTGTTTGTTCTTTTTGCCGGGTAGAATATAGCCGAAGAGAATCATGGACCACAGGCCGATGTGAATCATGACATCGGCCATATTGAAGATATAGTGCCAGTAGGGAATCCCCCGAATATCGAAATAATCGATCACAGATCCATAAAAGATCCGATCAAGGACATTGGCAAAACCACCACCTAGAATAAATCCGAAACATATGAATTCAAACCGTTTAATATGCTCACTTTTAACCAGGTACCAAATCAGGAAAAACAAGAGCACCGTTGAACAGCTTGTAAACACCCAGGCCTTGCCTTGAAAAACACCGAAAATACCGCCGTGATTCCGAATGTGTGTCAAAAAAAACCAAGAATTAATTTTCCAGGATTGTCCTTCCGGTATCATTCTAAAGACAAAATAGTTAAACAACTGGGAGAGGATAAGAGCTCCAAAGCATACAGCTGTCAGGATACCCAGCCCTTTTTTCTTTTCACAATTCAAGATGAACTCCGTTTAAACTTATGTATTGATAATCGCAGCATCGCACAACTACTCAATTCTTTTCAGGATCGCGAACCAATTCGACTTCATAAACTCGGGCCCAGTACTTACCGGTCACATAAAGTGCACCTGTTTTTTTATTAAAAGCGATCCCGTTCAAAACCTCTTCTCCATCAACACGGTCCTGCTTCAGTGGCAGTTGACTTAAATCCACCACAGAGAGGACTTTCCCTGTGTCGGGATTTATTTCAACGATCTTTTTTCTAAGATAGACATTGGCCCAAATTGATTCACCGCAGTATTCCAACTCATTCAGGAACCTCAGGGGCTTACCATTGAGGGTCACCGCAAGTTCTTTAACCTTTTCAAATGAAACGGGATCTCTGAACACAAGCTTATCTGTGCCGTTGCTCATAATCAGATACACGCCATTGTTTGTCAAGCCCCAGCCTTCTCCTTTGTAACCGGCTTTTTTCTCTATCTGCATATCCGGCAAGTTGTAGACATAACACACCCCTGCTTTCCAGGTAAGTACATAGAGTTTCTCTCCAATCCGGGTCATCCCCTCGGCAAAGACCTCAGGTATGCTCTTGTATTGTACCTTTCTTCCCGTGGCAGGGTTCCAAATGCTAAAGAACGATTTGCCATATTGTCCGGAGGTTTCCCAGAACAGCCCTTCGTGATACTCGAACCCCTGTACGTAAGAACGCTCATCGTGAGGAAAACTGTCGTTTATTTTGACGTGAAAGTACTTTACATCTGCCCCGGAGCATCCTGTCAAAAGCAAAATGACGATAAGAGAACCTGGAAAACGCATACTGGATCGACCTGACAATTATTAAATAAGATACATACCGCAACACGATGGCTCTTGAATTCTAACACAAGGATTTTGCTGTTGTGAACAGCATGTGACGAATGATGAACCTTAAGTTGAAGCCCCACACAGGACTATAAAAAAAAGCTCCGACTTTTGCCGGAGCTTCTAAAATGGTACCCCCAAGGGGATTTGAACCCCTGTCGCCGCCGTGAAAGGGCGGTGTCCTAGGCCTCTAGACGATGGGGGCATGACTGTGGTGAGCCCTGATGGATTCGAACCATCGACACCCTCCTTAAAAGGGAGATGCTCTACCGACTGAGCTAAGGGCCCTTTATTCATGCGAGGCTTAAAGTGTTCAAACGATCCAAGTTTTTCATTCTTGAGTGGCTCGATCACTCCAAACAACGAGCGCTAATACTATAAGAGGCATTGATTCTTGTCAATATGTTTTTTCAAAAAAAAAGATATTTTTCTGTTGTTGAACCCCAAAGCACTTGTTCCAAAACAGGTTCACTTAAATGCAGGATTTATCGGGCAATTAGCGTTTTTTTCATCAAACGAGAAGTCAATTGCTTTGAAGACAAGTAACCTGACTCATAGGTTTCTGGTGCCAACATACAGAAAAAATCATATTTTGCATACCCAAGAACACAGAGTCCTCTTATCCGTTGCAGATAAAAACTACTTCCAGTGACGGCGATAACTCTTGGCCAGCAGTTTCAATCTGTCAGCATGTTCCGGCCCCATTCTAATGAGTGCTTTCTTTAGAGGCGAAAGCTCCTCCAGGGTTTGATCTTTAAATATGTACCCGCTTTTGCTTCCGATGATTTCAATGGGCGTTTCAGGATACTCAAATGTCTCAATCTCATCAAAAACGCGATTAACCGCATCCGCCCATGTATCCGAATTTCCCAACTCGACATAGGCTTCAACGAAAAGAGGTTCCGCTTTTTGGTAAACCGCCAGAACACGCTTGACCGGCAGCAATTCAACGGCCTCTATCAAAGCGAGCGTTCTTCGACTGTTGTCCGGGTGAATGAAGATTTTATCTTCCTTTTTTTCCGTTTTAAAAGACCCCGAAGGTGCGAGATACGTTAAATGCCGATAGGGATTTTCCCCTCTGCTGATACGGTCAACTGCCGCAACAAACTTCCGAATGGGTTCTTCTTGTTTAAAGAAACCCTTGAACACGGGCGATTCAAGCAGGGTTTCGGTCTTTTCTTTAAGCCAGGGCGTACTCTCTTCAAGCGAAGGTAGAGGTTCAGACTTGGACTCATCTTTTTGTTCCTCTGCCTGTGCAAGCTCAGTGGGAACAGATTCCAAAGGCTCCACCACAGGCTTTGGCTGCAGATCTGACGTAGATTCTTCAACTACAGTTTCTTCAATAAGTGTGTCAGTGTTTTTTGAATCAAGAAGCCAATAGGTTCCTCCTCCAATCAACAACAACACGACAATTAATGCAACAGCGAATTTCATCCAAACCTCCCATGAGCACAGAAAACCACAATTAGGTTAAAGTCCCTAGATAAATAGACGACAAAATGGAAATGATAGTTCAATCTATTTTAAGAAAAGGCAGTCCAATTACGGTTCGAAATGAGAATCATAAGTGTTGAATTGAGTTAACCGTTTGATAAAAGCCAATTCTATTTTTCCAGTTTCTCCGTTTCTGTGTTTCGCGATAATTAATTCGGCCACACAAACATCATTTTCCTGATCAGGGGAGTTCAGTTGGCCTTCGTTCTTCCGTTTCATTTCATCGTAATAGTCCTGACGAAATAAAAAGCAGACCATATCTGCGTCTTGTTCAATGGAACCCGATTCCCTGAGATCAGCCAGCTGCGGCCTGTGATCTGAGCGCTGCTCTGCCGCACGGGAAAGCTGTGACAAAGCAAGCAGAGGAACATCCATTTCTTTAGCAAGAAGTTTGAGCCCCCTGGAGATGGAGGAAATCTCATTGACGCGATTTTGTTTATCTTCCTTGCTCGCTCCAGACATGAGCTGCAAGTAATCGACAACAACCAGATCCAGTTTACCGTGTTGTCTTTTGAGTTGTTTCAATTTACTGCGTATGGAGGGAATTGTTGCAACACCCGAATCTTCAATAAATACATTTAGTTCGGATAACATCCCCATGGCGTGGGCGGCATCATCCCATTCATGTTCTCTCAGTTCTCCTTTTCTGAGTCGGCCAATATTAATTCCAGCTTCACTTCCAATCATGCGCATGCTTAACTGAGTTGACGGCATTTCAAGTGAGAAAATGGCCACATGGGCGCCTTGTCTTTTTGCGGCATTAAGAGCGATATTGAGGCATAAAGCGGTTTTACCCATGGCCGGACGAGCTGCCAGTATAATGAGATCCCCACGATGAAGACCTCCTGTTTTAGCGTTCAGGTCTCTGAAACCGGTATCAAGACCAATCAAACCGCCTTCATGTCTGGCGTGTTCTTCAATAACCTGCATGGCTTCCTGTGCCGCATTTCCCAGCTGAACAAATCCAAGACGATCGCCGCTATCCTCCCGAAGTTTGAACAATTCATTCTCCGCTTCATTCAGAATTTTCAGTGAGTCGGAGTCTTTTTCATAAACCTGTTTTTGAATATGGTTTGAAATACCATGGAGTTTCCTCAAGGAATACTTCTCATTTACCACCGAAGCGTAATAGGGAATATTGACTACTGCAGGAATACCGGCAATCAGGTGATCGAGGAAATCAAACCCACCCACTTGATCCAGGTGACCCATGCCTCTAAGTTGTTCGGCAAGAGACACCAGGTCGAGTGTAACGCCCCTTTCCAGCAGACCCATAATGGCTTTGTATATTGTCTGATGCTTTTCAAGGTAGAACTTTCCTGCATCTACTCCGCAATCGGTAACACGACCGATATCGTATTCATCCAGGATCATTGTTCCCAGAAGAATTCTCTCCGCTTCGATATTATTGGGAAGTTCCATAAAAAAACGATTCCTCCTCATTGAACAGACGCCCACCTCCTGTATGGCACTCAGGGCAATCACCATACCCCATGAAACAGGCCCACCAGGGTGGATGTCATTTGTATCATGTCTGAAGATCAAACAACAGGTATTTATCGAGACTTACAAGCTACCCAACACATAAGGGAAAACCTAAGCCAATGAAATTATTTTCTTTAACCAACACTCTGCTTGCATATCCTTTTTCTTGTATCGGTCAACCCTGGGAAGCAGGCCCTATTGACCTTTTTCACGAATGACAGTCAATTTGAAATGCCCTTGTCAAGATACCGGAACCTGCTTCCCCGTATACAGCGAGTCAGTCAGGTTTTATTAATTGAAGGGTATCCTGAGCGATCATCAACTCTTCATTCGTAGGCATAACCGTCACAAACACTTTGGATTCAGGAGTTGAGAGAATGCACGCCTCTCCCCTTACCTTCTCGTTGAGTGTATAGTCGAAGTGACAACCCATGTACTCCATGTTCCTGCATACACCGGCCCTTATTAAATTATCGTTTTCTCCAATGCCACCGGTGAAAACAATCATATCCAGACCGCCAAGCGATGCAGCATAGGCACCAATATATTTCTTAATCCGATATTCGTACATATCGAGTGCCAGTTTCGACCTTTCATCGCCGCGGTTAGCAGCCTGCTCGATATCTCTCATGTCAGATGAAATACCCGTGATACCCAGCATACCTGAATGTTTGTTGATGAGATGATTGGCCGCAGCCACTCCAATTTCCTCTTTATTCATGATGTAGGTAAGCACACCCAGATCCAGATCACCTGATCTCGTTCCCATAATCATACCTTCAACAGGGGTCAATCCCATGGAAGTATCGATGGACTTCCCGTTAAGTATGGCTGCAACCGAAGCTCCACCACCCAGATGACAGGAAATAATCTTCGACTTGTTGTAATCCAGCCCGGTTAACTCACAAGATTTCCTTGACACATATCGATGAGAAGTACCGTGAAATCCATACCGGCGCAAACCGTATTTTTTATAGAGTGAATAGGGAATGGCGTACATGTAGGCATGAGGCGCCATGGTCTGATGAAACGATGTATCGAAAACAGCGACCTGTGGGACATCTGGCAAAACGCTCTGAACAGCTATAATTCCCAGGTAATTGGGTGGATTGTGCAGGGGGGCCAAATCGGAACAGACCACAATACTCTCGAGAACCTCATCGTCAATTAACACGGACTTTTGAAACATTTCCCCTCCGTGAACCACACGATGACCCACGGCATTGATTTCCGTTACATCATCCAGAACGCCATATTCACTATGGGTAAGCACAGCTAAAACAGCTTGAATACCCTCGTTGTGATCGTCAATTTCACCTTCAAAACAAATCGACTCATCTTTTGGAGGATCAATGCGCAAAGACGAGCCACTCAAGCCGATTTTATCCACGATTCCGGACAGCATAAGGTTGTCATCTTTCATATTATACAGTTTGAACTTGATGGATGAACTCCCACAATTGATAACTAGAATAATCACTACATCGTCTCCTTATTTTTCTTCCTGAATTTTGACTTTATTGGCATCGTACTTGTAAAAGCCATGGTTCGTGGCAACACCAATCTGATTGGCTCGAACCATTTTCTTCAAAAGTGGTGAAGCTTTGTATCTTAAATTGCCGAACTCAGCGTAGAGATTGTCGAGCCATCTTACCACTCGATCCACCCCATATTTATCCGCCATTTCAAATGGACCCAGAGGAAAGCCGAACCCCAACTTTAAAGTCGTATCGATATCTTCCACTGTGCCGACACCTTCCATCAAAATGCCACATGCTTCGTTAATTAACGGGGCAAGCAGTCTTGTGGAAATGATACCGGGCGATTCGAGCACTCGAACTACCCGTTTCCCAATCAGCCGGGCAAATTCACATACTTTTTCAAAAGCTTCTTTGGATGTGTGCAACCCGCATACCACTTCAACCACTTTTGACTCGTGCACAGGTGAAATAAAGTGAAAGCTAACCGACCGTTCGGGCTTATTGAGTTCACTTGACAACTCCGTGATAACCAGAGTCGTGGAATTGGTGGCAATGATGGTTGAATCATCCACCTTTTCTTCTATTTTCTTAAAAACTTTTTTGCGCACATCGACCATGTTCTCTCTGGACCTTGACTTGATGGCTTCGATGACGATATCAGCATCGGCGATATCTTCATAGTCCAGCGTTCCCTTAATTCTAGAGAGGATTGCCTTCTTTTCGCCCACAGTCAATTCCCATTTTTCGATCGCATGATCTAACTCATAGGATACACGATCGATTGTGTACTGCAATATGTCTTCAGATAAATCCAGAAAGACCACTTCCAGACCGTGACGAGCCACTGTCCGGATGATCTCCTGTCCCAGGTAACCACCACCAATGATTCCCACTTTGGAAATGGTTGGTTTCAGTTTTCCCTTACTTTTCTTTTCTATTCCAAGCTCTTGCAATTTAACAGTCTTCAAAATAACCTCCAATACTGCTATTTCTACTATTTTTTATCGCCAACCAGGCTGCCTGTTTAAGGCAAGTATTCACTTATTCCATTGATCACCGCGCAGGTTCTCATAAGAACTCGCGCCCGCACCTGAAAGTAACCCGCAAGGCATCCAATTAACACTTCCCGGTGTTTTCAGCACCTCACGGACATCCGGGTTACCGGCCCTGTCGGGTAAGTTTTCTCCCGCAAAGTCATGGATGGTCCAACCAGAAACATGATTGGTGTTGAATCCAGATCGAATACGGGAGACCCCACCTGAAGCAGCGCCGCTGGCTGTTAAAGCACTTACCGCAAACACTGAATAAAAGACGTCCTTTACATCGCCGTCACTTGTGACAGCCGTGTCATCGAGGGCTGCCCAGGGCGTACTATCGAGAACACCATCATCCGTTCCGGTGGTTCCAGTGGTTTTATCCATCTGTAGAACCCGAAGATTAGAGTAATCTGTATCGGGTGAGCCAAAAGCTTCCATGTATTGGCGATCATTTCTGTTTCCCGTTCCACCGAGGGAGTGTTGCGCTGTGTCTTCATCGACGACCTGTGCGTGTAGAGAACATTGAACAAGAAACACAAACCCCATAAACAACAAAGACTTAAAAAAATCAATCATAGATTTCTTCCTAAAGAACAATCTTCAAAAAGATCCAACTCAGCAGACCGTCCATTCATACAATCCAATTGATTATACCGAATGTCGAACACGCCCTGCAATCGAGACTTGGCAATAGATCGCTTTTGTTTTTTTGTTCGACAAAAAATCCTTTATCCTGAATCCGGCCTTAGAGGGGATCGAGTTGAGAGCTTTTGGATTCCGGCTAAAACCGCTTGTCATTCTATTGGATTCTCTATATGCTCACGTTGTAAAAAGTAGACAGGGAATAAAACTCTATGAATGAAGCAAAACCCGCAAAAAAGAAAAATAAAATGGTTATGCCCGACACCTACATTATTGTCGCATCGATCGTGTTGGTCATGGCCTTTCTGACCTGGTTCATCCCGCCTGGAACCTATGATTACGAAGAAGTCAATATCAATGGCAAAATGCGGAGCATTCCCATCAACGGCACATTTCACTATCTGGATCAGGCGCAAGCCAATCCAACCGGATTTCTGTCGTACTTCAAGTCACTCTACACGGGGTGCGTGGATGCAGCAGACATTATCTTCGTGATCTTCATCTGCGCGGGTACCTTCGGGATCCTGGTTAAAACCGGGGCCTTTCACGCCGGCATTGGTACCGTACTGAGGAAAATGGGTCACAAGGATATTCTGCTGGTTCCCATTCTCATGTCTGTTTACGCGCTGGGAAGCTCGTTATTTGGGATGCTGAGTGAATTCTATGGTTTTATTCCCCTCATGGTCGGCCTTGGCGTTGCCCTGAGTTACGATGCCATGTATGGATTTGCCATTATCGCCTTGGGAGAGTACATCGGTTTTATGGGAGCCACTTTAAATCCCTACACGGTAGGTGTTGCTCAGGCTATAGCGGGTGTCCCTATTTATTCAGCTACGGGATTCAGAGTTTTTGTGTTGATCTGTTTCATTCTCGTCTGTTCAGCCTATGTCATCATCTACGGTAAGAAAGTCCAGAAAAACCCCAAAAAGTCCATTATGTTTGGCGAAGACTCCGTTCACGCTTTCAACAGAGAAGACTTGGATCAGTATAAAATGGATACCAGAGCCATTTTAATTATGATCGACGTTCTGGTTACCCTGGCAGTACTGATGTACGGCATGATGCAACTTCAGTGGGGCTATGGCGAATTATCCGGGCTCTTTCTGATTATGTCCATGGTTGCCGCGTGTATCGCCGGTTGGAGTCCTAACCGCTGGGTTGACGAGTTCATGATCGGTGTTAAGTCCATCCTGTGGGGTGGTATGTTGACCGGTGTGGCGAAAGCAATCGTCGTCGTCATGGAAGACGCCCAAATAAAGGACACGATTATCTTTTCTCTTTCCAACAGTTTAAACGGACTTCCCAGTTGGATCTCAGCCCAAACCATGCTGGTAGCGCAAACGATTTTAAACTTCTTCATCCCGTCCGGCAGTGGTCAAGCGGCTGCAACCATGCCCATTATGGCGCCTCTCGCCGATATGCTGGGTGTCAGCAGACAGGTAGCCTGTCTGGCCTTTCAGTTCGGTGATGGCCTTTCTAATCTGGTTTGGCCCACCTGTGGCTGTGTGATCATCTGTGCTCTGGGTGGTATCTCCATTCAGAAGTGGTGGAAATGGTTTCTACCTCTTGCAGGTATCCTGTTCGGCATGCAAATGGTCTTTATCGCCCTGGCCATGTTAATGGGTTTGTAAAGTCCCATATCGCAATTGGTGCAAATGAAACGAGAAGACGACAAAATGGCTGTTCATCTCCAGTCTCTCTTTTTCCTCCCCTCCTGTTAAAAATACAGACGTTAGCTATTCTTCTGGAAAAAAAAGCTGTACTTAATCCAGCTTTACAGTCAAAATACTGGCAGAGTTTTTCATTTAATTAATACGCAGAACCTTCCGATACCAAAAGAAGGCTGTTATATAAACTGCACCATACCAAGCCAGGAGTTAACTATGAAATTTTCTTTGACGTTCATATCAGCCATTTTAATGACAGGAACCCTCTATGCCCAGCAAATAGTCGGAGATTGGAGCTGCCAGCAATACGGCATTACATTGCGGCTTCAGCCAAATGGGACTTATGCCATGAGTCACGCTCAAGGCGGCAGTCAGGGGATCTATCAATTCCAGGGTAACCAACTCTGGATGCAGGACCGGAATGCACAGCAACCCATGGCCTACTATTTTGCCCTTTCGGGAAACAGCCTGACTTTAACAGATCAAAATGGTGCCGTGCTGCCCTTTGTGAGAGTTTCAGTCCAAGGTCAGGGAAGCCCCGCCATGCCAGGAATGAATCAAACGCCTGTTCAATCGCAGATTCAAGGAGCTGTGCTCGCAACGGTGAACGGCAAACAGCTTCTGGAAGGCCATTTTCAAATTGGGCTCGGCCTTGTAGAGTTCATCCTGGGACATAAGGTCACTCCCGCTGAGAACAGTGAGCTCAAGAAACAACTGCTGGTTGAATTCAATATGCAACCCGATTATGTTCTTCAACAACTCACCGGCATCGACCAATCTATGAGGAAGCTCAGAACACTGACCGATCCCTTACAAATCGGCACAGCTCGCCAGCAGCTCTACGCCGCGTTCTACCTCGGCACCATCCAAATGCAGGAGCATCAGAAACCTCTTATCATTCAGATTCTGAATCGTTACTTCAAAGTCCTGGCCGTTGACCAGGCCAATCAACTGGTACTAACGGACAAAGACGCTGCAGGCATGTTAAATTACCTGACTTTTCTCAGCCATTGTCAGGGACAACCCGTACAGATGACACCGGCCTATCAACAGTCTTTCCTGCAGGAAATGACCCAGCAGTTTCCGAGCATGAGTCTCGAGCAAAAACAAATCATCTGTTCGGGCAGTTTAATCTGGAAATTGATGGAGACAAACTGGAACAAAATGACGCCCGCTCAACAGCAGCAATTTGTCGCCTCTATGAACGCGCAAATGGGACAACAGCTCTATTCCCAAAACCAAAATCAAGCAGGAGGCTCACCTTACAGTCAATCTGGCTCCAACAAGAGCATGGCGCAAATGCAGGCTGACTTCAATGCGAAACAGAATATGCTCACCATGATGCAGAACATGAACACTCAATACCACGCCACCTCGTTGAACATCATCGAGAATGTCGGCGGAACAGGGAACTACTGGGAAGTAAGCGATCCCCCTTATTGGCAGAACTATTGACCGTCAAACAGTTCAGGCCCTTTTTAAGGCAAACCATTTAAGTGGCTCTTTGAGTCCTTTTCGATTTCTCTCCCTTGTCATAAAAATGTTAGGGCAAGTCGTCAAGAAGGGCCACAAAGAATAAGGCGCTTCCATGTCGAGCTTTTTTTGGGGCTTGTTTATTGTTTAACTGTCCTGGAAAGGTACTGCCATTCAGGTTGTGTCAGTGTCGTTACCCATTTAATTGCCAACAGCTTGGATTCCAGTCGAACATCGACAGAGCCATTTTCGCGATCCGAAAAGATAACACGCCAATAATCGGATTCCATCTTTTCTCGTATGGCTTTAATCCGATTGAGAGCTTTACGAGCTGAAATCATTTCTGGTAGAGTAAACAGATCAAATGCTTTATTCCTGGTCACCTGACCTGAATCGATCATTCTCATTCTATCAATCAGTTCATCAGTCAAAAAAACCTCCATTACCTCTCTAATCATAAAATAGTTTGCATGAAAAAAGGAGATGAGATGTTAAAAAAAACCGTTTTTGCAGGCTTGGGTTTCTTTGTCCCCCCAAATACCGTTAGCAACGAGGATCTAACCGAGAAAGTCAATACCACCGATCGATGGATAAGAGAACGCTCTGGAATTGAAGAACGACACTATGTGGTTGCCGGACAAGAAACCAATTTAAGCATGGCGGCAGAAGCGTCAAGACGCGCCATGAAAATGGCCGACATTACAGCTGAGGAGATTGATTTAATTGTTTTTGCCACCTTGAGTCCTGATTATCAATTTCCTGGAACGGGCACTCTTCTGCAACACGAACTGGGCTGCAGAACCATCGGTGCCATCGATGTTCGGGCGCAATGTTCGGGCTTTGTCTACGGCCTTTCCATTGCTGATCAGTTCATTAAAACGGGCATGTACCAAACCGTTTTGCTGGTGGGCTCCGAGATCCAGTCCAATGCCCTGGACTTTTCCGATCACGGCAGACACATAGCCGTCTTATTCGGAGACGGTGCGGGTGCGGCCGTTTTAAAAGCATCTGACGACCCCGATCGCGGCATCCTCTCCACCCATCTTCACAGTCAGGGTGAATTTGCCCGCTCTCTGGCTATTCTGGAACCCAGTTACAACAAGAAAAACAACATTTATCCCGGGCTGAAAGAGCCAGGCGGACCTGGATACCCCGTTATGGAAGGCCAGCTTGTTTTCAAGAATGCGGTTAAGAGGTTTCCAGAAGTGATTCGGGAAGCTCTGGCAGCCAATGAGCTGACCCTGGATGATCTGGACATGCTTGTCCCCCACCAGGCCAACCTCAGAATCAGTCAATTTGTGCAGAAAAAACTGAAATTAAGAGACGAGCAAATTGTAAACAACATCCAAAAATACGGCAACACAACCGCGGCCTCCATCCCCATAGCCCTCAGCGAAGCGGTTCACGACGAGCGTATCAAACAGGGTGACCTGGTATGTCTTGCCACTTTTGGTTCTGGATTCACCTGGTCTTCGGCCTTAATTCGGTGGTAAAACGTCTCAAACTCTACCTGAAATAATTCACACCTGACTCAAAGAGCTTCTGATCTTTAAGACCCGCGATGTTCGCACCGACATAGGAGCCCATGCGCTCAGAGTGAGCCATTTTCCCGAACACACGACCATCGGGACTGGAAATGCCCTCGATGGCAGCCATGGAGTTACTGGGATTGAAGGGTCTTTCAACCGTGGGAATTCCCTTTTGGTTCACATACTGAGTTATCACCTGACCACGGTCCAACAACTCCTGGAGTACGTGATCCGGTGCGACAAATCGGCCTTCTCCATTGGAGACCGGCAGGGTGTGAATCTCACCTAATTGGCAGTTCACCAACCATGGAGAGAGATTGGAGACGACCTTGGTTCTGACGTAATCCGAAACGTGTCTGCCAATCTGGTTGAAGGTCAGAGTAGGGTCTTCTCCCCGAATATCGCGAATTTCGCCGTAGGGCAGTAATCCGAGTTTAACCAGGGCCTGGAAGCCGTTGCAAATACCCAAAACCAAGCCATCCCGCTTTTGAAGTAACTCCATGACGGCATCGCTGACAATGGGGTTTCTAAAGACCGACGCGATGAATTTACCCGACCCCTCCGGTTCATCTCCGGCGCTGAAACCACCGGGAATCATGAGGATCTGACTGTTCCCAATCGCTTTGGCCATGGTCTGCAGTGAATATTCAATTTCAGCGGGGCTCAAGTTCCTGAAAACGAAGGTATCCACCGTACCACCAGCCCTTTCAAAGGCTCTGGCAGAATCGTATTCGCAGTTGGTACCGGGAAAAACGGGAATGAAGACACGCGGTTTGGCAATGGATGATCCGGTTCTGTTTTTCACCGCGGATGTCTCATAGAATTGATTGGGTGCCCCCGCTTTGGCACTGGTTTTTGTTCTGAAAACAGACTCGAGCGGCTGTTCCCAGTGTTTTTGTATTTCCTGCAGAGAAATGGATTCCTGATGGAGTTGAATGACGGGCTCTTCACTGGTGCAGCCAAGCAGCTCGGCATCCAGTTCCTCCAGTTCTCTTTCCGCTTCAAAAACAATGTCCCCGTAAAAAGGTACGAAAAGCTGATCGTGTTTCATGTGGGAGCTGAGGTTAAAGCCAATTCGGTTCCCGAAACACATTTTGGAGAGCGCTTCCGCCATACCGCCCACGCGGATGGAATGGGCAGAGAGAATGTACCCCTGCTGCACCAGCTTGTGAAACGCCCTGTATTGCCGCTTCAAGTGATCTAAATCCGGCAAACCCTGTTGGTTGCGTTTCAATACGAGGCGATAAACACCACTGCCCGCCTTTTTGAACTCGGGTGAAAGTACCTCTTTGGCTTTGGCGGGTACAACCGCAAAGGAAACCAGCGTGGGAGGCACGTGAAGGTGTTTAAAGGTTCCCGACATGCTGTCTTTACCGCCAATGGCCGGAATACCCAGTGTCTTCTGAACTTCAAAGGCTCCCAGAACGGCACTGAAAGGCTTGCCCCACTTCTCCGGATCCACACCCAGTTTCTCAAAATACTCCTGCAGGGTGAGACGAACCCTGGAGACATCGCCACCGGAAGCTGTAAGACGCGCAATGGATTCAACAACGGCCAGGAACCCGCCGTGGAAGGGACTCCACGAGCCAATTTCGGGATTAAAGCCGTGGCTCATCAGGGTCACCGTTTCTGTGTCGCCTTTGAGAACCGGAATTTTAGCTGCCATGCATTCGATAGGTGTTGACTGATACGTTCCGCCAAAGGGATGGTTCACCGAACCTGCCCCGATGGTTGAATCGAACTGTTCAACCAGCCCCCTCTGCGAACAGACATTCAATCGCTGGAGGTTCTTTATCCAGGCTTTTGCGAGATCACCCTGAAGAACCGCTGGTTTGAACCATTCAGGCTGCTCTGAAGGTGCTTTTACACGCACCCTGGCATTCTGTTTCACGCCGTTGGTATCCAGAAAAGCTCTGGACAGATCCACAATGGTTTCACCTCGCCAGTTCATGACCAGGCGCCTGGAGTTCGTTACATCCGCGACATGAGTCGCCTCCAGGTTTTCCCGCAAGGCCAGCTCCGCAAAGCGTTCGCTCTTATGGGCGTCGATGACCACCGCCATGCGTTCCTGAGATTCCGACAGAGCCAGTTCCGTTCCGTCCAACCCTTCGTATTTCAAAGGAAGCCGGTCGAGATCAATGGTAAGACCATCGGTCAATTCGCCAATGGCGACCGAAACACCGCCCGCGCCAAAGTCATTGCAGCGTTTGATCATCCGGGCGACTTCGGGGTTTCTGAACAGGCGCTGGAGTTTTCGTTCGGTAGGCGGATCGCCTTTTTGCACTTCGGAGCAATTCTCCAGGGCTTTTTCTGTGTGTTCCTTGGAAGATCCGGTGGCTCCGCCCACACCGTCGCGACCTGTTCGACCGCCCACTAAAATGACCGCGTCACCGGGTTCAGGCACACCCCTGAAAACATTTCCCTTGGGTGTTGCCGCTATGACGGCGCCCACTTCCATGCGTTTGGCAACATAACCGGGATGGTAGATTTCGTGCACTCCACCAGTGGCAAGACCAATTTGATTGCCGTACGAACTGTAGCCGTGTGCCGCTTCCAGTGTTATTTTCCTCTGCGGAAGTTTGCCGGGCAAGGTGTCGTGAACATCCTGCCTTGGATCACCGCAACCGGTGACCCGCATAGCCTGATAGACATAGGATCTGCCGGAAAGCGGGTCTCTAATGGCTCCGCCAAGGCAGGTTGCGGCACCGCCAAACGGCTCTATTTCAGTGGGGTGATTGTGGGTTTCGTTTTTGAACATCACCAGCCACGGTTCTGTTTTCCCGTTCACATCGACGGCAACCTCGATACTGCACGCGTTGATTTCTTCCGAAACTTCCAGGTCATCCAGTAGACCGTCTTTTCTGAGCTCCTTCATGGCCAAAGTGGCGATATCCATTAAGCAGATATCTTTATCCCGTTCACGGTAGACCTTTTTCCTCGATGCCAAATAGCTTTGAAAAGCTGCTTTCAATTGCCGGGTTGTACTTGCTTCTTCAATTTCTATTTCATCCAGCCTGGTCAGGAAGGTGGTGTGCCGGCAATGGTCGGACCAATAGGTATCTAATAGTTTGATCTCTGTCACTGTGGGATCGCGTTTTTCCGTATCGCGAAAATACGCGCGGCAAAAGAGCAGATCTTCAATGGACATGGCCAAACCCAGTTGACTCAATAATTCCAGGCATTGTTCCCGAGAAAAATGGGCAAAACCCTGCACACGTTTCACCTTTTCTGGTTTGCCGATCACCGGTTTCAGCGTTTCAGGTATCTCCAGCGAGGCCTCTCTGGAATCGACGGGATTGATGCAATAGGTCTTGATCTCGTGAATTTGCTCTTTGGATAAGGCTCCTTTTAAAAGAACAACGCGAGCGGTCTGAATGAGCGGACGTTCGTTGCGGGTGAGGATCTGAATGCACTGCGCCGCGGAATCTGCCCGCTGATCAAATTGACCTGGCAGATATTCAATGGCAAAGACGGTTTCATCCTCTTCTTTTGGAAACTGATCCAAGTAAAGCGTATCAACAGGAGGTTCCGAGAAAACGGTATGCCGGGCGAGCTGAAATTCCTGCCGGGAAAGCCCTTGAACATCGTAGCGCTGTAAAACTCTAACTCGTTCAAGTTCTTTAATTTGAAGGTTTTGAACAAAATCTCTGTGCATGGCTTTAGCAGCCACATCAAAACCCGTTTTCTTTTCAACAAAGATGCGCTTAATTTGAGTCATTCTCTCCCCCGTTACCTGGAACCCTGAGCTTTCAATGCCGGAACCAATTAAACCCACTTCTTACCATTCATCACCACAAGATGCAAGAGAAGTTGTTGCCTCAGGCTTGGAGAAAAGACTTGAAACAGCCCAATTGACAAAAGGGTGGAAACAGCAGCCCGGTCAACTTAAAGGTTGTACCTCAGTCTCAGGAAAAAGAGATCGTCATCGCGAAGCATGCCGAATTCACGTGCCTCGTAGCCTTCCTTTCCATCAAAAATACTGACACCGCCAATAATTGAAAAGTTATCGTCCAGTCTCTTTGAGAAATCAAGCTTCATGAAGCTGTCGTGATCATCTGGTCGATAGTAGGTGAAGAAATTGACGTAGAGCGTTTCCTGTTGTGCTTTGTACATCAACCGCAGCGTGAACGTATCGGAGTTCTTCTTTTTGCGATAGGGATTCAAACCCACGGATTGCTCATAGGCATCGTAATCCCTAAAACGCTCCAGATACCACTGCACACCCACAGTCCAATGGGCGTTGACATCCATTTTATACCCGAGCAGACCTTTCATTTTGGAGTTTTCTACCATGGGGTTGGTGCCGTCCTCATCGTCTTTGGAGTCGCAATAACCAAGCTCCGAGGAAAAAATTCCAGGACCCATTTGACCTTCCGTGGATGCGCCAAACACATTCATCCGGGAATAAAATGGCCGGAACGGATCTTCCGCTGTACCCGAGCCCTGTATGCTCTTGGGGTTTTTAAAGAAACCCCGATAGGCGTAAAAGGCAATTTGATGACCGCCTACATAGCGATTGAGACTCATCGCCAGTTCGGAGTCGTTGACATCCCGTGATCTTCTGCCGCCCGCCATGTTCTCGTAATCGCATCCCGAGTTATTGGAAATAATGGAGTTGGAGTTGGGGTCATAGGTATTCAGATAGCAGCCTGCGGGCGTGGTGTCAGGTGCGAATTCGGGTGTGTAGACAATGTCCCAGGTCCATTTCTTTATATAGGAAGTCAGCCTCAGTGACGTGCTGCTGTCTTTCAAATACTCCATATCCCGCCCGAGGAAATTGGCATTCCAGTTCTTGGGGAAGAGATCGTTGATAAAGAGCATATCCGCCACTCCCCAGGTGGAAACCTGCTTACCCACACTGATATCGAGCCACTTTACCGGCGTGTACTGCAAACGCAATTCCCTGATATCCACATAGGTTTCGTGTGTGATGTCATCGCGAACAAAGTCCACTTTCGCGTACAGACCGCCTTTGCCATTGGTCTTCATGGTCTGAAGCCGGAAACGGCGATTGGCCATCACCCAGTCATCGTCGGGACCGTCGCCTTCGTATTTGGGACCCTTATGAGTGATGTTAACACCCTGTTCCAGTTCAATCATTCCCGTAAAAACGAAGCCCATCAACTGACCCGTCTCTTCACCGGTTGACTCCTCTGCAAATTCGTCCTTGAATTCCGATTCAAATTCGTCTTCAAAATCATCCTGAGCATGCAGGGTAAAAGACAGCAAGCCGGCCAACAAGAATAGGTATAAAATTCGTTTCATCATGTTAATCTCCTGTTTTCGCAACACTGAGCATGGTCCTTTTCACCAGTCCATTTTGAATTGTTTCAAGCCCGTTGATTCAGACTGAAATGAAAAACACTGCCCGGAAACTGTTCCGGGCAGCGGGAGGATTGGAATGAACGTTCGGCGGTTACAAGCATGTGATTGAGTTATCAGCCAAATGCCAGCCTTCCTTTCATTCTGAACAGTCACCTTATTTGAAGAATTCCATGGGTGGATTTTTCATGGAGCGTTCGGTGAAAACATCTTCCTTGAGTCCCACATTGTATTTCGTCTTCTTGGGGTTAACAAGAATCTCTGTTTTCGTTCCTTTGAGTGGAGAGGTCATCACGCGTTTCAAAATGGTTGGGAAACCTTGAATCTCCTTCACATTGGAAGAGACATAAGAGCGATAGACCACGCCATCGTGGTTGTAGAAGTCCACACGCATAGGTGTGTAAGTTGCCTTGTCAATCCAGGCTTTCATTTTCGCAATTTTATCTTCTTTCACTTTGGGAACACTCTCGGTGACATAGCACGCAACACCGCCCTGTTCTTCTTCTCCAAGCAGTTGGTGGTTGTCTTTGCTGAAATGCCTTCCCGAAACATCTTCATAGGTAAAATCAGAACCCATGAAGGGATCTTGCTTGCGACTGCCGGCAATGGCGATCACTTTATCGGAAGCAGGTATGTAGAGTCTGCGGAAATCGTCCTTTTCAATGAATTTGTGAACCAGGAAGGTGGTTCTCTTGATATCCGAAGGGCTGACGAAATAGGTGAAGAACATCTGTTTTCCGCCTTCTTCCACATCGAGTTTCATCATGTAAAAGCCCTTTTTAATGGGCTTCCCGCCGCCTTTGGGATAGACCTTCATGAGCATTTGAACCACGCCGTCATCTCCCTGATAGTATGCCGCCAAGTGCGCTTTTTTCATTATTTCATTAACGTCCTGGCCAAGCAGGCCAAAAGCAGAGCTTACAAGACACATTAAAAGTGCGATCTTTTTCATATTACTGTCTCCTTTTTTTCTTATACATATTCTTTGAATCCAGGCAGCCATTGGTGGAATTGCCTGAGAATTGCGGGCATGAGAACCAAAGTTGTCAGGCCGGATATGAGCATGATGAGGAAGAAGAAAGAGCCGACTGTCAAATAAGGCACAAGAGCGGCTCCGAACAGAGGTGTGAAACCAATGGAAATAACCAGAACATTGCGCCAAATGGCCTGGGCTGTCCCTTTAAAGATCTCATCATAGGTTTTCGCGAAATGGCGATTCTTCTTGTTGTATGCAATGGCATGTTCAATGAAGTGAATGGCAAAGTCCACGCTGAGACCCAGGGTTAAACTGGAGAGAACCGCGATGGGCATATCGTAAAACTTGCCCGCAAACCCGATTAAGCCGTAAATGAACATAATGGTAATGGACAAAGGCAGCATGGCAATAAATGCCCACTTTACCGACCTGAAGAGGAAGACCATCATCAAGAAGACAATCACAAAAGAACCGATCAAGGCATCTCTCATTCCCGAAACCATTTCAGACTGCCAGACATTGTTAATCTTCATCAGTCCGGACCATTCCACTTTCAAGGGGAACTCCTTGCCCTCCGCATTGGCGAATGTGGGAACGGGGTTTTCCTTCATGAACTGCTCCACACTGTCTGCCACCGCCATCATATTCTGGTTGTCGCCGGATTTAAAGTAAACCCAGGTCTGTGTGGAGGGCGAATCCACAGGCGTAACGATTTTCCAGAGATCTTTACCCCGCTTGATATCACCTGATTCGTAAAGGAACAGGTACTGGGAAACCTGTTCCCTGGTGGTTGGAATGCTGTCGTCACCCAAGGCCGTTTTCCCTATTTTTCTGAGTACATCCACCAGTGATGTGACCCCGCCAACGATGTTATGGCCCTGGGAATCTTTTATCTGCTTCAAGTGCTCGTCTATTTTATTGATGTAGGCAATAACTTCGGGATCTTTCACCGAAGGCACGTCAACTTCTTGCTCTTCAAAATCATCGAACTCTGAAAACTCGTCTTCAGATGCCGCTGTTTCACCACTTTTCTCTTTGGGAATGACTTCCTCGGGAATTTCAAAATACAAATTGGCCATGTACGTTCCGGCCAGCTTCTCGTTCATAGCCAAATCGGCAATGCGCAGGTCGTGACCGTTTTTGAACCAGCGAACAGGGTTGTCGTTGATAATGATTTGCCTGATACCAACAATAGAAACCATCATCACCAGGAGCGATACCAGAATAATGGCCTTGGGGTAGTTCCACGCCAGTTTATGCGCCGATTGAACGATTTCCACAACAAAGGACTTCTTTTCACCCTGCCTGGCAAAAGCCTGCAGAGCCTTGTCGCTCAAGAGCATGGTGTAAGCGGGAATGAAAACAATGGAAAGAATCCAGGCCAGGAACACACCAAAGGCAATGGTTACGCCAAAAACGACCACAGGAGGAATGCCTGTGGCGGCAAGGGAAGCAAAACCGACCATGGTCGTCAAAGACGTGTAGAGCATAGGCAAAAACAGCTCTTTCATGACCTGGCGAATGGTTTCGGGTTTACTTTCGGATTGACTCATCTTGGCACTCATTAAACTGAGTATGTGAATGGAGTCCAAAACGACTATTGGCAGCAGGAAAATGGGAATCATGGAGCTCATGATGTGAATGACATTGCCGGAGTAGATTAAGGCACCCATAGACCAGATAACCGTCATGCCGCCTAAAATCATGGGAGCGATGACGATTTTCACGCTCCTGAAAAAGAAGAGCATCAAGAGGAAAATAACCAACCCCGCCATGGGCGCGTAAACGGCCATTTGAATGAACATTTCGTTTCCGAAAGTGGATTCAGCAATGGGAAGACCCGCAAAATAATAGGTTTCATTCTCTCCGAGATACTTTTCCGCAATGGCTTTTACCTTTTCTCCCAGAGCATAGCTCCGTTCTTTCATACCCTTCTGCAAAGGCATGAAAATGCCAACCAAACTTCCATCGCGGGCTATGAGCTTACCGCCGTACATGGGGTTGTCATTTAAAATGGCCAGTTTCTCAGCCGCTTCTGCCTCTGTTTTCGGCGGTTGTGCCATTAGCGGCGTAACCAGCAATTCGCCATTTTCATTGAGTACAATGTCATCGATGGTGCTGAGGGAAATAATGTCTTCCTTGACCATGATCTCTTTAGCCTCTTGGCTTTCTTTGGAGTGGTCTTTCAAGAACTGCAACTTTTTAAAGAACCTGCTCATATCCGTTTCAGCTTGGGGTTCATCGACAATGTCGAGTATTTCTTCGGTTATTTTGTGTATCTTCGTCAAACCATCAACCGTGAAAAGAGAGCTGCCGTCTTTGGTCTTGATGCCCAGGGCAACTATATCTGAAAGATGAAATTCCTCTTTAATCTGATCATACAGCACAACTGTCTCATTGTCCTGTGGCAGCATGTGCACTGGATCGGTATCGGTTCTTAGACTTGGAAACGCCGCAAGAAAGAATATGGTAATGAGAACACTCAATACCATAATGAGCTTGGGCCTCTTAATTGCGAACTCCGTTAACATTTTCTGGACCATCTTACATCCTCCGCATTCAATATCACCATTTAGTTATATAGTTGTCTTTTGATTTTGTCAAGCTTTCTTCTGAATTATTGGGTGTTTTAGCTTTTGAGGGGGTCTCGCTTCTCCATTGGGAGTGATACGATCTTACCTGTGACACGGGTTTTTCAAACACTTATAACAAAAAAGCCCCGACAAAGCGGGGCTTTCACAATCTAAAAACAGGCGTCAATCTTACTTTATTTCTTTGTGTACCGTGTGCTTTCTAAGCCAGGGGTTGTATTTTTTGATTTCGAGACGTTCGGGTGTATTTTTCCTGTTCTTGAAAGTGGAGTATCTTGAAGGGGGTACACCCGCTTCCTTGAATTCTGTACACTGTACAATAATTTTTATTCGGTTCCCTTTTTTTGGTTTTGCCACGATATAACCTCACCACTTTTCATTTCTTGTGCCGAAACGCAATCCGTTTCAAGCCGCAAACGCGCATTATAGTTCTTCCTACAATGTGACACAAGCACAATTTACAAAAAAATGCAGATAACGGGAAATGAGCTGAACATAAACGTCCAGGTTACGCTCTTGAGTACGAGTTCTTCACCTCGGTTCAATACAGTATTCCCGGTCACCCAGACTTCGCGCGTATTGAACCTCAACACGCCACGCGGCGGGAAACCACGATACGTTTCGATGGGCTTGAAGCCATTGATGAAGTTCTTTACCCACCTTCAAGACGACATCCACCTGTTCAAGTGATTGCAGCTCCACTTGCATTCGCACCACGGTTTGTTCAATGGACTCCTGAAAACCCGCACCCTGACAGTGAGAACAGCTTTCGGTTGTCATGTGCCACAGGCTTTCGCCGCGCCTTCTCCTGCTGAGACACAGAACACCGAGCGAGTTGATTTTTTCAATTTGGCAATTCACGGCATCATCACCCAAAGCCCTTACAAAGGCATGTTCCACCGCCTGCACTTCGCGTTGTTCTTTGAGATTGATAAAATCAATGGCAATCAGACCACCCATGTTCCTGAGTACCACCTGTCGTGCCGCCACTTCAGCCGCTTGAAGATTGGTTTTCTGTTTTTTAGCGGTGTTGGCTGCTGCCTTTCCCGAGTTGACATCGATGACAAACATGGCATCCGTTTGGTTGAATAAAAGGTAGCCCCCATTTTTTAACCAGATCTTTGGCCGCGACAGTTCGCGGATATCTTTTTCCAGGCCATACATCGCAAACAGCGGTACATTTTCACTGCTGCTTTGGGTGGAATAGCGATGAATGCGATCACACAGGTAGGGAAAGAATGCTTTAGCCCAGTTCATGATTTTCTCAAACAGTTGATCCGAGTCGACCATGACCTGTTTGAGATCAAAGGCCAAACAATCGGAAACGGTCTTCTTGACAGGATCGGAAAAAGCATCTTCCAGGATGCGTATACGCCCGGATTGGCGGTAGCTTTCTTCCATTGCAAGCCACTTTGCATACAAAAAACGACATTCCCGCTCCAGAGAAGTGAAATCCACTTTCCTCACAGACGACCGAAAGAGCCAACCTCCTGGCATATCATCGAGCTTTTGAAACCATTTCCTGATTTGGGCTTTATCACCCGCGAAACGCCTGCTAAAGCCCACCTTATTGCCATGCGGCCGAAAAACGGTGTGAAATCCCGCCAGGCTGATACTGTTGGAACAGGGAATCCGTTTTCCCGGGGCGGGCATCTTGTGAACTTGAACTATCATGTTCTGACCCGGTTTGAAAGGTAACTGGCCGTTTGCATTTCCCCGTTCGTTTGTTTTTCTAAAGCGCAAAAAACCCTCCCGATCACCTAAATCGAGAAAGGCTGCACAGAGCCCCTTATCGACATCCAAAATTTTCGCCGAATAGATTCGATCCAGAACAGCAGGTTTCCACGGCAAAATCTGCTCGAACCTTTTAAGCCGCTCTTCCTCTTTAAGAGCTATTTGGATCACTTCACCGGCTTGCGAAAGATACAGAGAATGGGTAGTCATTCCTTCACACTCTTGGCCTTTCTTTTATCATTGAGCAATAGTCAATTCTCCAAACGCGCAATCGCCTTCCAGTGTCACTTCTACATTCTTCTCCAATTGAGGTTGTTCGGTGATAAAAACCTTTCCGGATCGGGGTTTCAGTTGATTGATAATTTTAACATTTTCAGGAAATTCTATTCTCCCTGAAAACATGGAGGAATCCATATGGATGGCGGCAGAACGGTAAAACAGTCCGTTGCTACTCAGTGTAAAATCACCCATGGAAAAATCGAAATTCATTGTACTGAACCTGAAATTCTCAAAATTTCGCAGTTTGAGTTCACCCATTGCCTGTTCCAGAAAAAACTCACTGAGAACAAGCGGGTTTTTAATCATGTTTCGCATTTCAACTTCTGAAAAATGGCTATTAATATTCAAGTAGTTCAGAGGGATACCGCTGAAATCCATATCCAAGCTGCCCTTGTTGTGTATGACCGTCAGATTAATCGCTGAATCGACTGGCAGGTGAACGATTAAGTGATTTCTGTTCATCACATCATCCGCATGTTCATTACCCAAATTGAAGAAAATACTCTTGGAGCTTCGATAGGAAACTGTCAATTCTTTTTGATCAGGCTGATTGTTGGTAATGAACTCGAACTGACCGTTTGCGGAGTCGCATTCCCCTTCCACTTTGACAGTTCCATGGGGCGCGTCGGGCGCCAGAGTCAAACTACAGAATTCAGCCTCGACAACAATGTCGATGGGCACGATATCCTGAGGTAACTCGCTTAAAACGACACCCTGAATTTCATGGGATTCAAACTGCTGGATTTCCGATATCTCTTCAAAGACAGGTGTATCCAGCTGATTGCTTTTCACATAAAATATCGAAAAAGCTGCAATCAAAACTATTGAGACAACCACGCCAGCACAGCATCCAAGGCAGAATTTCAGGCATGATGACGACCCTTTACTCAATTGGACACCTCCCGAGTTTCATTACAAAGTTATCATACGTCAGATGTTCCCAAAGTGTTTCCCTATGGAACGGGTATACCAATTGAATCATTTTTTTGACAAAATGTCACCATGGAAGAAAGGTTTGACCGCGCTTAAAGGCCGAATTAGGCCTGTCATCAGGAAAACACGCCATCATTCAGCTTCACAAAACCCGATAGCAGCCATAACGAAATTCTGTTTTATTCCAAAGCGTGATAAAATACCGCGACTCCCTCAAATGGGGTACACCGCAAAACAGAGGAATCAAAATGAAACACACGCTGGCCGCATCCATCCTGCTCTTTCTGGGATTGGCATGCTCTACAAACACCGTCAAGGCTGAAAGTCATGTTCAGGTTCAACTTATCTCATCACATAGTGAAATTGAAACAGGTAAGCCCTTTCAGCTTGGTATCCACATAGAGATGCAGGATCATTGGCACACCTATTGGGAAAACCCCGGTTCTTCGGGTATTCCTACTGATGTCGCCTGGACTGAAGTGAGCGGGCTCGACATTGGTGCTCTGCAATTCCCGTTACCCAAAAAGTACGTCGATGACGCGGGCTTTGTAACCTATGGCTACGACGATAAAACGACGCTCATTGCCAATGCCGTTTACACGGGATCTGCCAAAGAGATTGACATCAAAGGTGTGGTTAGCTGGCTTGAATGCAAGGGTATTTGCCTGCCTGGAGAACAGAAAGTCCAGCTCGTGTTAAAAACCGGCCAGCAGACCGAGTCAAAAGAGGCCGCACTCTTTAAAGAAACTCAAAAGATGATTCCAGTCAAACTGACTCCAGCCGGCCCTTTCGAAGTTGAAACGAGCCTCAATTTAACAGAAGATGTCTGGAATGCCAAAGTCGATCTTAAACCCAAGGAAGGCGTCACCTTCAAGCCCCTTCGTTTCTTTCCCGGTTATCAAAAAGACTCCGAAATGACCTCTGTCACCATGGAGGGTAACCGTCTTTTAATCGAGTATTCACCCTGGGCTGAAGTCGCGAAAAAAGATCTCTTTCTCTACGGTGTGCTCGAGGTTGAAATCAACGGCAGCAAAGAGCTCTACCGAATTCCCGTTTTCCCGCAAGAACTGCCCAAAGAAAAAGCCGGTGGCATTTCAATGGAAACACCGGCTGAACCTGAAGCAACGACCACCAAAGTGCCACCAAGTATGCTCTACATTCTGCTCCTTGCCTTCTTTGGCGGATTGATTCTCAATTTAATGCCATGTGTACTGCCCGTGCTCTCCTTGAAAGTTTTCAGCATTATCAACGAAGCAGGTGAAAGTGCCGCAAGGCGAATCCAGTTTGGCTGGATGTACACCCTTGGCATTATGGTGAGTTTTGCCATTTTGGCCGGTTTTCTGATTGCGGCCAAAGCCGCTGGTGAGAGCCTGGGAATCGGCTTCCAATTCCAAAACCCCGGATTTGTTATCTTCATGATCGCGTTAATCTTTGTGATGGCACTCAGTTTTGTGGGAGTTTTTGAAATTGAGGCACCGCAAAGCCAGAAAATACAAGGGCTCGCACAAAAAAGAGGTCTACTGGGCGCCTTTTATCAAGGCGGCTTGATGACCATTCTGTCAACGCCCTGTACCGCGCCCGGTCTCGGTGCCGCCTACGGTTGGGCCGTTACGGCCGAATCGTGGCAGATACTGGTTATCTTTGAGTTAATCGCGTTCGGTTTGGCCACACCCTATCTGGTTCTTTGCTACTCTCCTGGCTTACTGAAATTCCTGCCTAAACCCGGTGCCTGGATGGACTATTTCAAAGTCGTAATGGGCTTCCTGCTATTTGCCACCGTCATCTGGCTGATGAACACACTCATGAATCTCTCTGGATCAACAGCCATTATCGGCACACTTACCCTGCTGCTCTTCCTGGCCTGTGCCGCCTGGATTCACGGCAAAACCTTTTTTCACGGCCCGAAAGCCAAAGGCTTGATTGTCAATGTTCTGCTCATTATCTGCGGTGTCTGGCTGGGTCTTTTCAAACTCTTTGATGTCAGTAAACCATTTGATGCCATCAACTCCTATAAAAACGACTTGAGATTGAAATTCCTCAGTGAATCGCAATCGCAGCACGGCGGCGGGCAGCAGTTTATCGAGGAACTGGAGGCCATGAAAACCACCGCAGAGAAAATCGCATGGATACCTTACTCTCCAAAAGTTCTGGAACACTTCAGAAATAAAAACAAATTGGTCTTTCTGGACTTTACGGCGGAATGGTGTGCCACTTGCAAAGTCAATGAAAAGCTGGTTGTCGATACGAAGGGAGTTCGATCCGCATTTGCAAAAAACAATGTGGTTACCATGAAAGTGGACTACACCGATGAAGACCCCAAGATCACCGAATTCATTCACAGCTTCAAGCGGGCCGGTGTTCCCATCTACCTTTTCTATCCGGGTGAGGGAGAGCCCATTCTTCTGCCTGAAACCATCACCACAGGGCTCGTACTGGACGGCCTGAACGAAGCGAAGGAGAAAATGTGACATGAAAAAAATATCAGAAGCAGCCAGTTGGATTAAAGACCATTGTCAACGATCGGGAGAAAGTCCCTTTCAACTAGGTGTCATTCTCGGTTCCGGACTTGGCGACTTTGGCAGTCGACTTGAAAACCCCACTATTCTACGCTATGAAGATATTCCCGGCTTTAAACCCTGCGGCGTGGAAGGTCATCAGGGCAATTTAATCATTGGAGAAGTGGCGGGTCAAACACTGCTCTGCCAACAGGGACGCTATCACTATTACGAAGGTCACTCCATGAGCGATGTGGTCTTTCCCGTTCGCGTCATGGCGGCTTTGGGAATAAAGAACCTGCTGGTCACCAACGCATCCGGTGCCTGTAACCGGGAATATGCCGCCGGCGATATTATGTTAATTGAAGATCACATCAACTTCATGGGAACCAATCCGCTTATCGGTAAAAACCTCACCGAAATGGGGCCGCGATTTCCCGACATGACATACGCTTATTCACCGCAATTCCGCCGTGATTTTGAACGCGTTGCAGCTGAAAACCAAGTTCAGATCAGAAAAGGTGTTTACCTCGCTGTCACAGGCCCATCCTACGAGACCCCCGCAGAAATACGCATGTTCCAAACACTGGGAGCCGATGTGGTCGGAATGTCCACTGTTCCCGAATGCATTGCAGCCAATCACTGCGGCATGAAGGTACTCGGTCTTTCCTGTGTCTCTAACGCGGCTGCCGGTCTTTCCGATGCCACCCTGTCGCACGATGAAGTGAAAGACGTTATTGGAAAAATGAGCCGCACATTTGAAAGGTTGGTCACGCAATGGATTCACACATTGAAGCCTTGCTAGAGGCCGCGTGGCAGGCTGAAGAAGCTGCCTATGCGCCCTATTCCCGGTTCAAGGTGGGCGCGGCCGTCCTTTCACAGAATCGCATCTTCTCAGGATGCAATGTGGAAAATGCCTCCTACGGGCTCACCGTCTGTGCCGAGCGCCACGCCATTGCCTCCGCTATTACATTTGCCTGCCTGGAACCGGGCTCGCTGGATGCGGTTTTAGTGGCTGTCAGAACGAACAAACCCACTTATCCCTGTGGCGCATGCAGGCAGGTTATCGTTGAATTTGCCAACCAAAACACAACGGTCTACCTCTCCACGCAGCCCGGCCATATTCTGAAACAAGTCCCCTTTCACACGCTGTTGCCATCGGCGTTTGGACCTGGTGATTTAAGTGATGGCTAACCCCACTTACGCCATTCACACCATGGGGTGCAAGCTCAATTTCTACGATTCCGAAGCCATGAGTACCGGTTTTGAGAAAGAGGGTTTCAAAAGAACGGATAATCTCTACACAGCCGATCTGTTGCTGTTGAACACCTGTACGGTAACCAATAACAGCGATGCTGAATCGAGAAACCTCATCCGCAAGTTCAGGCGGCGCAACCCCAATGGTTTTCTGGTGGTAACAGGTTGTTACGCCCAGGCCAGGACAGAGGATGTCTCGGCTATGGAAGAGATCGATTTTGTCACAACCAATGTCAATAAATACGATGTTTCGCCCATTATCAAGGCCTACAACGGTGCCGGAGCCGTGTTCACTGAGGCTCACGACATCATGGAGAAACGGCCCGCGGAATTCAGACTGCTGAATGATTTTAAAGCCAAAACAAGGGCCTTCATTAAAATTCAGGATGGCTGCAATTTGCGCTGTTCCTATTGCATCATTCCATTTGTAAGGGGAAACAACCGTTCCGTTCCGCTGGCCGACATACTCAAACAAGTCGATGTACTCATAAGGAAGCAGGTCAAAGAAGTCGTGCTGACGGGAATCCACATCGGAACCTGGGGCCGCGATTTAAAGCCCAGGCAGACTCTGGTCGATTTACTGGCTGCATTGGACGAACAATGCCCTGAGATATGGATAAGAATATCGTCGCTGGATTCACCCGAAATCCCCGACCGGCTGATAGAGCTCATCAAGAACAGTTCTCATATTGTCCCCCACTTGCACATTCCCCTGCAAAGCGGTCACAACGCCACACTCAAACGCATGAGACGAGGCTACAGTGTGGAACAATTCAAAGAGCGCGTTGGCAGGCTGAAAGCTGAAATCCCCGATCTCTGCATTGGCGCCGATGTGATTGTGGGTTTCCCCGGTGAAACCGAAGAGGAATTTCACGGAACCGAAGCCTTTCTCCACTCCATTCCCATGGATTACCTGCACGTCTTTCCCTATTCCAATCGCTCCGGCACCAGGGCATCCGGCATGAAAGACCAAATAAACGGGCGGATAATCAAGAACCGGGCCAGAATCCTGAGAGAATTTTCCGCCAGGAGGAAACTCCAGCACCAGGAGCAGCAACACCTGAAAATTCGGCCAGGAATTATTATTCAATCGAAAAAAGAACACCGCGCTTTCAAGGTTTTGACGGATAATTACGTGGAATGTCTCTTGAATCATCAACCCCTGCTGGATAAGATACAGGATCAGACTCTCGCTGGTAAGCGCGTTATGGTACGTGTCATCTCAAAAGATTTGGCCGTACCCACAGCAGAACCCATTCAACTACTGGATTAAGTTCATGAAAAACACTCATTGGCTAATCATGCTCGCCGTTTTCCTGGCCGGACTGATCGCCATTCTCTTCTGGCATCTCTCGCAGACTCAGGCCACCGCAGCGGCCGATATTATCGTTCTACTGCTGACTACCCTGAACGCGCTGCTGTTCCTGACCCTGTTTTTCATCATCACGCGAAGCATCATGAAGCTCTACAGTGAGCGGAAAGACAAGAGGAAGGGCTTTCGTATAAAAACCAAACTCTTCTTTGGTATCCTGCCTCTTTCCCTGATTCCTGCGGGCATGATGTACTTTTTCTCCTCGCAAATTTTGTCGCGCACGCTGCAAAGACTCTCCATTGACTCCAATATTGCCAAAGTAATTGAAGAAGCCTATCAGCTCAATGAACAGGTCATTCATCAGTTTCAGACACTTTTCCAAAATTCTGCCCATCTTTTTGTGGATCCAGAGGCGGTCGACAATCCCGAAGCCATTCAAAAACTGCTTGAACAATTCCAGCTATCGGGAATCGAGTACTATCCCGACGATGCCAAAGAAAAAGCCGTCTACCTGAACGGTCTTGAACCCTACCGGCTCAGTCTCATTCAGCAAAGCAAACAAAAGACGGAAAAAATAAAAAATATCCTCTACGATGACGGGCTGTCTGTTTGGCGGTTCCCCTACCGGTATGAAGGCGGTGAGCTGGTGCTGGTGCTCGTTCAAGAGAGCCCTTTCACCGAAAGATGGGCCTTCCTTTCCGACAGCTATTCCTATCTCAACCACGCCAAGCGCAAGCGAGACCGGGTTTCGGATACGTATAAAACCACGCTGCTCATTATTACCTTTGCGGTTGTGTTCGGAGGTATTTGGATGGGAACGGCTTTTTCGCGTTCCCTCATGCGTTCGCTGAAAATCCTGATCCATGGAACGGATCAAGTAGCCAGAGGAAATTTCGATAACACCATCGAGCTTCAAACCGGAGATGAACTGGAAGATCTGGGTGTGGCTTTTAACAGCATGATCCTGCAGTTAAAGGAAAACCGGCAGGAGCTGCAAACCAAGGCTTTGGATCTTGAATCGGTCAACAAGCAATTGAGCGAGCAGTTTGACTACACGGAAACCCTGATTAAGGAAGTCAATGCAGGCATTATTTCCTGTCACATGGATGGCACCATTCGAACATGCAACCCCGCAGCAGAAAAAATGATCTCTTTCAAACCCAAACACATTAAAGAGTTTAATCAGTATGAGAATCTAACACCCTTACAGGTTTTATGGGAGCGATACACCCGGCACGGGTACAACCCGCTCACGGAACAGGTTGAATGGCTGAGAGCGCACGAGCAACTGAATGTGGCCGTCACACTGATACCCATCCAGAGCAAGGGTCAGCTGCTGGGTTCCATTATGGTTCTTGAGAATCTCACGCCCCTGCTCAACGCTCAAAAGCTGGCCGCATGGCGCGAGGTGGCCCGCAGGGTGGCCCATGAAATAAAAAATCCGCTGACACCCATCCAGTTGAGTATTCAGCGCATTTACCGGAAATCCCAGCAGAATGCCGATAATTTGAAGGATGTCATTCAGTCCGGTTACGAAACCATCTCTTCTGAAATTAATTTGTTAAGTCAGCTTGTCAACGAATTTTCCAACTACGCCAAATTACCGGCACCGGCTAAAGAACGCTTCGAGCTGGTCAACCTGCTGAAAAGCAGCTTCCAGTCGCTGTCCATGGTTCACAGGCAGGTACAGCTTCAGCTGGATTTGAAGGTCAACTCGCTTGATGTCACCGGTGATGCCTCGCAAATAAGACAGGTATTGAACAATTTAGTCGACAATGCCGCCTCCGCCAGTCAGCAAGGCGACCGCATTACCCTATCGCTCGACTGTTCCGACAGTCTGGCCTACTTGAGAATACGCGATCGAGGTAAAGGCATTCCAGATGACGAAAAACGCAAAATTTTCATTCCCTATTACTCCAAATCACCCAAGGGCACCGGTCTGGGCCTCGCAATCGTGCAACGCATTATCTACGACCACGGCTGGCAAATCCTGGTTTCAGACAACCACCCCAAGGGCACCATTTTCACCATACAAATTCCCATTTAACTGTCGGTCAGAAAGTACAGGCACTGCCTGGAATTGCAGGAAGTAGACAGACAGGGTGAGCTGGGATTGAGGTGTCTTACTGATATTTCTGTAACCACGAAGGAACACAAATTGACACGAATGTTTCATGTTTCAAAGCCAATTTACCGTGTTAGCGTGCTCTTACGCTGACTAACCAGACCGAGTTTCGCTATTCCTGTTACTGTGCCCGAAAAACATGAGTTCTCAGGTCAGTAAAACTGTGATCCCGATAACGGTTTATGCCTTTCATAAACCGGTAACACGCTCTATCCAATACAGCTTGAAGAATATCTGTACTTTGATGTAAGATGGGTTGATCTAAACAAGGTGGTGGCATCATGGAAAAGCTTTATCTTCCCAAAGGATCGATTATTCAAGGTGAGCGAATTTCAATTACTCACAACGGCGATATATGTATTGCAAATGAATTGGTTCCGTTATCGATCAAATCTTCCGAAGGCAGCATTGAATTTACACCTGAGGGAGACGTGACCACTTGCAGTCATTTGCTGGCTGAAAACGGGAAAATCTATGTGTCTGCCAAAAAGCTCAATGCAGAACTGATCTCCTGCCAGAACCTCAACCTGGAAATTGATGATCTCGATATCTCACAGGCTATTCAAATCAAAGAACGCGGACAAATCAAGGGTCTGAAGCTCAAAACAACTGAAATCGTTGCAGGAGATTTGGAAATTATTCTCGATGAAGATATCGAGATTCAGAGTATCGAATCTACCGGAGATCTGGTCATTTCGGCCCAGAACATAAAAATAGATCAAATTAAAGCAGAGAAGGTTTCTCTCGAAGTAAGGGAGCAAATGCATTGTGAACGACTTATTTCCAAAGAAGATGTCTATGTTTCCAGCGGTAAGCTTTCTATCAAATTTCTAGACTGTGCGAGTTTTACCGCAGCACCTGAAGTTACAGGTATTATCATGGTTGCAACGCCGGAACACGTTAAGGCTGAGGGTGTGCGCGGCTTTATTCGTCCCCAGGAATTTAAAGTATTCGCCAACAAAGACAGTTTCCTTCAAATACCGGCAAGCGGCCCGTCTCTTGTACAGGAAGATGCCAACACGCCACTTGAAACCGAAGTGGTTTCTCCAGACGAAGAGCGGGAACAGAGCCCGTTTCAATCAGTAGAAGTGGATGATCTGGAAGCAACAAGGGCCACCATGCTGAAAGATGTTACAGGCGAAGCACCTGTAGAATACGAAGAAAAAACCGATCCGGCTGACTATGAAGAGTCTGTGCTTCTATCTGAATTAAACGGAGTAGAAGAAACAGAACTCCCGCCACCAATTCCAGAACTGGTGCCTCCTCCGTATGAAACCGTTGATGTGGCAGTGGATGAACAGGAAAAGTCTGAACCAGACCCATCGGATATTGAGTCAGCTGAGCTGCTGGACGATCCGGATTTTATCCTGGAAAAGGAGTTTGATTTACAAGACCATTCCCTGGATGACTTATCTATGGAAACGCTGAACATGGATGACGAGGAGGAGCTGGAAGAGGATCAGTTGAACATGGATACGGTGTCAGAAGAGGCGGCCCTCTCTCTGAACCTCGGAGAAGCACAGAGTGAAATTGATTCATCCTTTAACGATCAATTCAACGATCTGGACGAGCTCTCCGAGCAGGACGAGCTGGCGATCGATTCACTGGAAGTTCCCGGTTTAGATCACGATGACAGCAACTGGGAAGTTGCACACGCAGGAGAAGACTTGTCTGAAGACCGCGCCTCATCTGATCAGGATGAATACGCAGCTCCGAAGATGGACTTGGATGATGACAGTGACTCCCTGGAAGAGATAGAGGAATTGGACATCGAGGATCTGTCTTTTACCAATTTTCCCCTGACAGTGGAAGAGATGGAAGCTCAAAGTGATGACAGTCAAGCTGAAGAGGTCATGACTGAAGACCATTTGGTGGAAAACCTGGAGTCTGTTATGGTTCAAATTAAAGAATGCTTCCCCGATGAAAACTACCCCAAATTCATCAATCAAATTGAAGTCTACCTGGCAGAAAAACGCTTTCAGATTCTCAGGAAAAAGAGAAACAAGGAAGCTGTTATCAGCAGCTTTGACAGACTGGATAACCCGAGGGTTTCGGAATTGGCACGAGAGTTTTACAGTCAACTATCCAGTTTCTTCCAAGATGAAGAATAATTTATTGCCGCTATGAAACCTCTCATTCCCTTCTATATCGAGCTGTATCAAGAGAAGAAGAAGGGTGTCCTGACCGTAGAATGCAAAAGTGGCGGCAGACGATCTGTTTACATTTCGTCCGGTATCCCTGTTTTTGCCGCATCAGAAGCTGAAGAGGACAAACTTCAGCAAGTTCTCATAAAGAAAGAAATGATCACTCAGGAGCAGTTTGAAGAGGCCAAAAACAATCTGGACCCTGAGCTCTCCATTGGAAAAAACCTGGTCAACATGGGGATCATCACTCAGAACGAACTCGTTCAGGGCGCTCGTGATCAGGTTTTTGGTATTTACGCGGCGAGTATAGCCGAAACAGATGCCAGCTACAACTTTGAAGAGTCCGATCAAGAAAATGACGTCAATCTGCCGCTCACCTATCCGGCCGACTTCTTTAAAGCGGTTATGGAACTCAACGATAAGCAATGGATCTCGGATCAATTCAACGACAAGCTAACCCAGGTTTTCAGACCCGCGTCAAATTCCGGTATTGCAGAAAGCGACTTTAGCTTCGACCCTGAACTCTGGCAAATTTTCAAAGTACTGAACGGTGAAAGCGATATCAATCAAATCAGCATGGAGACCCATCAAAAAGACCAGTTTACCGTTTTAAAATGTCTTTATGCCCTCTGGCAGTGGGGTGCCATTGAGGAAATCCCGCTGGAAGAAGAAGCGGATCAAATTCAGGATGAGCTGCAGGAAGCGGTGCTCTCAACCGAACTCAACGAAACCACAGAAATCACACACGTGGAAGAAACCGCCGAAATAGAACGCATCCCTGTTGAACCCGAAACACCGCAACCAGAGAAACAGCCGGAAACGATCCAGGAGGACATGGGAATAGAAGCTCTTGAAGAAGAGGACGATGAACTGCCTTTCGATCACGAACCTGATGAAGACCCAGAGGGCGATGGTGAGTTGGAGAGCCTGGAAAGGCAACCCTTCTTCAAAAAGATGTCCTACATCTTCATCGCTCTAGCTGTGCTGATGATTTTATGTTCACTTCTAATCTGGTCCAAAATGGGCGATACTGCCGAGCCAATGGATCCTGTTACCGGCAGCGATCAAGTAACAAAGACCATGGAGGAACCGAGAGACGATCTATCGACCTTTGAAGAGCTCAGCAAAGAACAAGACCGGGATATTATACCGAACCTGGAGGACCGTGAAGAAGTGGATGTCCAGAAAGAAGAGCAAACAACAGAAGATACGGTGGAAATCGAGCAAGAAGAAGCAACAACCCCAAAGCCGGAAGCTAATAATGAGGCTAATGACCTGACTGAGGAGAAAACAGAAGACCCCAGGCGCTTGCGCAGTCCGATTATCAACCCGGACGCTTATCCGGTTTCTCACTCCAAACAACGAACCGTCAATCCAAAGACCAAAGCAAAAGAAAGAAAAACAGTCACAGAACAAGTCAGCACCGTGGACGATACACAAACCAAATCACCTGAGCCACTGCCACAAGCCAAAAGTCCGAATGAAAAAAAAGAACGGATTCCCCCAAAGACAGAATTGTCAGATTTACCAGTGTCAAAAACGAAACCACTGTCTCCAGACACGCTGATGAGCCTGAACAGATACCGGGAGGCAGCTGCTGCGTGGAAAAAACAAAAAGCCTCTCAAGTTGCCAAGTTCTGTATTGCACTGGAATTAGCTTGTCAAAAAAGCACAATCAACAAAGGGTGGCATGCCTCTCGGAATGCTCCTGAATTTTTTATTCTTCCAAGAAACTTAAATGGAAAAGACTGTTTTTGGGTCTGTTGGGGAGCGTACCACACCCAGGAAGAAGCCAATTCAGCCATGATTTCCCTTCCGGATTACTTCAAACAAGGTGCGGACCCCAAAGTCTACCCCCTTGAAAGACTGCTGCGCGCTGAATAAAAATTACATTTACTACGCACTGATACTTGTTTTGAGATACCAGTTGTGATAGGCTTGCCAGCCGAGGAGAGATGACCGAGTGGTTGAAGGTGCTCGCCTGGAAAGCGGGTGTGGCGGGAACGTCACCGAGGGTTCGAATCCCTCTCTCTCCGCCAGTTTTTTTCATGTTACCTTCCCCTGCACCACAGTATAAAGAAACAGTCAGGTATTTTTTTTAAACCGTATCCCCTTTTTCAATGAAGCGACAGGCTTTGGTGAGCTTCTGCTCCAGGAGTTTGTAGATGTTCTTTCCCAGACGAAAAAGTGCGGTACAACCTACATCGGGAATACAAGAAACTTCTCCATACGTCTTCTCTGAGTTTTTATTGGCTTTTTCAAAAGAAGTCAAGCTTGTGTTTGAAATAGAGTAAACCCAGCAGATTGGCTGTGGTTATGAACAGATAAAATGCAACCAGATCGATGATGACCGTGCCAACCAGGGGGATATCGCCCAATACAGATGGAAGCAGGTTGACAACCGCAAAAGAGCCGAACATAAGCAAAACAGCAAAAAGATAGTCAACGCCTATCTCCCAAATTAAAGGGATCAACTTGTGAAAATTCAATCCGGTCAAAGCACTGTCATGCATACTTACGCTCAAAAGACATATTGGCAAATACAGCGATCCCAAAACGGCCAGGGGGATAGCCAGGAACAAATTGGAGTAAATGGAGTATAAAAAAAAGCACGTTGGACCGAAACAAATTAAGAGACAAAAGATATATTGGAACAGAGGCATAAAAATATCGTCAAAAAGATTCGTGTAGTCTGGCCAATCAGGCATGTCTCTGTCGCCGTCGGCAGAGAAGAGAACCATTTTCTTGCCGTAAGCCAACATATAACTGTAATAGAAGATCCATATTGGCAATAAAACAAGTTTAGAAACCAACAGAAAGAGAGCCGTAGTACCAAGTATCCAGAGGCCATTTCCCCGAAGGGCATAACTCCAGCAGTCCGAGAGTTTTGTATCGTCCGGTGGAACAAAGTGAACCCCGGCAGGCTCACTGCTTGGCACATCGGATAAAACTGGAATGGCTCGGCCGCCACAACGGCAGGAGAAAACGGTCTGTGTTGTTAAGTTTGTAGCAACAACGCAATCGGTACATAGGGCGGCACCGCACCATTCACAAAGGTAATTAGCTGTAATTGATGGGTGATTGACGCAATGCATTGTGTATACTCACATAAAAAGTTAAGGTCTGGTTGTTGTTTACATCCATGACGGTGCAATGAACCGTCACGACATGGCACTATTTACTTGGTAACTATCCTACTTCTGCAAAAGCCTGTCGTCAACTGCAATCTGCAGCGCTCGAAAGAGAGGCCTTCCCTGTCCTTCGACAGTTAATGGCGTTGACGTGTTTATCAATCGCTTCCCGGCAGTCAGCTCGCTAGCTCTTTCCGTTTTTTTTAACAAGATTGCGGCTTTATTCTATGATTTTAAAACCTTTCCCCCTGAAAAAACTCTTCTCCATGAGCACCTTCATCAGCCACCCCGCCGCCTGGCCGTCATACACTTGAGCCACCATAATCAGGACCAAAAAACAAAAAATGACTCAAATTAAGATGACAATAAAGTGGGGAATGTGTATAATCTGCATCTCGTGGAAGTTGGACTCATCTGGTGTCCGTAACAACTGCAAAACAGTCACCAACAGACACAGAATTTTCTGCCAACGACCAAAGCCACATCCGTTTCATTTAGTTGACCTTAACGTTAAACTTTTATTTTGGAGAGCAACCCTCTCCGCCAGTGAACCGGATTCTCAACCAGGCATCGGCAACGGGATGCTGTGAACCGTGTCAGGCCCTGACGGGAGCAGCACTAAGCAGATTTTCCCGTGTGCCGGTGTCTGGTTGATAACCCGGTTGATAGTGAGCAAGGATGGCAACTAAGGTAACGGCGCTCAATTGGCGGCCTCAGACATTTTCAGATCTTGTGGGTCAAGGTGTGATTTCCACCACCCTGCAGAATGCAATTCGCCACGACAGGCTGCATCACGCCTATCTCTTTGCCGGTCTGCGAGGATCCGGTAAAACCTCCACTGCCAGGATTTTTGCCAAAGCACTCAATTGTGAGAAGGGGCCCACTCCCGAACCCTGTCTGAAGTGTGCTTCCTGTAAGGAGATACGGGACGGCAACTCCATGGATGTAATTGAAATCGACGCCGCCTCCAACAACAGTGTGGACAATATCCGCGAGCTGCGCGAAATGGTTCGCTACAATGCCGCCCGTGACAAGAACAAGATATACATCATCGACGAAGTGCACATGCTCTCGACCAGCGCCTTTAACGCTCTTCTCAAGACGCTTGAAGAACCGCCGCCCAATGTCTTCTTCATCATGGCCACCACAGAGCTTCACAAAATTCCAGCGACCATTCTCTCCAGAAGCCAGCAATTTGACTTCAAACAGATACCGGCCTCGGAAATTGAGAAGAGAGTTGAGGAAATCGTCAAAGTTGAAAAAATCAACATCACCAAAGAAGCCATTGGCCTGATTGCCACAGCTGCCAAAGGCTCCATGCGGGACGCGCTCTCCCTCTTCGATCAGGTGGTAGCTGCTTCCGGAGAAGAAATCACCGTGCTGGAAGTGGAACCCATTCTGGGTTTGGTCAAAGACATCCACCTGGTCAATCTCATGGAAGGCGTGGTAACGGATTCAGTGGAACGCGTCCTGACCACCATCAGTGAACTCATTAACAGCGGTCACGACTTAAAGGGCGTTTACGACAGTTTCACTTCTTTTGTCAGAGACTTAATCGTGCTCAAATCCGTCACCCACACTTCGGAAATTCTGGTCAGACAATACGGAGACCCATCGCAGTTTAAAGACATTCTGGATCAGGTTACCCATGCCGACCTGGTGCGCTACCTGAATGTGCTCGTAAGCGGCGAGCAGGTATTCCGACAGGCCAGTGTCCCGCAGTATGGCCTGGAACTTGTTCTCTTCAAGATGCTGGAACTGAAAAAATTGCAGCCTCTGGAAACACTGATCAGCGACCTCCAGAGCCTTTCTTTTCCAGACCAAAAAAAAAACGGCTGAGTCCGGTACCCCAGCCCGCTGAACAGCCGACCCAACCAAAACCAGCCAAAGAAAACCCCTCAAAGCCCGGCACGGTTCAGGATTTGTTTCACGAGTTGGAAACCAACGGTCAGCTTGTGACCGCGGGTCATCTGCGCGGTGCCTTCAAACACGCCTGGCATGAAAAAGAACTGACTTTCACCTTTGACACCCATTTCAGCGGCCAGGTCGCGCTCCTGCAACAAGAGGAATCGATGTCGCTTTTAGAGCACTTCGTTCACAAGGTGTTCGGTTCGGGCTATTCGGTTCGCTTCGTGATAGAAGACGATCCCAAGCGGGTTCAGGCGGAAAAAGCCAAGCTGGACATGTACCGCGAAGTTGAGAATCATCCCATGGTCAAGCTGACCACTGAAATATTTAATGGTAAGATCCTGCAGATCGAGAAAAAGTAAGAAGGAGAAACAAGCATGGATTTACAAGCCCTCATGGCACAAGCCAAGAACATGCAGAACGACATGAAGGAAAACCTGTCCAAAATGGCTATCCGGGCCCGCAGCGGCGGCGGCATGGTTGAAGTGGTTATCAACGGTCACAAAGAACTGACACAAATTGAAATAAGTGACGAAGCCCTCAAAGACCCGGAAATGCTGCCCGACCTCATCCTGGCCGCGGTCAATGTGGCTTACGCCGAAGTTGAAAGTCGCGTTAAAGATCAGTTCATGGGTTCGCTTGGCGGGCTGGATCTTTCCGCCATCAGCAACATGTTCAAAGGCTCATGAACCCCGTCCTGAAGCGAGCCGTTGACTTAATCGCCAGGTTCCCCGGCATCGGAAAAAAAACGGCACAGAGAATCGCCTTCTACCTCATCGATCAGAACGATGAATTTGTGGAAGCACTGGCCCACTCACTGCTCGACCTGAAAAGAGGGCTCAAAATCTGTAAAAGCTGTTTCGATTTAAGTGAAGATGAGACTTGCCGAATTTGCCGCGACCAGAAGCGCGACCACCACACCCTCTGTGTCGTTGAAGATTCACCCAGTGTTGCCCAAATAGAGCGGTCGGGCAGCTACGACGGCTGTTATCACGTACTGCAAGGCGTCCTCTCCCCTGTTCACGGCATTGGTCCCGGTGAACTTCGCATCCGCGAACTGCTGGAACGCCTCAAGTCGGAAGAAATTCACGAAGTGATCATCGCCACCAATCCCACTGTTGAAGGCGAAGCCACCGCTCTGTACCTGGCCGATCTGCTAGCGGGAACCGATCTTAAAATCACCCGCATCGCCACTGGAATCCCGGCAGGCTCTTCACTGGACTACATCGACGACCTGACCATGAACAAAGCCTTTGAACATCGCAGGGAAGTGTGAGAATGACTCGAAGTCAGAGTGGTTTGTGAAATCCTTTGCAAAATGGATTACGGCACGGAGATTAAAAAAGAGCTGTCCTTTTAGCTATTGTGAATGGCTGTGTGAATTAACGTCATGAAAACGGGTGTTACGGGGAGAATTTCAATCGATTCCCTTCCCGGTCAATACCGCAATAAGCGTTTCCCGCCTTGCTGGTTGTAACGACCTGAACCGGAGTACCCAGCAATCATCAACAACACAGAATAACCCAATTTGAATTCCGATCCTTGCTCCAATCTGCGTTCAATGCTAGTATGAATTGGCAGTTCAGACAACCTGTTCATACAGGCGAATCACATGCTCGCCACATCAAATAATTGTAACCTGGTTTTCAGTCGGGTCACCGGAGTGTACAGTAGCCGGTTCAGCATTCCATTTATCTCACTTTGGAAACACAAAGACTGAAACTAAAGGTCATAAGGAAAAAAGCTTATGGGTTCATTTAAAGGCAGGCACCTCATAGATACAGCGGATCTCACCGATCAGGAGATCCTTCAGTTAGTTGACACCGCAAATGCCATCCAGAACATGGGTATCAAGGCTCTGGATCTGGCACGCGGCAAAATCCTGGGAACACTTTTTTGGGAACCATCCACACGCACAAGGCTGAGTTTTGAAGCCGCCATGTACAATATCGGCGGCCAGGTACTGGGTTTCTCCGAAGCACAAAACTCATCAGTCTCAAAAGGCGAAACACTGGCGGATACCGTCAAAACCGTATCCCAGTATGCCGACATCATTGCCATGAGACATCCCATGGAAGGCTCCGCCCTGGCGGCGAGTCACTACTCCGATTCACCTATCATCAACGGAGGAGACGGTGCCCACCTGCATCCAACCCAGACGATGGGCGATGTTTACACTCTTTTTAAAGAAAAGGGACGCCTTGAAGGTTTGAAAGTTGGCTTTCTGGGCGACATGCTGTTTGGCAGGACTATCCACACACTGGCCCGCGTTTTAGCCCGCTTTGGTGTTGAAATGTCGTTCTTTGCGCCTGAGGGCCTGAATATCCCGGCTTATGTCCGATCGGATCTGAAGGCACAGGGAGCCAAGTTTGAAGAGTACGTCAACCTGGATCCAAAAGACTTGAAGCAGCTGGACATGCTCTACGTCACCCGCATCCAGAAAGAGCGCTTCTTCAGTGAAGAAGAGTACTTGAGAAAGAAAAACTCCTACATCATTGACCGGGAGACCATACGCCACGCAAAAGAGGATATTCTCATTCTGCATCCTCTGCCGAGAAACGAAGAAATTGCCGTGGAAGTGGATTCCCTGCCCAATGCAGGCTATTTCCGGCAGGCAAAATACGGATTACAAATGAGAATGGCGATCATCGCTTCACTTTTGGGGGTTTATCATGCGGATTGAACGAATTGGAAACGGAATTGTGCTGGATCATATTCAAGCGGGAATGGGAATAGAAATTCTCAATTTATTTCCCAAAAAGCTGTTAAAAACCAAAATCGATTATGCCTCGTTCATCGAAAGTCCCTCATTGGGTGAGAAGGACATCATTAAAATAGAGAACATGGATGTCGATCCCTCGACTTTGATGAAAATGGCCATTCTGTCACCTAAAATCACCATCTCCATTATCCGGGAAGGGAAAGTCAAGGAAAAGATCAGACCTACTGTCCCCCCCATTGTCGAAGGTGTATTGAGCTGTAACAATCCCAAATGCGTTTCACAGCAGGAAACTTATTTGACCTCAAAATTCAAGGTCACCCGAGGAGAAACAACGCTCACCAAACAGTGCCTCTACTGTGAGCACATTAAAAAGAGTAAACTTAAACTATCAAGCTAAGAAGGAGCCATTATGTCTTCATTTCAATCTATAGGTGTCATTGGAGCCGGAACCATGGGCAATGGAATTGCCCACGTGTTTGCGCAGTGTGGATTCAATGTCGTTTTACAGGATCTGGAAGAGACCTTTGTTCAGAAAGGTTTCCAAACCATCTCTAAAAACCTCGATCGCGGTGTCAAAAAAGGAAGAATGACCGAAGAGGAAAAGCAGAATACCCTCAAACGTATCAAGGCGACAACTTCTCTGGAAGATCTCGCCCAATGCGACCTCGTCATTGAAGCCATCAGTGAGAAACTCGAATGGAAAGTCGATTTATTCAAGAAACTGGACGCGATCATCAAGGACGGAGCCATTCTGGCTTCAAACACATCTTCTATTTCCATTACCAAACTGGCAGCCGTTACCCGTCACCCCGAACGATTCATTGGCATGCACTTCATGAATCCCGTACCGGTTATGAAATTAGTGGAAATCATTCGCGGAATTGCCACTTCAGATGAAACGTATGAAGCCATTGCCGAACTCACCAAAACCATCCACAAAACGCCCGTTGCAGTGAACGACTTCCCGGGCTTCATCTCCAACAGAGTCCTGCTGCCCATGATTAACGAGGCCATCTTCGCCCTGTACGAGGGCGTTGCAACAGCCGAGTCCATCGATGAAATCATGAAATTGGGTATGAACCACCCCATGGGGCCCCTCACCTTGGCCGACTTCATCGGGTTGGACACTTGTCTCTTCATCATGCGTGTGCTGCACGAGGGATTGGGTGACGACAAGTACAGACCCTGTCCGCTCTTAATTAAAATGGTCGATGCCGGTTACCTGGGAAGAAAAACAGGCCGCGGTTTCTACCAATACTGAGGAATGAATGAAAGTTAGAATTAGAAAACCACTCGCCGATGGACGCCACCTGAAAAAGGGCGTCATCACAGTGGAAAACGAAGGACGCGTTTACTACAGGCTTCCCTGCGAAGCCTGTGGCAAGCCCTTGAAATTGAGAAACGCACCGGTTGAGGGAGACAACTCCCTTTGCAAAGAGTGCCAGAATATTGCGGATATAGGTAAACCTGAGACGATTCTAGTCCGAAAAAGAGGCTCCTATGACTACGAAACGCCTTGTGATCAATGCGGGAAACTGGAGCGAACCTCCTTTCTTCCCAAGCGATCGCGCGAGTTTCTCTGCAATGACTGTTTAAGGGAATCGCGTCAGGAACAAACCGCTCCAGTAAAGCAATCAGGTGAGAATCCCGCAACGGAAGCAACTTCCACAAGCGAAAAAACACATGCACCAGGTGAAGTAAATGCCTCTCTGGAAATGGAAACACCTTCAAGAGAGGCGCTTCAACCCATGCATCGCGTTAAATGTTCCAAATGCAGAAAATACATGCAATTAAGATTCAAGCCGCGATCCCCTGGCACGTTTATGTGCCCCAAATGCTACGAGAAACGTCAAGAAGAAAGAAGAAGCGAGAAACCGGAAACCAAGATCCTTTACAACATTGAATGTGATAAGTGCGGCAAAAGTGAAACACTCAATTTCATACCCTCTTACCCGGATCGGGCACTTTGCTCTTCCTGTTTCGCAAAAATAAAGCGGAGATAAAAATGATACGTATTGGAAATGGGCAGGGATTCTGGGGCGACAGCATTGACGCGCCGATCCGCATCCTGCGAGAAGGCCCCATCGACTACATCACTTTAGATTATCTGGCTGAAGTCACCATGTCGATTATGCAAAAACAAAAAATGAAGCGACCTCATGCGGGTTATGCCACAGATTTCGTTAAATACATCGATGAAGTTCTTCCCGAACTGGTTGAACGCAAGGTCAAGGTCATTGCCAATGCCGGCGGTGTCAATCCCCGAGCTTGCCGGGATGCCATCCTGGAATCGGCCAGAAAACAGGGCATAAGCGGTTTGAAAGTGGGCATTGTGGAAGGCGATGATATCCTGCACCGGCTCGATGAGTTCCAAGCACTGGGGGAGAAACTTTCCAATATGGATACAGGAGAATCCCTGTTTGACCGGGAACGCCGTATTCTCTCCGCCAATGTCTACATGCCAACGGACGGCATTGTGGAAGCACTTGACAAGGGCGCGCAAATTGTCATCACCGGCCGCAGTACAGATCCCGGTCTGGTGCTCGGCCCCATTATTCACGAGATGAAGTGGCGTTCCAATGACGAACTGGCACTGGGTACGGTGGCAGGTCACATTCTGGAGTGCGGTGCTCAGTGTACGGGCGGCAATTTCACCAATTGGCGTGCTGTGCCCGACATGGATCGCATCGGCTACCCCATCGCTGAAGTCCACGAAGATCGCTCACTGGTGATTACCAAACACGAGGGAACAGGTGGACTGGTCTCGGTTGATACGGTATCAGAACAACTGGTATATGAAATGGGCAACCCGGAGCAGTACATCACACCGGATTGCATTGCCGATTTTACGAGTATCCAACTCACCCAGGACGGCAAGAACAGGGTTCGGGTATCAGGTGTTCGGGGAAAAGATCGCACACCGACCTTGAAAGTGAGCATCTCCTATCTCGACGGATACAAAGCAACAGGCCAATTAACCATTTCAGGTCCGGACGCGCTTGCCAAAGCTGAAAAATGTGCCGACGTTCTCTGGGCGCGCCTGAAACACGCCGGCATGACGTATGAAGAAACCCATACGGAGTTTCTGGGTTCCGGTGTCTGCCATGAGGGCATCGTTCCCAAAGCCAGTCAGGCACCCGAAATCGTTCTGCGGGTGGGAGTCAAAGATCACGACAAGGGCAAAGTAGACCGCTTCGGCAAAGAAATTGCCCCGCTGGTAACCAGTGGGCCGCCAGGCGTGACGGGCTTTGCAGGCGGCAGACCCAAAGCACAGGAAATAGTGGCTTACTGGCCTGCTCTGATTCCCCGGGAACTCATCCAGACTCAAGTCACCGTTACGGAGGTTTAATATGGCCAAAGCAGCATTAAAACAAATTGCCCACGCGCGATCGGGTGACAAGGGCGATGGTTCCAATGTGGGCATTATTGCCTACACCCAAGCCGGATACGAATTTCTGGAAAAGGAACTCACCGTGGAGCGCGTTAAGCGGCACTTTCACAAAATCTGCAAGGGCAGCGTAAAGCGCTACGAAGTTCCCAACCTGAAAGCCCTCAACTTCATTCTCAGTGATTCACTGGGCGGCGGCGGAACGGAATCCATTAAAACCGATGCGCAGGGAAAAACCCACGGCATGGGTTTACTGGAAATGGTCTGCGACATACCGGACGAACTGCTGGGGTAACTGTTGAATCGCCCGACGCGAAAGGTCGCCATTTTAACGGATCCGAGAACACCTCGCGATAAGACCAGGCTGTCTAAAATCATGAAAAAGGTCAAAGGGGAATTATCCAACCTGAATGTGGCCTGGCAGGATATGACCGGTCTGTCACTGAGTGCCATCGTGCCCGAAAAAGATATCGATCTCTTCCTGGTGGTCGGTGGTGATGGCACCATGATCCACTTTGCCGGCCATCTTTCGCAGTTCAATCTGCCTTTCTTTGGTCTCAACTACGGCAATGTCGGTTTCATGATGAACAGAGCAAGAGGCGTTCTGCACAGGACGCTTGAAGCACTTAAAAAAGGCGCTTTTTCCATCTGGAACTTTCCCCTGCTTGAAATACAGGGCACCGATTTGGATGGCAACATCCACCGGGGACTTGGTCTGAACGATGTCACCATTCAGAGAATGACCTCTCAGGCCTGTCGAATTGATGTGAAAATCGGCGGAGAAAAGCTGAACTACTCACCCTTTCTCTGCGATGGAATTATTTTGTCAACGCCCCTGGGTTCAACCGCCTACGGCTACAATGTCACCCGCTCCATTGTTTCTATCAATACGCCGGTTGTCCTGTTCACACCCATCGCGGCCTCGCGAACCTTTCCGGCTCAGAACATCATGTTGCCGCTGGATACCAGATTTTCTTTCAAGATTATCGAACCTGTGAAAAGAAAAGTACAAATGGTCTGCGATTCGTTCAGCCTCGGTGCCTTGAATGAAGCAGAGGTGTTTTTGTCTAAAACAGAAGTCCAACTCTGTTTCCAACATGACTCCGATCAGAGTCTTCCCATGAGATTAATCAATAAAATGGAGTAATCTATTGCCTCCTCATGAAAAAATTCGCGTGCTGCGCATTCAATCCAGAATTTGCATCGGCGGTCCGGCCCTCAATACCATTAACCTGAGTGCCGGACTCAATCCCGAACGCTATCAAACCCTTCTCATCGGCGGCCGTCTCCAGGAAGACGAAAAGTCCATGGAACCCCTGGCCCATGAAAAAGGTGTTGCCATTCAGATTATTCCCGAAATGGGACGAAGCGTTTCTCTTTTTGATGATCTTCGCGCCTTCTTTAAACTCAAAGCGCTCATTGAAAAGTATCGACCTCACATCGTTCACACGCACACCACCAAGGCCGGTGCCCTGGGCAGACTCGCCGCTTTCTACTGTAAAGTACCCATTCGTATTCACACCTTTCACGGTCATGTCTTCAGCGGTTATTTCAATCCACTAATTAATCGCGCCGTCATTGCGGCGGAACGCTTCCTGGGCAGGTTGTCAACCCAAATTGTCGCCATATCAAACATCCAAAAGCGCGATATTACGGAAAAATACAAAATCGTCAAACCCGAAAAATGCAAGGTCATTCCGCTTGGTTTTGAACTGCACAAAGTCGTCAACGGACAAAAGGGCCGCTTGAAAGCAGAACTCGGCATTCATCCGCAAACGCGTATTCTGGGTATCCTGGCCCGCCTGGTTCCGATCAAAAACCACTCCTTCCTCCTTCAGGCCATTGCCGAGTGGAAAAAAAGCAAACGAGAACGCGATCAGGCTGTGTTTTTGATTATCGGTGATGGAACCTTGAGAAGCGACCTTGAAAATGAAGCGCGAGAACTGCGTATCACGGATTGCACACGGTTCACCGGATGGCGAAAGGAAACAGCCGATATTTACGCCGATCTTGATTTGAATCTTCTGGTAAGCAGAAACGAAGGAACACCTGTAACCTTGATTGAAGGCATGTCTTCCGGTGTTCCCTTTCTGAGTCTCGATGTAGGCGGCATACGTGATATTGCTCCTGAAAAGGCAGGGAATATCCTGCCCGCCAATTCAACACCGCGTGAGTTTGCAAATGCCATTCAGCGTTTTATTGAACAGCCTTTTGAGTTGAGTCGGGAAATCAAAGAGGAAGTCCACCGCCGTTTCGATGTATCGAGATTGGTGCGCGATGTGGAAGTACTCTATAAAACGTGTCGGGAGAAAACACCATGATGCAGGATTTATTACAATGGGCTCAGGAATTGGGGCCCTGGGGCATTTTCACCTTTCTGGTACTCTGCTCCTTTGGTTTACCTCTCGCAAAAAGCCTCCTGCTCATCCTGGCAGGCATGCTGGCTCACCATGGCCATCAGGTTGGAACCTATTTTGCCGCCTGCGTTTTGGGTCTGCACGGAGGCGATTTCGCGCTGTTCTGTATCGGCTGGATATTGGATGACAGACTGTTTAAATTACCCCTTATTCGCAAACTGTTTCCGGACAAAAAAGTCCAAAAGGCCAAGAAACTAATCGCCAAACACGGACTCTACTCCCTCGTCATCGCCAGGCTGACACCCTACATCAGAGGTGCCTGCTATTTAACGCTGGGCAGCTTGAGGATGGATATGTTTAAATTTAACATAATCAACCTCTTTGTGGCCGCAATTTACACGTTGTTTTTCTTCCTGCCTGGCTATTTTCTGATCACCCAGCTGGACAATTTGAAGCTCATTTCAAAGTACGGCAACACCCTCTTGTTCGTGTTGTTCGCTGTATTGATCCTGGGTGTGGTACTGCATTGGAAGAAGAAAAAGAAGCATCCAAACAGCAAAGAGGATCACTCATCTAATTAGATTTTTTGGGGTTATCTGCCGGTTGTTCGGGCAAGTTTCCTGTTTTCTCAGATAACAATTGACACCGTTTCCTGATTTGCGTTCATTGCAAAAGAACCTTTCCCGTGTGTTCAACGAGTTTCACCCGTGATTCGTAAATGGGTGTGACTGCGCGAACGATCGACGTTATGTGGCAAACTTAAACGCCTTGAAACCTGCTGTCAGCTTGTTTTTGTCTCGCCTTTGGATTGTTTCTGATAGGTATAATCCTCACCCAGGGGCAGCTGGTTGATGGCTTCAAACGTGCCCTCGGGAGGAACCGTTAATTTTCGCGATTCCAAATCAAGCCAGGCACCCTGCACTTTAATATGTGCGCATTTTTCACCGCGCTGATTGATGATCTCATGGTGGAAGACCCATTTGGCTCCGGGAACGCCGCCCTTTTTGATATTCACGCGAATGCTGTCATTTGGCGAGAGTTCTTTGATAAAGGTACACTCCTCTTTAAACAGGACCGGGCCCACTTTCAGTTCTTTCATTTTCTTGCCCGTCAAGCCGCTCCTGGCCAGAAAGTGTATTCTCACCTGAGCACCGTAATCGTAATATGCGGAGTGACGAACATGGCCGTTCTGATCCAAATCTGCCCATCTGATTTCCATTGCTTTCTCAAATTGTTGCATCTTGTCCTTTTCTCCCGGTCAACTCAAAATAGAGATGCTTTTGAAGTAGAACATCTCACTTGAATGCACAGCCGAGTTTACGGCTGTGACGCCCTGTTGAAATCAACTTGCTTTTGTTTTGGAGCCAGGACGTTTTTACTGGCTTCGAGTGAAAGTATAAAGGAATGCCTCTAAAATGAAAAGAGAGCGATGTTCGGGTCAGGACTGTTTATATCCGTTTTTGCCGGAAATTGTCCTGGTTAGCCGGGAAATGGAATTTGCCTAATGACTGTTAGCATTAACGGCTTGGCGCGTTGAAACCACTTATTTTTTATGAGCGAAATATCAATCAAAAGAGTGTTTATTTGCCATTCCTTTATGTAAACACCTGTGTTCATCTGTGGTTGCTTCTTTTTTTAACCACAGATGGACACGAATTTACACGAATGAATGAATTGAATGGAACACCCAAATAAAGGTTTATTTATTAATGAATCACGTTCAGAACCTCCAATGCGCAAACAACGATTTTGCGAGTGGCTTTCTATTTGAAAATCTGTGTTTATCTGTGTTCATCTGTGGTTTCTTTTTTTTAACCACTGATGGACACAGATGAACACAGATGTATTTGACAAGATAAAAGGGACTTGGCGCGACAGTGCAATCGGGACCCGCCTGAGCTAACAAGGACTGAATTAATTGTCTGCCTCTGCATAATTCCCTCTTATAATCAGCCTGTCCAATCTATTTGTTCATTCATCCTGTTATTGTGGCTGTTTGCTGCATGTCGGCCAGTTTCAAGCACTGGAGATGCCTTCGGTTATACTTTTTTGAATGTGGGTTTATTGGGTGTGTTGATGTTCACGATAGCCTCCATTTTGAAAAAGATACTCAATGGCAAATAGGCTTGCCTTTTTGGATAGACTACTACAAAGCAGGAAGCTACAATGAGATGACGATAAAAAATACGGTGTCCGATGTCTCCGTGCAGCGGTTTCGTTCAACGAATCGTTACACCGAACTCGTTTCACTCACCGGTGAACTCAGCGTTATACACAAATAGAAGTAAGAGGTAATATGAAAGTATATTTTTCACATGGAAAAGAAAGTGGTCCTTGGGGTACTAAAATAAAGAAACTTGCCATTATTGCAAAAGAACATGGTTTTAATATTGACAGCATTGATTACTCCGATATTACTGATCCAGATCTCAGAGCTGAACATTTGGTTAATATCTTGAAAGCGGAAAGAGAAAAAGTTTTGCTTGTAGGGTCAAGCATGGGCGGGTATGTTTCTTTGGTTGCATCAGAACAAGTTAATAATGTAGAGGGGCTGTTTTTGTTGGCACCAGCCCTGTTTTTAGAAGGTTATCGAAAGCAGTCATATCATACTAAAATATATGTAGAAATTGTCCATGGTTGGTCTGATGATGTTATCCCTTATGAAAACTCAATTAAGTTTGCTAAAAGTATTAATTGTCCGTTGCATCTGATTTCTGGAGATCATCGTTTGAACTCTTCTATAGAGGTTGTTGAAAAACTATTTTCACAATTTCTTTGTTCATTGAAAAATATCAAGAAGTGAGCTAGAAGAACGGATACCGTGTAAAAAAAGATTCAACTATCAAATAGATTGGCTGCATAACGAATAAGGTCAGATCGTGAGAGCGAAGCGAGCCAAATCTGAACCGTTTTTTTAAACCACAGATGGACACAGATCTTTTTTAACCACGAATGAACACGAATTCACACGAATGTTTTTCAGGGTATTGTTCGTTTCATGTCCTGCTTGAAATGGATTGTTAAAAAACGCTAGAAAAAAAATGAAAATGCACATGACTGGTATGGTGCGAACACCCAGAACCTCCAATGCGCAAACAATCATTTTATGCGTGATTTCCTGATATACAAATCTGTGTTTATCTGTGTTCATCTGTGGTTCTTTTTTTTAACCACTGATGGACACAGATGGACACGGATGTTTTTAACCACGAATGAACACGAATTCACACGAATGGTTTTCAGGGTATTGTTCGTTTCATGTCCTGCTTGAAATGGATTGTTAAAAAAACGCTAGAAAAAAATGAAGATGCGCATGTCTGGTATGGTGCGAACACCCAGAACCTCCAATGCACAACCAATCATCTTGTGCGTGACTTCCTGATATGCAAATCTGTGTTTATCTGTGTTCATCTGTGGTTTCTTTTTTAAACCACGGATGTATTTGACAAGATACAAGTGACAATATACTTCAGGCTGCTGAACAGTACGCGAAAAACCACGGAGTTTTTCGAAGTAAAATCTATTCACAAGCCCTTGTACAATTTCTCAAGAAAAGCTCTGAGGAGGAAATTACTCAAAAATTGAATGAAATAGACTCACATCAACCTTCCGTAATCCAAGAAGCTGTTGCAAAGTTACCGTTTTGCTCTCTTGAGTCAAATGAAGGGTAATCACCTGCATTCCCGGGTCTATTGTAACGATGTGGGTGGCTCTACTCCCATTTTTCTGTAAAGGTCTATTTGCTTCTTGGTTATTTCTCCCGGTTGAATGGCGTGTCCCGGGAACTCAAAACTCTCGATGACATCGAACTCATCCAGCACTTCTTGCATCGTATAATCTTTAAAGAGCTTCGCGTCTTGCA
>PDUC01000026.1 GCA_002747255.1 Acidobacteriota bacterium | reverse complement strand
CCTGCGCCTGCCATCCTTGGTAGCGATATGGTCTACCGCATACATGGCCGCCAAGTCAGATTCTGTTGCGTCTCTTATCTTCATACCATTCTCGCTAACAGTCGTGATACATGGAAAAAGTCTATAATATCACCCCCTATAACTGGAGTGTTTTTCCATAATATCTAATATAGGGGTGAAAACCTGGAAACGCCTGTCCAAGTATGTCTTTTCCCTATAATTTACCCATAGCAGGTGATGCTATCATTTAGGTATTGTGGAAATCAAATCAAAATGTACCCCTGGTCCCAGTTTAATATTGATGGATCAGGTTCGCGAAACTTTGCGCTATTACCATTGTGTCTATTTCACGAAGAAATCTGTATGACGTCAACTACTTTTTCCCTTTGACGACAATTATAATTACCGGTTTTCAAAGGAAATGATAAAACAGGCCAAGCAACAAAAAAGGAGGCTTGGCCATGATTACAGATCACCAATACAGGAGGTTAATCAAATTGCATCTATACTCGAAGATCGTGGATTTACACAACGTGAAGCCAATCCACCTGCCGGTGAAGGTTCTTTCTTTCATCCCAGAAACGGTAGGAAGTATAATCTAGATCCAGTGGGAAGAAATGTAAAAAGACAGATAAGGAACTTCATCATGTTGTTGTCCACAGCATGAAAAACGGGATAATATGAAGGAACACAAAAAGAAATATCCTATGGGAAAAACATTAAATGAAGAAAAATAAAATGTGGACTTTTGAATTGGATCCAGGAAAGAATGGCTACCTGGAAATACATCTTAATAAGCAGGGGATTTCTGAATTCATAGAAACTCTGGAAAACCTCTTAACAGAAAAGGGAAACGAGCATTATCACTTAATGACTCCGGATTGGGGAGGGGATGAGTTGACATTGGAAAAACAGTGTGAGGAGAATAGTCTTATTCAGCACGTCAAGATTTATAAATGGGAAGAATGACTATCTTAGGGCTTCGGTTTCTTCCCCAAAACTCATTCTGGAGTGAATCAAACGATAACGAAAAAAATCAGTCACAGTGAACGCCACTTTGGGAATTGAAGGCCGTTGTTTTTTCATTTCCTGTCCCAAGCCCGCATGGGATCAGGCCGATTGAACTTGACGTGGCTGGGTAGCTGAAATCGGCCTTCTATGCACTCTAAGTCAGGCTCCTGCGTGACAGTCGTAACTCTATATATTCGTTTTAATTAAAGTTGATAAATGAATACGATCGAGTTTTTCATTTTGATGCAACCCCATCAAGGGCTTTTTGAGAATCAACGGTTAGGTTGACACCATTCTATCAAAAGAATTCGTGTCTAAATATAAGATAATATGCGGATGGCTAGTCTTTTTCCTCTATTTTTCAGCTTGGCTTTTCTGAAAAATGTCCTGAAATTTCGTCCCTTTTGCAATCTTTTTTCTCATGCTTTCTCTTAGGTGAGCTTTTGGGAAGGACAACATAACAATGTTAAGGCTTTACATATGATATGGTTAAACTGTTTGTGTTTTTATCCAACATATTTGCATCGTCGAAATGATAGTGTTCATTTTTTTTCTGATTCCGAGCTAAGCCTAACATCAAATTTGCTAAGTAAACAAATCCTTCAGTGTTAGCTCCAAGAACATATCCATATTTTTCATCACCTGTAAACTCCAAGTAGGGAGATACTTCTCCTTTGTCAATATTGTCATCTAGTTTTTCCAACAAACGGTTTATTTCATTTAATAACTGTATGTTTTCTTCGTTCATTTATCAACCTCATCTTTTAAATAAATATGACCACTTCCGTTTTTTTCGTTTTGAAGCTCTGTTTCCCATTAGACTTTGTGACGATTTTTCCTTTCTAGAAATTTATATGTGAAGCACCTGCATGATTGTTGACTTTTATTGAATCAGCCTCTGTTATTATAACCTGCGACTTGACATCCGCGGAACGAAACACACATTCCGCGACCTGTTCATATCCATCTCCTAGAAAGTCTTCTGCTAAGTCAAGAACATCATCAGTTCCAACTGACATAACATCTTTAACAGTCATTTCAGCAAGTTCTCTAGTACTCCTTTCAACAACTTCTTCAGCCCTTTCTTTCAGGGTCATCTTCCTACCAACAGCAACTGATACTATAACCCCAAAGACTGCCGCTTTAACCTCACTTACCCCAGACAATTCCAAAGCAGCCATTCCTACGTCCATTAGAGTTGGGGCCTCTCCATCAATTGCTTTATCAGTAATGGTACATAGAATTTTTCTCCCAAGTAGTCCCATGCCCATTTTCCAAATTTTGTTAAGAAACCACGAACATGATGTCCCTTTGCTGCATAAGACATTGCTTTCTTTCTAGCATTTCCCCAATAGTTTCAAGCCCATTCGAATCCCAGTTATTCACAGGATCATTGAATGCATACTCATACAAATTCAAAGTATGAGACATCAACCAATCCCAAGCCCGCATGGGATCAGGCCCATTGAACTTGACGTGGCTGGGTAGCTGAAATCGGCCTTTTATGCACTCTAAGTCAGGCTCCTGTTTGACAGTCGTAACTCTATATATTCGTTTTAATTAAAGTTGATAAATGAATAGGATCGAGTTTTTCATTTTGATGCAACCCCATCAAGGGCTTTTTGAGAATCAACGGTTAGGTTGACACCATTCTATCAGAAGAATTCGTGTCTAAATATAAGATAATATGCGGATGGCTGATCTTTTTCCTCTATTCTTTCCTTTGTCATACAAGTTTTTTCAGGGTAAAAACAACTTCATCAGCTCTCACTAAATGTTGATCGGAATTACTCTCCAACAGCACATAGTCAAATGGATGGAACCGACCAAATTTATTACCAGTCCATCCTACAAATTCAACAAAGCTAAATTTTTCCGTGTCTATTTTAGAGTTGGTTAAAATATCTGTTACAAAATTGCCAACCTTTGCAATACAACTAACTCGATGGGTTGGCTTTCCCTGAGGACACCATACTCTGCTACTCGAAACATTGCAATCTGCACCATCACCATAAGCCTCAAGTAATTCTCTTGGCGTGTTACACAGTTTAGATTCTACAAGAATCTCCCAGTTGGCTTGCGCCCAGTCATCAAAAAGTTCATTTTCCAAGTTGTCCGCGATGGATTCCCAACAGATATTTAGAAATTGAAGGGCTTTTTGAGAATCAACGGTTATACTGACTCTATTTTATCAGAAGAATGGTGTCTAAATGTAAGAAGATATATAGATGTTCGATCTTTCTCTTCCATCTGATGGTCACGCAATCTTACCGGAAGGACACTAATTTGACGCTTACCAACAATATGGAATATTGAAGACATGAAAGGTTGACAACCAAAACCGTCTTTTTCTAATGTGCACGTAACCAGTACAAACTTGAAAGCCTTCATCTATTACAATAGCATATACATAAAGACCATCGGGAAGATCAAAATCAAACTCTCCCTCAGCATCTACTTTGCTTTTCCACTTTTTATCAGGGTTAAATTCATCAAAAACACAAATAAGTGCTCTTGGCCTTTGTTCTCTATCAACTGGAAAATAGTTGAGTAATATACGCCCTTTGAACTTTGCCATTTTTAAGTCTGTAAATGTCACAATTTCACAGGTATCATAAACACAATCCGTCTTGTCAAGATTCGGTTCAGTTAAAATATTGCTATATCTCAACCCACAATGGGACAAAATACATAAACAAAACAGATAAAGATATTTAGTCATTTATTTCTCCTCTTTTTTTGTCTTTTTGATATTGCTTGGCTCATTTTTGAAAATTTCTATATTTTTTTTAATGCCTTTCCTGCATGCTTCTTTTCATTTTTTCACTTTATTAAAGGACCTTTTCCTGCCATGTGTTCTGTAAAACCAACACGTTGTCCCTGTGAATTGGCCTCGCGCTTGCTTGCACCACGATGAACCTCACTATCCTGAAATCCCGGTCACTGTAACTACGTCGGAAGTGAAATATTAAATGCATCGTGGATACGCCTCTGCAGAGGTGAGGTTTCCGTATGAACTTCACCGTAACGATTGGATCGTTTGATACGCGTTAAAGTTTCCATTTGTTCCATGACATCGTGCACGGGCAGATTCTTCAGCGTTTGATTGCTTTTCGTCGTCTTTCGGATTTCACTCACGAAAATGAATGCGACGAACTGCAAAAAGAGTCTGGAATCCATCGCTGGAGGGGATTGGACACGCACTCAACATTAATAATCTTTTTCCCTTCTACTTCAAACCGGCTCGCGTCTTTGGGTCGAAAGTCTTTAGGCTGAAACATAAAACCGACTTTTTAGCTGATTGGTGTTCAAGTGGATTCACTTTTACTGTCCAGAAAGCGCATGACGGCTTGCATATCGTTCCAGACATCCCTTTTGGAGGCGGGATTTCTCAGCACGTAGGCCGGGTGATACGTGGGCATAATCTGAATTCCCCGCCATTCGAAGAAGGTACCGCGCAGCCTCATAATAGAAACATCCCGGCCCATGAAATAGCTCAAGCTTATTTTACCCAGTGCCACAATGACTTTTGGCTGAATGGTGTCCACCTGCTTTTCGAGCATGGAACCGCACAGCCGCATTTCATCAGGGCGGGGGTTGCGGTTACCGGGCGGCCGGCATTTCACGACATTGCTGATGAAAATATCCTTGCGTTCATAGCCCATGGCCTTGATGATGCGGTCGAGCAACTGGCCTGCTCTGCCGACAAAAGGCCGACCCTGCTGGTTTTCATCGTAACCGGGACCTTCACCGACAAACATGAGCCGGGCATCAGGCGGGCCTTCTCCAAAGACGAACTTGTTCCTGCCCTTGTGCAGGCGGCATGCCTGACAGTCGTGAAAGGCTCTGTAGAGGTTCGTCAGCACCTCCACCGCGTCGCCGCCCTGAATACGGTTTACTTTTTCACGAACATAATCCAGGTCGTTATTGAGGGTTGTCTTGGTGAGTTCCAGGATTTCGGATGTATCGAGGGTCAGGACAGACCGGGGTTGACTGCTATGAGTTTCTTTTTCAGGTGTACGGGAAAGTTTGGGAATCGTTTTTCGCACAGACGGCCGCACGCCAGACCTTCGGACGTTTGTTTTGAAGTTGAAAAACGGATTTTCACTCAACTCCAGTCCGTCCACACCCAGTTCCTGTAAGTATTGAAGGTAATTTACCAGTTGATCCTTGATACCCGTCTTCTCTGTCATGGTTCCTTCTGCGGTAGCGTTCGATAATCGACAATACCATTATATTTTAGTTCGGCCTGTACGCGCAACAACGTGTGCGCCTCGCCTGGGGAGGACTTTTGTCGCTAAAGTGAGCGCCGTGGGGCGTGCTGTTCTCAGGCAATGGGCACCGAATCAGTCCAGATTGGCAATGGTTTCTTCAAAAACACGTCGAATATTGTAAGTGACAACGTCTTTCTCAAAATAGGAAAGACCGCGGGTGACAACAGTGTGTTCCTCGCCTTTCTTAATGGTGACAACGGCAAAGGGAAACTCCATCTGCACTTCAGATTGAATGAGTTCCAGTTCTTTTCCGGTAAAACAACTCAAAATTTCGTCATCGACGATGAGTTGTATTTCCTTATCACACAGACCAATTTCAATGGTATCAGATGCGATTTGAATTGATTTCACATCCTGAGAGGCAAACTCTTTTCCCGAAACCAAGTCATAAAACTTAATAGAATGTGAATGAACAAGCTCCTGCAGGAATTGTAATTTTTCCTTCATCTCTTTCTTGCTTTGCGTCATGAGCCAGGCCTCATTAACAGACTGTCGAGTCTAGTATAAAGCAGAAAAGACCCGACAGGTAGAAAAAGTTCGTAAAGAATCTGTTAATCGTGTAACAGCGGCGCGATCCGAAACGAGCGGGATAGAGCGCGCCAAAAAAAAGGCAGCCTGTAGAAGACTGCCTTTTATTGAGAGAGTAGAGTGAATTAGAAGTTAGCGCCAAAATGCAGCACAAAATGCCTTCCCGGAGCGATAAGTGTTTCAGATGCGACGGTATACAGTTTGTCTGTCATGTTGAAAACGTTGAGTCCGGCTCGATATTGTCCGCGACTTCCGAAGTACAGACTGCTCATCAGGTTCAGAGTGGTCCATGAATCGGTTTTGATATTTTGCAGTTCTTCGCCTGAGAAGTAAGACTCATCGGTTTCGCTGTTGTACCTCACATACAGGTCGGCGGAATAGCTGAGTGATTTACTTCTATTGATGGCGTATTTCAGGCCCAAGCGACCGGACAAGTCAGGATGGCCGGTGTTATAGGTGCTTATGCTTCTGCTTGTAAATTTTCGCCTTAAAACAGTCGCCTGCACATAGGGTATGTAGCCATTCTCAAAGTCGTAGTCGAGATTGAATTCACCGCCAAAGGTCTTTGCTTCGTCAATATTGTCATACCTGCGGATACCGTCAATGGACCTTGTTGTGATGTAGTCCTCCGCGTCGTTGTTGAAGAAGGCAATATCGAAACCAAGCTGGGATTTCATGAGCCTGACTCCCAATTCCATATTGACACTGGATTCCGGTTTAAGGTTGGGATTGGGGAATGTGGGTGTGCGACTGCCGTGGCTTGTGCCGATGAAAAGCTGTTGCAGCGTTCCATAACGGAAGCCCTGTCCGAGATTAAAGCGAAGATTGTAATGATCGCTGGGGGCAAAAAGCAAGCCCAAACTTCCAACAACTTTGGAGTCATCAGAACTGCCTGTTTCGAGATTGGCATTGTTTGTTTCGTTCAGAGCGAAGTCCAGGCTCGTGGCTCTTGCGCCCAGGTAGGCTGTCAGGCTATCTGAAAGGGTCCACTCATCTTGAGCAAAGAGAGCCAAGGTTTTCATTTCTGCATCGTAGAAGTAATTGTGAACAATGGGATAAGGCCCGAAACCAATTGATTCCTGAAATTCATCGGCATTGAGGTCATCCACTTGATAGTCAATTCCGGCTATCAGATAGTGATTGCTGCCCAAGGTGAAGTCCGCCTGGAAAAAGGCCGCCATGGAGTCCAGGTCATTTTCGGTTCTGATAGACATGGTGCTTGGCGGTCCTGCGGGAGCAAATTGAAAAGCCATATCGTTGTGAAAGTCTTTAAAGGTGTTTTGGGAGTAGATACTGAAGGAATACTTTGCCATGTTTCCATAAGAAGTCAGACTATCGAGAGACAGCCCGAATTTTTCTCTGTTCCATTCAGGTAGATCGAGGAAGAAATAGGTCATGGGGTACTGCACTTCGGTGAATGCCGACTCCATGCTGCCATCGAACTTTTCGTAAACAGCACTTAACCTGGCACTGTTACCGATGTTATAGCCGAAATTGGCGCTTATGCTATCGTAAAGATAGCCTGTGTTTTCAATGGTTCCCTCGGGTGTTTCACGATCACTCTGATCGGTTTTGGAAGCCGCAAAATGAAATGAAAAGCGATCACTGCTCTGACTTAATGACAGTCCGCCCACATAACCGTCGGATCCGGTGTTGTAACTGCCTGTCAAGCTGCCTGACAAACCATCTTTTTTACCTTTCTTCCTGGTAATGATATTGACGACACCACCCAAGGCATCTGAGCCGTAGAGAACAGAGGAAGGGCCTTTCACAATTTCGATTTGCTCAATATTGGTCGTATCAACTAAAAGGGGAACACCGTCCATGGATTTCTGCTCGGAAACGCGTTGGCCATCGATGAGTACCAGCACCCTGTTACCGCCTTCCCCGCGGATAATAAGCCTTTTACCGCCTGCCAGTGAAGAGTCACGCAATTCGATACCCGGTATATCGGTTAAAAGGTCAGCCACACTGCCGTAGCCCGTGCGCATTTCGAGTTCTTCAACTGGAATGAGAGAAATCGTATTGGGGACTTCCTCATAGGCCTTCTCTGTTCGAGTGGCCGTAACAGTCATTTTTTCTTCCACAGTCTTTTCCGCAGATTCTTTTTCCGTTCCCTTTGTCTCTAAAGCCATAGCCATCAGGCCACCTAGTAAAAGAAAAGGTAACAATTTATATTTCATCAATCAACCTCGCTAAAGTAGTTATCCATAAGGATTGCCCCCATTCTATGGATAAAACCCAAAGCGGCAAGTCACAAAGATGTTTCACGGCTGCTAATATGAGAGTCGATTATCCAAAATACAAAAACAGCTCTACTTTAACCAAATTGAAACACAGCGTCATTGGGATGACCTGACCTGGCCTGTCCACTCTTCACAATCGGAAGAAGCGACGTCACCTTGAAGGAAGACCGAGATAAAACAATTAATCAGTGTAATTTAAGAAACACCATCGATCTCATATCAACGTATTTCCCTGCAACCTTCTCATGGCACTTAGACATGCTAGTTGACTGGAAGTTGGAATAAAATCCCAAAAACTCGAAATAACCGCGCGACGCTCAAGAAAACTATTTGCGACAAGTCGCAACATGTTTTTCACATTTTCCTGCTATATCCTTCTGAAAGGTATCCCTCATTGATCTCTGGTATCAAGCCGATAGCGGATAGATGATGTTTGTCTTGACTCTTTTCTTTCGTTGACCTCAAAGGAACCTAAATTCAGTTCGTGACCGCACCTTGGACAATACCAAAAACTGGAATTGTTTTCATATTCACAGTTCGGACAGGATTTCATCTGCTCACCGGATGAAAGAGAAAGGCGTTCCAGGTCTCGCAACCTGAATGTCACTTTCTCTTTATTCTCGTCGTCCGTAACAGCCTTAAAAGTGACACCTCGAATCTGGCCTTTAATTTCCTCTCCAGAAAAAAAAGTGATGGTGTACCAATTGATGCGGTCCGGGTCGGGAACAATGTGGGCTATCTTCATCAGAGCAACGAACTCGGTTTCATTGCGATTGCTGACTGCCAGATAGTAAGGATCCGGCCCTTTTAACAGAACCTCTTTGAACTTAACCTCACCCCGGCTGTCGGAATAATTGGCAATGGCCGAAATAGACACCTGGTTTTCAATTTCTATGTCCTGAAAGAAGAGAAAAAGCAAAAAAATCATCGCCAAACACCCTGAGCAACCCAGGACACCGATCCCGAAAGCACAATCTGTGACTGAGTTGCTTCACATAAGATTTCACCTTCTCCCTGAGGGTTGAACACCATGGATTTCAAAGAGCGTTCGGAAAACAAAACACACGCAGCAGCCAATGTCCCGGATCCGCAAGATAAAGTGAAATCTTCCACCCCTCTTTCATAGCTAAAAATATCCCACCTGGATCCATTCAACTGGACCAAATGGACATTGGCCCCTTCTCTAAAGCTCTCATGATGTCTAATTTGAGAAGCCACCGCACAGTAGCGATCGAGGTCACCAGAAAGAATCACAAAATGCGGATTGCCAACATCCAAAAAGAAACCTTCAATGACCCCTTCCGATGTGGAAAGAAGACGCCTGGAACAGATTTGTCGCTCAAGGTACAGGCACGGAGAGGCTTGAATGTTGTAGGACACCTCCCGCCCGTTGTTCAGAAAGCGGCCCTTTACGGGCACTTTTCCTTGCTGGAAGAGACAGGAAAGGGCAGAACGCGCTCCGTTAAGACAGTAGGAACAGGATCCATCGACATCGTAATGGTCGAGTTTGAATTGGCCTTCTTCGGGGTAGAAAACCATCACACCGTCTGCCCCTATCCCGTAATTTCTGTTGCATAGATGTTGAATATCACTTTTTGAGGGAAGTTCTTCGACAAGGATGAAGTCGTTACCACAAGCGTGTATTTTATTGAAAGGGAGCATTTTAAGCGAGCCTCAACCTTGTTGTTTCAAGCGATCTTTAGAAGTCAACTCATTCCAGTTCTCGCCTTATTCTACAACATTTATTCAAAACCACAGCATGAAAGTACGGACTTCGTCCAACTTCAGCCTGGCAGGCTGACATGGGTTGCAGTGAAATAAGCCGCACACCGCTTCATTCGGTTTGATCCTTTGCAACACAAACCAGCTTTAAGGGCAAAGGCTCAAGCGCCTATCATCTCCAACCGACATACACCGACAAAGTCCACAGTCAAAAGAACGACCAAACGCGTAGCTCCGTTTACCAGTAAACCAGAAAGCTCTTTTTCTCCTGTTATTTTTCAGTCTGTATGAGTAGAATAAGGATGGGTAAGTATTTGACAAATTGAAAGATTGACAACCCGACACAGGAGCAAGAATGAAAAGCAAGAAAGTTCTATTAGTTGACGATAACGCGATGGTATTGCAGTTGACAGAAGTCATGCTGCAAACACTTACTCATCAGGTTACTGCTTTTTCATGCGCCGAAAAGGCTCTTGAGCACTATCAGAGTAACTCTGCGGGTTTTGATCTTATTATTACCGATCAATCCATGCCGAAAATGACAGGGGTTCAACTCGCCACCATGATGCTTGAGCTCAACAACGAAGTTCCCATAATCATTTACACCGGACACAGCAAGCATGAAATTGAAGATCAGATCAAAAGCGACTCCTGTATTGTGTTAGAAAAACCCTTTAACCTCGATCAGTTACAGGAAGCTATTGATTCTCTTTAGCCCCTGCTGCTATCTTAAAACGCCTACCCAAACTCTTACAGAACACCTGTATGTTCAGTCCAAGACAGGCTGAGCCAACAAGACTCTCGCACACCTGAAGAGACCTGTATAAAATAGACCTATTCAGCCAGGAGCTGAGAAATGACAAAGAAAGATGAATCTCACGTACTGACAGAAAAAAAAGTAGACATAAAAGAACCCGATATGTATCGAGTCGTTCTTATCAATGACGATTATACAACCATGGAATTCGTCACTTATGTCCTTAAATCTGTTTTTTATTTGACCGTTGAGCAGGCAGAAAGAACTATGCTCAAAGTCCATCGCGAAGGCAGAGGCGTTTGTGGGGTTTATCCCTATGAAATTGCGGAAATGAAGGTCAATATAGTAGCCGAAATGGCTAAACAGCATGAATATCCACTTTTATGTGTTATGGAGGAAGATCGATGATCAATCCCCGCCTGGAACGTTGTTTGAATCTCGCATTCGAAGACGCTAGAACCCGTCAGAACGAATACTTGACACTGGAACACATATTAATCGCTCTCATTGAGCATAGCGAAGTCGCTGATATCATTTCCATATGTGGTGGTGATCCCGACAGTGTCGTAGAAAAGCTGAAGAAATTCCTGAAGGAGAAAGTCCCTGTATTGCCGGAACATGTAGAACGGGACCCGCAGCAAACCCTGGCTATTCAGCGGGTTTTACAGAGGGCCGCAGTCCATATTCAATCGGCAGGCAAGAGTCAGATTGATCCGTCAAGTGTGTTAGCAAGTTTGTTCCAGGAGAAACACGCCTTTGGTGTTTACGTTTTAAAGGAGCAGGGACTGACGAGATTGAATGTTCTGCAGGCCATTTCACACGCTTTACCGGACCAAGAAGATCAGGAGAACAAAGAATCATCCAAAGACTCACAGGAAGTAAAAGACAAAAATTCACCAGACTCGGTTTTAGAGAAATTCACCGTTGAACTGGTTGACCGAGCTCAGCAGGGTCGAATTGATCCTTTAATCGGGCGCGAAACCGAGATCAGAAGAGTGATCCAAACGCTGTGTCGCAGGAAAAAGAACAACCCCCTGCTTGTAGGTGATCCCGGAGTGGGAAAAACAGCTATTGCCGAGGGGTTAGCCTTGAGAATCGCGCAAAAAGAAGTTCCCGAAGTGATGCTTGACGCCAAGCTTTTTGCTCTTGATATGGGCGCTCTTCTGGCCAACACCAAGTTCCGGGGCGAGTTCGAGGCCCGCCTCAAGTCCGTCATCAAAGCGCTCATCCAAATTCCACACGCCATCCTCTTTATCGATGAAATCCACACGATTGTAGGCGCGGGAGCAACCAGCGGCGGCACTATGGATGCTTCAAATATCCTGAAACCAGTCCTGGCTTCCGGCGAACTGAAATGCATGGGCTCGACCACTTACGAAGATTTTAAATCCTCGTTTGAAAAAGACCGCGCACTGTCCAGAAGATTCCATAAGATCGACATCGTGGAGCCTTCAGTTGAAGAGACTTTTCAAATACTGAAAGGCTTGAAAGGTCACTATGAAAAACACCACGCCATTTCCTATTCCAATAAGGCTCTAAAGATTGCTGCCGAACTGGCAGCCAAACACCTAACCCACAAAAAGCTGCCAGATAAAGCTATCGATGTAATCGATGAAGTGGGCGCAGCCCAGCAGCTGCACCCTGAATCCAAACGCAAAAAGAACATCACGGTACGAGATATTGAACGCACCGTCGCTGAAATGGCGCGAATACCCTCCCAGTCCGTTTCCAGCAACGACAAAGACAAACTGCAAAACCTCGAAAGAGATCTCGGTCTGGTTGTCTATGGTCAGGATCAGGCCATTCACGCACTCTGCCAGGCCATTAAACTCAACCGTTCGGGATTAAGGCAGGACAAAAAAACGGTAGGCTCTTTTCTGTTCACCGGCCCTACGGGCGTGGGGAAAACAGAAATTGCCAAACAACTGGCCCGAATCCTCTCCATTTCATTCATTCGCTTTGACATGAGTGAATACATGGAAAAGCACAGCGTGGCGCGGTTAATTGGCGCGCCTCCGGGCTACGTGGGCTTTGATCAGGGCGGACTCTTGACCGATGCCGTCAACAAAACCCCTTATGCCGTTCTCCTTTTAGATGAAATTGAGAAAGCGCATCCGGACATCTTTAATATTCTATTACAAGTTATGGACCATGCCACACTCACTGATCACAATGGTAAGTCGGCCGATTTCAGAAACATCATTCTAATCATGACCAGTAACGCCGGAGCCAAGGAAATGGCCCGCAACACCATTGGATTTGGAGACCTCTCTTCAAAAAGTCGAAGTAAGCAGGAGGTGGAACGCTTCTTTTCACCTGAATTCAGAAACAGGCTGGATGGAATCATTCACTTTGGCAATCTCTCTTCTGAAATTATGATCAAGATTGTAGAGAAGTTTCTGGCAGAGCTTCAAGCCATGTTAACCCCCCGCAAAGTGACACTGGATTATTCAGACAGGGCGATGGAATACTTGGCAAACAAAGGTTACAGCCCTACATTCGGAGCACGACCGCTACACAGGCTTATTGATGAAGAAATCAAAAAGCACCTGGCGGAAGAACTCCTTTTCGGCAAGCTCACCAAAGGCGGAGAGGTATTTATTGATGTTGAAAAAGACACACTGGTCTACAAAACACAGTCCCGTTCAAACTAGTCAGAAAAACTGCCTGCAAAACTGATAGAGTTTTCTGATATTGTAAGGTTTTTGGATAAACCCATCGGCGCCTTCCTGTAAAACTGTTTCCACGCGTTGGTCTGCCTTAAAGCCAGAAGACATGACAATCACCATATCCGGCTTATTTTTTTTAATTTCACGGAATGTCTCCATTCCTGACAGAACTGGCATAACCATATCGAGAAGAACGAAATCGAATTGATAGTCTTCCTGATCCAGTAGATCTAGAGCTTCCCTGCCGTGACATGCCGTAACAACTTCAAGCCCGAAGCTGGCCATCATCTCTGTCGCTATTTCACGAATCAGCTCTTCATCGTCCACCACCAGAACCTTACCTTCCAAACGGTCGAATTGCGTGTTGTTAGCCGCACGGGATTGGGCTTTGGGTTTCAGGTTCACAACCGGCAGATATACTTCAAAAGTCGTACCAACACCTTCTTCCGACTTCACATCAATGACCCCCTTGTGCTGGGTCACGATGTTATAGACCATTGATAAACCAAGACCACTCCCCTTGTTCTGTTCTTTTGTGGTAAAAAAGGGATTAAAAATATAAGTCATAATCTCCTGAGAGATGCCGATACCTGAATCGCGAACGGTTATTTTCCAATACGGATCATGACCCACCGCGGAATGTCGATGTTTGAAATCCGGCTCAGCTGTGTGCTTCTCGATACCAACGAACAAGACCCCACCCCATTTTTCATCTTTCTCCCGCATGTGAGTCATTGCATGTTCAGCATTGACAAAAAGATTGAGAAACACCTGCTCAATTTGCGTGGGATCGACCATTGCCGTGACACTCTCTTCAGGAAAGTCCGTTTCAATGCGAACAGATTTGTCAAAGGAGTTCTTGCAAATATCGACTACGTTGTGAATGGACTGCCGGATATCGACAGGCTCTTCTGTAAATTTTTGCTTTTTTGAAAGTGTGAGCAGTCTGTTGACCATTTCCTTAGCGCGATCTGTTGATGTTGTGATGAAGCTGATATACTTCTTGATATCTTCCACCTGTACATGGGGGCTGCTTTTAAAAACCAATTCAAGCATGGAAAGGGAACCCGTTATACCGCCAAGGATGTTATTGAAATCATGTGCCAACCCTCCAGCCAGGGTTCCGACGGTATCCATTTTTTGAGCTTGAATTAACTTTTGTTCGTTTCTGACCTGCTCTGTAATATGATCGATTCGAATGACAGCACCGCTGATAGTGGGCAAAGAGAGCGGAAAAACCGTTAGGTTGTAGTGTTGCTCAATTTCACCTTTATTATGTACAAACCTATGATCCAGAACAGGATACCCGTGACGCAAAGCATTACTGATGTATATAAGCTGTCCTTTGATCATGGGTAAAACCTTCTCAACAGGTTGACCTACAGCATACTCGTATGTAAGGCTGGTTGTTTCTAATGCCTTTCTGTTCCAAAGTGTGACATTCCGCTTGGTATCAATACCGATGATGATAGAAGGCATAAAGTTAATGATGTTATACATATAATCTTTGAGATGCTTGTTATCCAGTTCCGCTTTTTTTCGGATACTGATATCCCTGACAACTCCAAGTATGCAGTGCCGTTTGCTGAATTCGGCTTTTTTCAGGCTCACTTCAACCCAAAAACTCCTGCCATTCTGGTCTTCCATTTCCCATTCAAAAACCTGGGATTCGCCTCTTTTTGCTTTTTCCAGATAGCCGTTCGTATGCGCAGGAGCAGAGAGGGAGCCCGTTCTACTGTAATCAAAAAGGTTGAATTTCCGGTTCATATTCGATTTTATTTGATACATGTCAAGCAGACTTTGATTGGCTTCAATCATGGAGTCTGATTCCATATCGTGAATGAAAATACCCTCATTGACGCCATCGAATATGGCCTTGTAGTTCGCCTCAGAAATTTCCAGCTCCTGGACAAAAGCCTTGAGCTTATCGGCACGGCGGTTAAAAACGCGAACCAAGGTATTTAATTCATTTTCACCTTCATAGTCCAGTTTCAATGTGTCATTAAACGAGGTGTTCTCAACCAGTTTTAACTGGTTTGTCAAGGACTGAAGCGGTTTCAGGACCAAACGGTTAAAGAACACAAACAGTGCTGTTAAAGGGAAAACAAGGCATATGAAAAAAATAAAAACCAAGCCTCTTGATATGTAGTTTAAAACTCGTTCCGCGCGTTGCAGGGGAACCGTGGCAACGATACGCCAATAAGTTTTGGGGATGAGAAAGATGTAGACATTGGACATATCATTTGTTTCAAACGGGTCTACCATTTTGACCTTTTTGATACCGAGGTCGACTCCGGACTTCCGGTCTAACTTATTGACTTCGAGAATGGAGGCTGTCAAAAGGGCATCCTCTGCACTCAGACGGCTGCCTTTCTGTAATAGCGATGCGGTTTGATCTGTCTTGATATTCAGTTTTTGGACCGTTGAAACGATATCTTGATTGATACCCATGAGCTGGTCGTGAAATTCACGACTCGATTTGTTCCATTTCTCATAGAGCGGCAGGATATCGTCTACAGTATGAAACACATCCTCACTGAGATCATCGTGAAAATGCATACCATGGGGACACGACAGGAGCTGATGATTCCTGTCCAAAACATAGATATGCCCCTCTCCATCGTTGAAAATATGTTGTGAGCTGATAAATTCTGCAAATCCTTCCAGATTGATATCAACTGTAGCGACACCGAGGAACTCGTCATCCTTCCAGATAGGAGCTGTACATGTCACCATGGTTTCATGAGAATAGGGGTCTTTATAAGCTTGAGACCAGAAACACTCTCCTTCAGGTAAAAACTGGCCGGGAACATACCACGCTTTTTCATGATAATCCTCACTTTCCTCGTAATTGTAGTCATCATAGAACTTCAGCTCTCCATTTTCCTGACGGCCCCAAAAAAAACTGCTTTTCTTTTTTTCAGTGTCAAACTGGTAGGGTTCAGGCCAGATACCTCCACCTGCCACTAAATTGACAAAGCTTCGCTTCGAGTTCAGCAGAGGCGGTAATGTCTGCTCAACAGCCATGGAGTCACCCATAAGGGATTCACTGATGGATGCCATTGCAGTAGCCAGGACTTCTGCTGCCTGCAACTCTTTACTGATTCTTAAAGTAACCTGATCGCAGTACTGTTGGAAATAAGCTTCGTTTCCCGATTTAATGACAGGCAGAGCCATGTACCTCAAGGTGAGATAGGTAGCCAGAATTGTAACCAGTGCAATGGCAATGAAGCTGAAGGAAATCAGTTTTTTAATGGTGTACTTTTTTTGAAGAGAAAACATAGATGGACCGACCTTTCTACGATACATTGAATCAACTGGATAGCACAAAAACGAATTATTTTTTTATCGAATCCACAGCTACTTATTTAACCTTTTTATTATACATGACCCCTATCAAGATCGGTATATCAAGCATAATTTTTCCACCACCCTTAAATTCCATATCAAAAGGTTTTGTTTTTCGTTCTGAATTCGGCAGGAAAAACAGCAGAAAGAACGACCACAGCGTCGCGGGCATCAATGTACTCGGTGAAGCACCGTCAAATCAGAGTATGCTCTATCACAGTCCCAGGGAATTGGAACATCTACAGCATCGCCAGCGTATGAACAGCTCATGTCAGGCACCAACTGCCGGTTTCAGAACCCCTGCCATTTCCAGACAGGAGCGGTGTTCCTGAAGTCAAGGGAGGACATCCCTTTGGAATACCGCTTTTATGTTGGAAAAAAGACGAGAAAAAGACGAATTGAAGCTTACTGAACGTTCAACGACTCTCAAACAGAAAGTGGTTTTCGATGTAGGTCTGAATGGTTTTGGAGAAATCCTCAAACCTGAAGGGTTTTTGAATGACTGGAACGCCGGGGCAATTCAAGTCCATTCGGCTCCTTCCTGTAACAAAATAAAAATCAAGGTCCAGTTTTTGGCTCAAGACCCATTCGTAAATAGAATAACCCGATATTTCAGGCATCATGACATCACAATAAACAATATCAACCTGGTTCCCGTTCTTCATGTACTCAATGGCTTCTTTGCCATCCCTCATGGTTTTGATGGCGACACCGAGTTTTTCAATCATTGTTTCAATCAAGTCGAGAATATGGCCCTCATCGTCTATGGCAAGAGCATGAATGGGGTATTTCAAAGGTTGATATTCATATACTTCGGACGGAGGTAAATCAAACGTCGGTAGTTTTCTTTCAGCAAAAAGTGCTTCAATGCGCTTTTTCGTTTCCATATTTTTATTTCGGATTTTCTGTAACCGGTCATTGAATTGAAGAGGCAGGGTAAAATGCCTGTCGTGAGCATCCACATAAAACAGCAGGTTTTCGTGGGTATCACCCCGAAAACTCAATTTCATATGAGGATACCAGCCATTGCCCCAGCGCATTGCCGTTCGCAAGCCATCTTTCTCTAAAAAGTCCCATTCCCAAAATTCGTTGTCTGTTACAAACTGATTGAGGTTGTGAAACAAGTCCCGTTTTTGCTGAGGAAGCTCACCGGGGTAGGCTACTTCCAAATAGGACTTGACGGCTTTTTTTATATCTTCCAGGATCGACATTTCATGTTATCTTTTTCAAATGGCAGTTTAAAGTGAATTTTGAGCCTGCCCTTTTCCAGGGCTACTGAACTCAATCCAGCTTTTTAATTCTCTCAAAAGATCCCCATAGATGGCAAGTCCTACTCCTGTTCCTTGTCATAAAAAATGAGCAGATACAGTGCAATCGCAATTTAAACGATGCCCTATCTGCCGCTTTCAGGAAGACAAACCGTGTCTTTTCAAAAGCACTTGTCTCAAGGGACAAGAGAAAACAGGCCGCACGATCACTCGTTCTCAGCGGAAAAAGACGTTACGGTTATCCGACGAGACGTTTTCTCCAGTTTGATGAACTGCACCAGGAACCCCTTTCCGGGAACCCGATAGTGAACAAGGCGTTCAGGCCATTCGACGACCTTGATATCCGCAGATTCCATAATTTCATAAAAAGATAGCGATTCCAATTCATCCTCACTGTGTATGCGGTAGAGATCGAAATGGTAGCAGGGCGGATCGGTGGCGTATTTCTTCATGATGGTATAGGTTGGGGAGTCAACTTCCCACAACTCATCTAGTTTGAGTGCGCGACACAGCCCCTTGACAAACAGTGTTTTGCCTGAGCCGAGGGGACCACTGAGCAAAACAATATCTCCGCGAGTGAGTTTGTCCCCTAACTGTTCGGCAACTTGAATGGTTTCTTCTGGTGAGTGCGATGTCCATTCACTTTTCAAAGTCTGCCACCCCGCGTGAACCTAAAATGGTGGGCACGGACGTTCCCCCGACTTGTACCGGATTCTTCAGATCTTCTATGATATCCTCCGGAATCATAGCGTAATCGGCATGTTTCGCAACCCAGTTTTCGGCCGCTAACCCATGCCTGAGTGCCCCGTTGATCAAGGCATCCCTGCAGGAGAAACCCTGAGAGAGCAAGCCGCCTATCATCCCTGCCAAGACATCTCCGGAACCCGCAACGGCCAGGCTGGGGTTCCCGGTTGCGATGACCCAAATCTCTCCGGCGGGACTTAAAATCATGGAGCGGGCTCCTTTCAGTAAAATCCATCCACCTCGATACTTCTCCCCCAGTTTCTTCAGCGCCGCCAGCCTGTCCTGCTGAACTTCCCCGCTTGTCATGGCAAGCAGACGAGCCGCTTCACCGGGGTGAGGCGTCATAATCCATGAACCGTGTGGCAAGTGCTTGAAAATTGAATCGAGATAGTTAAGCCCATCCGCGTCCCAAAGACTCGGTTTGTCCGCCAGGTTTGCCTTGGCAATTAATGAATGGATGTCCTCCCTTTTCGACATACCGGGCCCGACGATCCACGCGTGGTATGGCTCTTTTGAGAAGTCGCCCTGCCAGGATTCAACCATGAGAGCCGCGGTTGAAAATTTGGGGGAATTGGGGTTCTCAGAGTAGATTCGCACCTTTCCCGCTCCCATCCTCAAAGCCGCTGATCCGGCGAGGGCAGAGGCGCCTTCCATACCTTTTGCTCCTCCCAACACAGCGAGCGTACCAAAAGAACCCTTGTGCGTATCCGGTTCCCGAACAGGCATGGAAAAATCGGAAGGTTCCAGATAGTGTATTGCGGGTTGAAAGTGCGGCGGACTGGAGATACCGATGTTCGCGATGAAGAGATCCCCACAGCGGAAACACCCCGGAGAGAGAACATGAGCGGGTTTCAGGGCGTGAAAGGTTACACATACATCCGCCTGAACACCGAGCTTCGGATTGGCTCCGGGCAGTAAACCGGAGGGAATATCAATGGAAAAAACGTTTGCATCACTTGAATTCATGGCGCTGATCCACTGAGCTGCAGGCCCGCGAACGGTTCCGTTCAGACCTGTCCCGAACAGGCCATCGACAATCCAGGTGGTTTCCAAATCAAGAACCAGTCCTTCTGTTGAAAACTCGAGTTGTCCCCCGGTTTTTCGATAGGCGTTGTAAAAGGTGCGCGCATCCGGCTTCAACTTATTCTCACTGCCAAAAACCAAAACGCTCAGTTGATACCCCATTTTTTTCAGGAGCGTTGCCATCACAAAGGCGTCCCCGCCGTTGTTTCCGGTTCCGGCGATGACCATAATAGAATCGCTCTTCTGGAGCCTGGGATGTAAGATGTCAACACAAGCGGACCCTGCCCGAGCCATTAATTCAATGCCCGGCACCCCCAAATCGCGAATGGTGTAATGATCAGCCGCTGCCATTTCCCCCGGAAAGAGTACGTGTTTCATTTTGCGTTCCTCTCTTGCTGGTTGTTATTTCCAATGTAAAAGGCTTCTCTTGTTCTATCTTACCGTAAAGCCGGCAATCGCGCTCAGCCAAGAGCGCGTGACACGGAATTCACTGAAAGTCGCGCCCTAAACATTGAAGCGAAACTCGATAATATCGCCATCCTGAACGATGTAGGTCTTTCCTTCCAGGCGAGCCCGCCCCGCGGCCTTCACCGCTTTTTCGTCTCCGTACTGAACCAGCTCATCAAAAGCAATGGTTTCAGCGCGAATGAAACCCCGCTGAATATCACTGTGGATTTTGCCTGCCGCTTCCAGGGCGTTACTGCCTTTCACAATCGGCCAGGCTCGCACTTCGTCTTTGCCGGATGTCAAAAAACTGATCAAACCAAGCGCTTCGTAACAACTGGCTACAAACCGGTCTGATGCCTTTTCTTCGATGCCAAGATCCCGCATGAACTCTTCCCGGCTGGCCGTATCAAGTTGAGCCAGTTCTTTTTCAAGAGAACAGCAAAGGGCAATAACCGGAACGGATGAATCGATATCCAGATTGTATTCTTTATCCAGATCGTCCTCCCCCACGTTGATGACAACCATCATGGGTTTCAAGGTGAGGAAATTCAGAGATCGAACCAAGTCCTTTTCGTCGTTGCTGAGTTCCAGCGCACTCAAAGGGTTTCCCTCTTCAATGGTTGCTTCCAGTTTTTTCTGGAGTTCCAGTTCCGCTTTATCCCGTTCTGCTGTTTTGGAGTGCTTTTTGAGCTGTTTTTCCAGGCGTTCAATTCTGGTACTGATGAGTTCCAGGTCTGCCAACAACAACTCTTCTTTCAGTTCATTCAGGTCCCTTTCGGGATCGATCGTCCCTCGATAGGCTGCTACAGAGGGTTCCTGAAAAGCTCTCACAACCAGAACGAGCATACCTGCCATGCGCATATCGCCAAACAGTCGTCTCGCGGATGCCCGGCCCGCATCATCGGTAAAGTAAAAGCCCGGAATATCGAGGCACTCAATGGTAGAGTAGATCGTTTTATTGGGCTGGTAATGATTTGCCAGCCAATCTATGCGCTTATCAGGTACGTTGATAGTCTCTTCGCTAATGGCTACGGTTGGTCCTTCGGGAATGTCCTTGCCGCTGATGGCTGCCAAAAGGCTGCTCTTCCCGGATTGCATCATCCCCAACAATGCTACTTTCATAATCTTCCTCTTTCCTTTTCTGTTTGTGTTTCTTGAGTTTTTTCGAATACCTGTAAACGGATTTCACGCACTTTTCAGCCTTTTACATGAATACAGGCAATCATGAGAGCTCGTTTTCCCGCTACCCTATTTGTGGTTCTCTCGCGCGACCGTGCCTTTTTACAACTAGACGAGCATTTCAATCCTTTCCTGCACATCTCGGAAGTTGGGATTCTCTCCAACAATACTCTTGAAATAAGCCAGCGCTTGTTCAAGATCACCATTGGCTTCATAGGTGGTTCCCAATTCGTAAGACAGAACGTGTCTTTCTTCAAGGGAGAGCTTATCGCTCTTGCGAGCGTCCAATAAAGTTGCAATGGCATCTGCAGATTCTCCCATTTGCTTTTGACAAGTGGCTATCATGGTAACACAATCCAAATAGCGCCTTGGATCGCCTTTAGCCAGTTCAAACTCGGCAACGCCTTCAGTTAACAAACCCATCTCTTTGTATGCAATACCAAGATCATAGTGAGTTTGGTAGTCGTTATCGGATATTTGTTCTGCGACACCTTTTTTAAACTCCTGGAATAACTCTTCAACGCTTTGAAATTCTTCAGGAGCGGGATTATCAGTGACATCTTTTTCTTCATCAAAAAACTCGTCACTTAAAACCGAGGCGAGATCAAACAGGTCGTTTTCAGGGATATCGCGGCTGCTCTCACTCTCTTCACTTGAATCTTCGTTATTTAGTTGAGAAATCTCGTTTTGCTTATCTATCAATTCAGGCAGAGATCCATGTCTCTCAATGGCTTCAGCAACAAGGTTCCGCGCTTCAGGATAGGCTTCCATGGAAATGAAGAAATCAATGTCCTCGAGTTCGCCCAGAATTGAATCATTCAGGTCAGATTGACTTTCGCTGGAAGCGTCTGCTTCTTTCTGTTGCGGTACAGAGACATGATCATGCGAATCCATGTCTGTCTCAACTTCTTCAAGCACTTCTGTATCGTCTTCTAAAGCTGTGATCTCTTCGTCTGTGTCCAGTGATTCTTCCATCTCCAAGGAATCAAGGCCCATAGAATCCAAACTGATTTCATCTGATGACGGCTGATTTTCTTTTTCAAAATCGTCATCCACATCGGGAATTTGAATCCTGTTCAGATCATCGGCTTCAAAATCCAGCTCAAGTGCTGGTTCCTCTTCTGAAGCTCGATCATCTTTCATAAAATCAAGCACGGTTTCTTCGCTGTCAAAAGTCTGATCCGTCACTTGTATGTCATCGTGTCCGACTGCCGGAATATCCAAAGCCCATACACTGTCATCCGTTGCATTCTTTTCATAACCCGGGGATTCAAAATCAGACAATTCAGCAGACTTAGGCTCGATGCGCACAATTTCTTCGTCTGAGGGTGGCTGAATAATGAGATTATCCTGCGAAGGATTGGCCCCATTTAAACTGTACCCCGAACTGAACTCGGGATCATATGCGTTGAGAGACACTTCTTCCTGTCTGAGACTATTATCCAGGTTCTCCCTGCATTCGATCTCACCTTTCAACCTACGTGTTTCAGCGGGTAAAAAGGGTTCAGCCTCTTCCAGGTGCTCCAGCGCTTTATCAAAAGCACCTTTCTCGATGTAGTGTTTGGCAAGCGCAACGTTACTCTCTGCAGCTTTCTCCTGATCATTTTGTTCGTAATAAATCTGTACGAGTTGACTGTTTGCATCAAAGTGATCGGGATATTTGGCGAGAATCTCTTCAAGATGGGTCAACGCTTTATCATTGAGACCATGCCGGACAAGAATTTCTACTTCGGTGAGTTTGTTCTGGATGGATGTCGATGTGTCTTCCACATAGGAGGAGTCCACATCTCCAGATATAAGTGCGCTGATTTCTTCCAAGTTGGATTCTTCATTCCTCTTCAGGAGTTCAGTTGGAATTTCAAGCGGTTGGTCCATCTCGGCAAGTTCCTCTTCAGACGGTACATCCATCGTACTGGGAGGTCTTTGAATGGATTTAAGCTGGCTTTTCCACTCCAGGTTGTCGGAATCCAACTCGAGAATTCGCACAATAAACGGTTCCGCTTCTGCCGGCCTGTTGATGTTCAGGTAGTGGTTAGCGGCCTTTTCCAATGTAAGAATGGCATTTGCCGTGCGTTCTGTCTTCAAGTAGGTACTTGCCATCAAGTAGACAGACGGTCCATACGTTTCGTCTATTTCCAACAAGTTCCTGGCCAGTGATATGGCTGGTTCAAATTCTTTTTTCTGGATCAGATACTTGGAAACCAATTTAATGTATTGCAGGCCGTTTTCCTTATCTCTGTTTTGAATTAAGGTCTCGATTAGTTTGATTACCTGTTCGGTCTGGGAGGGATCGTTTTGTAAAATCCGCCCGTAACACTGAAGTGCTTTATCAAAATCGCCACGCTGAAAAAGCGTTTGTCCCATGACCCTTAACGCTTCAAAATGATCAGGCTGCTCGGAAAGAACCCTCTGAAGTTTGGCCGCTCCCTTTTCATATTGCCCTTCCTTGAGGGCTATCTCTGCCGAGACAATTAAGATGTCAACGTGATCGGAGTTAAGGTTGAGAGCCTTTTTTATAACCATCTTGGCCTGTTGAAGCATGTCCTTTTCAAGGAAACTGACAGCCATTTGATGAAATTCCCGACAAGCATCTCGACTGCGACCTTCTTTGATGAGTATTTCCGCAAGCTGATTGTGGTACTGAATATTGCTGGGCTCCAGTTCCACCAGCTTTCTCAAGGTGTCCAGTGCCCGACTCATCAAGTTGTTATTGAGGTAATGATCTGCAATCTTTTTTAATTCCGCTTTTGCTTCACTGGTATGCTGCTTCTGCAGATACAGCTTCACAAGACTCTCTCTTGCTTCCGTATACTCAGGGTCGAGTTTGAGTATCTTTTTGTAAACAGCAATCGCCTTGGGCAAAAAACCCGTTGAAGAATGATGTTGAGCCACTCGTTCAAAATACTTAAAGGCATTGCGTGTGTCTTTTATTTTAGAGTAGGCATCTCCTATTTTATTGAGCAGGAGAAGATCATCTGGCATGGCTTTGGTTAATTTCAGATATTCATTCAGGGCCTTCTGATATTTTTTCTGAGAATATAACTTATCCGCATTGGTCTGTATTTTTGCTAGTTCTTTGGCTGAATCTTTTTTCTTGAAAAACATGTAATCCCTGGTTAAACCTATAGGTTCCTTTACGCTGGCATTATTGCATACTTATTCTTATTTTAAAATCATAGGATGACTTTTTAAGCCTGAATTTACAATACAGCGTTCATTTTCAAGCAACTGACTTCGTGTTCGCCCTTTATTCGACAACTGGGACAACATGAATCACAAAACCACAATCCAGTTACAAAAGAGTCTCGTTTTTTCAGGAACTGTGCCGTGTTACTATAAAAATGCAGGTGATTGTGCCGTTTTATCTTGCACTATTGCATGGTATCGACTAGAATCCTGCCGTTTGTGGCTGGTGTATCCATACGGCACTTCAGTCCGGGAACCTCTCAGAGGACAGAAACTCCATCGTCATGCTGATTGGCATTCAAAGTCGTTTTTACAGCGTTTCTGAATTCTGAAAGTTTCCTGGTAGTACCCAGGCTTTAACCAGTATCACAGAAAAACCGGAACATAGGAATACAACATGGAAGATCTAAAAAAAGTTAGAAATATAGGCATATCTGCTCATATTGACAGTGGAAAAACGACTTTAACCGAACGCATTCTCTACTATGCAGGACGAATTCACAAAATAGGCGAAGTTCGCGGTGCTGGCGATGGTGCAACCATGGATCACATGGAACTGGAAAAAGAACGCGGAATTACGATCACGTCCGCTGCGACCACTGTTTTCTGGCAGGACAACAAAATTAACATCATCGACACGCCTGGACACGTTGACTTTACCGTGGAAGTCGAGCGCTCTCTCAGGGTGCTGGACGGAGCTGTACTCGTGCTCTGTTCCGTTGGCGGCGTTCAATCTCAGTCGATCACCGTCGATCGCCAAATGAAACGCTACAAGGTTCCCCGTCTGGTTTTCATTAACAAAATGGACCGAACAGGTGCCGACCCTCACCGGGGCGTCGGCGAACTCAAAGAAAAGCTGGGCCTCAACCCCGTTCTGATGCAGTTGCCCATTGGACTGGAAGACAAGTTTGAAGGCGTCATCGATCTCATCAACCGCAAAGCGTATTACAATTCAGGTGAAATGGGTGTCAACGTCGAAGAAAGAGAGATACCTGCCGAGTATCTCGATCAAGTTGAAGAACAGCGCGAAATCATGCTTGAAGAACTCTCCAATTACGATGACCAGCTCATGGAACTGCTGCTGGACGGGGAAGAAGTTCCCGAAAGCCTCATCCACAAAACCGTTCGTCAAGCTACTTTGGACCTGGAAATCGTGCCGGTCTACATGGGCTCGGCCTTTAAAAACAAAGGTGTGCAAAAACTTCTGGATGCTGTCAACCGCTATCTCCCATCTCCTCTGGAAATCGAGAACACTGCCACGGACACTGAAACGGAAGAAAAGATCAAGCTGGAATCAGATTCCAACAAGCCGCTGGTGTGCATGGCCTTCAAAATTGCGGATGAACAGTTTGGACAGCTGACTTACACGCGCATTTACCAGGGTACCCTGCAAAAAGGAACCATGATTACCAACACCCGCACCGGCAGAAAACTGCGCGTGGGCAGATTGGTACGCATGCATTCAAACGATCGCGAGAATATCGAGTCGGCTGGTGCCGGTGACATTATCGCCATGATCGGCGTAGACTGCGCGTCCGGTGATACCTTCTGCGGTGAAGATCTGTCTCTCTCCTGTGAATCCATCTTCGTCCCCGAACCGGTCATTTCTCTGGCTGTGCACCCCAAGGACAACGCTTCCAGCACCAGGATGTCCAAGGCTCTCAACCGTTTCATGAAAGAGGATCCCACTTTCAGAGTCTGGATCGATGAAGAATCCAACGAAACACTGATTGCCGGCATGGGCGAACTGCATCTGGATGTCTACATTGAACGCATTAAACGGGAATACAAAGCCGAGGTCGAAATTGGTGCGCCACAGGTCAACTACCGTGAAACCATTCGGGTTGCCTCCGACTTTAACTATACCCACAAAAAGCAAACTGGTGGTTCCGGACAGTTTGGTTGTGTTATCGGGAAAATATATCCCCTGCCTTCGGACAGCGAAGAGAACTTTGAATTCGACAACCAGATCAAGGGCGGATCCATTCCCTCCGAGTACATTTCCAGTTGTGAAAAAGGCTTCAAGGACATTATGGAGAAAGGCCCCCTGGCTGAATACCCCATGATCAACATCGGTGTTCAGTTAGTCGATGGTAAATACCACGATGTGGACTCCTCTGAAACCGCGTTCAGAACAGCCGCGCGTATGGCGATGAGACAAGGCGTTGCCAAAGCGAAGCCCGCTCTTCTGGAACCCATTATGAAAGTTGAAGTTGAAACTCCGGGAGAATACCAGGGTGGTGTTGTCGGCAGCATTTCTTCCAGGCGCGGTATTATTTCAGGCATTGACTCGCAACCGGACGGCAATTGCGTCATCACGGCTTCGGTGCCTTTGGCTCAAATGTTCGGCTACTCCACTCAGCTGAGAAGTGCCACTTCCGGCAAGGCCGCCTTTACCATGGAATTTGAAAAATACGAGCCCGCGCCTTCAGAGGTTCAGACCAAGGTCATCGAAGAACGCACCAAGGACGAGTAAGGCCAAAGTCTCAACCAAACTCCTTGCGAACAAAGCCGGCAGTTGAAACTTCGATTTCAACTGTCGGCTTCCTTTTTTTAGGGATCTTTTTGTACCTGACATGCATACAAGCCTTTTAAAGTTGCGAAAAAGAACTAAAATACGTGGGAAGGAACTTGTTCGGCTCTCTTTCTTCTTTTACGAACCGAACCTTAAAGTCCCAATCAACATGAGCGATCTCGCTGGAGTTGAACCACCAAAACTGTTTTTGGTAGAGCAGATCCATCGATGACTCAAGCGGATCACCGCAGGCTGGCGCGATTTCAATGACCCTATCTGTAAAATCTCCTTATTGGCAACCACAATGAGCGGCGAGTACCGGCCTTTCAAACACGCTCTTTCAAGCCTGAATGCATGCGTTCACGGCGGTTTAATCCAGCAGTGTTCGCAGAAATACGGTATCCCTGAAGCCAAGATACTGGATGCCAGCGCAAGCTTGAACCCCTGCGGAACTCCTTTTGACGATGCTTCTTTAAATATCAATCTTCAGAAGCTGTTGCTCCTTGCAATGGAGAAACTGGGTCAATACCCCGACAACCGCTATTTGGAGTTCCGCCAGGCGGCTGCCAGGTACCTTGGCAGGGGAATGAGCTACGAAAACATCGTTCCCGGCAATGGCTCGACGGAAATTATCAGACTGGTCGCAGAGTGTGTGCTGAATAACGGCGATACCGTACTGGTTCCCCGTCCCACCTTTAGCGAATACGAACAGCAAAGCCGCCTGATGGGTGCCGACATTCGAATGATTGAGCAGGACGACCTCCACAATTTAGACGATAACCTGCTTGCAGAGAGTCAAATGCTCTTTGTCTGCAACCCCAACAACCCAACCGGCCAGCTTTTCCCCCGGGAACAACTCGAAAAACTCGCCAATCGGTGTACCCGGCAAAAGACACTGCTCTTCGTGGACGAGGCCTTTATCGAGTTAGCGGACCCGTCTCAAAGTATCGTCAAGCTGGTGGAAGACCATCACTATCTCGTTATTCAACGGTCACTCACAAAAGCCTTCGCGATTCCGGGTATAAGAATGGGCTTTGCTGTCGCCTCACCCCGGCTTGCAAACACGCTCAACCGAGCGCGGCTATCATGGAACATGGGATGTGTTGCTGAAACCATAGCCATCGCGCTGCTCAGCATGGAGGGCGGTGAAAACAGTCCCTTCCTCGTGAATTCCAGGACTTTTATCGAGCAGGAACGCCAATTTCTGACAGGCCAGCTCGCCAACCAGGGAGTAAAAGTACACAACAGCAGTGCTAACTATCTCTACCTGGATATCTCTGAACTTCAACTCAATGCAATAGAGCTGGCTGAACTAATGGCTTCTCGTGGTGTACTGATCCGCGACTGCAGCTCCTTTCAGCACAGCGGTGTCAACCATCTGAGAATCGCCATCCGAAAGAGAGCGGAAAACAGACGCCTGGTTCAAACCTTCCAGCAGGTTATTGATGAGGGCATCTCATTGCGGACGAAAAGTCAAGAGGGACGTCGATGAGTCTTTCCATACCCATACAGGTGGAGCCGGTTCAACTCGTCATCGTCCTTCTTCTGGCCTTGGCACTCGACCTTATCTTCAGCGAACCGCCCTTTGTGGTTCATCCCGTAGTCTGGATGGGCAAATTAATCGATTTTTTCAAAAAGAACATTCCCCAAAGTCACCGTGTGCTTTATGGCGTGTTTGTGGGTCTGACAACCATACTATTCGCCTGCTCCATGGCCTGGCTGGTTGGTGTTTGGCTCGGTATGGAAAACATTCCCCTTTTCGTCCGATACCTTTTAGCCGCTTACTTTTTGAAGGCCACCTTCGCCGTTCGGTGTCTGATCGATGCATCTAAGGAAGTGAGATTGGAGCTGGAAGCCGATAGACTGGACAAAGCGCGGGAGAAAATGGCCATGTACGTCAGCCGCGACACATCTGAACTGACCAAAGAACAGATTAGTTCCGCCATCATTGAATCCACCTCGGAAAACTACGTCGATACCATTTTAACACCCATGATGTTCTATGCCTGCTTTGGCTCTTATGGTTTGATAGCCGCCTATGCGTTCAAAGCCGCAAGCACGCTGGACTCCATGGTGGGTTATAAAAGAGAACCTTTCACCCAGGTGGGCCGGTTCTCGGCCAAACTGGACGACCTGCTCAACTGGATCCCCGCGCGCCTGTCCGTTCTCTTCCTGGCCACAGCCGCCATTCTGGTGAACTTGTTTCACCGCAAAAGCGGGGTTCCAGACTGGTTATCGGGACTCAAAACAGCCAAAAGAGATGCCAGAAAGACGCCTTCGCCCAATTCGGGCTTTCCCATGTCTTACATTGCCGGTGCCCTCCGCATTAAACTGGAAAAACCGGGATACTACGTTTTAGGTGAACACTTTGACGACCCCCTTCCACTCGACATCAAGTTCACCGCCCAGATAACGGCTGCTGCTTCTTTCCTTACCGCCGGTGCGTCTGCTCTGATACTGCTGTTCAATCCCTTTTCAATATGAAATTTCGCCTTTACCCTACTTCCACGCTTCTATTGGCGTAAGGCGGAAGTGTCATCATGCGCGTATCCTGTACAGCACCTCTCCAACTGTAAAATGGTAAAGACTCTGCCAGCATTTGTCTTGAAAGCCCAGGAGTTGGTGAACTGTATCATCAAAGAAACAGGCGGCTTTCCGAGTCAATGAGTTTGCATCTCAGTAGATGCTTGAGGTTTTAATTGAGCAATACCTGCCTGTCATTGTATTTACACAAATAACAAAAATACGGCTCTTTCCACCGGTCTTCAAGACAATGCTTCCTGAATGTACTTTGCGTAATCCTGCTTGGAGACGGGTTTGAGCAGGAAGCTCTTGATCCCCATGTCCAGCACCTGTTGTTCTTTTACTGCCGTTGTAAAACCCGTACAGAGAATAAAAGGGACATCGGGCCTTATCTTAAAAACAGCCTGTGCCAATTCCTGTCCTGTCATATCCGGCATGGTTTGATCGGAAATGATTAAGTCCCATTGCGACGGGTCTTTTTGAAACACTCTCAGAGCCTCCTGCGGTTTTGATAAAACCATCACATGGTAACCCAGTCCTTCCAGAACCAGCTTGGTTGCGCGGCAAAGTACTTCTTCATCGTCCACATACAAAATTCGCGCATTTCCTCTGGAAAGGCGGGTTTTGCCGGTAGTCGAGCTATCTCTGCTTACCTGGGCATGTTGGGGCAGGAAAATGGAAAACGCAGTACCCTCGCCCAAACGACTTTTAACTGAAATAAACCCTTTGGATGATTTAACAATTCCGTGAACAGTGGCTAACCCGAGCCCGGTTCCCTCTTCTCGCTTTTTCGTGGTGAAATAAGGCTCAAAAATTCTCTGTACTGTTTCCTCATCCATTCCATGTCCGCTGTCTTCAACACGTATGACAACAAAATGACCTTGAGAACACTCCCATTCCGGTGGGATCTCATCTGCAGTCACTTCCCTGTCCTCAATGGAAACTTTCAAAACGCCCTTCTGGTTTTTCATGGCATGCAGGGCATTGGTACTCAAGTTCATAATAACCTGGTGGATCGTCGTTGGATCGGCAAGCACTAAATCATTGTTGCGTGCTAAATTTAATTCAATCTTGATGGTAGAGGGCAGAAAGGAACGAATGAGTTTCATGGCCTCTTCCGTAATATTTGAAACTTTAATCGGTGTCCGGGGCTGCTCCTCGGCGTGACTGAAAGCGAGAATCTGTCTGACAAGGTTAACAGCCCGGTTAGAGGCTTCCAAAACCGCATTCAAGTATCCTCGAACATCACTTTCCACAGGCAGACTGTCAATGGCAATTTCAGAATACCCCATGATTGCTGCCAGTATGTTGTTGAAATCATGCGCAACACCTCCCGCGAGGGTTCCAATAGCTTCCAATCGACGGGCACGTTCGAGTTGTTTAATAAGAACCTGTCGTTCAGCTTCAGCCCGACGCTGGTCTGAAAGATCGATATCAATACAGAGCATTTCCTTTCCCAAAACGGTGTTCATCAAGGCATGAGAGGAGAAGACGTGAACTTCCTGACCTTTCTTGTTGCGCAGCACCAGTTCCTCTGACCCTATTTTGATACCTTTCTCGATCCAGTCTTTGTGAAGCTGAATAACACTGTCTTTCATGTGATCGGGAATGATCAAATCTTCCAGTTTTCTGCCAATCGCCTCTTCACGACTGTAACCGTATATTTTCTGGCTTGCACTGTTCCAAAAGGTCACCTTACGACTTTCATCGTAAGCCTGGATGGCAACACTGTCCACTTCATCTGCAATTTCGTATATCATGCCGCGAAAATTCCGCAGGATTTGTTCATTGGAGACTTCCCTGGTAACATCCCTTCCGCAGCCGACTATACCTATTTGTTCCCGAGCATCATTGAAAACAGGTGCTTTAAAAACATCAAGAATTAACAACTCACCCCGAACGAGGCCTTTCTCTATAAAGCGCTGTGGAAAACCTCTTTTTTTCACTACTTCATCAGAGTTGACACACACCTCACCAAAAGTGTACTCATAACCTTTGGCCTGCTCCTGCCTGGCAAAAAACATGTTGCTTTTCCCCAATGCATCCTTTCCAGAATTGCATTTTAGCAGCTTGTTGCACATGGCGGGATTGGCGTAAATGAAACGACCATCTGTATCCTTGACCCAAATAAGATCCGGGACATAGTTGAGCATTTTACGGAGAAGCTGGATATCGTTTAAAGTATCGCCGTCTTTGGTATGCCGATTTAAAAGCCTATCGCGTTCAGCTGTCAGTTCAAGTATTTTCATTTCAAGTTCTTCATAACTTGGCTTATCTTTCATCGAAGAATCTCCTAATTGCGAACTCTCCCTGGAACCCAACACCAAAGCCCGTCGCCTGATTTTGTACAAAAAAAAGAACACAGGGTAGAGCTTTTTAAATATATCATGAATGGGCCTATCTCAAAGTAAATTCGATTGTATAATTGGTCAACTAAAAACGCATGAAGCACAAAAGACCTATGTTCAAGTTTTTAGCCAATGGATCTTTTAGACATGAGAAAAATGACCAAGCCGGCTGTTTTTCTCAATTTCGTACACACTGCCGAGTTCACGACAGGTTGCTTTTCTGCGGTGCAATCGATCTTTCACACACTGATTCAATCCAGCTGGATGGCTGTTCTGTTAATCTGCATGGCCAGAACTCAGCGAAGCCTTGCTTTTAAGAAAAATTTTGGTGCCGTAGAAGGGAAAACGAACGGTAATGCGCATGTCCAGCCCTTTTGGACTGGCAGCCAGGATGACGCCGCTTCCAAAAACGGGGTGAACGACCTTTTCTCCCACTTGAAAGGAAAGCGATGAGTCGTTTGAGCCGGACACAGCACTTGCTTTTAATTGATTTTTGTAACCACCCGCTGAAGGTGTACTGGCAGTATTCTGTTCACGAAGGAAACGGGAAGGCGGATTATCGAAAGTGGAGCCAAAGGCACTTCTCCTGGTGGAATGTGAGATGTAGAGATGGTTCTTGGCCCGGGTAACAGCAACATAGAACAGCCGCCTTTCCTCTTCAAGACCATGGGGGTTTTCTTCCAAAGCCCTTTTGTTGGGGAACAAGCCCTCTTCGAGTCCCATCAGGAACACGGTGTCAAATTCCAGCCCCTTGGCCGCGTGAACCGTCATCAAACTGACTCGATCCTGAGAGTCATCTAATTGATCCTGATCGGAAAGCAGGGCCGTCTGATCCAGAAAATCGGCAATATTCTGAACCCCTTTCTTCTCAAATTCGCGCATACTCACCATGAGTTCATTGACGTTGTCTTCCCTTTTCTCAACCGTATAGGCATCCGCTTTCCGCAGATACAGTCTGTAATCCATAGCCGCCAGAATTTGCTGCATCCATTCACCCGGCTTGAGCTTCATTACAAGCGGCCTGAATTCTTTCAAGAGAGCGTCAAACTCTCTGAGCCCTTTGAAAGACTTGCCTTTTAGGGCTTTATCTGCCAATGCCGCCGTTACGGCATCGTGGATATTTCCCTCACGATCGTAATAATCTCGCAAGACTTCCAGTGATTTACTGCCAATCCCCCTGGGCGGCGTATTGACCGCTCTTGCGAAACTGGTCCAGTCTCTGGTGTTCACCATGCAGCGAGCGTAGCTTAGAACATCTTTAATTTCCTTGCGATCGTAAAACTTCAATCCGCCGACAAGCTGGTAGGGAATACCCTTGCGTCTGAAGGTCTCCTCTATAATTCGAGAGAGGAAGTTGACGCGATACAAAACAGCTATTTCCCCATAGGGTTTACCAGAGTTGATTATTAAACGCGCAATGGACGCAGCCTCTTCCATGCCTCGGTTGAACCTTCGTTGAGAAACCGGCTTCCCTACACGTCCCTTCGACCAGAGGTTCTTGGGTTTGCGCTGTGTGTTCCTGACAATAACCCGATTGGCGAACTTGAGAATACATTGGGTACTGCGATAGTTCTGTTCCAGTTTAATGAGCCTGGCGTCCTTGAATTGTTTCTCAAAATCGAGGATATTGCGGATATCGGCACCTCGCCAGCTGTAAATACTCTGATCCTCATCGCCAACCACACAGAGATTCGGCGATTCCCGGGTGAGATTCTTGATGAGTTCAAACTGAACGCGGTTGGTATCTTGATACTCATCGATCAGCAGGTGCTGGAATCGATCGCGATAACGCTCCCGGCAACTGTCATTTTCTGTCAAAATACGATTGGTCAGTACAATCAGGTCATCGAAGTCCAGTGCGTTTTGACTCAGCAATTCTTGCTGGTAGTATGCGTAAATGGATTTCAAAATACCTTCTTTCCCAAAAAAGCCCTGTTCTACCTTGTTCTTTTTATTGCTGATCCATGTTTTAATCGCACCGGGATGGAAGTCTTTGGGATTCAGGTTCTGTTTTTTTAACACGTCTTTGACAACTTTAAGTTGATCCTGAGAATCAAAAATGATGAAGTTTCTCTCCCTGCCCAACATGTGAATCTCTTTTCGCAGGAACCGAGCACAAAAAGCGTGAAAGGTTGAAATAGTGAGCTCGTGTTGAGGTAAACCGAGCATGTTCTCTACCCGCTCTTTCATTTCAGCAGCGGCCTTGTTGGTAAAGGTCATGGCACAAATGCGATAATCGGGAACTCCGTGAAAAGCAATCAGGTGTACTATTCGGGTGGTGATAACCTTGGTCTTCCCCGAACCCGCCCCGGCCAGGACAAGCAGAGGACCTTCTATTTCTACAACGGCTTTTCGTTGTTCGGGATTCAGATTCTCTAGATAGTCCATGTTTACGGTTCCACTGAAGCTTGATAACAGGCAAGATCTTTCAAGGTCGCGTTACCACCGGATAGAATCACCACCACTTTTTTACCCTGAAAAGAAGAGACGTGTTCCAGCAGGGAAGCAAAGGCAACCGCTCCCGACGGTTCAACAACTTGCTTCGTTTCATTGGCCAAAATCTGGAATGCCTCGACAATTTTTCTTTCGCTGCAACACTTGACTTCTGAAACCAGATTTTTCATGTGTTTCCAGTTCAGTTGTCCCACACTGGCGTGTCTCAACCCCTCCGCCATGGTCGGAGAGACAGAGTTCTGAATAAGGGTCTTGGCTGCAAAAGATTGGTAAAAGTCGTCACCTGTTTCCGGTTCACACCCAATCAGTCGGGAATGGGGTCGAAGGGCCCGCAAAACAATACCAACACCAGAACACAGGCCGCCACCGCCTACAGGGACAAGAACGGCATCAAACAGCGGCAATTCCTCCACTATTTCCAGGGCGATGGTTCCCTGACCGGCTATGATCTCTTCGCCTTCAAAGGGTGGAACCAGGGAAGCCCCTTTTTTGGCTGCATAAACCTGGCAGGCATCGCGTCTTGCTTCCACCGAAGTACCCACAGGAATAAGGGTTGCGCCATACCGAAGCATGCCCTCTTTTTTTCGTGCAGACAGGTTTTCAGGGACGAAAACACTGGCGGGCACACCCAGTTTCTGCGCTGCCCACGACAGAGCCAGGCCGTGATTACCGGAACTGAAGGTCACCACTTCCTTGACATCACCGCCATTGAGTCGAAACCAGTTCAGCACTCCTCTCACTTTAAAAGAACCTGTATGTTGAAGATGTTCACACTTGAAATACAGGTCGCATTTCAAGAGCTGGTTGATGTATTCCGATTGAATTAATGGCGTTTTTTTGGGGGTGAGGTTCAGGGCTCCACTGATGGGAGTTCTTGCCTCGAGTACATGCTCAAATCGCAGCAAAGGGTTCTCCTCGTTCTCATTAAACTTGGCGACATGATATCGAATGGGGACCGTGGTCGATTCCATGAGGTTGAACTGGTTACGAGTCAATTAAACAGGATCCATCTATCAGATACGCTGAACGCAGCAGCAACTTGAATCCGCGGGAGGTCCCTTCCAATTGCTCCTATCCATTCAAACTATCTTGAATCAAGTCATTCTGGAGGTCAACCAATTTATGTGTTTTCCAGTCATGAGAGCGGGAATACACTGGGAGCCACCAAGGGAAAAACACGACATGGTGGACCTCTCCTGCCTCACAAAGTTCGAGCATCAAATGGCAGGATGAATTTCCCTCTTTTCATGGTCTATCTGGCAAGCAAGGCGGCAGGAAACCCTTTCTGGATGCCACTGCCTCCCGAGTTGAGCGTTTTTCCGGGTGGTCAATGTTGAATTCACGAGAAAAAAATCCGACTAAAGATCTTTTTTGAATATTTCGAAAAGAAAAACAGAGCTTGTATACAGTTCAATTAAAGGGCTTCAAATTGGAAATGATAAAGGAAAACAGAAAAACCAAAATGTTAGCACTTGATTTAATTGCTTTAAAAAAGAGGGTAACCGACAGCACGACCAACTTGCCTGCAAAGGGTATGGACACAGCGAGTGAAACGCCTCTTAAGGTTTTCAGGGATGATACCACATGCGCTATTTCAAAGCACAAAAAGCAAGCTGCCCACTTTAAAGCCATGGTCAAATGGTACCGCAAGGAGTTGCGCAGAAACCTGTTTGGCGTTGAGATTATCAACCCTCCGGCAGACTGGAGTGAATTCCAGCAGGAGCAGCCGTATCAACTTCACTTCGGGACTTTAAATCTTCTGAAAGAAGAATATGCCGCGCATATAAGTCATGGCTATATTGAAGTCAGCCCAACTGCTCAAGTTCCACAAATCCATAGCAGTGTATCGGTTGAAATTTTCCTGCCGGGACAAGACTGCCCTGAAAAGATAAAAGGAACCGTAATGGGTCACATAGCTGGCGGCTTCAATGTCCAGCTCATGACGCAGGATTCCTTTGTTAAAAAGGTAGAACAGTTTTTACAGGTTTAAAAACCATAACAACCCTGACTGTCAAGGACCCGCCACTATTTCTTTTTACTGCCGAAATGCTTGTAGAGTGCCTCGACCAGTGAATCGGCGATTTGCTGTCTGAAGACGGGTTTTTTGATCATCTTTCGATCTTCCCTGTTACTCAAGTTGCAAACCTCCACCAGAACACGCGTAGGTACGCGATTGTAATTGAGAACTGCCGGAACAAAAGGGCGTGCGCGAGGGCTCTTGAAAATAACCGACCGAACAGGCTGGTTCTTGTGAACGGGGAGTTTTTTAGCTCTAACCTGTTTTAAAAAGTGATTGGCAAAACCCATGCTCAAGGCTTGCGCCTTTTTCATTTGTTTTTTACTGGCCTTAAAAGAGGAATTGTTGTACTCGCGATACTTCTTAAAGGCTTTGGCAGCGTGAATGGTGCGTCTGGGATAGGATCTCGCATCCGGGATGTAAACCATGGAGCCCCTGAGACTCGGGTGAAGCGAATCGGCGTGAAGACTGATGAAGACAACCTGTTCCGCCTTGCCCTTTGCGGCCAGAATCTTGGCCAGCTGGTGGTTGGCAAAGACCCACCTCATGTTTACCCCCAGCTTGGTGGATTTTTTTAGAGAAAATCGGGGGTGCGTCAAAAGCACTTCATCCTGATCCAACACAAACTGTCTGACATTCTGCGGTTTAAAACCCGCGCTCTGGTCTTTGATGGTGGGAAAAACTCTTGCCGCTGATTCTTTTTCCAGTTTTTCTTTAACACGGCAAAGAATATCGTAAACATAGTCATCTTCCCACGTTTTCCCTTTCTTGGCTCCAGGATCTCTGCCACCATGACCGGCATCGATTATGACGGTGACACCCGCCAAACCCTGATTGGACATGGTGGTATCTTCATTGGCGATAGCCTGAGCGTTTTCCATCCATTCCTGAAACTCGGGGTCATTGACATCCTTGTATTCCGGCATCAGATATTCGTAGGGTATTTTGAGTTTCTGTCCCACGGGCATATCGGTTACATCGCGGATCTTGTTTCTTTTAACAATGATATCAGCCACGCGATTGACATCGGAACCTCGTACTAAACCGCAAAAGCGAACCACAACCGCAGAGTAAATCGCTTCTCCCCTGTTCAGGCGATAGAGCGCGTATGGACCCTTCTTGTCTTTTCCGTAAATGAGTTCCGTCCGATTCTCCATCACTTCGGAAAACAGGTTGTGGGAAAAACTATTTTGCGCTTCAGGCACTTTTTCCGATGCAGCGGGCTCAGGCGGTGACTCTTTCTTTTTTAGCGTCGGAACGCGCTTCAGTTCTTTCAGTTTCTCTTGACTGTTGTCTTCCTCTTCCCCAAGCGGATTGGAGACAACGGGTTGAACATCTTCATGCTCTATGGTTTCAACTTCTTTTAAAGGGGTACTTCTGGTTGAAACAGGATCCTTTGGCCGGACTAACTCCATGTCTTGTTTTTGCAAAAAACTGAAGAGCAGTTTAACAGGAATTTTTACTGTCTGACCTTTTTTCAGTCTATCGGAACGCAATCCGCTGGCCTTCTTGATTTTCTTGTAATTCTTACCGTCACCCGTAAACCAGGAAGAAAGAGACCAAAGCGATTCATAGGCATATTGGACCTTGTGGATGTAATAGCCCTTTTTAAAAGTGTCTTTAGGCCAAAGCTTCTCTATGAATTTCTTTCTGAACGGCGGTGACATGTACCGATATGGCAACAGCGCCCGCTTCTTGTTTACCTTGACAATGGCGAGTTTCTTCCACGGGTCCTTTAGATCCAATTGACCTGAGTAAATCTGAATGGCGCTGAGCAGTTCAGTGGAGCTGCCGGCTCTGATATCGAGAACCGCGCCGTGCTTGGTACGCAAACTGGCATAACTTTGATCGTCGAACTTGCGGAGTACCGGTTCTGCTGCATGGGATATAAAAGAGAAAAGACCTATTGCTAATATGGCATTGAATCTCATGAATCGATATCGGACTCCAAATGTATTGGCAACGCGTCGCCAGGTGAATTATATCGTACAATCTGTTTTCAGCAAGAGATGCTTGGCTTTTTCGGGCTTTTCTCAGCGTTTATGCTAAAAAAACGGTGGAAAGTGAATGATGTTCCAAAGCCCTGGAGTTGACTTTTTCTTCCCCATCATTCAAGAAAAAAGACATCACCATTTGCATGTTTTCAGCAGAGTACCTTCCCCTTGCTGGAACCCGTGAATCAATTGGTTGGCGTTCTGCTTCTGTGCTTCTGTGGGCATTCAATCACGCGCCCCGCCCTGAAGGTGCAATGCGAGACGGAACATGTCTCTTTTGTCATCGACCTTCGTGAGGAAAATCGGCGTTAAAACGTATAGGTCACTGAACCCATCCCAAGTTGGACCGGTCAGTGAGCCGATGGAACGGTTTTTAAAAAAAACGCTTGAAACGAGCCTTTACATAATCAGTGAAAGCAGGGCTTTTTGAACGTGCAATCGGTTTTCCGCCTCCTGATAAACGACCGAGTGTGGACCGTCAATGACTTCATCCGTCACTTCAAACCCCCGATCCGCGGGCAGTGGGTGCATGTAGATGGATCGGTCCCTGGTCAGATCCATCATTTTTTTGTCGCAAATCCAGCCATCGTATTTGGCAATCAGCGATTTGCCTTCGGCTTCGTCCAGGGTATGCACCAGGGGACCCCAGGATTTGGGAACCACGATATCGGCGTCTTCAAAAGCATCTTCCATTTGGTGTGAAATGGAGAACCTGCCGCCCGAAGCACTGGCATTCTCGGCCGCCTGCTTTTCAATGTCAGGGAGCAGTTTGAACTCAGGTGGATACGCCAGCGTGACATCCATGCCGTAACGGGTCATGAGGAGGATCAGGGACTGAGGTACACTGACAGGCCGAACATACTTGGGCGCTGATGTCCAGGAAACACCGATTTTCAACCCTTTGGTATTGCGGCCGAAGTGCTCGGTAATAGTCAGGTAATCAGCCATGATCTGGTTGGGATGATACTTATCGCACTGCATGTTGATAATGGGCACTGTGCTGCCAGCCATCAAATCCTGTAAATACCGGTTTCCTTCACCGTGCTTGCAGATCCGCACAGCCAGGCCCTGCAGGTACCTGGACAGCACACGAGCGGTATCGATGGCGGCCTCTCCGTGTGAAATCTGCATGGACGAGGGATCAAAGAAAATACTGTGACCGCCGAGTTGTGTCATGGCAGCTTCAAAAGACGTTCTGGTTCGGGTTGATGCATCAAAGAAAATCATTCCCAGAGACTTACCCAGGTGCCACTGATTAAACCTCCCCGTGGCATATTCCAGTTTGAGCTGTCTGGCCAGTTCAAAAACGGTATCCAGTTCCTGTGTGGTCCAGTCCTGTGTGGTAATAAAGTGCCTTCCTTTGAGTTGGGTTTCCATATCTGTCTCCATTGCATAGATTTTTTTGAACTAAAAAGTGAACGCGCTAGAGGACAACGAGCTCGATGTGAAAGCGGGTGAACAGATTGAGCGTTTTTTCCAGCTACGGTAAACACACAAGCAGGGTATCCTTTGGCAGGCTGTCACAGTCATTCTGATGAATGGACTTCTGTCTTTAACCACTGGCAATTAAAGTGACATAAGTCCAATTTAAAGTGCAGACTACGCCTTGTTGCCGTGCTGCCCTTCGCCCTTCTAGTCTACCAAAACTCCGCGATAAATGAAATAATCAGCCAATCAATCAACAATCGGATAGAGAGTTGGGAAACCAAGCTGAGTCAGGGCTCCATTTCAGCTGTTTTTGAGGCGAACAGGGAATTGACCGCCAAAGCACGGGTCTCTGAAAAAATGCAGGTGATGATATTCTCGCAACAAGCCGCGAATACCGACAAGTGAACCGTCAAACCACAGCGGAAGCCAAATGGAACCAATGCCGGCCACTGGAAAAACCGCTTAACCAACTCAAACAGCGAAAAGATCAACCATCGCTCATAGAGCAACAAGCGGCTCAAAGCACCGGTTTCATGGGTCCAGCCGTTGGAACTGCGGAAAAATCCCGGCTGCTCCCGGAAAGCGATCAGGCAGGTCCATGGCGGAAGTAAACTGACATCGATCCTGAGTTACAGGATGCTGGATGGTCACACTCCAAGCGTGTAAAGCCTGAGTTGGCAGCAGCAGCTTGTGTATCAGGCGCTGGATGTTCCTGTGTTCGATCCAGTCCAGATAGACTTCTTCATCGCAGTGGTACTTTTTATCGCCTACGATGGGGTGACCCGCATCTGACAACTGAGCTCTCAGCTGGTTGGTCCGGCCAGTCAGCGGTTTCAGGTGCAGCAGTGACGCCACTTTTCCGTGTTGAACCGACAGCACTTCCGTCACGCACTTTTTTCCGCCTGAGGAAACAGCACCCCACTTGGAAAAAATACGCCGCGATTGACCTTTTTCAAAGCGGCCGTGAAGTCGTTTCACCCGGGGATCAAAGTGCCCGAAGACAAGTGCATGGTAGATCTTTTGGATGTTACCGCTTTGAAACTGCCGCTGAAGCGTGCCTCTCTCTGAGCGTTTCCTGGAGAAGATCAGCACGCCCGAGGTCTCGATATCCAGGCGGTGAATGGGTGAAAGATCCTTCTCATTCAACGCCTCTCTCAGGCGATGAACCAGGGAGTTGCAGTAAAAATCGCCCGAGGGTGTCATGGGTACGCCAGCGGGCTTTTCAACTACCAGCAGAGAGTCATCGCAGTGAATAATCTGAACTTCTGCCGGTATTGCCGGCTCCACCCATGCTCGCCTTCTGTAGACGATTTCCTGACCGCAGGAAACGGATGCATCCAAGGATAAAGGGGTTGAACCGGAAAAAAAAGCCCCATCCTGGAGCAAAAGTGCTGTCTTTTTTCCTGTTAGAGTTTGTATCAGCTGATCGAGGCTACATCGATGACCGTCTTCTGAAACCCTGATTTTGTGTTCCCTGCCCTGATTGCGCTTCACAGCCCTGAGTTTGAGAAACCGCTCCATGGTTACCATCGCTGCGGATTGGTATGGGCGTGACATATGGCCAGCGCCAGGCCATCGGCTGCATCGTGTGGTTTGGGGATTTGTGGCAAGGAGAGAAGAATCCGAACCATTTCCTGAACCTGCTCTTTTTCTGCTCTTCCGTAGCCTGTAACGGCTTTCTTGACGGCGGTAGCCGCGTATTCAAAAACAGGGATATTCCTCATGCCCGCAAAGGCAAGTACAGCACCTCGAACCTGGCCCAACAGCAATGCCGAGCGCACGTTGATACCTGAAAAGGCTTTTTCGAGACTTAAGGCTACAGGTTGGTAGGCTTGGACCAGTGCATCCAGCTCAGTGTACAAAACGCCCAGCCGCTTGGACATTTCCTCTGTTTTATAGAGCGAAAAGGCACCTGATTTCAGGTGCCTGATTTGATTCCCTTCAGCCTGAATAACTCCATAACCGGTTACTCTCGAGCCAGGATCGATTCCGAGAATAATCACTCGATTTCAGCTTCGTCAAAATCAGCGTTCGTCCATACATTTTGCACATCGTCCATGTCTTCAAACCGATCGATCATGCGCATGACTTTTTTTAGATTATCGCCATTGACATTGATTTCTGTTGTGGGAATCATGGCCAACTGAGATGAAGCAATGGCAATTTCATGTTCTTCAAGATAAGCCAAAACATCTGAATAATCTTCCACCGAGCTCAAAATAGCCCAGTTTTCACCGTTATCTTCGTAGTCTTCCGCTCCGGCTTCAAGGGTCAGTTCAGCAATCTCATCTTCTGACAGCCCGTTTTTGGGAATGACCACATAGCCCGTTCGCTTGAACTGCCAGGCGACCGAACCATTTTCTCCGAGATTACCACCCGCTTTGCTGAACGCGTGGCGAATTTCAGGTGTTGTTCGATTCTTGTTATCGGTCATGGCTTCAACAATCACAGCCACACCTGCAGGACCATAACCCTCATAAGTGATTTCCACAATTTCATCACCACCGGCTTTTCCCGTTCCCTTGTCAACCGCCCGTTTAATGTTGTCATTGGGCATACTCTGACTCTTGGCTGACGTAATTGCCGCTCTTAATCGGGGATTGGAGTCGGGGTCTCCACCTCCCATGCGAGCTGCTATGGTGATTTCCTTTACGAGTTTGGTAAAAAGCTTGCCCCTTTTGGCATCTTCACGGCCTTTTCTGTGCTGTATATTGGCCCATTTGCTATGACCTGCCATAATAATTTCCTTCCTTTCTCATTTAGTTGCTGGTGATCTAAAACCCAAACCATTCAATTTGCTGATTATGTGTTGCTGCTTCACAGCATGTTGACACCTTATTTAAGTCACAGCTTGAAAAAGCCCAACCGGCAACTTACAAAAATGCTCCATTATCCTAGCTGAATCATTCCAAAATGACAAATATTTCGTCACTTGCTATAATGGCCCGAAAAATGCAGGTGACCTGCGTGCAACCGCATTTTTTATGATAAACAGGATCGCGACAAAGTGAACAGAGAGAAACCGCCTTCATGAAATCAACAGACACGGTGCAATACAACAAGAGGAGAAGAAACCGATTTATCTGGCTTCTCTATCAACCCTATAAGTGGCTCATTCTCTTTCCGTATGGTGCTCTTGCCAACTTGTTTTTTGGTTTCTGGGCCATCCTGTTTGCCTTTCTTTTCAGCCAAAGACTTGCCAGCACCTTGGTCGGACGGCTTTGGGCACGGAGCATTGCCTTTCTCACACCGATCTCTGTCACGGTAGAAGGTTCAGAAAACATCGAGGCAAATCAATCCTATGTGATTGTCTCCAATCATCAGAGTATTATCGACATTCTGGTACTCTACGGTTGGCTGGATGTTGATTTCAAGTGGGTTATGAAAAAGGAATTGCGCAAGGTGCCCGGTCTGGGAATTGCCTGTGAAAAATTGGGCCATATTTTTATTGATCGCTCCAATCGCCTTGCGGCCATTAAAACGCTCAATGAATCCAAACACAGAATAGCCAATGGCACCTCTGTGATATTTTTTCCGGAAGGCACGCGTTCCAGGCGAAGTCAGCTCCGCCCCTTTAAAAAAGGAGCCTTCCACATCGCGCTCGACCTCAATCTTCCCGTCCTTCCTGTTACCATAAGCGGAACAAGAGAAATTCATCCAACCCATACCTTTGACACGTATCCCGGTAAAGCCTCGCTTACTATCCATCCCAGCATCGACACCAAACAATATCAGGGGAAAATTGACGATTTAATTCAAGAAGCACGCCAACAGATTTCCAGCGCACTGCCTGTTGACGAACACTGAGTTCTTGAGAAAAGGAAAACCACTTGGACATACCTCCAACTCCCCGACATGGTGAGTAAACGTAGTCTATCGCATCCATATTTGATATAATTCCGATATTTAAACGGTGTGACCGGGAGGATCTGATGTGTGGTATTGTTGGCTATATTGGCCCTAAAAAAGCTTCCGCTGTTTTATTGAATGGTTTGAAGCGGCTTGAATACAGAGGTTACGACTCAGCCGGTTTTGTTGTTCTCAACAAGAACAAGGCCAGACGTTTCCGAGCCGTCGGACAGGTTAAAAACCTGGACAGCCTGGTAAGGGGAAAGAAATTACCCATGTCCTGCGGGATTGCCCACACACGCTGGGCTACACATGGGAAACCCACCGAAGCGAACGCTCATCCACACTCGGATCATTCGGGCGAGTTTCATCTGGTACACAATGGCATTATTGAAAATCACGATGTCCTGAAGCGCCAGCTGCAATCTGAAGGAACGATCTTTCAATCCGAAACGGACAGTGAAGTTCTCGTTCACTTAATTGCCAAGTTTTACGCAGGTGATTTGGAAAATGCCGTTAGAGAATCACTGTTACGTGTAGAAGGTACGTTTGGAATCGCTGTTGTGTGCAAACATGAACCGGGCAAAATTGTCTGCGCGAGAAGAGGCAGCCCCGTCATTCTGGGTCTTGGAAACGGTGAAATGTTTGTAGCCAGCGATGTTTCGGCTATTGTCAACTACACCGATCAGGTTATCTATCTGGAAGACAATGAAATGGCTGTCTTAACGTCAGACGAATATCAAATTTTGTCCCTTGACAACAAACCGGTGAACAGGGAATCGTGTCTCATTGACTGGGAACTGGGCGACATGGGTTTGGGATCCTATCCGCATTACATGCTGAAAGAAATATACGAACAGCCCAGGACGGTTGAAAACGCCATTCGCGGAAGGATATTGGTGAATGAAGGTGTTTCAGTTCTGGGCGGTCTGCAAGCTTGCATCAAAGAAATCCAGAAGTTGAAAAAACTCATCATCGTATCCTGCGGGACCTCCTATCATGCGGGCATGGTTGGCAGATATATCTTTGATGAGTTGACAGATCTTGAAGTTGAAGTTGAGTTTGCCTCTGAGTTTCGATACAGAAAACTGCGTATTGATGAAACAGCGGCTGTTTTAGCCATTTCCCAATCAGGTGAGACCATCGACACCCTCGCAGCCGTGCGGGAAGCCAAGAGGAAAGGGGCTCTGACCATTGGTCTCGTCAACGTTGTCGGCTCCACGATTGCACGTGAAACCGATGTCGGAGTTTACTGCCACGCCGGACCGGAAATAGGTGTCGCTTCTACGAAAATATTTGTCTCACAATTGGTCATTCTCAATTTGATCGCCCTGCTGATTGGGCGTTACGGCTCCGTTTCACTGAGTGAAGGTATTGAACTCCTGAAAGCGATCAAGAAGCTGCCGGGGAAAATACAGGAAATTCTGGAAAAAACATCCAAAATTCAAGAAATGGCAGAAAAATTCTACCAGTCCACCTCTTTCTTCTTCCTTGGCAGACAACTTCATTTCCCTATCGCCCTGGAGGGAGCATTGAAGCTGAAGGAAATCTCTTATATCCACGCCGAAGGATACGCCGCGGGAGAAATGAAGCACGGACCCATCAGCCTGATTGAACAGCAATTCCCTACCTTTGTCATCGCCCCGAAAGATGCGACCTATGAAAAAATATACGGGAATATCCAGGAGATAAAAGCCCGTAGCGGAAAAATTCTGGTTATCGCTGAAGAGGGCGATAACCAGATTCAATCCATTTGCGATGAAGTGTTTTACATTCCTCAAACACACCATCTGCTAAAACCCATTTTATCCATTATTCCGCTGCAACTCTTCTCTTACTATTGTGCCGATCTTCGGGGTTGTGAGATCGATAAACCGCGGAACCTGGCTAAGAGTGTGACAGTTGAATAACGTTATTCTTCTTTTTTATACCGTTTATTCATGCGCGCACGCTCTTTGAAGTATTCGTATAAATCATGGATTTCCTTGGCTTCATAAAACTTGGGTGCACCCGGGGGAAGCACTCGGGTACTGCCGTTAATGAAACCGGCGCGAATAAGGCTGCCCAATTTTCTAATGGTATAAGAATTACCCTCACAAGCCGGATGCTCAACAAGCCAGCCATCTTGGTCTTTTTTGACTCTTTCGCTGGGTTCTGATTCATTTGCCTGCTCTCCAATGCTTTTAACACCCGTCACGGAAGTAATATGACAATTCAAACCCTGATCCTTTGAGAACGGGAACGTGCCATGGCAAGCCTGACATGTTCCGCTGAAGTTTCCTGAAGGAACTTTAATAAAAGGCATGACAGACGTTTTCTGACATTCAGGACAAACTATTTCCAGCATGAGCTCATGTGACATAAATCATCCTTTCAACCTGAATTCGGCAGCTGAAGCCTGCTGAATTAATGTTTAACTTATTCACATCTTTCTTTTATCATAGAATCGCGGCCAATATCAATGTAAAGAAACAGGATCCTCAAGTGAAAAGCATCGCACTAATCGAATGGCAGCCCTCCCTCTATGAGAGGAAAAGCCATTTTCAAACCAAACCCCTTGCTGTCCTCGGGAATAAAAGGCTCCAACGTGCCGTTTGATTTCAAGATGATTTCCTTTACCAGAGCCAAGCCGAGTCCCGTACCGGTGCTCTCACGGGTCCACTCGCTTTCAATACGATAAAATCGTTCAAAAATATTTTTGGTCTCTTCCTGGGGTACACCCGGCCCGTTATCGTGAATAAAGAGACAGGCAAAACCATTGTCCAGGTTCAATTTAACGGACAGGATGGTGCCATCGGGGTTTTTAGCGTACTTTATGGCATTGTCGCAGAGGTTGTACAAGACCTGCTTCATCGCATCGGAATCAGCCACAATCCATGCCTCTGATTGAATATCCAAATTAATCTGAAGACCAAACTCCTGGAGCCAAATCTGCCATGAAGCAAACGTCTCCTTTAGAAAAGAACACAACTCCATAGGCGAGCTTTGCAGCTGAAAAGAGCCTTTTTCCAACCTGGCGAAATTCAAAACATTTCCAATCAGGCGCGTTAGACGTTGAGATTCACTGTTGATGTGCCGATAGTAAGTCGTTTCCTTTCCCTTCGCCCAGCCTTCCTCCAGCATCTCCGCATACATTTTTATGCTGGTTAACGGTGTTTTCAATTCATGGGTAATAGCCGAAATAAAGTCTGTCTTTTTTTGGTTGAGTCTTATTTCAGCCGTTATGAACCGCGACAAGGCCACGGAAGATACAAACAGAATGATAACGAGAGCAATCATCATCTTCCAAAAGCGACGTTCCTCACTTTTCAGGCTCTCCAGCGCACTGTGATCTTTATGAATGACAACAGATGAACTCAACTGGTTAAAAGGCGCAAAGAAGGATCGCCCCCCTTCTACTGAAAGGCCTACCACCACCTGACCATAATCAGACTGCAATGGCTCTTGATAGGCCTGTATTTCTTGCAGGACATTTAATAAATTGATGACAAAACCCTGCAGTCTGATGATCTCACTTCCAATTAAAACGGCTCTTATGGCCACCAGCAAGGACGCGTTGTCGTTTTCTATGGTGTAAAAATTAAAGCTGTAATAGTTCACTTCCAACATCGACTGATCCGCAAAATCGTCGAGATTGAACACATCACCGAGATGTTGAACGGGCTGCCTTGTTTTATGCGTGAGATGCGTTTTCAATTTCAGCAGAAGCGCAAGGGGATCCTTCTCATTAAAGTTATCCAGTTTCAGGATCTCAATTATTCTGGGTGAAATCGTAGTATCCAAAAACTCGGAAAAAGACTTCTGGTTTGCATGCGTATCGTGAAACAAGCCATAAGGGTCGTAGGGTGTACTGATTTTCATTTTATAGGGGTTAAACTCAAAGTAACCCATGACGGCGGGTTGGAAAAGATGCGTATTTTCCTGGGTATGCCTTGAAGATCCGGCGGCACTTTTCAAAGTGGAATAAAGAGGAGAACGCTGGAAAGCTTCGGTAGGTTGAAGTGTTCGATAATTCTCATTTTTCAACCTGGTAACAGGAAAATAATCATCAAACGGCCTGGACTGTTCACGGTCGATAAACAAGTTCCATTCGCGCTCCATCGTATACCGCAAATGCTCATCCTGAGTGTTCAGCTCTGTCACAGCGTTGACATAAAGATCATCGCGTTTTTGTTGCAAGGACTGGACACCCTGAAGCACCATAAGAGCGATTGGCACCAACATCAAAATAACATAACCGGTCAAGGCTGAACCCAGCCGGGAATTCTTTCTCTGCATTCAACTACACTCTATTTCGTCATGCCTCAAGCCGTTTTTCGGGCCGTGTTACAGCCATTGCCGGTACTGTTTTCTATATGCGGCTGTCATTGATTTTTCCTGTTTGCAGGCCGTTTTTTAATCGCACAGGCCTTTACAGCATTTAAATGGTTCCCTCTATGATGTACCCTTTGCCGCGTTTCGTTTTGATAATCTTTGGCTCGTGAATATCGATTTCTATCTTTTGTCTCAATTTGCCTATGGTTACATCAACGGTGCGAGTTTCCAAATCAAGGGTTCGATAACCCCAAACCTGTTTCAGAAGGGTCTCTCGATCGACCACCTGTCCAATATTTTCAAAGAGTACCTTCAAAATTCTGAATTCTTTTTCAGAGAGATGTATTTTCTCGCCATTTGCCCAGCACGACCGGCTCTGAAAATCGACTGTGAGACCCTTGATCTCAAAGACATGTTTTCCGCTTTCACTGCTAATGGCTTCAAGTGCGTCAATCTCCCGACGCCTGAGGTGGGCTTGCACACGTGCCACCAGCTCTTTTATGGAAAACGGCTTGGTGATGTAATCATCACCACCGCGCTCGAGACCAACAATGCGATCCTCCTCGCTGCCTTTGGCCGTCAGGAAAATGATTGGCGCTTTGACTCCGCTTTCCCGAAGGTTTTCACACACATCCAATCCGCTTAATTTGGGTATCATGATGTCCAGAATAATTAAATCCGGCTTTTCTATGAGAGCTTTTGATATGGCTTCATCTCCTCTCTGTGCTGTCACAACGAGAAACCCCTTGAAGGATAAAGCATCGACTATTCCTTCTAAAATCTTGGGCTCATCTTCAACTATTAAAATCTTCTTCTGTGGTCGCTTGCTCATTTACACCCCCATTACGAAAAAAGACCAATATGCATGAACATACTGGTCTTTTTTGGTGTTTCGTTTTTCAATTTATCGCTTTGCTTTTGAGGCTTCGTCATCGTCATTCAAATTGTCGATAATAACAGCGGTAGCAGCTGCGCCTCCAACAATCAGGCCTGCTTTGGCTGCTTTTGATAGTCCCGCCGCTTTTGGAAGGAAAGCGATAAAATGATCACCATCAGAAACAGCGAACACATGTTCTTTACCGTCAACCGAACTTTTCATCATCCAGACGATATTTGGACCGAGTTCCAGAATTTTCTTCAACTGCTCATCACCCGAGTTGTACCAGTTCTGCCAAATGTCATCCTTATGTTCACAAATATAACCGTCTTCTATTTGAAAATCATCAGGCAATCCTTCCATATACCAGGCACCGTCTTTCATTATAAATGTACGATCACCAACTGAAACTGAATCTTCCAAACCTAAAACTGCTACCGATGCCATGAGTAAAACAACCAGACTTAACACTCTCATAGAATTCCTCCTTTTGATTTCCATTGATATGCGAACGAACTCCTGTTCTTACTTTAATTCATCGCTTGTGATAGTTCAAGACTTAAAGAAAAAAACATGTAAAATTGTATCCGGTACTGAAAAGCTCGATCCGAATAGAGGATTTGACGCTTTCATTGGAAATTGCTTTTCATCAAACGACCCTTGACACCTCTGCCTGTTAAACCGTTTTCATCAATTGTTCTCCATCACTCCTTTCAACTTAAAAGAAAAGTTTCTGATTTTTAGTTATAAATTCGAATACGGCTCGTTTTATTCACAAGAGATAAAGCAGGAGGTTCTCTTGGAACTGATGATACACCCTGAAAGATCAACAACAGATCAAACGGAAATAGAAGCTCTGTTCAATCAAAATTACAGGACTATCTACCAAACAGCTTATCGCATATGCGGCAATCCAATGGACGCGGAAGATGTTCTGCAAACGGTTTTTTTGCGATTGACTAAACGGGCCAAACTACCCATACTTGAGCCAAACCCTCAAGCCTACTTCAGAAAAGCAGCCATTAACGCTTCTTACGACATTTTAAAAACCAGAAAAACAAGAAATGCAACTTCTCTGGACTCTCTTCCCGACTTGCGCAGTTATTTCCCCGACACTGATCCAGAAAAGATACAGAGAAACAAAGAACTAAAATACCTTCTCCGTCAATGCCTGGCTGAACTGAAGCCCCAAATGGCGGCCGTATTTACTTTGAAGTTCTTTGAAGGATACAAAAACAAGGAGATTGCCCACATGCTGGGGCTGTCACAAGCCTTTACAGCGGTACTGATCTACCGCGCGCGAAACATCATGAAAAAACATTTTTCAAAAGCCCTTGGAGGTCATCATGTCTAACAGCCGTATCTTGGATCAAATCATTGAAGAGATTCAAAACGACCCTATTCCTGAACAACACTTGTCTCAGGCAAAAAAGCGTATATTGAGTAAACTCACACAAAAACCCAGTCAAACAGCTATCTCTGCCGCTGACGTCAAAAGCATCTCGGGATGTGAAGACTTCCAGAAACTCATTCCCGCTTATGTCAAAAAAGAACTCAGCGAAGCCAAAATGATCCTGGTTGGTGACCACACGCGATCGTGTGTGCCATGCAGAAAACACCTTCAAGCAATTAAACAGCCTGCTTTTGAAACCGTTACAAAACCCGCCCGTTCAAAGGCATCATCCTCCAGTTGGAACAAGTCCATTATCTGGAAAGCTGCCGCGGCTTTTATTGCTCTTTCCTTCATAGGTTTGAGTTATAGAGTCCTCAATATCGAACAGTGGTTCAGTCCCGACACGAGCATTGAAATTGTAGAGGGATCCTTTTATCAGCTTTCCAACCATCAACTGGTTCAGCACTCAGGCGAGCAGGTGCTGTCTTATGGCGTGGAGATTCGAACCCCCAGAGATGGCAACTCCATTCTGGAACTGCCCGATGGTTCCAGAGTCGAGTTTTCTCGTCGTTCCATTTTCAACATTAGAAAATCAAACGGTGAAACAACCATTCAAATGACAGCAGGCAAAGCCCTGATTGAAGCCGCTAAACAGAGAGACGGACACCTTTTTGTTAACCTTCCGGACTGCAATATATCGGTCAAAGGGACTGTTTTCTCAGTCAACGCAGGCCCAAAAGGGTCTCGCGTATCCGTTTTAGAGGGTGAGGTACACGTAAAGAAGGGTAAAAACACCACGGTATTGTTACCCGGAAATCAATACACATCCCAGACAGCCCTTAAAAGGGTGCCTCTAGAAAGAGAAATAGCATGGACAAAGGCCCCTTCCCGGCTTGCACCTCTCATGGAATCCATTGCCGATGCTGCAGCCCAGTTTGAAGCCGAAATTGCCGCTGAAGGAACGCGTTATCACTCCGAACTTTTACCGCTCATGCCGGAGAACACGCTGTTTTATGCCGGCTTTCCCAATATCGGCGAAGCTACACTGGACGTTTTCAATACCATCAAAGAACAACTGGACCTTTATCCAGAGCTTCAGGAAGTGGTCCCTCAAGAGGTTTTGAACAGCTACCAGGAAGAATACGCCTATTTGATCACATTTCTGGGAGAACTCTGCACCTACTTCGGCAATGAAATAGCAATGAGCATTGCCGGAGAAGATGTCAATACGCTTGCTCCTCTCTTTCTGGTTGAAAGTTCAGGCAAACAGGGGCTGGAAGAATACGTGCACGCTCAACTGGAAAACATGGAAGAGGAAGTCGTGACCCAGATTGAATTTGTTGACGATCCGGATGGCATTCAGCAAGCTGCCAAGACCCTGTATGTCTGGACTACTGAAAACCATATCGCCGCATCGCCGGATGCAGGAACTCTCCAGAACTTAAAGAGCGCCATTTCCGCAGGAGAAAACACCGGCTTCACTTCAAGCGACTTCTTCCAAACACTGGATGATGTCTATCAATCTGGTGTCAGCGTCGTTTTCGGTATCAACTTATCCAAACTCATTTCTGAAGATGCCATTGACCGTCAACTGCAAAACACAGGGCTGGAATCTCTCAACAACTTCATTTTCATCAAGAGACAGGCCATTATGGATTCATCTTTTGAGGCTAACTTGTCTTTTAAAGAAGAGCGACAGGGTTTTGCTTCATGGATCGCAGAACCAACACCACTGGAAAGTCTAACCTTCCTCTCACAGGAAACCCATCTCTTTGCATCCGTTTCGACAATCGATCCTGAAATTATGCTCAATGATTTTATGCTGACGATGAAAACCAATGAACAATGGAAGAACATCATGTTAAAGGATCAGGAAAGCCTGATGGATTTTCTTCACGATTTAGCGGTTGCGTTGGGTGGTGAGGTGACCTTCGCTTTAGACGGTCCAATCTTACCCGTGCCGCACTGGAAAGTCGTTGCAGAAGTCTATGACACGACACTTCTCAATGAAACCATTGAGGGCTTGGTTGCACTCGCCAATCAACACAATAACCTTCAAGTCCTGATAACGGAGTCCAATTTAAATGGTCAAAAAGTCTATGAAGTGAAAAGTGAAAAATACGGTACAAGCATCTACTATACGTTCATCGACGGCTACGTGCTGGTTGTACCCAACCTTTCACTCATTGAACAAACCCAAAAGAACCGCAGCTACGGTTTAAGTATCGCCTCATCAGAAAAGTTCACTCAAATACTGCCGGCTGATAGTTACAGTGAGTTTTCGGGAATGGTTTACATAGACCCCAGTACCCTGACATCATTACGTTCAAAAATCAATCAACTCAATAACTCCAATACCATGCAGGATCTGCCGTTGAGAATGGTTCCCAAACTGCTTTACTGTTACGCAGAAGAAGACCGCATTACACTTTCCTCGACGGGTGGCGACTCTGTACTCTCCCCTTTCCTGACGAACTTAATCAACCCCCATGCCAGAAAGAATGGTCTGTTGGAGCAACTTTTCGATCTGCAATCCGTTGATTAAATGAAGTCGCGTTGCACTCTGACCTCTATGGTAAATCCATCTTTTTTACCTAAGCGATCAAAGGCCCCGTGTTTATTCCCTCTCTTTGCATTTCCAGGTCAGGAAACCGAGCATTTCACTTTCTGACCTGGCTCATTTTCCAATGACCCCCCAAAAGGATCTTTCTTTGAGGGCAAGGATGGAGGAAAGCCTTGCGATCCTGTAAGGTTCAAAGCGCAAAATCTACTAGGAGCCGAATGTGAAGCGTGATAATTTATCTACTTTGAATTACGGAGCTCCAACTCACCGTTTTTTAATCAATGTCGAAAAACGGGTGATTCGCCCGACTCCACAAACAATACTCAAGCCTGAAACAAGCTGCATTATATGAAAGAGAAAAACTATGACCATATCGCCGACGATTGAACTCCAGAACCTGAGTGTTCATCTGGCTGGAAGGCCCATTTTAAAAAATCTGAATGCTTCATTGAACGGAAGAGCTATCGGGTTACTCGGTCCCAACGGTTCCGGCAAGACCACACTCATCCATTCCCTATTGGGTTTCTTTAAACCTTTCTCCGGCACTGCTAAATTACTGGGACACGATTTGAGTGAAGGTAAAACCATTCGGCAGATACTGGGTTACATGCCCGAAAGAGACGCTTTTATCGCCGGTATGTCCGGTATCCACTTTGTCCGGTACATGGCCGAACTATCCGGCCTTGCCCCGGGCTTGGCCCTGGAAAAGGCGCACGAAGCCATGTACTATGTGGGGCTCGGCGAAGCGCGATACCGAAAAATTGAAACTTACTCCCTTGGCATGAAACAGCTTATCAAGCTGGCTCAGGCTCTGGTACATGGTCCGGAACTCATTTTCCTCGATGAACCGACCAACGGTCTCGATCCACCGGCTCGAACCCGCATGCTCGATCTCATCAGGGAAATCAGCTCCAAAGGCGAGGCAAAGATCATTCTCTCTTCCCACCTCCTGAAAGACGTGGAAGATTGCTGTAGTGAAGTGCTCATCCTCAAAAGCGGTGAAATAGCCGTCTACTGTGACCTGGAAAAAGAGCGAAAAGAAAACAGAAAATTTATTGAGTGCGCCTATTCAGGCAGTAAGGAGGACTTCGTTCGGGTGCTCCAGAACAAGGGCTGCGAAACAGCTGTTCCTCGTAAAAAACACCTTAAAATCGTGCTCCATGAGCAAATGGAAGTCACTGATATTTTCAGACTAGCCGCAGAAACCAATGTCCAGATAAGGAAGCTCAGCTTTAAACGCGACTCTCTGGAGGATATTTTCCTGAAAGCAATGGAGGGCAGCTATGTCCGTGTATAACCGACAATACAGACTTTTCAAAGGCCCTTTTACTCCCATCCTTTCGCGATTCCTGATTATTCCCCGATTTGCCTTTAAGCGAGTTTTTAAATCCAAACTGTTTACCAGCTTCTTCGTGCTCTGCTTTCTGCCGCTGCTGATATCCGGGGCCATGATCTACATCTATAACAATGCGGCCATCATTGATATGCTGGGCATCAAAATAAGCGATATGTTGACGATCGACACCACTTTTTTCTCCAGCCTGTTGAACATACAAATGGGTATGTGCTTCCTTTTAACGCTCTTTCTGGGCCCGCCTCTCATCTCGCCCGACCTGGCCAATAACGCCCTTCCCCTCTACCTTTCGCGTCCCTTTGATAAACGAAACTATATCGCGGGAAAATTTTCCGTTATTTACATCCTCAACTCGTGCGTATCCTGGATTCCCGCCTCTCTGTTATTCCTGCTTCAGGCTTATTTACACAATGGGCCCTGGCTGTTCGATCATCTACACATTGCCATGGGGCTCATCCTGGGCAGCAATCTGTTCATCATCACCATGACCCTGTTTGCGCTGGCCATATCAGCCTGGTTGAAATGGCGTTCCATTGCCGGCTTTGCCTTTATAGCCCTGCCATTTATTACGATGGCCACCGGAGATGTTATCAATACCACGCTTCATGTTAAATGGGGTCGCTACTTGGATATCAACAAGGTCATGGACACCATCTATAATTCACTCTTTCATATCCAGACGGGAGACTCGCTGTCTGTTTCAGGCTGCTACCTTATTCTTCTGATGGCATGGTCACTCTCCCTGTTGATTTTACAAATGAGGATCAAAGCCTATGAGGTGATCCGATGAACCACATTACTTTCAATCACGTCTCAAAGTTTTACGGAGAAGTTTTGGGTGTCAACAAAGTGAACCTCAAAATAGAACCGGGTATTACCAGCCTTGTTGGACCAAACGGATCCGGCAAGAGCACCATTATGAACCTGTTAACCGGGCTGATTCAACCCACGCAAGGCTCCATTGACGTCATGGGTATGAACCCCATGGACACCGAAGCCATGTTCAAAAAGGTGGCCTACTGCACGCAATTCGATTCCTTCCCCATAGGCATGACGGGTTATCAGTTTGTCTATACTTTTCTCCAGCTTCAGGGCTACAGTGACAGCAAATGTCAAAAAATCAGTGATGAAATGATCGAAAAAGTCGGCTTATCCGATGCCGCCCACAGAAAAATCGATGCCTACAGCAAGGGTATGCGACAACGCATCAAATTGGCACAAGCCATGGCTCACAACCCCAAGGTTCTCATACTCGATGAGCCCCTCAATGGCCTGGACCCCATGGCTCGTGCGGAGACCATCAATCTTTTCAGGGAGTTTTCCGAACAGGAACTTTTTGTCATCATTTCCAGTCACATCCTGCATGAAGTCGATGTGATCTCCGATCAAGTAATCCTCATCAACCAGGGATACATCATCGCCGAAGGCCAGATCCACCATGTACGCAATGAAGTGGAGGATCATCCGGTTCAGTTCAAGATCAGAACAACTCAGGCCAGGGAAATGGCCAGGCAGCTCATGAATTTGGATCATATTGTGGAGATCACTCTGCACCGCGATAAGGGTGGCTTGAGTTTAAGAAGCCTGGAAGCAGACTATTTTTACAGGGATTTCAATGCCATCATGGCCAAATCTCAATACCACATCGAGTCCATGGAACCATCGGATGAAGATGTCAACGCTGTTTACGAATACCTTATAGGCAACACAGGAGGTTCCCTATGAACTCCCATCGACGGTTCCAACAAATGAAAGCGCTCTTTGAAATAGAAACAAAGAAAATTTTATGGGGCAAGAGAGGGATTCCAACACTGTTGCTTGCGCTTTTACCCGTTGTGTTATTTGGTTCCTTCTTCCTGATTTCGCTGCTTTTTATCAAAACCTCTCACCCACCCATGGGACAGCCTTCAGCGACTTTCGCGGCCTTTTTTCAGGTTTTCATGCTGCGAAGTATCGTTTTCTTCAGCGCCGTCTGGATTTTCATGAACCTCTTCAGAGCCGACTTTCTGGACAACAGTCTGCACTACTACCTGTTATCACCCCTAAAAAGAGAATACCTTGTCCTTGGAAAGTTCCTGGCTGGCGCGGTCAGCTCCACTCTTCTGATGACCCTCTCGACTACGTTGGCCATCTTGCTGTTTCAAATGTCCTTCGGCATGGCGGAATTAAAGAGCTTCTTCCTGCAAAACAACGGCTTCCTGCTAATCCTTCAGTACGACCTCATCATTTTTTTAGCCTGTCTGGGATACGGATCTGTTTTCCTGCTCATGGGATTGCTCTTCAGAAACGCCATCATTCCCGCCATGTTGCTCTACCTCTGGGAATGGATTAATTTCCTGCTGCCCTCGCTTTTAAAGAAGGCAAGTGTCATCTATTACTTGAAAGCACTGGCTCCCATACCGGTTTCGGAAGGACCGCTGGCCATGGCCGCGGATCCCATACCCGCCTGGCTGGCGGTATTCGGCCTTGTCGCGTTTTCGCTTGTCATGATCCTGCTGGCGGCTCTGAAAATCAGAAGAATGGAGCTTTCCTACGGGCAGGAATCCTGAAACCAGGGCTGAAAAAGGTCGGCGTAAAAGCCCATACCGGTCACCCTGAAACGGTCCTTAAAAACTTTGCTTATTGGCACAGGATTTCTTTGATTTTCCACTTTTTCCCGTCTATGATGCACATTAGTTAAATGACTGATCGAGGGGCAAAACACATGAACAAACCAACATTATCCAATCACATTAAAGACCGCTTACCATCGGCTATCCGACTGGCTCAAATTGAGTTCAACAACAGAGAAGATAAAATTGGAGTGGTTAACACAGCTATCGGAAATGTTTCTCTTCCCATGCATCCGGCCATGCAAGAGCGAATGCTTCATTTGAATGCAGAACAATCACCCTTTAAAGATGGCGTTGTTAAGTACACCACCACGAAAGGGCTCAATGAATGCAATCACGCCTTTCTGCATGTCATCGAATCGAGCGGATTCAAAACAAACAAGCTCTACTCACAAATAACCGATGGCGGTTCCCAGGCCATGGAGCTGATGATTGTCGCCGTTTGCGGAGATGCCGGAACAGATAAAGCGCCTCTGTTACTGATCGATGCCGCCTACACCAACTACACTTCGCTGGCTAAAAGACTCGGAAGAAAAACCGTTTCCGTGCAGCGACAATTAAATGACAACGGCAAGTTCAGCTTTCCCAATATGTCAGAAATTGAAGAGACCATAAAAAAAGAAAAACCCGGTGCCATGGTGGTGATTCCCTACGACAATCCCACAGGGCAATTTATCGATCAGCAAACCATGACTGAATTTGCCAAACTGGCCATCAAATACAATATGTGGATGATAAGCGATGAAGCTTATCGGGAACTGTATTACACCGAAGATAAACCCTCCAGCATCTGGGCTCTTGACGAAGACCAGCTTCCCGGCATAACCGGCAGAAGAGTCAGCATTGAAACTTCTTCCAAGGTTTGGAATGCCTGCGGTCTGCGAATTGGCGCTCTTGTTACCGACAACAGAGAACTCAACATTAAATGTGTCAATGAAAACACCGCCAGCTTATGCTCTAACGCCATTGGACAGTATATTTTCAGCGCGCTGGGCAAGGTGTCTGTCAATGAACTCAAAGACTGGTATCAAAAGCAGAGAGCCTATTACTTCGGCATGCTTAAAAAATTGAGCACCGATCTGAAAGCACTGCTTCCCGGGATTATCGTTTCAAGTCCAGATGCCTCCATTTACTCGGTTGTCGATGTCAGAAAGATCGCCAAACCGGGCTTCGATGCCGGTGAATTTGTCATGTACATGGCCACAAAAGGATGCGTCTCGCTCGACGGGGAAACATACACCTTACTGGTATCGCCCATGGCAGGTTTCTACAACACTGAAGAAAACAATCCCGGTCTCACTCAAATGAGAATCGCCTATGTGGAAGCTCCCCATAAAATGGAACTGGTTCCGAAATTGTTCGCCGCCCTGTTCAAAGAGTTCGAGGCCAAAAGATAACGGCAAATTTAAATAACAGATAAAAGCACAGGCGGGCTTGTGGCCCGCCTGCCAGAACTGCCACAGCCTGGTACTCCCTTTCATGAACAAAACCACTCCATCTGAGGTTTATCTGTTCCGGGAAGCTCATGCGGATTGAGCCTTACATAAATGGGTCCTGTCAAATAAATCAAAGCATAACTCGCTCTTCCAGAACGGTATTTTTCATTTCACAGCATAACCATCGCTGGGGCCAAGCAACAATTACACACCCAACTCCGGTCAGCGATGAATCATTTAATATCAAAAGCTCTTCTAATTTGAGTCATTCTGCTTAACGCTCAATTGAAGACTCCATGAGTAGAAGCTCGGTTGATCTGCCTAATTTATCCCTGGATTCCATCAACAGCGAATAAGAACTGCTTTTCTTCACCCTTAAACCTTGACAAAAACGCAAAAACGCCATAAACTACAAATGTAGTTATATGCTGGGGTGTGTAGTTTATGAGGTGTTCGGATTTTGAGATTGAGGTTTTACAGGTTTTTTGGGAGCAAGGAGATCTGACAGCGCCTGAAATCCACGAGATTATTCAAAAAAGGCGGCTCGTAGCCTACAACACAGTCAAGACCATTATCGATCGCCTGGAAAAAAAGGGTGCTGTTGAGAGGATTCGCCAATACGGACGCACAATCCTCTTCAGAGCCACTGTCGCGGAAGCGGAAATTACCAGACCCATGGTGCAGAGCATGTTGAAACGCCTGTTTGGCGGCAATCGAAAAGCGCTCATGTCCCACCTTTTTCAGGATGAAGCACTCAGCGACGATGAAATCCTTTACCTGGAATCTCTGCTGAAGAACCACAAAAAGGGAGGTCAACCGTGATTTCCTACATCATTGTCAACCTTCTTCTTTCCCTCATTATTTTGTTCCTCACCCACAAACTAAATGGCAGTTCGCCTGGCTTTCGCCTTGCACTCATTCTGATTGGAATGGCTCTGTGGTTACTGCCTGTTCACCTTCTTGAGCTCCCTGTTTCAGTCGACCGGGAATCAACCGGCTACCTTTACCTTCAAGTTTACGAAGTGGTTGACACCTGGGAGGCATCTGCCATTGAGCCCCATCGCGAGACTGATACCGCCTTCAACCTTTGGCTTGGATTGGTGTTATCCATCGCCGCTCTAAAATGGTTGTGGAGTTGGAGCAGGATAAAAAAGCAACTGAACGCATTGAAAAAGGGTTCACACATCCTTGAGTTAAAAGAAATCACACTCAATCCATCCCTGTTTACGAAGAGACAACATAAACTACCCGTTCGCGTTATCCCCCATTCCCATGAAGCCTGTGTTGTGGGTCTCTCTCATCCCGAAATTTGGCTGGGTGCCAATCATCTGAGCAAGCCACACCGTGACACCCTGCTCTTTCACGAATGCATTCACATCGCTCATGGCGACAACTTCCTGAAAATCATTCTGTTCAGTGTGGAATGTCTGTTTTGGTGGAACCCCCTGATCAGTTACATGTCGGCCAGAGCCAATCTCTATTCTGAAATGCGGTGCGATTTAAAATGTCAACAAAAGGATCGTCGTTATTTCAAGGACTTAGCCTCCGTGCTGTTACAGAAAAAAGGGCGATTATCTTTTTCCAGCCATTTAGCAAACTACTTTTTTCACAACAAGAAAACCAACATTCAAAGAATCAAAGAACTTGAAGGAGGTCAAAACATGTTTCAATTCAAACACATCGTGCTCATAGGTTTGAGTGTTATTTTGGGTGCCCTGGTATTTGCAAGGGCGGAAAACACCGAAAAACAAGAAGTAAAAACACCCGAACAAGTCAAATTATCCAAAAAAGGCGTTCCCGCAGTTGGCGATGAAGGCGTAACTCCGCCTGAATTTACAAAAAGAACGCAACCTAAAATACCTGAAAAGGCTCAAAAAGATGGCGTTGGCGGGTATGTTGTCTTAAATGTCATCTTTGGAAAAGATGGAACGATTAAAGACATCGATGTATTGACTGACACCAGCAAAGGCGCTTATGAATTTGTTCAAGCGGCTCAAGATGCCTTAAAAGAATGGCAGTTTCAGCCAGGCAAAGTGAACGGAAAGGAGGCGGATGTTTCCTCTTACATCAAAATAGACTTCAACGTCGACAAGTCGAAATAGCAAAACCGGCATGAAGCCGTCTTCTCATTTAAACGCTCAACGCAGGCAGGCGAAAAGCCCTTTCTTGGATAAAAACAAATGGCATTTCACGGGTTCTCGAGGTATACATCCCGTCTTTATTACTCAAGAAGTGGTAGCATATTGAGTCATAAGTTCTGTTTTTATAACTCAACCGAAGCTGAAACGCCAATGGCCGTTCGCCTGCCGTATGCCACTCACTTGAAACGCAGCCTGGTTTAAACCGTTCAATGCTGAATTGTGCCTGACTCAACTTCTTTTCTTGGTCCGTTACAAGTTTTTCCAAACGTACCGTGATGCTTTTGTTACCGGTAAGCATAAATAAGCCCTAAGCCACCTTGAACCATCAGTACTTTGTTATCCTGTATGAACTTGAGTTTTTCAATGAGGTACGGGAACTTTTGATGGCCAATTATGTTGCCGTTTTCTGGAACTAACTCACCTTCGATTAGAATTGGCAGTAATAAAAAATAAACTAACATCCTGTCCTCGTTCTGAACGCTGCAACATGAAGCCATACCGTGACCATCTATTGAATGGTGTAATTTACATCTTACCTTAGCTTAGCTTAAGCCAATCGTATCGGAGTTTCGATAACCTGTCAAATACAAACAAGGTGCCTTTAAAGATACAGGCTATCTCCTGCTTTCAAGAAGAAAAGCACAACAAGCAACCAGTCTATCCATCAGGCAATGAACTGATCGTTTGATAAAAAAAAATAAAAATATTCCTTACAAATGAAACCCTTGAATGATATCATCGTAATATCATAGTGAAATCAGACAGGAGGTTCACAATGGTACTTGAAAAAACGTATAATCCCATCTCGGGCTGGTTCCCGCTTATTGTCACACTCGCGCTTTTTGTAGCGGGTCCCCTTTTATTTTTTACAGAATTGAATGACATAAAAACAGTTGCCGGTTCACTGGCCGTTCTCAAGCTTGTCTCCGGCATTGCCCTTTTCCTTATGGCCATTATTTCGTGTGCCGGCTTTATGGCCGTAGCACCCAACCAGGCCCGGGTCTTGCTGCTCTTTGGTGTCTACAGGGGGTCGGTACTGAAATCGGGCTTCTACTGGGTCAATCCCTTTTTCTCAAAAAAGAAGGTTTCCCTCCGGGTACGCAACTTTGAAACGGGCTCCATACACAAGCCCGAAATGAAGGATGCGGCTGGAAAAGTCCTTCAAAAAGCCACCCGCACATCCGGCAAGCCGTCAAAAGTCAACGACAGGGACGGCAACCCCATCGAAATTTCAGCGGTGGTCGTGTGGAAAGTGGTCGACACGGCTGAAGCGCTTTTTGAGGTGGATGATTTTGAAGACTTCGTTGCCGTTCAATCAGAAGCGGCCTTGCGCAACCTGGCGAGCCGTCATCCTTACGACAGTCATGATAATGACGTATCCCTGCGGGGAAACCCCGAAGATGTCTGCGGCCAGCTTGAGTCCGACATCCAGGAAAGGCTGGAAAAAGCGGGTGTCAAGGTCATAGAGGCGCGCATCAGCCACCTGGCCTATGCACCCGAAATTGCCGCAGCCATGCTGCAGCGACAGCAGGCTCAGGCCGTGGTTGCGGCGCGAACAAAAATTGTCGAAGGCGCGGTGGGCATGGTGGAGATGGCGCTGGAAGAACTGGCTGCCAAGCATATTATCGACCTCGATGACGAGCGACGGGCTACCATGGTTTCCAATTTGCTGGTGGTTCTCTGCAGTGATCGCCACACCCAGCCGGTCGTCAACACGGGTTCGCTTTACAACTGAGCATGGCTAAACGAGAAGCTTTTCTCATGCGCATCGATCCCGAGGTCCTGGACGCTTTGCGTCGCTGGGCCTCGGACGATTTGCGTTCAATGAACGCTCAGGTGGAATACGTCCTCAGACGGGCATTGAAGCGCGAGGGAAGACTGAAGAAAGAAGCAACTCAGGAAAAGAAACAGGCCAAACAAAGAGAAGTGGATCGGAAATAAAAAGACTTCCGCTCCAATTCTGTTTTCTGTATGACAAGTTTGGCCCAGATTGACACATTGCACGCATTCACGCGCCTGTTTTACCCTGGTCTAACGCGTTCTAAGTCAGCTGGCTCCATCGCTGAATTCAGTCAACTTGTTCAACATCTGTGTCAGTGAAACGACGATCACACCTTCTTTTGTTTTATAAGTCTCTTTGCCACTGTAAACAATGTATTTCCTGGCGGGCAGAATATCCTGGCAGGCCAGATGAAAGCCCTTTGTGAGCTTAGGTATCGTGGAATGCTTGATCTCGATAGCCCAGAGTTCGCCATTGACTCTTAAAACCAAGTCGATCTCTGCACCCGCAGCCGTGCGATAAAAACAGGTTTCAACGTGACCAGGCAGCACAGAGCGTATATTGTCAATAACAAAACCCTCAAAACTTGCACCCAGTATGGGATGACCTAGCAAGTCGTCCATGCTCGAAATGTTCAGAATGGCATGTAGAAGCCCACTGTCGCGAATGTAGATTTTAGGACTTTTAACCAAACGCTTTTTGGTGTTGCTATGCCAGGGCTGTAAACGATGAACCAGCATTAAGTCAACCATTAAATCGAGATAGCGCGATATACTTTGACCGGAAACGCCCAGGCTACTGCCCAGCCTGGATGCGTTGAAGAGCTGTCCCTGACTGTGACAGAGCATACTCCAAAATCGCCGCAGTGTTTCAGCGGGAACGCGCGAACCCAACATGGGAATATCGCGTTCCAAATAGGTTCGAATGAAATCACGACGCCATTTCACACTGTGTTGCCCGAGAAAGGAGTCGGGAAAACCACCTTTTATCCAAAGGTCAATCCATTTGTCCGACCCAACTTCAAGCAGATTGAAAGGATGGAGTTCCCGGTAGGAGATCCGACCGGCCAGGGACTCCGAAGTTTGGTTGAGCAGTTCATTTGACGCTGAACCAAGTAAGAGAAATTGAGCATTTCGGTATCCTGTCCTTCTGTTACGGTCAATCTGGCTCCTTAAAATGCGAAACAACTCGGGCTTTCGCTGCACTTCATCGATAACCATGAGTTGGCCCTTGTGTTGGCTGAAATAAAATTCAGGGTCGTCCAGCTTTTGACTGTCACTGGGGAGTTCCAGATCAATATAGGCAGAATCCATTCCCGCAGCGAGCTCTAGAGCCAGTGTCGTTTTCCCGACTTGACGTGGTCCGACCAGGGCAACAGCAGAATTCCGGGCCAGATCTTCTTGTATTTGAGACCGACAATACCGCTCAATCATCCTTGTATTATTACTATCTTATGGTAAATTTGCAAGGATAAAGTGAAAAGCTCAGTGAGTTGTCGGCTCAAAGGAAACGAGAGCGATTGCACGATTTCCGGTGAGATCAACCCTTCACCTGTAAGCCCGATCATTTACCTCAACAACCAAAAAAGCCGGGTTGCAGTAACCCGGCCTTTTTGAGGTTTTAGTAAGAATTACATATTTTTCACATAGTCTCGACCCAGGTTGAAGGCCTCTTCATTCATGGGCAGATACTTCTGCTTGTGTTTGAGTGCGTCTTTGATAGTGGTCAGGAAAGTTTCACTGGGGAAGATTTCCGAAGCACCCTGCAGGGCACCGAGCGCGACTGTGTTTTTAACCATCAGCATACCCACTTTAACAGCAATTTCCGAGAAGGGAACGCCAATCATGCGAATACTTTCATCGACTTCCGGTTCTTCCTTAACGATGGAGGAATCGTAGAGAATGATGCCATTGTTTCGCACCGTAGGAGCGAACTTCATCAAGCTGGGCTGGTTAAAGGCAATTAAGATGTGCGGCCGGCCTGATGCGGGACTCAAAACCTCGTCTTTGGCCACATGCACGTCGGCATAGGAGGTTCCACCACGCGATTCAGGTCCGTAACTGGGGATGTGCGTTGCATCGTAGCCTTCATTGATACCGGCGTGGGTAATTAACATGGCTGCTGTCTGGGCACCGTCACCGCCGGCACCTGCCAGTTTGAGGGAGACATCTCGATGATCAAGATGTTCGGGAAACTTCTTACTGAAGCGGGGAATCTTTTCCGCTGAGCTGTCAATTTCCGTGAGCAGTTTCTCGGCTTTGAAGCTGGGCTTGGCCATTTCAAAAGTAGATGGAACCTTGACATCCTTTTTAACGCCCAGAGGGAAAATGGGAACCATGTTTTCTTTAACCCACTGTTCCGTATCCAGGGGACTCATTTTCAGGTGAGTCGGGCATTCCGCCAGAACTTCGATGAAGGCGAATCCCTTCTTCTCTTTCTGCAGTTTAAGGCCTTTCTTAATGGCTCTTTTGGTTTTGTTGCGGTTCTTGGCATCAAACAGAGCTGTTCTCTCGACGTAAACCGAGCCAGGCAATTGAGCGATAATTTCCGCCATTTGAATGGGTTCGCCCATCAGGGGATAGCGACCCTCGGGGGTCGTGGACGTCTTTTGACCCATCAGGGTAGTGGGTGCCAATTGTCCGCCTGTCATACCGTAAATGGCATTGTTGATAAAGACAACCGTAATGGGAATGCCAAGCTGACCCGCTTGCATAATTTCCGCCATACCGATGGAGGCCAGGTCGCCATCACCCTGATAGCTGACCACGATGGACTCCGGGTTGGCCACTTTGTGGCCCAAAGCGACAGCGGGTGCTCTGCCATGAGCGGCTTGCGTATTGCCCACATCAAAGTAGTAATAGAGAAAGACGCTGCATCCAACAGGTGAAATAGCAATGGTGCGATCCTGGATTTCCAGTTCGTCAATGGCTTCAGCCAGAAAACGATGCGCCAAACCGTGTCCGCAACCGGGACAATAGTGAGTTGACTTGCCTTTCAGGCCTTCTCCGTGTGCGTGTCTCTCAAATTTTGAATAAAATGTACTCATGATATTAACCCTCCGCCCCAACACAGACCATTGTGTTTACTTTCTCGACAATTTCTTCCAATTGCGGCAAAACACCACCGTATCTGCGAACATGGTTGATTTCAGGTATGTTTTGAATACCGGCCTTTGAGAGTGCGAGTCTCATTTCATTTTCCAGTTGGCCTTCACTGGCTTCAACGACGACGATATCCCTGATATGAGGCAGCAGCCGTTTCAGTTCGTCAATGGGGAAAGGCCATACGGTGACAGGTCGGAACAAGCCGGCTTTGATACCCTGGTTTCTCAATTCTTCAACAGCGCCTTTGGCCATGCGCGCTGGCGTGTTGCAGGCGACCAGCAGAACTTCCGCGTCTTCACATTCAAACAGATCGACCATCTGTTCGTTCGCTGCGATTTCCCGATACTTTTCATTTAAGTAGATATTGTGTTTTTCCAGGTCAGGCTCTGAAAGGAAGATGGAAGTAATCAGATTGGCTCTGTGTTCAGCATCCCCGTAAACGCCCCACTTGGGAATACCGGGCTTTTTCATGCTGTCTGGCACTTTAACGATGCCTGTTATCTGACCAAGATAACCATCGCTGATAATAATAACCGGGTTGCGATATTTGAAACTCAATTCAAAGGCCTGGATGGTGACATCCAGCATTTCCTGCGGAGTGGAAGGAGCTAAAACAATGGCATGGGTATTCCCATGTCCCAATCCGCGACAGACCAGCTTGATGTCTGCCTGCTCAGGCGCGATGTTGCCCAGGCCAGGACCGCCTCTCATGACGTTGACAAAAACGCCGGGTACTTCTGCACCGATCATGTAGGAAACACCTTCGAGCATTAAGCTGAAGCCCGGAGAAGATGTAAAGGTCATACAGGGCAAGCCAGCCCCGCCACAACCGTACATCATGTTAACGGTGGCAACTTCACTGATTGCCTGCAGGAAAACTCCGTCCAGTTTAGGTAAGATTTTTGCCATTAACTCGGCACCTTCCGTAGACGGTGTAATGGGATAACCAAAGAAATGACGACAACCGGCAAACAAGGCGCCAATGGCCGAAGCGTAGGTACCTTTAATGACAAGTGGTTGAACAGATGGAACAGGAATCGTTTCATCGGGAATATCAACGGGCTCTATGGCATTACTCTCTCTTGCCCCAAACATCTTTTCGGGATCTAAAAGTTCAAAATCCGCTTCGACAATTTCCCCTGATATGCCGAAAGGCTCTGGACAGGCAGAAAAACAGAGTCCACAAGCTGTGCAGTCCTCTAAAGTGAACACAACGGGAACCAGACCTGTTTCCGGGTGAATTTCCTGACCCAAAGAGATACAGCCTGTTGGACAGGCTTCAATACAACGACCACAACCTTTACAGTACTGAGCTTCCAGATGCGGTTTTGGCCGAGGTTTTTTCTTTGCCATAATAAACCTCCTCATGTGAAATGGATGCTGAGCTAACAAACATCAAAAGAAATACCATTATACCTGACCCAGTAATCTATTACCATCGAATTGTCGGTTTGAACGGTGGGTCGTTACATAAATTTTCCATACGTATCGAGCGGAAAAATGGAAGATGAATATTGAGCAGCCATCTCATGATGCCACCGAGATCGCTCCTTTCCAACTGTGACCTGATCACCTTGTCCATGCGAACCCATTCCCATGGTTCATTTGCCCGCAACGGCCAAGCTCTCGATGGCTGCCAATGGAGTGAAGATCCATGTGTCAAACGGGTTGCATCGCTCTTATGTCTGCTGCTCACAGTGCCGAATGGATCGCTCTTCATGTCCCGTTTCGGCTGATCGGACTTTCATCCGGTGTGTAAGATGCCATCCATAGGCTATAATGACAGCTGGACAGGAGCAAAGTATGTCAAATCCAAAAATGCCCTTTTTCGCGGGAAAGAGCGATCTCGCTCCAATCCCCGTTTCACTGACCCTGTTTGGTGAAAAGCTGCTGATGCACTCCAAAAGCGCTCACCACACGTATTGTCTTTTCAAAAAAAGGCAAATCGCATTTGATATGGGATTTTGTTCCATGGAGGCCGTCCCCTGCAAACACATCTTTATTACTCATGCCCATGAAGATCACAGTTGGGGTGTGATGCGACATATTCAGTATCGCCGATTGTTCAATTTACCGCCCGCATTCTATTACGTTCCAAAGGACGTTGAAATCGACTTCCGGAACGCAATTGGAGCCTGGTTTCAGCTCAACGGAAGGAGTCAGGAGGAAATTCCCCCGATTATTGGATTGGCGTTCGGTAAACAGGTGACACTGGAGAAGGGCGCCCGGGTTGAAGCCATACAAACTCATCACCGAAAAGCATCCATTGGCTTTCACCTCTACTTGAACAGGCATTCACCGGACATTCCCTTTCTCTCCTATCTTGGTGATCACTCCGTTCAAACGCTGCTTGCATATCCCGAATTGGGGAAATCCACCATTTTGAATATGGAACTGACCTTTATCGAAGAGAGTGAGATTGAAAAAGCGCGGCAATATGGACACATGCACCTCAATGATCTGCTGTGTTTAATCCCAAAAAACTATTTTCAGAATGACATTCTGATCGCACAGCATTTAAGTTCCCGATACACACCGGGTAGAGTCGAGAAATTGCTGCGATCCAAAATGCCAGCGGCCCTTTTAGAAAAACTGATCGTTATTTGACCTATAATAGGTCTCATCATGTAAACTCACAGCCAGGAGGTCACTATGGAATGGAAACTCAGTCCGGAAGAGGCAAGAATTCTCGGAGCCCTTATGGAAAAACAAATGGCGACACCCGATTATTACCCCTTGACGTTAAATGCGCTTGTCCAGGCGTGTAATCAGAAGTCCAGCCGTTTTCCGGTTGTATCCTATGATGAAAGCCTTGTCAAAGACCATCTTAATTCACTCTACAACCGGGCACTTGTTAACTTTGTAACGGCAAGGGATCGACGAGCGGTTCGATACGACCAAAGGTTGTCCAAACTGCTTCATTGCTCTGAACAGGAAACCGCGGTGCTCTGTGTTTTACTCCTGCGGGGCGCGCAAACACCGGGAGAAATAAAAGGCCGCACCAATCGCCTGTATGAATTTGAATCGCTGCTTGAAGTACAGGAAACACTGGATGGGATGCTTAACCGCGAAGAGCTTCCTTTAATACATCGTCTGCAAAGAGAACCGGGCAGAAAGGAACACCGCTTTCAACACAACCTGGGAGAAGAAAAAGACATTTCAGAGACGGAAAGGGAACCGAAAATGACAAACGCGGTCGAACAGTCCACGTTAAGAGAAGAAATCGATGAAATCAAACGTGAATTACACATTTTGACCAAAGCATTTGAAGAGTTCAAACAACAGTTTATGTAGCAGGAAAGGGTGCTTCTCAGTTTGGAACATCCAGATGCTGCAAAACACAGAGAGAAACTCAACTCCCTTGCAAAAAACATTTTATTTTTTCCAGTTTATCGTTAAGATAGAGTCTGAATCAATTATTTCATCCATTATAAATGCCAAATTGGAGGGATAAGTTGAAGAAGGGTTTTATAATTGGTCTCCTTTTAATTCCCATATGTTTTGGGCAGAATAAAGCGTATGACTTTCTTGATCAGATAGGTTTAATCACAGCCACCTTGCCTCATGTAAAAAGGGTAGGGGTTATGATTGGTCCAAATGATTACGGTGATTTAATTCAACATATGGGAACCGCCCAAACGCAATATGGAGTCCTCATTATCCCGATTAAACTGAACAATATTAAAGGAAATGGCCCCCAATACATGCAACACATCAAAAAACTGGTCAAGTCGGCTGCCAGCAAACACCATATCGATGCGATCATCTTCTCAGAAGGTTCTGACAGCATAACCAAGAACAGTGTCAGCATCAGATTTTGTGCTTCGGCATTGGCAAAGTCAAAGATTCCTGTTTTTTCCCCCAACAAGAAAGCTCTAAAGCTGGGGTGCTTGGGGCGCTTTAAAATAGAAGGAGACCAATGGGTCGTCAGTATCAGTTCTAAAACGGCAGCAAAATATAAATTATTGATTCCCGAAGATGATCCCCAGATCAATTTTGAGTAATAAGATGAGGTCAAGACATGAAAATCAGAATATTTCTCCTGTTTTTTCCACTCATTGTCTTTGGACAAAATGAAACATACGATCTAAAAGATCAAATAGGTTTAGTCAAAGATCTAATGCCGGATGTCAAAGTAATAGGTGTTATTATCGGAGAGCAGGATGAGAGCCTGTTCAATGTTGTTGTCAACACGTCTCAACAGGACTACGGCATCAGGATCGTTAAAGCCATCGTGAAAAAATCATCGACAAGAAATCTGCGCACACTGAGAAATTTGTATAAGAAATGTACCCTGGATATGCTCAATGAAAATGCCGGTGCGATCTTGTTTGCCTTTGGGAAAGACAGGTCCATCCAGACCACGATTGCCATAAAAACGGTTACTGAAACCGCTCAGAAATCCAGAGTACCCACTTTTACGCCTCATAAAAAATCTCTTAAAATGGGTTGCTGTGGGCAGTTCATTTTTAACGATGACTGGTGGAAACTCAAGTTAAACTCCGATAAGCTTCTGCCCAACTCCATTGAAATGCCCCTCGGTGATGACCGCTATCTCGTTCAATAACCGAATTGTGTTATGACAGACCATAGACTCTCTCTTTTAACGTCTGCCATTAAGGAAGCAGGTTCATGCCTGATGTCGTTCTACAACAAACCACTCCAGGTTGAGCATAAATCCAGCCTGGACCTGGTTACCGATGCTGACCTGGCAGCTGAAAAGCTCATTAAAAGCAGGATAAAGAAGAGCTTCCCCCAAGACGCCATTTTGGCTGAAGAGTCCGGGTCGGATTCTGGGAACAGTGTCTACAGGTGGATTATCGATCCGCTGGACGGTACAACCAATTTCTCCCACCGAATTCCCCATTTTGCTGTTTCCATCGCTCTTGAAAAGAACGGTGAACTTTTCGCAGGTGCCATTTTCGATCCGGCTAAAAAGGAACTTTTCCAGTGCAGGAAAGGGCAAGGCGCGTTTCTCAATCAAAAGCCCATCCGGGTAAGCAGCATGGTGGATCCTGAACAAGCGCTTTCTGTTTCCGGGTTCCCCTACAATCGACGTCAACACCTTCCGGAATTGTTAAGCCGGGTGGAAAAGGCGCTTGATCATTTTCAAGGTTTCAGAAGATTGGGTGCCGCATCACTTGATCTGGCCTATATTGCGGCCGGCAGGCTGGATGTTTTTTGGGAAACAGGCTTGAAGCCCTGGGATTTGGCGGCCGGTGTGCTGTTAATTCAGGAAGCGGGAGGCGTTGCAGCCAATCTATTAGGGAAACCCCTTGTTCTGGAAGAAGGTGAAGTTCTTACGTGCAACAAGCACCTGTTTCATCAAGTCAAAGCGATTTTAGGCCGCGGTTCTACTTTACCGCTGAGTTAAACGTATTCATAACCATCTGTTTTCCCGAAATCAGATCCGTAACCACGGTCTGTACTCGCAACGGTACGGTTCCTTCTCGAAGAGAAAGATTAAAGTCTTGGTGTAAAACCGGAAAGACGTTCTTTTTGGAGTGTACTCCACCGGGCGAAACACGCTCTGCTACGAGTTTGCCATCCAAACCATAAACCCGGTGGCCAATGGCATAGCTGCAGTTTATCTTCTTCCACCCTGCCCGTTTCCATGTCATCCAGTCTGTTCTCACTTTCAAAGTGAGATTCCTGAGTTCGCTGAGATTCAACTCGGCATTGGTTTCAAGGTTATCCAGTTTCTTGACAGCAGGAAAATACCCGCTGTAAGAGGTCGCAATACGGTTCAGTCCCTTAACGGCAACCTTGACCCTGCGGTACTTGTTCTTTTTAATGGTTGAGTAATATCGAATGCGATAATAACGCCCGATCTGATCGATTGTCCTGGACAGGGCGCTTTTAATCAAGGCGTTGACGGGCTTCTTGAAGGAGCCTGAACTCATAGAGGCAAGCTCAACTGTGCGATCAAAGATGCTGACATCCCTGTTCCTGATACCCCGCTTTGAAATACTCAGATCGGGTGTGTCCAGACTGATCACATTAATGCTTGTTTTATTAAACATACAGGATGTTTGTATATCCCGCACGCTGAGAACGCTGTCGTCGTTCCTGCTGCCCTCTTCTCCCCTTTGTTCTCCGCGCCCCCATGGCCCGGTAATGAGAATGATATTTTTCTTACCGGTATACGTTCCCACATAATGCAGGAACTGACCGAGAACTTCAATCTGATTTGTAAAATAAGTACTTGAAAAGTGGTTATACGGTACGCCCTGCACGCCGACAGGGTTGGAGTAGAGGTAGGCATCCGCTGTCATTTTTTTTGAAAAATTATCTTTGTAAAGAGCTTTATGAAACAGCTCTTCACTGGTTTTGATCGCACGCTTAATGGATTCTACCCGGGTGGTGAAGGGCAGCACTTCCGCTATACCGCCTGAGTTGATGGCCAGGCCAATCATACTGGTTCCATCGTATTCGGTGTCAAAAAACGCATGGAGCTGATCAAAGACTTTCCTCATGTCTTTAAAGGAAGTGTTTTGAAAATCGAGTAAAATCATTATTTTAGATCGATAGTCTTCAAGCTCTTCCTCGGGCAGCCTCATCAAGTCAACTTCTTCAAAGTGAGTTATTTCCTGAAGATCGCCATTTTCGTAGACCTTGAAATCCTCTACTGTCAATTGACTTAAATATGTCCCGTTAATATTATGCACCTTGACATCCAGCTCAATGAGATTAATCGTCATCGTCTCATTGACAACAGGCTCTTGCTGTCCCAAAATCGCGATGGCGGCAAAAAACAATGAAATTCTCAATGTCTTCATTCTGACTCCTTTGCTCATGCTATAAAAAACACCCTGAGACTTTATCAAAACCAGCACGGAAAACGATTCACAGAACAGCCTCCAGACTGCTTCAAGCACGTGGATTCCCGTCTTCTGTTCAACCACCATGATTGACGGCCTATTTCAAGTTTGTCTCTTTTTTTCGCAATCAAATGACTTCGCTTTGAAACAAATTCAGAAACGGCCACCTAATTTTGATCGCATGGATCCTTAATCATTCGTGTTAAGGTCAGCTTATTTCCTTTTTCATTCCAGACAGGATTGTAATCGTATTCTTTCATAAGAAGCAATCCTCTTCCGTGTTCCTGCTCAACTTCGGGCATTTCACGATTCAAAACCCCATTCCAGTCAAACCCATCGCCTTCATCTTCAATAACTATTTTAAGATTGTTTTTCTTCACAATCTCCAACTTGAAGAAAACACTTTTGCTTGAGTCCATTTTATTCCCGTGCTTAATAGCGTTAACCAGACTCTCTCTTAAAATGAGCTCAAGAGAAAAATCGGGCAAGGGAAAATCATTCTCTTTTAGAAATCCAAAAGACTCCGAAAGAACCGATTCCATATCTTGATAAGAGGACAAAAACTCAGTTGAAAAAAAGACCGGCCGGCCTTCTGAACCATAGCTGTTCAACTATTTGATCTCCTTAATAAGCTTATTTCGTTAGATGCCTGCCGCAGTTTTATCGCGGTAGCGGCTGTTTACTTAAAATGAATTCCTTTTCATGCTGAATAGTTTGCTGAATCGTAACCGGCACAGAGGATTTGAAGCTCACTTCTACAGCATCAGCCTGTTTCTTGCCTTTTACCGCGTATTCAATACTGTAGGAACCCATAGGGGGAATGACAATAGCCTGAAGCGATCGGAGCTGATTTCTGCAAACATACACTTCAGCGTTTTCAACCTGGGGATTCACTATTTTAAAAGAGGATCGATAGGGACCTGAATACAGGAAACGCCACTCTTTTTGTGCTTGAGTCTGCTCGTTAAAAACAGAATGGGCTGCCGTTCTGATAAAGCCTCTCACTTCACTGGACTCACTCAGGGACAGTGAGGATGCGCCCATAAATTCACTGAGCGAAACTTTCTGCTGCTCTCCGGGCAAGGTCTGCAGCACCTTGCTTCGTAACCGGACTCCTTCTTTGGAGAAAGCGGTCACTTTGACAGGCTGGGATGATCTGGTGGAATTGACCAGAACTAAATGCATTTCAATATCCGTTTCCGGTATTAAAAGCAGTCTGCTTTTTGCTTTCGTTTCAAGGTTGCGAAGGTTACCAACTGCGACGGCAGAGGTTCTGCCGCCTCCAAGTCGTTGACCGTTATCGGAAAACTCGCCGAGACCGTTGTTAATCCACACCCGATTGGCTTCTCCACTGGTGCCTCTATTGCCTACTACGGCATCGAGATCGCCGTCACCGTCAAAGTCAGCCAGAGCGGCACTCAGACTGGGGGCGTTGCCAAAGAAGGCTCCACCGGTAAAAGTTCCCTCACCATTATTGAACCAAACGTGGTTGGCTCCATCACAATGGTAGTCCGAGTTGGCGACGAAAACATCGAGATCACCGTCCAGATCCAGGTCGCCCACTACGGCATAAGCACTTCGAGCCGAGCCCAGTCTTTGACCTGAATCTGAAAATGCCGCGGCTCCGTCATTCCAATAGACCAGGTTGGGTTCGTCATCGATGGCCGCCATGAACATGTCTAAATCACCATCACTGTCAAAGTCGCCTAAAGTCAAATCAAATACCTCTGAATTGAGGTATGAGAATTCCGTGTCGGATTTTGTGAATCCGGCAGAACCATCGTTCAGCCAAATTTCACCTGCTCCTGAGCTGTTGATGTTTACCAGGGCAACATCCAGATCGCCGTCACCATCGAGATCACCTAAATCGGCGGCCCTGGTATCCAGCTTATCCGGATCCAATTCATTTCCCTCGTTATCTGTTTTTACGAAATGGGTATCTCGCTCGCTAAAGTTTCCTTCACCGTCATTCAACCAGATCAGATTAGGACCGCCCCAATTAAAAAATATGGCATCCAGATCGCCGTCTGCATCTAAATCGCCGAGTTTAATTGTAACCGTGTCTTCCTTTCCCAGACGTTGACCTGTATCCGAGAAATTTGCATAACCGTCATTTTTCCAGACAGAGTTAGCACCCCGGTACCCGATAAGGGCATCCAGATCGCCATCGGAATCGAAATCTCCCAGCGCGACGGTACGAGCATCCAGGCTGCTGTTTTGATCCAGCTCGACGAGAACTTCTTCAAAATGTGCCGCACCGTTGTTTTTATAGATAATGGCCGGTTGATTTCCGGCATCCGTAATGAGCACATCCATCACCTGCGCCCAGGATAATGTTGAAAAAATCAACAGGTAAACTGACATTTTGAAACCCGATACTCTCATGATAAATCCTCTTTCAATGTTTCTCTGGTGTGTATGAAACCAATTCAAAGGCAGCTGAATGGCCTGTAAACGTTAATTGTAGCAAATGCAGCAAAAATAACACCAGGCGTTTTATGCCAGTGATAACTTAGAAGTAGAACCCGAGAAAGTCAATAAAAAAACGAGCATGATGCATGCTGAATCGAAACAGGGCACTTCCTTAATTGTTATATCCAGAGTGGTGTCCAAATTCAACCTTACACTTAGACAGTCCGATCCGCGGGAACGGTGGTGACAATCACACCAAACACAGACCCTCTTCGTTTCATTTTAAAACCGGAACGATGACTTCCAGTTTAAAGACTGAAGTTGGTGAAAGCGCAAAGACTGCGAAAACAACTCATTAGGTCATGCCCCCCTTTGTTTTTAACCGGATATTTATTGAAAAACCAGTGAATTATCTGTATTTAACAGTTCCATTCTGTCATGTTTTTTGCTACTCATATCAATAGCAACCTGAAGGAGGTCCAATTGAGACTGTTTCAAATTCCATTCATCCTGCTTTTGACGACTCTCGCCGGTTTTTCGGAAAACAAAAGTGATGAAATACCTGAACTGGTCAAACGACTCACTTCAGAAAATCAGATAGAACGCGCCGTCACCCTGACTGAACTCTATGAAAAATCGCATTATAGCGAACACACCCTTCAAGCAGTCCATGCTATTGAAAAAGAGTTCAAGCACATGAAAAATCAAGAACTGAAAGCCGAAGCGGGGACCGTACTCATTGAGTTTTATCGTCAACTCGGCGCGCTGGAAAAAATCCCACCTATCATACAGGAGCTGGGCTTCATTTCAGGATGGCAGGTTCTCGGCCCATTGAAACCCGACCATCACGTATCGGAACAATGGCTGCTTGACAAAGGCCCCCTGAAAGCGGAAGGGCTAAACCGGGAGGTTCAGGAGACGGCCGTACCCGCCTATGGAGAGCAGGAATTCTTTACCCGTGGAGCAGGTCACTTTGGTTATTACAATGCCAATCTGGCTTTGTTTCCCAATCAGTTGGTGTCCGCTGTCTTCAGGTCGTGGTTTTATTCAGATGGAAAGACTCCCATACGTTTAGGGCTGGGCTGGCACCACCGATTGCAGGTCTGGATTAACAAATCGCCGGTTTTTAAAGGTGAGGTGGACCAAATTCCCCATGTCGATCAAAAAGTGATCTTTTTTAAAATTAAAAAAGGCTGGCACCAGATCAGTCTGCGAACGGAATCTTCAAGTGACGATATGTTACTGGGTTTTTATGCCAGGCTAACCAATGTAAATGGTCAGCCTGTGCAATCAACCATGGTGCGGAAATCCAGGCGCGGCAAAAAGCCCAGCATACTCAACAGCAATGACTTTGAAACACCTCTCATTGAAATGGCCGGGAAACAGGGACCCAAACAGCTTGCCGGCATTATGCTGCAAAAAGAAATCACCCAACTGGAACATACTCCGAAAAACCTGCTCAAAGAGGCTTTTCAGCAGCAACCCGACAAGTGGACAACCGAAAAACTGCTGCAACTGGATGAAAACCCCAACAAACGCTGGGCTTACCTTTCAAAGTACCTGGAAACTCATCCGGAAGATGCCTGGGCCTTATCCGAGCTGGGCAGAATCTCACTGTCTCAAGCCCGCTTCTGGGAAGCACGTCAATACGCTCAGCGGGCTTTGAAGACCGACCCTGAATACTGGCAGGCTGTGCTGCTGGAATGCAATACGCTATCTCACATGAACCTCTATGGTGAAGCCTTGAGAAAAACAGAAGAGCTTCACCAAAAAATGGGTGATATCCCCTGGATTCTGATGGACCTCTGTGACCTCTACGATCAAATGGGGCTGGACACCAAAATGGATCACACATTGAACAAAATCAGAAGTATGCGGCACAGTTCGGACAAGTTCAATGAAAGGCGTATCCAGTATCTCATCAAGAAAGAACAGACTGAAAAACTCAATGCCTTTTTCAGGGAACTGGTCCGTGAGAAACCGGACAACTTGAGCATATTCATCAAATATGCTCATTTTTTAAAAGCCAATGGAGAGCCGGTCAAGGCAGAGAATCTACTCAGAGAAAAAGTCGAATTGTTCCCTGAAAACCCCTATTTATTAAAGGAACTGGGTCAGGTACAACTAGCACTGCAAAACAAGCCGGCTGCACTTGAAAACTTCAGGAACGTCATGACTATTGACCCGCAAAACCCCGAAATAGAAAAGCTCATTCAACTCTATGAAAGTGAAGATGACGCGTTCTACGCCAAGTACAGACAAACCGCTCAAGAAATTTCCATCGGGTCTAAGGACGGTGTTCGAGTCAATCTGCACAACACCGTGAAGAAAATTTCTTCATCGGGGCAAAGCAGCGTCTACTACCAAATTATCTATGAAATAGCGGAGGAACAGGGCATCAAGGAACTCGCAGGCCATTCTTTCTCCTATGCACCGTTGAGACAACGGGCTGAAATCATAAAAGCAGAAGTTATCCGCGAAAATGAAACCATCCTCTTGAGCCATTTCAACCGCGCCCGTTTGAGTAACCCCTCCTACCGCATGTATTACGATTTGGTTGCTTATCAAATCCCCTTTCCCAACCTGCAGGTGGGTGACCGGGTATATTTGGAATACAGGGTAGATGATATAGGGCCGAAAAACATCTATGGCTCCTATTTTGGCGACCTGGTCTTTTTCAAGGACAATTATCCCACTCAGAAGCTCTCTTACACACTCATCCTTCCGAAAGACCTGAAATTCAATTACCGCATCGAGAATATGGAGCCCGTCTTGAAACAAACGATTTCAGAGGGTAATGCCATCTACGAGTGGGAGCTCAACGAGATTTCAATCATTGAGACAGAGCCCATGATGCCTGCACCTGAAACGCAGCTGCCCTACTTGAGTTACTCGAGCTTTGAATCGTGGCATGATATGGCGGAATGGTACCATCAACTTATCGATGAGCAGTTGAAATTAGACCCGGAAACCGTTCAGATCGTCCGCAGCTTGGTTGATGGCGTTCAGGATCAAAGGGAAATCGTAAAGCGAATCCATGAGTTTGTCATCACTCACACGCGCTACGTCGCTTTGGAATTCGGCATTCACGGCTATAAACCGTATCAAGTCAATCAGGTATGCTCCAGACAGTTTGGAGATTGCAAGGACAAGGCCAGTTTGCTGGTCGCCATGCTCAGGGAAGCAGGTGTGGAAGCATCGATCGCCATTGTCCGAACTTCTGACAGAGGACAAATTGCCAGGGAACCCGCTAATCTCTCCTATTTCAATCACGCCATTGCCTACGTTCCAAAGTTCGAGCTGTTCCTCGATGGCACAGCAGAGTACAGCGGTATTGACGAACTTCCCGAAATGGACCAAGGAGCGGAAGCCCTGGTTGTCGACCGCGAAGGTCAAGGCCAATTAATGACCATACCGGTCTCCCGGGCAGACAGCAATCAACAAACCCGGCAAATGCACATCCGTATCAATCGATCTGGTCAATCGGAACTCTCGGGAAAGCTGTTCTTTTCAGGTGTGCACGCTCCCTTCATGCGAAGATACATGGAAGGTGAGGGCAATGTGGATGAGCGCATTTCTCAATTACTGACTTACCAGATACCGGGATTCAAACTAAAAAAGGCAGACATACTCTCCAGGGAACTGAATCAACCCATCGAATGTTCATTCGACGGCGAGGTTCAGCAACTGCTGGTAGAAAAGACCGATGGCAGCTATGCCTTACCGCTTGGTTTGATCGCACCTGAATATTTGCCCTTACTGGCCCCGACAGCAGAAAGGGATTTCCCTCTTTTGCTTGGCATCCCTGAGAACAATCAGACACAGATCCACCTGCAGTGTCACGGCAGGGAAATCATCAAAATACCCGAAAACCTGGTCATCACGGCATACGATATCAATCTAGCCATTGAATTCGAGCTGAAGTCACCTCATGAACTGCTGATTCATTACCAGTTGACCTTTCCAAAAAGACAAGTCAGTATCGCAGATTACGAGGCATTCCGATCGAATTTAAGTCTGCATGACAAGAAAATCAAGCAAGAACTCATCCTGAAATAAATAAACCTCATCATCAAGGAACGCCTATGTTGTACTTTTCTATTCTCTTCTTTCTCATGACGCCTGATCGTGCCTGGGAGGCGATGGCCAAAGAAAATCAAATGCTAGCCTCGAGATTGCAATATGAGGTCACCCTGAAAGAAGACCCTCAGAACGACCTCGCCAATATAGGCTGGTTCCTGACTTTTACGGGACAAGGACCTACAGTCGAACTCCTTGAAGCGATGAAAACCGTGCTCGGGAGAGTACCGGAAGGGGCTCCAGCGGCCGAGTTTGTGCTGGTTTGGATGCAAGCTGTTCGGGAATACATTCCGGATTTTGAGGAATCCATCGCGGAATACCTGTTAAGTCCTGTCGATCACCGCATTGACAACGGTTCCTATCTGATTTTGAAAAATCAACATCTGCGTCAACTCGCCAAACTAAGGGGCGATGAATCACTCTATGAACGCGCCATTGCCGAAGCTCAAACCCTGAACAAATGGCTCTTTGCACCCCGTGTCGGTCAGTATGCCATTCCTGATTTTCACAAGAAATGGCCCAATCTGGATTGGCAATCAGCCACTGAAGTCCATTCACTCACGGGTACTGTCGTTCCTCCACCACAAGTCAACGGCCCTGGCATCCTGTACGCGGTCACCCAGTTTCAAACTGCAAAGAAGCAGCGCATGCGTCTAAGATTCTTCTCTTACCAAAATGCCGTGCTCTTTCTGAACGGCAAAACGCTTTACACCCACAAACTCCGAGAAGATATGGGGCCTGCCATTGTCAGTTTCTCTTTTCAAGTGCCTTCAGGAACCAATGAAATCACCGTAAAGACAACGCAAACCTCAAAGAGAAACGGTCATTTTCAAATCCAGTTGGACAGTGAAAGCGAATTGACCGTTCTCGAACCAACAGCCCCAAAATACAGCTTGTCAGACGAACACATACCCATTGAGTTTGAGACAACCGGACTTGAACACTTCCTCATGGACCTGGAAGGAACAGAATTGGCCACTTCCGGACTGTGCCGTTTCCTCTGGAGTCTAACCTATTTGCGAAAGAAAGATTACGAACCCGCTCTCAACCTGCTGGAAGAACTTTTTGAAGAGTATCCCAACAGCCAAATCATCGGCGGGCAGTTAATCCATCTGTACTTGGACGGTCTTACCTTTTTACCGGAGGACCGTCTAATCGGCAAAGCCTACGCGGCTTTGGAACGGTTCTATCAATCCGGGCAGATGTTTCCTGAAAACAAACTTCTTCTCGCCAGCATCCTGATTCAAGCCAGGCAAACAAAAGACGCTGTTTTCCTGCTGCGAGAACTGATAGAAGAAAACCCGGGTTATTGCGGAGCGTTGGAACTGCTGCTGGCCCTTTCAGAACAAGAAAAGCTATTGGATATAAAAACAGAAATAACTCAGAAACTCCAATTACTGGGTGAAGACCACCCCTGGGCCCAAAAGACACTGCTGAAACAGGCTAAAAGAGAAGGCGATATGGAAGAGATCAAGCATCTGCTTGCCAATCTAAAAGAACTCTACCCATGGGGCCCGTATGAATCGGAGTACTTTGAAAGAAACAATCAATACCTGAAAGCTATCGAGAGTCTTCAAAAACACATGAAGTACTCACCGGAGAGCACCTATTACCCCTACACCATCTCCAAGTACCATCGTATGAGAAGCAGCTACCAGGAACAGTATCAATGGTTGGAAAAGACCCTGGCTAAAGACCCCACTCACCATTGGTCCTTGAAAGACATTGTCAACATCGACCTCTATCACGGCAAAAAAGAACAAGCCATGAAAAGGCTCGATAACTACCTCTCTCTGGTCCCGCATGATGCCACCTTCCGACAAATGAGGTCGCATCTGCAGGGAGAAACCTACTTTGAACCCTACCGTGTCGACACAAGTGAAGTCATCGCAGAGGCAGCCGGTAAGGCCAGAAGTATCGGCGCGGACTCGGAGCTGCTACTCGACCAGATGATGGTCAGAATCTTTCCAGACGGCTCTCAAATGAGGTACATTCATCTTGTCACGCGTGTTCTCACTAAAAAAGGTGTCGATCGCGAAAGTGAAGTACAGCTCCCCCCATACGCTGAAATTCTCGAATTGAGAACCATTAAGCAGGATGGAAGTATTTACTATCCCGAAGACATTCAAAACAAAAACACCATCTCGCTCAGCAGTCTGAGTGTGGGTGACTTCATCGATGAAGAACACATTGAGTACGTTCCGCCTGCCTTTTACGATCAAGATGGCCTGGACGGCAACATGAGCTTCATTTTTCAAGGTGTCGACCGCATCTACCATCACAGTGAATGTGTCCTGATCTACCCCAAAGGCCTGGACCTCCAATTCCTCGAGAAGAACTTCCCCGGAGAAGTGGAAAAGACCACTCGCAACGGACTTGTTTATGCCCGCTGGCTAACCAAAGATATGCCCCCGCTCATTCCTGAACCCGCCATGCCGAATCCCGGACAGATAATGCCGAAAATCAGTTTTACCTATCAAACTGACTGGCATGAAATACGCGATTTCTTCATGCACTTAACGGCCACGAAAATGAAACCCTCTCAGGCATTGAAAGCCAAAGCCAGAGAGTGGGTTGAAATGTATCCCGACCCAAGAGAAAGAGCGCAGTTCATGTATCGAGAAATCTGTGATGCCATTGAACCGGAAAGTCAGTTCTACCGAAATATCAATTTAACCTGGGATCTGAAAGCGGGAAACGCGACCTTGCTTTTAACGGCACTCTACAATCTGGCCGACCTGCCGGCCAACCTGGTTTTTTCGCGAACCAGAGCATTTGAGAACACCATCCTGGATGCACCCTATCCGGATCTCTTTTTCAGAGCCTTCATTCAATTACACCTTCCAGATGAAACCCTGTTACTGGATGCCAATCGCAAATACCTGAAGTTCGGCCATATCAGTCCCGATTTCTTCGGAGCAAAAGCACTCATTCTCGACCCGAAAAGAGAGCCCGTTGACTTTATTCCTGTTCAAGGTCCCCAATATGAACCCGTATCTGCTTCCTACCGGCTGATCATCCAACAAGATGGCAGTTTGTTTGGCTGGGGAGAGGAATCCTTCGACGGGTTCCTGGCCTCCAAACTCTACACCCGCTATCGGGAAATGAGTCAACCTGAACGAATTAAACAAGTTGAGGCCGGCGTTAATGAGCGCTTCCCGGAAAGTCGAATTAAAAATGTCATATTAGACGAAGAACCCAAACCCGGTTCCTTTACGATCAGCTACGATTTTGACGTGGAAAACTGGACTGAATTCGATTCGCATACCCTTGAAATCCCCTATCCCCTGCCTAAAAGCCCCTTAAAAGAGCACTACTCCAGTTTGGCAACCAGAAACTACCCGGTTGAAATAAAATCTCCTATCCTCAATCAAGCGCACTTAATTCTGCATGCACCCGAAGGCTTCAAGTGGGACTTTGACAACCGCTCTGTCCAACTGGAAACGGAATTCGGCTCTTACCAACTGGAAATAAGCACCAACTCAGATAAGGAGCTGGAGATCAAGCGCGTTTACCAGTTGCCCTATCAACAGATCGGGCTGGAAAAGTACCCCGACTTCCAGACTTTCTGTCAGGATATTCTCGATGCCGAACAGTTGACCTTCAAAGCGGTTAAAAACTAAAGGGTCTTCAGGCTCTTTCCCTGGAACCAAAGACACCCGCTTAAGAAGAGCCCTCGCTGAACCAACGAACAATCATGGGAAAAATCTCCTCGACCGCTGAAGAGCGAGTGAGGATATCGACATGATCGTAATTGTGGCTAAAACCGGTGGATTTTCCGCACACATGATATTCATGCGGGTGCGGCCCGCTTTCATCAATAAAACTCTGCACATCAATCGGGTTTCCCAGGTACGCGTCGTTCTCTCCAGTCAGATACAGAGCGGAGGGCAACGTCACATTCCGAGCTGCCTGAGCGTAATCGAACTGGTCCACGGGATCGATCCATTTGGAGTCTTTGACGACCCAGCTCGCAATCTGACGATAAGAAGCCGCGGTATCGTTCTCAACACCGATTCTCATGAAGGTCGCGTTGAAGTACCCAAAAATGAGGCAGGACAATCTGCCGAGCAAGGTCCAGACCAAATCCACCCCTAACCATTTTTTTAAATGCTGAACCTTGATGGTACGCTTGGTTCCAAAGTAGGCCAGAGCCCTTACATGCCTTGTGTACTCTGGGTGACGCACTAAAAAAGAGGAGAGTAAAACCCCGCCCCATGAATGGCCGATCAACAGTTCCGGGTAGCGACCGCTCACTTCCTTCACGGCCTCGAAACACTGTGGCAGATCGTATTTGATAAAGTCGGTCTGACCGTACAGATCGCCTTTTTTCAAGGGCGGTGTCGACTTGCCCTTACCGGGCCAATCCATGCTGTAAGTATCAAAACCCCTTTGTGCCAGAAAGGGCGCGAGTCCTTTTCCTTTGCCGCTGTAAAATATCCTTCCGTTCTCAAAGGAACCGTGGACGAGAAGAACAGGTGGCCCCGGTTCACGGCTCGTAATCCGGTGGATGTACCCCGCACCTCCGGAAGATTTGTAAGTGAGATCCGTTCGCTTTAAGCCGTCTTGTGACATCCATTCCTCCTGAGAGCCAGGTCTTGTTGGTCTGGTCACTCTGGCCGGTACAAAGCGCTGTCTTCTGAATAACCAAAGAAACAACGCGGCGCGAATTAAAAGTCAAAATACGAATAACATGAGGCCCGGATGGCTCCAGACCTCACTTTTTCAGGAAAATTATTTGCCCAGTGTCGCTACCATAACAGCTTTGATGGTATGCATCCTGTTCTCGGCCTGATCGAATACTCTGGATTGAGGTCCTTCAAAAACGCCGTCACTGGCTTCCTTAATCTCCGGGAACTGCCTGGATACTTCGGTATGCTCATCGTGGAAGCACGGCAGGCAGTGCAGGAAGATGGATTCGGGTTTTCCCGTCTTACGCATGAGGTCTTCATTGACCTGATAGGGTTTAAGCAAAGCGATTCGTTTGGGAATTTCGGCTTCTTCACCCATGGATGCCCATACATCCGTATAGATCACATCGGCACCTTGAACACCTTCGGCCACTGAATCAGTGAGTGTTATCGTTGCACCCGATGCCTGCGCGTAGGCCTGACAACTCTCAACCAATTCCTGATCGGGGAAGAGACTCTTGGGCGACACAATTCTAAAATCCATTCCCATTTTGGCACCGCCGATCATCAGAGAATTCGCCATGTTGTTTCTTCCGTCACCTACATAGGCGAACACAATGTCTTTCAGATGACCGAAATTTTCCTTGACAGTGAGAAAGTCGGCCAGAATTTGAGTGGGGTGATAGAGATCGGTCAATCCGTTCCAAACCGGTACACCGGCATGTTCTGCCAGGAGCTCCACTGTCTCGTGTTTAAAGCCACGGAACTGTATACCGTCAAACATTCTGCCCAATACGCGAGCAGTATCGGCAACCGATTCCTTTTTCCCCAATTGAATATCGCCTTTTCCCAGATACTCGGGATGAGCACCTTCATCTGCACATGCAACCACAAAGGCACATCGCGTTCGCGTACTTGGTTTTTCAAAAATTAACGCGACGGTCTTATTCTCTAAATTTTTTGAATAAACGCCTGCATATTTGTCTGCCTTCAGCTTGGCTGAAAGATCAATCAGAAAATTAATTTCCTGCGGGGAATAATCCCTCAGTGTCAATAAATGTCTACCTTTAAGATTGAAAGCCATAATTCATCCTTTCTAACTAATTAAGCCTTTGTTCCCGTTGTCAGGTTGTATGTTCAACCCAAATTAGGGAGCTGTCCTTCCTTACACAAGGAACGAATCTCTTATAACACAATTTCAAGTGGGAAACCAACCACAGTTATTTAGATCACCCTCTTGTAAATAGTTCAATGTTTTCAGCGGAATTACCGATACATTACTTATTAGAAACCTCTCGATCCCTTAAAACAGGAGTTAACACATGAAAACGCTTTTCATCATTTTTTTGACATGCCCTCTATTTGCACAAGAACTCAGTCTTTACGGTTCATACATCCCGCCCTACACCCATCAAACCCGTGCTGTCACACTCTACAACCAGGACGACCTGAGAAAAGACTCCGCACCATCCCAAAAGGCTGAAGACACTTTCTCATCAGTCAACACGGAAATTGCCGATGACTTTATCGTCCCTGAAGGGGAGCGCTGGGAAATAGACAGTGTCTGGGTTTTGGCTAATTACGCCACTCGTATCAACGGTGTTATGACACCTATTGCCGATGCGGAACCCAAGTCCATGATCATCAGCGTTTATGAGAACAACGATAATCCAGACCCGGATCCGGACTTACCAGGAGCTTTAATTGACAGCAGACCTCTGGCCTGTATTATGCAAGATGAAGATGGTACAGGCACTCTTACAGCTTCTCTGCTGCATTCAAGAGATACAAGTGATACCACCTATCCCTATGACTGTAATGAGGATGAATCCAGCATTGTTTTGGGACCGGGACACTATTGGATCAGCATGGTCCTTGAATTGGACTTAATGAACTCACACCCTGACTATGACTTCATACAGTGGTTTTGGATAAGGTGCGATGAATCCGTTGCCGGCAATTTGAATAACAGTGCCGTTTACAAAAACCCGGAAGACGGTTTTGGCTCCGGCTGCACGACCTGGGCTCCCATTACACCTTGTATCAACAACACAGGTACATCGACTGAAGGCGACCACATGGTGTTTTCAATCATGGGTAACCGACACCGTGTCACCCCAGGCAACACCGGTCCCTATTGTGAAGGTGATACGATAACCTTATCGGCAAACTACGTTTACGAGACCAGCAAGAATAGAGCTGTTGCCTACTCCTGGACGGGGCCTGGCGGGTTTACATCCACAGAAGAAAACCCGACTATCGCCAACGCTGCGATGAGTGACTCGGGAGCCTATACGGTTACCGTCACCAATGATCCGGGAGGTCCGGAAGAATGGCAAATCTCCGCTTCAACCGAAGTGGTTGTCAACACCTTCCCCCCACAACCTGAACCCGCCAGCAATTCAACCGACGGCACATTGAACTATGTCTGTCCTATGGGAACCCTGGAACTCTACGGACTGCCAGACATTCAGGATGCCCTGTACAGCTGGACAGGACCCAACGGCTTTACCTCCAGTGAACAAAACCCCAGCATTCCAAATGCCGATAACAGTCACGAGGGAACCTATTACCTGAGTATCACGATCCATGGCTGTTCCTCGGGCCCAGTACCCGTTGTGGTCGCCATTGGTCTTCAAGCGGGCGATGACAGCATAACCGCTTCCTCAAACTCACCCGTTTGCATGAACGGCACCCTGCAACTCTCCGCCACCCTCGTACCAGGTGCCACCTACAGTTGGCAAGGACCCAGCGCCCAGACATCCGATCTCAGAGAACCCGCTTACAGTAACGTCGATTTTGATGAAGAGGGTTCATGGACTGTTACCGCAACAGTAGGCAACTGCTCTTCACGGAACTCGGTTCTGGTTGACATCAATCCAGACACCCCTGTGGCATCCAACGATGGTCCGGTTTGTGAAGGCTCTGATTTATCACTATCAGCGACTGGACCTGCCAACGCCACCTTTAACTGGGTGGGACCCAACGGTTTCAACGCGACAGGCAGCTCGACCATCCTCACGGCAATCACACCGGATCAAGCCGGGACTTACTCCGTAACGGCAACGGTCGACGGCTGCACCTCTCTTCCCGACACCACCGAAGTAGAGGTTCTCGCCAAACCAGCAACACCGAATGTTTCCAGTAACCAGCCCGTTTGCGTGGGAGACACACTTGAGCTTTTCTGTCCCAAAGTAACAGGAGCCACCTACAGCTGGACCGGACCGGGAAGTTGGTCTTCTTCACTTCAAAACCCCACTAGAGAAAATGTTCAGGACTCGGGCGATTATGAGGGAACCTATTCATTGACCATTACAGTCAATGGATGTACTTCTGATGCTGGCACACACGAGGTTACGGTTGGATCGAGCACTGGCCCGGCAACAGCTCCGGAAGCGCACTCCAACAGCCCTGTATGCCTGGGTGGCACCTTGACGCTTGATTCGGAAGATAGCGCCGAGGGTTATCAATGGATCGGACCCGACGGCCAATCTTACAGCGAAACATGGGATATCCCCACTCCGATACCTGCCATCGATGTCACACCCGTTTCTCGTGATGATGAGGGCATCTGGAAACTTTACATCTACAACAACGGCTGCGCTTCACCTGCCACAGAAATCACCGTTGTGGTCAATCCCGCACCTCCAACAATTACGGGAGACGCTGAATTATGTGAGGGGAATACTTTAACACTGACAGCAACAGATGTTGCAGACGCCAGCTATGAATGGAAAGACCCAAACAACCAGGTCTTGTCTGAAACGGGTTCTGTTCTGACCATTCAAGCCGTGGAACTGTTGCACGACGGCATTTTCACCCTAACCATGACCACGCCCGATATGTGTACCACTGAAGAGGTCTACCATGCACTTTCAGTCAAGCCCAGGCCCGATGTTTCAGGTGTCACTTCAAACAGCCCCGTCTGTCATGGCGATGAGATTGTCTTCTCGGCACCAGAAACGGCTGATGCCGCTTATTCGTGGACCGGTCCAAACGGCTTTTCCTCCTCTTTGAGGAGTCCGAGCATTACAGAAGCAGACAACGCCCACGAGGGAACTTACACCTGCACGATTACGGTCGATGGCTGTTCCGACTCCAGTCAAACAGATGTCATTGTAGGTATTCAATCGGGCTCGGATGCGGTTACAGCCAACATCAACGATCCTGTTTGTCTGGATGGAAATCTCAGCCTTGACGTCACCTCGGTTGAAGGTGCCACCTACAACTGGACAGGCCCCAAGGGACAGAGTTACAACACACAGAACCCAACTGTTTCACCCGTCACAAGAGATGAAGATGGTGTTTGGACGGTACTCGTTGCCAAGCACGGATGCACTTCAACTGATCAGGTAACCGTGAAGGTATCGCCGGATACGCCTACAGCCCAGAACAACAGCCCGGTTTGCCCGGGTGCTGACGTTCAACTCTCTGCCACAGGAGAAACGGGCTCGATCTTCCATTGGCAGGGACCCAATGAGTACTCTGCCACAGGTGCAACTGTGCAACTTTCGTCCGTTGAAGAAAACGATGAGGGAACCTATTCTGTTCGAGCGGAATTAGACGGCTGTTATTCAGAGTGGGTTGAGACTCAGGTCACAGTCCACGATCCCGATCCCACCGGCGATCTCCATGCGGACCAGCCCTGTATCGGAGGCACGCTCACACTGACGGCTGAAGGATCAGCGGTGGGAACCTACTCCTGGTCGGGTCCTGATGACTGGTCAGCCATGGGAAAAGTCGTCACCCGAAGCCCCATCACCCTTGCTCAACACGGCACTTATCAACTGGATTTCACTTCAACAGATGAATGTACCGTGGAGCACAAGACCCTTGAAGTCACTTACTCGCTGATCCACACACCGTCTCAAGCCATTGGTTTGGAAGACATCACCATGCAGGCCGGCATCAATTCCCTTAGCTGTCCGGCTGGTCAGTTGGATGTTGACTGGTACGAAGTGGGCAACCCCGATGCCATCCACAGCACGGAATCCTGGGTGCTGGATGTTTCCACGATCACGGAGAGTCTTTTTTTCGAAGTTGAAGTCAATGATGGAACGCTAGCCAGCCCTGAAACTGCTGCGATTACGCTGCTCTATCATCCGGAAGGGACGGATTTTGACGGCAATTCGATTAATGACATCCACGACTTGTGGCTGGGTCTCAACCAGTGGAACGACATGAACCCGCCAGGCGCCAATCTGCCCGATCTCAGTATGTTCGACGGCAATCCCGGTGTGGATGTGCGGGACTATCTCTTCATCAATGTGGGTTCACCCGGAAAGATGAAAAAACACGATTCATCACACAAGTAAAACAAAAAGAGTGTTTCCTGAGAGCTTCTACTCTCGGGAAGTGCTCTGCTCGTTTAAAACAGACTGAAAGAGACGTCTAAGATATTTATTAGACCTTAACCAATGCAAACAATGAGCCTATGGCCAAACTTCCACTCCTTCGGGTAAGCGAAAAACACGCTCCGCATTGGACGCAATCAAGGTCTTTGAGTTGTCGGTTTGTGCAAGCTCACGAAACTTCTTCAGCGGCAGGCTTTGTGACAGCACGAGAGTAGACGTTTTCTTGATCTCAATAGCACAGACATTTCATTGACAAGAAACATCGTTTTCCCCACCTGCCGTGGCCCGGTAATCCAGACGGCCGGCATCGCACTTCGCGATTCGTGAAAAACGCGCTTTGAAAAAAGCTTAACACACATTAACTTCATTATTTTCTATTGCTTGTAAACAAAATGTCAAACATGGGATCTGTCAATATATTGGCGTCTTTCAAACACGAGTGCGCGATTCTGTCGATTCGGTTGCGCTGATCGCGTGACTGGAGCAGGGAGGCCAGCTTGACGGCCGATTTTCTGTTTCGCCCGGTGTGAACCTTGTTGATCAGGACCACCAGTTCAGCACGTTTGGGAAGGCGGTGGAGTGCACTCTGTTGGTGAAAAAACAGATCCGCCACATCCCGCTCCAGCAGAGGCGTACCCTCTTCTTTCTGAAGCCATTCACGCGCAAGGCTGAAACGGTGGACATGCTCTGCGGTGAAAGGCAGACCAACGGAATCAACCCCGATCAGCCAACAGATAATTGGAGCATCTTCAGACAGAACAGGTTCATGGGAGCCGTGAACTTTCAAGGGTCGACCGGCTGCGCCATCGGCTTCTATGAGCAACACATCAGCCAGATTTTCACCGCTCAAGAAATCCAGTTCAGCAGGACCAAAGCCCTTTATTTTTTGATTCTTGTCAACTGTCTTCTTGCCCAGTGTCAGGTGAAGTGGTCTCTTGTGCCGTGCTTGTATCCTAGCACACAAAGTGCGGATATCACTTTCAATCAGGACGTTTGCCTTTTCTATACAGTTCGGCAGCATGATCCTGGTGCTGGTGGTGCAAAGAACGCTTTTACCGGCTGCAGTTAAACGCGCCGCGCACATGTTGATGAAACTCGTTTTCCCGCCTGCGCCAATAACATACACGGTTCGGTGCTGTTCCAATCCTAAAAAATGCACCAGTTTGTTCTGAAAATCACGCATGGCGCGCTGAACCCTTATTCGCTCGATTGAGATGAACGAGAATCGCTTCAAGTACCGAACCGCTAATGGTTCGGGCCTTATCTGAGAGTGTGTAACACGCCTCCACTTTGGATCGCGGATCGATATCCCCTATTTTCATGCCGGCGGAAACCTCCAGTCCACTAACAATCAGCCCTCGCAACACACCCGTCAGTTCCGCATGCACCGGTTCTGAATCAACATAACCGATCAGCTGCCCTGCCTGCACCAAATCGCCGATATTCAAATCGCTTTTAAAGACACCATGCCTGGGGCTCCTTAAGACCCGTCGAATGGATTGCCGGCCTATGTCTCCCGGAATGCCCGTATTCTCTTGCGTAAAACCACTTTCAATTATTTGACCCAGGCCGTGTCCTCTCTGCGTTTCAATGACGATATCAACATCCCGCCCCGCCTCGATTCCCGGCCCCAGTCCAATCACAAGTTCGGCCTGATCTTTGCAATTTTGATGATTGTATTTCAATATGCGGGCATCGATGATCACATGGGGGTTCCATTGGGCAATCAGCCTGCCATCGGGATCCGCAAAGACCGGTATGGCATTCCAGTCAAATTGATCCAGGTCTTTTATTCCCTCTTTTTCAAACTTCAGAGCTGCAACACCTTCCACTTCACAAGAACCGTCATACATCGCCTGACCAAAAGAAACCGTCCTTCTGACCATGGTAGGTTGTGCCAGTTCGGTCATCACCACTTTGAAACCGCACCGAAACAGTCGATGCGCCGTTCCTGTAGCCTGTTCACCGGCTCCTTTAATCAAAATTCGCGTATCACGCATCTCACGACTCCAATTTATGAAAGAAGTTTTGAAGCGTTTCGAGAGCCACATTGCTGCTTGTTATGGGGAGAACGAGCACACCTGTCTGTCTCAGTTCGGCACCGGATATGCTCTGAACAATACCGGTCAAGCGATTTAAATCGATATCCGCTTTCTGATGAAACCGCACGTGCAGTTGGCTGCCTTCCCGGTCAACAGAGAGCACCTTGTGAGGAATTAAACCAATCCGGACTTCATTTTCCTTGAAAAGGGACTCGACTTTTTCGGGCAGCTTGCCATAGCAGTCGCCAATTCGTTCCTTCAAATTCTCCAGTTCGCCTTTTTTCAGGCTGCCGGTTATTTTCTTGTAAACCGCCAAGCGCTGACTGGCATCTTCGATATAGGTTTTAGGAATGGAAGCGCCTGTTTTCAAGTTGAACACAGGATTGACTTCCTCGTAAAAGCGTTTGCCTTGAAGTTTCCTTGATGCCTCTCTTAGCATGCGCATGTAGAGTGAGTAACCAACGGCCTGGATATGCCCCGACTGCGATGCCCCGAGCAGGTTGCCCGCGCCGCGAATTTCCAGATCCATGGCAGCCAGCCTGAAACCCGAACCCAGGTCGGAGAACTCCTCGATGGCCTCGAGCCTCCTGTGGGCTCGTTCGGTTAACTGTCTTCGTCTGGGAACCAGTAAATAGGCATAGGCCGCCCGATCAGAGCGCCCGATTCTTCCCCGCAACTGATAGAGCTGACTGAGACCGAATTTGTCGGCGCGATTGATTATCATGGTATTGGCATTGGGTACATCCATTCCATTTTCCACCAGTGTGGTGGCAATCAGCACATCCATTTTATTTTGAATGAATTGCAGCATGATATCTTCCAGTTCACGCGGAGCCATTTTACCGTGAGCCATGCCAATTTCAAGGTGCGGCATCAGCTCCTGCAGTGTTTCCTTCAAGTCCGGCATGGTTTCAATTTTATTGTGAATGAAATAAACTTGTCCACCACGGCTCAATTCAAATGAGATGGCATTCTTGATATAGGCCCAGTCAAACTGAGATACCGTTGTCGCAATGGCCAGGCGGTTTCGAGGGGGCGTTTTGATAATGGAAATATCTCTGATACCGGTCAGTGCCATGTTCAGGGTTCTTGGAATAGGCGTGGCAGACATGGCCAGAACGTGAATATCCTTTTTCATTTCCTTAATGCGTTCCTTGTGCCGGACTCCGAATCGCTGTTCCTCATCGATCACCAACCCGCCGAGCGACTTAAAGACCAAATCGGCACTCAACAGGCGGTGCGTGCCAATGACCATATCGCACACGCCGTCCTTTAACTCCATGAGAACGCGGTCGCGTTCCTTTTTGGAGCTGAGTCGGGACAGGAAGCCCACATGAACGGGAAAACCCTCGAACCGTTCCTTACACGTCATGTAATGCTGAAAGGCCAGGACCGTGGTGGGACATAAAAATGCCACCTGTTTTCCTTCGTTCACCAATTTGAACATCATACGCATGGCCACTTCGGTTTTTCCGAAGCCCACATCGCCAACCAGCAGCCGATCCATGGGCTTGCCGCTCGCCAAATCGCTTTTAATTTCCATGGTCGCCCGAATCTGATCCGGTGTTGGATGATATTCAAAGACTTCCTCGAATTGGGTCTGAAGCACATCGTCCTCCGAGCAAGGGTCCAATTGAACTTGGGACCGGACAGCGTAGAGCTGGATGAGTCTATCGGACATGTCTTCAAGAGCCTTTTTGACCTTCTCCTTGGTGCGTATCCAGCGCGTTCCGCCCAGTGAATCGAGATTCGGTGTTCCCGCTTCAGAACTGAGTCGTTCGATTTTGCCAATTTGACTGAGCGATACATGCAGCTTGGCGTTATCCTTATAGGTCAAAGTGACCATTTCATACGTATAAGGTCCGGCTTTCACCTCGCCCAGACCATCGAAACGCCCTATTCCATAGTCTTCGTGAACAATTAAATCGCCCACTTTCATGTCCATGGCTTCGGAGTTAAACCATGTTCGGCTCATTGTTTGCGTGCTCTGTACCCGGTGTTCAGGCCACAGCTCCCTGTCACTGAGAAGAATCAACCTTCGATCGGTCCATTCAAAACCCGACGTCAGGTGCCCCTCCAGGAGATAGACACCGTTGTCATCAGGTAACTCGTCAAATCCTGTCAACTCTGTGGCCTCGATTTGATCGTAATACTGAATAAACCGTTTTTTCAGGGCCGCTGAGTGAAACACAATCAAGACCCTGGTGTTTGCACTTTTTTGAAGATAGGTTTCAACCTGTTGGAAAAGCTGCTTTCCCGTAAGATTTCGATTCACTTTGCAAATAAGGCTAAGGCTCTTCTTCTTGTCTTCCAGCCTGTTGTTGAGCGTGACAAGGCGACAGCCTTCTGGAATCGCCAATCGCGGGAAATCCGAAAGATTGAACAACACGTTACTTTGAGCGTAAATTCTCTTGGCCTGTCTGGCTTCTAACTCCTGTGTCTCTATTTGCCCACTGTAGTTGGAAAGCATGGACTCTATTTCACTTGAGTTATCGAGAACCAGCCTGAAAGAACCCCCGGGGAAATCCAAAAAATGCTGCGTTTCCTCAAACAGAAAAGGAGCCCAGTGCTGATAGCCCTGGAAGGAGCCTGTCTCCTGCAGGTTTTGTAAGTGGTTCAAAAAATGCTGTCTGGAGGGACTGTGATTCCACGTTTCGGCCCCTTTTTTAGCGAAAAACTGAATTTCATCCCTTGAAACCTGCCACACATCGTGTGGCGTGAGGGTAAACTCTTTCAACATTTGAACACTGCGCTGACTCTCAGGGTCAAAAGTGCGAATCTCCTCCAGTTCATCATCAAAAAACTCCAGTCGAACGGGATAATCTCTCAGCGGCGGAAAAACATCGAGTACCGCACCTCGTTTGGCAAATTCACCAGGCGCCGAAACCATATCCACTCGACTGTAGCCCAATTGAATAAAGCTCTTGACCAGGCATTCAGGATCGATGACGGTGCCAACCTCGAGAGCAATACGCGTGGTGAGGAGTTTCTGTTTAACGGGGTACGTTTCAAAAAACACCTGAGGCAGGGAAATGACCACATCCCATTCTCCCGTCAACATGGCCTGAATGGCCCTTTTTCGCTCGAGAATGGTCTTTTCGTGCAGAGGAATGGGTACATAGGGCGTGCCGGGAAGAACGGGGAAAGACATCACCCGCAAGGCTGGGTTGAAACAAACCAGATTGCGCTTCCATTCTTCCGCTTTTTGAGTGGATGTCGTAATAATGACTTGTTTCTCTTTACCGGTATGAAAATTCCAGGCACCTGCACTTCCCCTGAGGCCAATTATATCCAGCTCTGATTCAGGAAAATAAATAGATCTCGTCATACCGTGTCTTTCTATGCGGGTTCGTGCCCTTGCTGTTTTTTTCGTGGTCTATTTTACCACTTCCCTTTCACTGTGTCGGAATGAAATTCAGTTCATACCAGGGAACGCACAACCGCTTGCCTTCAATCAACAGTGGGAGGATCAAAACGGCAACCTTTTTCAAATTGTGTCATCAATGTAACCATTTCCCGAATCGACTTGACGAGGCAGTGAAACTGAAAATCGGGTCGGGTTTTGCGATACGCGAATCTCGCCATGATGAGCCTGTACCAATTTTTTAGACTGAAACAGACCCAAGCCGCTGCCCTTCTTCTTATCGGTAATGAGAGGTGTAAACAGGTTCTTCATCATAGCGGGTGAAATGCCGGCCCCTGTGTCAGTGACGTGAATGACAACACGGTCGGGGTGATCGCATTCCCATTCCAGTTTCACTCTTCCATTCTTCGTGGGCAACTGGTCAATAGCCTCGAGAGAATTGAGAATGAGATTACTCAATACGTTTCTTACTTGATCTAAATCCATGTGAATGGAAATCGTCTCATCCGGCTCAGCCAGCTTCAAAACGCCTTGCTCAACAGGCTGCTCCCATGCTTTAGCTAGAACATCATACAGCTCTCTCAATGAGACATTTTGTTTGTTTAGTTTAGGTGCTTCACTGGATTTCATGAACTGCTGAATGAGTTTGAATAAACGGTTGATTTCCTCTTTCATGGTTTGGATATTCCGGTTGTCTTTCATACCCGATTGGCGAGTGAGCAATTGAATATGACCTTGTAGTATGGCCAGAGTGTTTTTAACCTCATGAGTGATTCCGCTGGCCAATTCACCAATGAGAGCCAGGTCACTCTTTATTTTCAAATGTCTCTGCAACTGAGTAACCCGCGTCTTATCTTGCAGAGTTAAAAGAAATTGGTCGGTTCTCAGCTGAACAAGGGATAAATCACAAATATGATTCTGATTCTGCCAGGCTATTTCAACCCTTTTTTCTCTTATATTTTCCGCTTCCATTAAGAACTTGATTTCATCGCAAAGCACCAGCGGAAGGTCGTCCAAGGTTTCGTGATGCTCGGGAAAACCGGAAAACACTTTTTGAAACTGGGGGTTCATGAGCTGAATGCGGCCGTTGGTATCAAAGACCAGCAAACATACGGGAATATGCTGGGTGACAGCGCGATAGGTCAGGTCGAGGTCTTTCAGGGCCTGATCAGAAAGGTCCCTTTCCTCCCTGGCCTTTTTCGCCAGAATAGCCTGATCCTGGATGGCCTCAACAAAGAGATTGCGTTCGGGCTGCTCGTGTTCAGAGCGTCTTGAAGCCTTTAAAAAACGATAAAGAATAAAAAAGCACAGGGTTCCACCCAGAGCAAGTAAAGCCCATAGAGCGATCAGTACATATTCGCGATTCATCAGTTGGAGTTCAAGTGGGGAACCGCCAGCCTGTTCAATAGATTCAAAATAGCATATCGCAGAGATGACACTCGCAGTGTTTTTTCATCCGCACACATTTTGCCTTCGGTAAGCGGCAATCTGGCAACCTGATAGCGTTTTTGGTAATTCACATCCGCATTACTCACTTGATAGATTCCATCCTGAGCGACCAGATCGTAGTCTGTTATGCGCTTTTCAAGGTAAACGACAGCATAAAAAGACACTTCATCGGAAGAAATATCGCCCCAGTCGATTTCCACAGTGGCTCTTCCGGGACTGGAAATCTGTTTTGCTTTCTCGATGAGTTCTTTGTGACTGACATTGGTGGAACACTCCGCGCGAACCAGCATGCACAAGAAAGGCGGCTTGTATTCTATTCGCTTGTATTGTGCTTCCTCTGGAGCTTTTTCGCCCTTAACAGTCCCCGGTTTGACACCGATGAACTTGGTTTCTACCTTGGCCTTCAATGGAGTGGAAGGAATCCCGGGTATTTTACTTTGCCCGAAACAGAAAACAGTAAGCAGTAGTGGAAGAAAAAATTTCATTATGCACCTCATTACCTGGGGTTAGTTTAGCAAGAAAAATCGGGGTTTAAAACACAAATCGAGAAGACCTTTGGCGACTATGGAAAAATAAAAAGGGCTTCTTGTCTGCATAAAAGCTCATCCATACGATGGATTTTATTTTTTAACACCCATATCCATAAAAAACACTTAATTGTAAAATGAGAAACCGTTTTGCTCTCAATCCAATTAATGGGGAAGCCGTTCATTCGTGTTCTTCTGCACTTGTTGATAACTCGGGCAGCCCCGCAAAATGTCTGAAGGACTCTTATCCCGGATAGCTGCCTGGAACAACACAAAAGAAGCCTGAACAGACAACACATCGATGAATGACGTCGTACTTTGGAAAAACCGCACAACCATGCCGCGGTCGCCTCTGCAAAACGGATCATGAAAAAACGACAAAAGCAGGTGACAACTAAAAACCATCCGATTCAATAGTCGCCACCTGCTTTTTATCATACATTGCAGGTTAAGACGGAATTCAAGAAATCTGAAATCCGTCGTCCTTATTTACAGTTCCTCGCCGGCAATAATCTCTTCAAAACCGAAAGGCATGAAGATATTGGCCTTTATTGAAGTTGGAGGCGTGCGATGAACCGGTACCACTTTACCACCAGCTGGTGGACCCGCACTGTTCCAGGATTCGCTATTCATGACGAGTGATTTGTGTACGTGCAATCGCCCACCACCGGTAATAGGAGCCTTCACCGTACCAAAATTCAAGACCATATCGACATCAGTGAGGTCAAATATGTTCCGGAATAGAATCAAATCACCCGGATCGTCCGGATCGAAATCGCAATAATCAAAGGTATCGCCCGTTGTGGTGGCAACGATCAAGGAGTTGCCAGCCAGAAGTGGACGCGCAAAAGCCTTGTGACCTTCCTTCAGCGCGTGGGTACCCTTGATTTGCCACGTCAGTGTATCGGTGTTGTGTTGTGCAACGATGACCAAATTGTTGGTGGTAAAATAGTGTTCATCTTTCAACAGAGGGCTGTCACCCGATACAGTCACAACATTGACAACATTTTCCGCCTGGTTGGAAACATTGGGCGCCAGATGGAATTGAATGTTTGAATTGGAAAAATTATACACACTCAATGTATTGAAATCCTTCAGTGAGAATGCAATCAGTCTGCCTCTGTTGGTTGCACCGTAGAGCCAATCGGTATAGCCATCCTGATCGATATCAATCAGTGCTGGCGTTCCAGGCATAATTTCGCGCGTCCCAAGTTCAATTCGATGGATCAACTCACCTGTATAGGCATTGACAATCTCAATACTTCCACGTACACCGGGTATAAGTTCAGCTCCTGATGTGTATACCGCAACCCAGATACCATCACCACCGTAGGTTGAACCGCTTTTATCCGCTTCCAGCCATGCCATGGCAACCTGACCGGTAATTTGATTGTAATTGGCAGCGGTACGCTCCCAAAGCGGGACAGGATTGTCGATATCGGTGATATCCATGCCCCATACATAATTACCGACATGTCCACTGTCACTACCGCCGTTTTCACCCTGACTGATCAAGGCAACTCTGCGCCAGTCGTTATTCACTCTTAAAACGGTGATCATCGCTGTAGAGTCAATTCGGGCCGCCACAGCACTGCCGCCGTGTTTGTTGTTCTTGATATCGTTGAGCAGGTTATTGGGAATCATAGCCCACACTTCACGTCCTGTACCGAAATCAGCATAGTGACCATCGGCCCATACATCGGTGAAGTTCTTCTTTTCGCCCTTCCACTGACCGCCATCGATGGCATGGATCATACCGGATTCACTGCCAATGAGAATTCGTGTGGGTATATCGGCATTATCGTCGATAAAATCGAAATAGGTTTTCTTTAAAGCAGAATCAATAGCTGAACCGTCTATCCAGAAAGGAATTCCCGGAGGTCGTATCACAGCGGGAGAGGCGCGATTCAATCCACCTAACAGCCATTCACGCTCATAACCCGGCACACCGCCAACCATGCCATGCAGACCGTGGACCCAGGTTGCCAACCAATCGGAAGCTAGTTGAGCATCAAAAGAGCCACTTGGATCGTGAAAGTTGTCTTTAATGACACCGTCAACCGCAGTGGAATCCAGCTCCAGGGCCGCGATCATCTCGGCAGACAAACTCGCTTTGAATTCTTCACGGTGCAAATTGCTCCTGCTGGAGTAATTGGGGTTGGAAGAATCGGAATGGAAAGCGTAGATTTTTCTGGAAGACCCCATGGTGTCTACTTGCGAGAGCATGCTGAAGCCGGCATCCCATTTCCAGGGCTCCGGAGGAGCAGAGCTGAGATGGTCTTCAGGGTTAACACCTGCAGCCACGTCAATCATTGTAATGGGATCGCCGTGCTCAAAAATCTTCTTGGAGTAGAGATGTCCTCTGTTCAAGTTTTTTTCTGTCCATGTAAAAGAGGGTGTTTCATACGCACCGTAGTACTCAATATTGGAACTGGCAATGACGCCGCCGTTGTAGAACACTTCGTGAACAAGTGCGTTGTAACCGGCTTGGGCATAAGTGACTTCCGGTTCAAACACAGAGACATCATTTGTGTTCATTTCCACTTTCCAGTAGAGTTCACGACTACCTTCACTGGCCAGCTGAATAATGACATGTCTTCTGACAACACCACCGCTTTCTTCAGTGGTTGTAAAAATATTGGGAGTACCCGTGTGCTCACCGCCCAAGAGCGGGATCCAGGTTGAAGAAGATGACAAGCGATAGAAATAATTAATGTAGTTGCCTTCAACATTCCATTGGTCTTCAGTGAAGTTATCTTTAAATTCAAATTCAACGGATGCAATGGATACGTCGTCAAAGCGATCCAGGTCACCTGCCACGTTCAAGGACTGGGCACTGCCGCGGGCTTCCCGTTTCACATAAAAGACAACGTCTTCATAGTCACGGTCTCCACCGTTGAACAGGTCTTCCCAGCCCAACAGCCAGGCCTCTTCTTCCGTGGCCGGTGCACCCACCATCATGTGGGCCATTTTTCCGTTAATTTTGCGAATGATGTAGTTGTCGGTCTCGGTGTTCAGGTCAATACCATAGCGATTTTGAATTTTACTGTTGAAGCCGCCTGCCGTGTCCAGCCAGTTCTTGAGTGCAATGTAATTGATGACCATGTTGGATGGGGCATAATTCTGCCATTTATCGATCCAGGGTTGTTTAGCCTCATGGCCGGACAGTGCGACCGGGTAGGAACCGTCTGTCGGTTGCGTGGCTATTTCGTCCCAATTCAGACCCCATGCATATTGGGCGACAGCGTTGTGTTGTCCATTATGACGATACCCGGGAAACCAATTATCGGATGTGGGAGCCCCCAATGGAGGATTGTTGTAGCCATACTTATCGCCTTTGGTAGACCCGTTCACTCCATAAGAACCGGCACCGGGATCGGGGTTGAAACCCGATTTGGAATAGTAGGTATTGACGTTGCGGTTACCGCTGGGATAGAACACAGTCAGGAAGAAACACAGTTCCCGTCCGCCTGAAATATCGCTTTCATACCAGCGATACTTCCAGAACCTCTCCCCTTCCGGGTCGTCCGCTAACAGTGAAGCCGGAATGGCACCACTGGTTTCGTCATCCGTACCGTAAATGAGGTAATCGGGTTGAGCATTTTGGAGCGGACTGTCATCACGCACTGAATATGGGGAAGAGTTGTTGTAAGAAGACTGTGTTGTCTTGCCGTTGTCATCATCCGCCAATTTGAAAATAGTGGAACCAAGCCAGAAAACTCGGTTTTCAGCACCCACAGACACCGTCCATTTGCCCAGCAAAGCGGGAAAGACAGCATCTTTAAAGCGCACATTATCTGGATGGACATCGTGATCTTTGTCAACTACATAGGCCGGCATGGATGATTTCAGCATATCATTGCTGTTGGATGGAGCCTCAAGGCAATCCGGGATCAGGTCGTTGTTGTTGTCGACATAGAGAAAGGCTCCGGGATGGGCAAAGATATAGCCACCCACACCATGACCGTTCTGATAGTGGACTGCGTTACTGGGGATCCATTGCCAGAAATCAGCGGCATGCTCGCCTGCATCGGCTGCTTCCTGTCCGTTGCGGAAGAGAACGGCGGCCGCACTGTTACTGACGTTGATACGCGGTGTCAGTGTACCTGTGGCGCTGACTTCACAGCCCGCATTGGCCTGTGTATCCAACGCATCCGGAATGCCGTCTCCATCATCATCATCGTCTATTGAGTTACGAAGGCCATCACCATCCATGTCGTCGGTATCCGCTATTTCAAAGAAATTGGGGATGCCGTTTTTGTTGGTATCGATATCCAGGAAAAAGAACCCGAAAAGATGGTTTGCTCCCGCACCCTCACCGATGTAATCCACATAGAAAGGTTGGTCAGAGGGAAAAACGATGTTTTCCAAATCAATAGCGCCACCAAAATCGGGGTGAATCGAGCTGTCAAAGGTCAGCCCGTTGCCACCAGCGACAAAATCACTTGCAAAAAACTGCCCTTCGGAATTGTAAACTTTGGTGTCATCGCGGCATATAGCCCCTTCATCAGTAGCCGGGACACCCAGTGTCAGCAGAAATATACTTAAAACTGTAATGTACTGTTTCATTTTAATAACCCCTCTCATCTGTAGTCGTTAAGGTTTTGGATGGACAAATTGCCGTCAGCACCCTGGTGCCCAACGTCCCCGGTTGGGTTCCCCAGGTTGCCCACATCGTAATAGGATTGACCCTCTGAACTTCCAGAAGGCCCAAACAGTGCCGAGACAACCGCGCGCGGCACCTTATCGCTATCATTTCGGTCAAAAATTTCCACCGTCACCACGACCTTGCTATCGGTATCCCATCTGGGATTCAACACCTTATTCTCACCGATGTGCAACTTCGTGCCAGAGAGATAAACAGCGGGATCGTCTTCGTTGTTGGTTACCCAAAGATTGTATTCCAATGGAAGGTTGCCCAGGTTCTGGTTAATAGACTGGTTCGCTTGAAGTAAAAGCCCATACTTGCCTATCGTGCCGGCAGTTTGAAGTAACTTGCTGAAACGCAAGGTGTCCACTGTAGCCGGATCAGCGGCAATTGGAACCGGAACCCATTCTGCCTGCAGAACATCCGCACCATATTGGGCCAGAACACTTCGGGCTGTCTGGCTGTAATACGAATTGAGTTTGAAGCCGGCGTTATAGATAGACTGACTGCGGGAATCATAGGTAAAACCGACAATCATGGTCATGAAGAGCAAAATGGCAAACAGCGCCAAAACCATTGCCGAACCCTTTCGATTGTTTTTCTTTATTAACATCATTTTTTGCTCCTGTTAAATGGTTCTCATGGGCAGGTGACTGTTCTTGAGATGAATAACCTGCTCAAAAGTTCTGCGTTTATAGCCGTCACCGCTTGTATCCTGCAAGTCTTTCATTTGGGAACGGAATTTAATAATGACTTTAACAGCTAGTGCGTGCTTGCCTACCATGGCCCGACGATATTGAGAGTTGCCTCCTGTCAAGTCCTCGAACTTAGAGATCCACCTTCCTGGTTCTCCGGGGTAAACGGCCCCGTCCCAATCCTGAATCGTGTCGGTAACATCCATCCCGATTTGAACTTCAAAGTGCTCCACGTTGGATGCCACAATCATGGTATTCCCATTGTGATCGCGAAGGAGCGTATCTCCATTGCGATAGTATCGCACGCGATTGTAATCCTCCCTCGTGGAAGTACCACTGCCGAGTTTGCGTGCCAACCATGTACCGGGAGCTGTTCGCGGCTGAGTGACCAGGTCGGTACTGGTTGTAAAGAACTTGCCGACACATGGTTCAACAGGCCTGGTGTAATCGCATTTAGGAACATTGCTGCCAAGAGCATTGGAAAAAGTGGTTCCACCAAACCGCAGGTCTTTTGCAGAATTGTAGCCAAAGCCTGCAGCACCACAATCTGTATCTGAATACCCCGGTGGGACTGGAGCATCGGCGACCTGAGTGACCTGCAAAATCATCGCTCCGTTTTCAAAATCGTCTTCCTTTAACAGCCCTGTATGGGAATTGGTTTGATCGTGCAGCGTATCCAGGTTATTGTTGTCTTCATCGTAGAGGAGGTTGGGGTTATAGATTAAAAAGTAGTCGCCAACCTTGATATCTTGTATTTCAGGGTCGTTTACAATGGTTGACATAATCGTCAAATTGGGAATGACATTGTCCCACGGCTTGGAAGCACCTGCTAATCGATCGATAACAGCAAACGTGTTATTGGAAAGATAAGAGGGAACAGTATACGTCTTTCCAGCGGCATCAACGTATCGCTTGTGATAGTTGAACCACTGGAATTCAATGGCACTGTTACCCGCTCCAGTAGACGACAAGTCGGTAATACCCCAGAACAAGTTTTCATCTGCTGCGGCGACATCGGAGTTGATGTGTATCTGGTACATGTTCAAATCCGAAATGCCCCTTGACACATTGTAGAGATCGCTCTGCATCAATTTAAATACGCCTCTCGAAAGATTGGTCAGATCGGTTGAACGTGCGGCATTTCGTGTACCGGTCGATATGTTATTCATGGCCAATACAAAACCACCGACCAAAAGAATGGAAATCAATAAAGTAACCATCAATTCAATCAGTGAAAAGCCCTTTCTTATGTTGTTCATAGGTTCATCCTCCTCCAAAAAGATCATCGCCATAACTCTGGGCGATAGTTGTTTCCAACACAAAAGCATCGGATGACGTACTTGAAAGAAAGCCCGCATCAACCATCTCCTGAAGGCCTTCCGCTCCAAGCCAGTTAACGGTTATTTTGATATCTCTGTAAGTTGAAAAGTCATTGACGATAACAATTGTTGGCTTAAAAAAAACATCGGTGGAATCATGGGCGACGTAGTTGCCTAGAAAATCCGCGTGATAGAGTTTGGCAACGTCAACCAAGTCGCTGTTTTGATCCCAGTCACCAAAAGGCCGCATCTCCAGATCATCGACAATACCAGAAGCCAGAGTCATGGCTACAGAATCGTTCTTTGAACTGTTGGTCTGAGCCAGGGAGCGCTGAAACGCAACGGCCAGACCCATAACACCGATCATCAAAATAACTAGGGAAATCATGACTTCCAATAGGGAAAAGGCTTTTTCTTTCTTAATCATTCCAACTCCAATTTGCTTCAGTGGGCTCTTTGATTGCGGTTTTTAAATCACCAAGAGGAGAGAGATAAAGAGCCCCTAAAAAACCATCGTCTGTCTTCAGAAAAATGGCTCCTGATGTGGGAGAACCAGCTGTTCCTTCAATCATTCCAAGTGGAGATATAACGAATTTGTTATTGCTGAAATTAGTCAAACCAGTCAACAGGCCGGACCAATGGTCAATGGTTTCGGTATAGGAAAAATTGACCTTGTCGAAATCAAGATCGACTGGTTTCACAGCGCCGGCACCAGTGTCATCCCAAGTGCCAATCACCGTTTCTTTTTTTGCATCGCCATAGCTTCCATCGTGATCAAAGTCAGCTTCGGCCGTGATCCCGGTAGCGCCATAGGTGAAAAGAACCGGAACACCATGGGTGAGTGCGAAGCCCTTGGCCTGATTCACCATTCCCTTGATCGAAACCAGTTCGGACGTTAAATTGGATCTTCCCAGAACACCTGCTGCCACCCGGACGGATAGCAGCGTGATAATGGCCACAATGGCAATGGCGACCATTAGCTCGACTAAACTGAAGGCTGTTTTTTTCATGCGCATAATCTCTCCTCCTGCCTGCCTTCATGCAAATACAAAGCCAAACATTAACTCATTCTTTAACTTACTTTTACTTAGACAACACCCTGTCTGCACCACAAAAAACGAACCCTAACACCAACTCCGAGTGCAAATTAATGCGCCCAACAGTGCCGTGCTCCATCTGCCTTTTACTCGATGTTCACCGTCAGGTAAGAAGCAACACAGGCCAAAGCGTGACTGATGTTCATGGAATGCTTATAGCCCTGCATGGGGATGGAGATGATGGTATCAGCCAAACCCAGAAGTTCCTCCGAAATGCCATAAGCTTCATTTCCCAGAAGGAGATCGCATTCCGCTGGCGGGGTCCATTCAAAAAGAGGGATCGATTGGGGAGCAAGTTCAATGGCCACCAGAGGCCTTGCCCGGGTCGCAAGAAACACTTTCAAGTTGGGTTCAACTGAAAAGGGAATCCAGGATTGGGTTCCCCTGGCCGCTTTTTGACATTGTGGGTGGTCGGGCTTTGGGTTTTTCATGTTGGAAACGAGTTTTTCAAAACCGAAATTATCGATTAAACGGAAAATGGATCCAAGATTGTAGGGGCTCCTGACTCCTTCAAGCACGACTGTAACGGGGAATTGTCCTTCCCATGTTTCACGCAACAACTCTACAGGTTCATTCAGTCTGTTCAGGTAACTGCGGTGAAAATGCTGTAACGCGAGGATGTACTCCCTGTCAGTCAGATTACCGGCAGGAGCGAAGCGATCGATGGCTGCACCGTCCAGCAATTCCCTGTAACGAACATGAAACGGACGCAGGTCAGCTGCATGAAGGTGTTTTTCCACCAACTCCAGCAGTACCTTGTGCTGTCCAGTAGTCGATAGTTTCCTGAACTTTCTCAGGGAAATGGTTTCAGCGGACTTTTCCATTGGCAATCTGGCTGGTTTTTACGACCATTTTATCAAGATAGCCTGCGGCATCACCCATTTTGAGTGTTCCATCGGTCACTTTGAGGCCCGCCTCTTTAAATTGCTGGATGGTAATTTCCCGCATGGGCTTCACACCAAAATCAACAGGTGTTCCCACTTCGGCTTCCACCGCGAACAGATCCAGCTTTTTGCCTTTTTCACAGGCCGCTATCATGCCGTTGGATTCTGTTCCTCTGATAACAGCCGGTTTCAGATTGGTAACCACCAGCACCTTCCTGTTGAGCAGTTCCCCTTCAGTAAAGTAAGGCACCATTCCGGCGATGAGCTGTCGCGTCGCATGACCTGTATCGACTTTGACGACGTAGAGTCTATCAGCCTCAGGATGTCTTTCAATCTCGGTAATCTGGCCGACAACCAATTGGGGTACCGGTTCTTCCTGCGGTTCACCGGAGAACTTTTTGCGATAGACTTCAGCCAGTTTGGGGTCGAGGTTGTGATAAATGATGGAAGGTTTGTTAATTTGGTGTTGATGCAAGCCCGTGAAACTCATTGCCGTATCCCAGTTTGGCTTTTCAATCCGGAGCATCTCCCAAAGAGTTTCACTTGTCTTTGGCATAAACGGTTCAAGCAGAATGGAAAGGCTGCGCACAAGATAGACCAGAACCGAAACGATGGAGTGTGCCCGTTCCCTGTCTTCCTTGATAACCACCCAGGGTGCGGCATCCTGAAAGTACTTGTTCCCTTCGTTGCCGAGGGCCAGAATAAGCTTCAGCGCTTGCCTGATCTGTATTTTTTCCATGTGCTCTGTAATTTGCCCGATGGTTTGTTGACATTGTTCAATCAATTCAGACTCGCGGCTGTCGAGAGTGTAATCTGCTATTTTGCCATCAAAGTTTTTATAGAGATAGACCAGTGCGCGATTGGCCATATTCCCTATGTTATTGATAAAGTCGGAATTAATGCGTGTAAAAAATTCTTTCCAGACAAAAGCGCTGTCGTTCTTCTCCGGTCGATTGGCCAGCAGATAGAAACGCCACAAATCGGTGGGAATGCCGATATCGCTGACATCCGTGCCAAAGACCCCGACACTTCTCGATTTTGAGAACTTGGTGTCTTCGTAATTCAGGTATTCCGTGGAACTGATGTGGTGCAGAAGCGTCCAGTCATTACGCGTCCCGATCAGCGAAGCGGGAAACATCACCGTGTGGAAGGGGATGTTGTCTTTTGCCATAAACTGGTAGAGGTTGGTTCCCTCCGGATCCTTCCACCAGCGTTCCCAGTCTTCCATAGCTGACTTGGTAATGGAAATATATCCGATGGGTGCATCGAACCAGACGTAAAAGACCTTTCCCTCAAACCCCTTCTTCGGTACGGGCACGCCCCACTTCAAATCTCTGGTAATCGGTCTGTCACTGAGACCGCGTTCAAGCCAGCCGCGAGTGGTGGAAATGGCGTTATTGGGCCAATGCCCTTCTTTTGATGTTTTTGTGAACCAGTTTTCCAGTTCATCCTGGAGTTGTGATAGATCGAAATGCAGGTGCGTCGTTTCTTTTAAGGCTGGTTTATTTTTACAAATCTTGCACCTTGGTTCCAGCAGCTGCTCGGGATCCAGCAGTTTGCCGCAATGATCACATTGATCTCCGCGTGCATCGACATAATCGCAGTGAGGACAAGTACCTTCCACGAATCGGTCAGCTAGAAACATGTCGTCATGCTCGCAAAACGTCCGCTGTGAGGTGTGTTCGTGTATGAAACCCTGAGACTCAAGATCTTTAAAAATGCTCTGTGCCACTTCAGTTTGTTCTGGAGTTGAGGTTCTCCCAAAAACATCGAAAGAGATATTGAAATTGCGATAAATCTGCTTGTGTATCGCGTGGTACTTGTCGCAAATATCCCTTGGTGAAACGCCTTCTTCTCTGGCCTTGTTCTCCGTCGCGGTTCCGTATTCATCAGTTCCGCAGACGTAGAGTGTTTCATAGCCCCTGCTTCGGCAGAATCGCGCGTAGACATCGGCTGAGAGCACGCAGCCAATGATGTTTCCCAAGTGGGGCACATTGTTGACATAGGGCAGTGCGGAGGTAATCAGTTTCTTTTTCTTTTTGGTCATTTCCCACTCCAGTTACAAATCAAGCGCCTATTCTAACTCAGAGACTGGAAATGCAGAAGAGTAGAGTTGGTTTTATCCCGAATCCGGCAGTTGAAGTTAGAGCGGACGCTGAGGCGGCCTCGAGGATCAGCGCGGTAACCATTGAAATAGTCAAAAAAAAGAGATGGCAACCTTGCCATCTCTTTTTTCTTTGAAACAATATAATAAACGATTGGTCTGTTTAAGGAAGGGAGGCTGCAGCCTCCCTTCCCCTTTCATCAGCCTCTGCGCTGCTGGATCCTGATTGCCAGGATACCCAATGCGAAGATGAAGATCATGAGCATCCACTCAGACAGAGTGGGAACACCCGCAACCGTACCAACAGGTGCGGCGTCATCGTTGTTGTCGGGATTGATATCGACAAGGTCGGAACTGACACTTGCCTGATTGTAAATGACAGTGCCTACAGGAATATCGGGGTTAATGACGACTTCAATTGTCAATGTATGAATATCGCCTGGATCCATGTAACCAATATCCCAGAGACCTGTTCCGACATCGTAACTGCCCAGTGTTGCCGAAGAAGATACGTAGGTCACTTCGCTTGGCAGTAAATCGGTCACCACGGTACCAAATGAAGGTGCCGGTCCGAGGTTCTCAACCTGTAACTGGTAGAACATGGTAGATCCGGCGTAGGGCAGTGAAGCCTGTACGGTCTTCACCAGCGCCAAATCAACGGCATCGTTTACCTGCAGTTCAACTGAAGCCATGTCATCTTCGTTGGGATCGCCGTTACCGGGCGTTGAGTCCACATCAAATTCATTGTGATCCACAACTTCCGCTGTATTGACCTGCGTTCCCAAAGCATTCACTTGACCTTGTAATTCGAGTTCCACATAGTCTGCCGCAGCTAAACTGGCAACAGACCAGAGACCGGTTGAATGGTCATAGCTTCCAGAAGTGGCGGTTGCTCCAACAAAGATCAAGCCCGATGGCCATGTGTCTGCTACCACAATACCTGTGGCAACACCTGGTCCATCGTTGGTCAGTCGAATCGTGTAAGTGACCGTTTCCTGATAGTCCGGATTGCTGTTGCTCACGGTTTTTGTCAGCCAGAGATCGATACCTTGTGAAACAGTGGTATCTTCATCAGCTGTGTTGTTACCTGGATTGGAGTCGTACTGTGTCAGGTCCACGGTGACGTTGTTGGTGAATGTCCCTTCCTGGGTCGGAGTAACGACGACTGTTATTACTTCAGACTGTCCGACAGTCAAGTCACCAACATCAACTGTTACCTCGTGAGATCCACCGTTGTAGCTGACTGTTCCCTGCGTGGTTGTCGCAGTGACATAGGTCAACTCTGTAGGCAGAACATCTGTTACAGAGACTCCAGTGGCATTGGATGGACCACTGTTTTCGACGGTTATCGTATAGGTCACATCACCATTGTTCAGGGCGATGGGATCGATGTCGTCACTCTTGACAACACTCACATCAGCGTGAACAATTTCCGTCACGGTTACATCATCATCTCCTGTTGGATCATCTGGATCATCAGATGGAATATCGTCCATTTCATCACTGGAGAGGATGCCCTGGTTGGCAACACTGGATACCGTAAGAGGCAGCGGCGCGTTGATTGCAACCTGGAAAGTGATGGTGACTGTTGACGATTCAAGCAATTCACCGATTTCAACTACCACAGGAGGCGTTCCGGCTTGTCCACCGGTTACCGTTCCCTGGGACGTTGTGATACTTCCCGCAACCAAACTGGTATTTGGATCAGGCGTATCGGTAAAGACCACGTTGTTTGCGGAACCGTTACCGGAATTCTCAATAGTGATGGTGTATTCCAGAACATCGCCCGGTGAAGCAACACCATCGCCATTGTTATCCTGGAAGAGTGCATCTGCTTTTTCAACGGAAACAACGGCTCGGGCTGGAGTCACTTCAGCGACAGCCTCATTGGTTGTCAGGTCGTTCAATCCACCCGCACCATCTGCGCCTGTCCGCTCATCGGGATGATCTCCAGGCTGCGTGGTGTAGGTTGCAACAGCGGTGTTCTGCAGAGGTACTCCCAGAGCCGCGTTTTCATCCACCATGCCTTCGTAGGTGATCACCAATTGATGGTCTGCCATGGTCAGATCTGAAATGGTGAAGGTCAGGACCTGACCATTGACCACAGGAGCTAGAGTCGCAGAGCCGGTCACAAAGGTCACGCCAGCAGGCAGGGTATCGGTAATTACGACATCATAGGCATCGGCAGAACTGGCAGCAGTGTGGCTAATCGTCAAGGTATAGGTAACTGCCGTTCCAGGCCATACGTCAACAGGTGTTACGGATTTAGAGAGTTCCAGATCGGGTTCAACAATCTCCAGTTCAAGAGGTTGAATTCCCGGTGTACTGAGATCCGCATCGTATTCGCGTGTAACGGTACCGGAAGGACCTGTGAAGCTCAGTGAAGCATTGTTGCCCAGGCTCACACCATTCTGGTTACCCGCGACATTTTCCACAACAGCGGTAAGATCGATGGTAATCAGATCGTCATCTGTCACGCCGTTGTCTGGATTGACCACCTGACCGAGATCGACGGTAATGGTCTGACCTGAAACGGTTGGAGGTGGTGTGTACTGATGTGTTATACCCACGTTACCCACGCCGACGGTCAGGGATTCGTAGCGCAAGCCATCGGGCAACACATCCACGACGATGAGGTCGTTAATGGTTCCCTCGATGATGGAAACCGTTAATCGGTATCCCACTGTGTCACCAATAGTGTAGGTGGTATCGGTTACATCGGGGTGGAATTGCTTGTCGATTGCGACAGGGTCACCCACAGTCATAATGGGTGAAGAACCCTCGTGATTGTAGTTGTTCAGACTGCTGTCATCATCTTGATGAGAACCCGCTGTGGAACCATCACGCTCATTGGGATCTGCCCCGTCACGACTTGAATAGGTCGCGGTGGTGGTGTTCTGGATTGATTGACCGGGAATCACGCTATTTGAAATTTGAGCTGTAAATCCTATGGTCAAGGTAGCTCCAACGGGTAAATCAAATGGCGTTGTCGTCCAGTCTGTAGCGTTATTGGTAAGAGTGGGTTCTTCCGCGCCACCACTTGAAGAGATCACAGAAAGCGCGGTTATATTTTCAAGTCCTGCAGGCAGAACATCGGAGACAACCACATCATAGGCCGTGAGGTTGCCATCGCTGCCTACGGTCACTTCAAAGGTAACGGTATCACCCGCGTTCAGGTTGACGTAGCTTCCCGTAATGGCCTTCGCCAGAGTCAAGTGCGGTTCTCCAACGGTCATCTGCGATGTGTCAGACTGACTCACTTGAGCGCCACTACCCGGATCATCGTAGGCGAGCGTCGCATTGTTGCTGATATTCACACCGTCCTGGTTGACCAGAATATTGTCAACCAACGCGCGATAAGTGAACACCAGTGTTCTGGTATCGGTTTGCGCATTCTCAAGAACACCCAGATCCAGACTCAATGTCTCCTGACCGGCATTTGGCGTATCATCCGTTCGAGTGAACTCGGTGGGATTTGTACTGGAAGTCACACCGTTGTACTGTACCATCAAGCTTCCTGACACGTAGGTCAAGCCTTCGTCGAGAATATCCGTCAAGCTGGCATTTGCCAGATTAGCCGTTGGCGGCAGACTGAACTGAACTTGATAGCTTACCTCATCGCCAATGGCGTATCGGGTTTGAAGCGGGACAATATCCTTGACCAACTGAGTATCACCCACAACCACATCCGATGTGTCCTGAGCCTGATAATCGTTGGGATCGCCATTGACGGGACCCGTTCTCTCACCATCAGCATCACCGGGCAGACCTGTTGTCGCGCCACCCGTACCGTTGGTACCTGGCAGACTTGTCCAGGTCGCGTTAGCGGTATTGGTCAGAGGTGTTGAGAGGCTGGGAGGAGGAGTGATAGTTGAGGCCGTGTACACAATGACCAGGCTCTCGTCTTCAGGGAACACATCCACTTGAATATCAATGGTTGTTCCGGAGGAGGCATTGTTGACACCTGTAATACCCGCACTCGGCGTGATGCTGTCAACCGTCAGCGAGCTCCAATCAGTGGAGAGCACATCTGTGATTTGAACATCGTAAGCCGTGCCAGTGGCAACTCCGCCCGGGTTGGTTACGGTAACGGTAAAGGTTACATCACCGCCAGATGTGGTCACCATGGTGGGATCGGAATTCTTGGCAACAGCCAGGTTTGCCTCTGTCACTGTGGTTGTGTGGTCAACAGGAGTGAGACTGTGCGGTTGTCCCAGGTGATTGTGATAATTCAGCGTAGCCGAATTGGTCAACGTCGTGCCAGCCTGATTGGCTGTGATGTTATCAACCTGTACCTGAAGTTGCAGGGTGTAGGTCTCGACGTTGTTGTCGTTATCGGAGTTCGTAATATCTCCAAGGAACAAGATGAGATCCTGACCGGCTTGTTCAAGCTCTGTTCCGTCGGCTAACGGAGTGAAGGTTCCGGCAGCGGTATTATTGATATCGCCGGGATTCTCGCTTGAGATGAGACCTGTTTCAAAGGTTCGGCTCAGCGAGGCAGATCCGGCAACATAACTCAGGCCTGCAGGCAGGGTATCAACCAGAGAACACTCACTGAGCGTTCCCGCCGGCGCGTTGAAACTGACCTGATAGGTTAGAATTTCACCAATAAAAGTCTCTGTTCCGGGACTTCCCGCTTCACTGGTTGCGGTCAGGTTTTTTGTCAATCCACCAGGCGTACCTGAAGAACTTCCGCCACCTGTATCAACCGGTGTCAGGGTTGGGTTGTTTCCGTCATCGTCGCTGCCGTTATCATCACTGTCCTCGTCAATGCCGTCATCACCTGTTACGTTGGCCTGGTTGGCTATGATGGTTCCATCTGGTGTGGATCCGTCAACAGTCACCTGGAAGGTAACGGTTACCAGACCGCCCGGTGAAACCGTACCAATGTTGACTGAAATGGGACTTTCTGAAACGACAACACCGTGATCGGTTAAGACCGTACCGCTGACGAGAGTCGTGTTCACGGGAATGGGATCCGTCAGACGAACATCGTTGGCATCCACACCGCTGATATTTTGGATGGTAATGGTGTACAGAAGTGTATCACCGGGATCGACCAGTCCATCACCGTCGACATCGTTGAACAGAGACCAGCGTTTTTCCACGTCCAGTTCAGGAGAACCTGGAGTACCGTCGTAACCTGTGATACTGGTAGGTTGATCGCCATCTTCCGGGTTCCCGTTGCTGTCCGATTGTCCGGGATCCGTTTGATCGGAGTCGGTATCTGCCTGGTTGACAAATGTCTGTTCGGTAACACCGGCGGCAAAACTGTCGATGGTTACGTCGAATTGTGCCACCAGAGTTTCTCTCAAACTAGGATTGAGGGCAGGAATACTAATGGTAAGTGCCTGACCCGAAACAGAGATGCTGTTGGGAGGTGAGTTGGGTATCGTGGCAGTTCCTGCAACAAACGTCAATCCAGCGGGAATGGTATCGGTTACAGAGACATTCGTCAGCTGACTATCGCCTATGTTTTCAATGACCAGATGGTAGCGGAGTGTGTCGCCCGGAGAGACATAACCGTTTGAATCGGTGTCATCGATCCATTCAACCAGTTTTTGAACATAGAGACTGTTTTCTACCGCAGATGGGCCGCCAACGGTGACATCGGTAGGCTGATCGCCGTTTTCATCCAGGCCGTCTTCATCAGTGGGCTCTGGAACCGTTTCATTGCTGTCTACAACGCCCTGGTTGGACAAGACTGTGCCCTCAGGCGTACCACTGTCGACGGTCACTCTGAACGTCAGCTCAAGAACGCCGTCAGCAGGCATTGAATCGATGTTGACAACCAACGGATCACCGCTGTCATCAGTGGTTACCGTTAAACCACCGGGATTACTGCTAATGGTCAGACTTCCCGCTACATAGGTTGTATTGACGGGAATAGCGTCTGTGAATTCAATCTCTGTAACCGGCGAAGAGCCGTTGGTCAGGGTAACGGTGTACTCAAGTGTATCGCCGGGATCCACCTGGTCAGGCGTGCCATTGTCCACAGCCAATGCAACCGTCTTCTGGGCATCGATCACGGCGGGTGTACCCGGAGTGATATCCGTAGTCGCAGAACCGGTATAGGGACGCTCTACGGCAGGATCACCTGCTTGCGAGTCATAACTCATACTAATGGTGTTGGTAATTGCCTGACCGACGGTGGCGTTCAAATCAACGGTACAGTCAAATGAGAACTGCCTTGTCTCGGTAAGCTGTATGGTACCGAGAGTGAATACGGGGCTGGCCGGATTGGTTTCATCCACACTGCCATTACCGCTAAAGGAGCCGGTAACATAGGTCAAACCCGCAGGGATGGCATCCGTCAGGACAACATCATAGGCATCGGCCGTACTGGAGGCATCGTGACTGACGTTGATGGTGAAGGTAACACTGTCGCCCAGTGAGGGGGTTACATCATCTGCTACCTTGGTCACCACAAGACTGGGTTCCACGATATCGACATCTACCGTTGAAGGACCGGCATTGCCATTGTCGGAGGTTACCGACGCGGAGTTCTGCAACGTCGTGCCATTCGCGTTGGCAGCGACATCGGCAACTCTTGCGTCAACTTCTATGATGAAGTAATCGTTCGTCGCATCGCCGTCACTTGCATTGGTGACATTGCCCAGTTCATAACTCGTCGTGCTCAAGTCGGGCGTGCCATTGTATGAAATGTGTGGTCCGGCAACGATTCGCGCAGGACCTACAAAGGTCAGCGATGCCGGTAGTGTATCTGTGACCACCACATTCTGAAGAACACCTTCAATCATGTCCACTCGGATATCGAAGGTAATCAGATCTCCAATGGAGAAATCGTTATCCGCATGGGCACTATTGAGTGCTTTCTGAATAGACAGATTGGAAGCCACTGTAATATCAGCACTGGCACCATCTCCGTAGTTGTTGAGTAACGAATCATCGTCGTCATCACCATCATCCGAATTATCGCGACCCGTTCCATCGGAGCGGCTGTTGTAATCCGCACTGGTCTGGTTGGTCAACGTGGATCCGGCGACAACATCGTTCTCGAGAACGGCATCGTAAGAAAAGGTGAAAGTCGCACTCGGAGGAATATCCAGCAATGCCCAGGAGAGGGTATCGTTGGTGTTGGTCGTGGTTGAAATAGAGGCATCGCTAAGGGTGACTGTACCGCCAGCATTCAGGACGACCTGTCCACCGTTATCATCGAATGTAATGTTTGAGAACGTCGGCGATCCGCCAAGCAGACCGTCGGGAAGAATATCACTTACATCCACCTGATAAGCCGTTGCCGTTATGTCGGTGTTGGTCACTGTAACCTGATATGAAATGGTGTCACCCGCATCACTGCCACTGGCTCCAGCGGTGACTGTTTTGGTCATATCGAGATTGGGTTCGATGACCGTAACGGTGGCTGTATCGCTGATGGTGCTGGCAGACTGCCCATCGTAGGTTAACGTTGCCGTGTTTGTCAAAATGGTGCCGCGTTGATTTGTCAGGACGTTGTCCACTTCCACTTCGTAGGAAATGGTAATTGTCTGCGCAGAACCACCATTTGAAACCGTACCAAAATCAAATATCAGAGGATCGGTTCCAGCACCGGGTGTTGTCGATGGACTGTTTGACGCCGTGAAATTACTCGCAGGCGTGTCGATGGTTATTGTGGCTCCTGTGTAGCTCAACCCAGCGGGAAGATCATCGGTTACAACAAAGTTAGTTGTTGTTCCAACGGGTACTCCCACCGTGATGGTCATGGTGGCTGTTCCCAAAATCGGGAGATTGGTATCACCGGTTTTCGAAAGCGTCGGCGCACCTGCTGTAACAGTCGCGGTATCCGTAGCGTTCAGGTCATTGACTCCAGTACCCGAACCGGTTCGCTCGCCATCTGCATCGCCGGCAGCACCGGGTGTTGCATCACCTGTTCCATTGGTTCCGGGCAAACTGGTGGCCGTACCGTTGGCGGTGTTCGTTTCGGATTCTTCAAAGCCTATAGCGGGGTCGACCTGGGCTGTGTAGACCACGGTAATGTTTTCATCGGGCGCCAGATAGTTATTCGCAGCAAGGCAGGATGAAGGATCAACGGTCAGTGTGTTACCTGTAAAAGTGGCACAAGTTAACACGTCGCCATGCATACTGTGTGTGGCGCTGGTCACGGTGAACGGAGCCACAAAACGAGCTGGCAATGTATCGGTAATGACTGGCTCCCAGGCCCGGGTCACATTGGTACCAGCGTTATTGGTGTAAACAACCGTAAAAGTAACGGTTGCACCACCTGTAACGGTAGCGGGAACGGCTGACTTGCTGAGACTCAGGTCGGGTTCGGCAATGTTCAAGCTGACTGTATCTGTAATACTCTGCGGGTTATTATCTGTATTGAGGTAATTCAAGGAAACGGTATTTGTTTTCTCATTGGTTCGATTGTTGTCGGCGTTGTTGAGAACGAGAACATCGTACTTCAGAACAAGGGTCTCCACATCGGCGTCATTATCGCTATTGGTGATATCGCCTAAATTGAATTCCAGAACCTGGCCATTGACATTGGGTATAATGGAGGTTTCTGACAAGGGAAGATTGCCATAATTGGCTCCTGTCATTGTGGTACTTACCACAGCCTGAATGGTGGCAGTGCCAGTCACAAACTGGAATCCGGCAGGCAATGTATCGGTAATAATGGCGTTACCGCTTATACTGCCATCCTGAGTAACACCTTCAGGAATTTCAAAAACAGCCTGGTAAGTCAGAACTTCACCGATAGCCGCTTCAATAGGCGCTGTATCGCTCGTCCAGGACTCTGATGAACCGATCAACGTTTTTCCGGTTGTCACGGCTGTGGTTGAAACGGTGTCCGTACCTGAATCCGTATCAGTCCGCTCACCCGTTACGGTTCCATCCTGACTGTCACCAACAGCGGTTGCCGTATTGTCAAAAGAGGATCCGGTAACGACATCGGATCGGACTGTGCCGGTAAAGGTAAAGGTCACGCTGTTTCCAACAGCAAGTGGTGTATTGGCTGCAGCGGTATACGTTACGGTTGGATTTGAGTAACTGTAGGTATAACCTGCAGGAGTTGTGCCTTCAGCTATCGTAGTGGCATCGAACAAGTCTTCACTATTGTCGTTAATGACATCGGTAACCTCGATATCGTATGCCGGAGCCGTTCCGGTGTTCTGAACCACGATGGTTACTGTAACTTCGTCACCAGCAGACAAACCGCTGTCTGGCGACATGGTTTTTGTAACGTCCAGCTCAGGCTCGCCAAAACTGGTGGAAGCAGTACCCGTGATGGTTCCTGTATTCCCTGTGTAATCCAGTGAAACGCTGTTCTCTTTATTTTGAACAGTGGGAAGTCCGTTATTCACAGCAAGGGAACCATCTACAAGAGCCGTGACATCCACGAAAAAGGTGTTGTTGGTTGTAATGTTATCACCTGTCGTAACAGCAGTTCCCAATGGAATGGTAACGGTTTCTCCGGTAGCAGTGTTGTTGTCACTGGTAACCGCACCGAGTGCAACCGTACCGTTGTATCCGGTTGTATCAAGCGTGGCGTTTTGATAAACGAGGCCGGCAGGCAGAACATCGGTCAGTACCAGATCAGGAGTGGTTCCTTCCGGCAGTGTGACACTTAAACGATATGTTACCGTGTCACCGGCAGTGATATTTGGCGCTGCGGGACCGGGATTGATCGCCTGAATGGCCTTGGAAACGGCAGCACTGTTAATCGTGAAAGTGGCACTACCGTTATGTGTATAGGTATTGGCTGTGCCACCGGGGTCGGATGTGTCGCCCGTTCTCTCAACACCCAGGGTGTTATTGGGCGGAGTATCAAGAGGTTGATCGGAAGCACTGAGGCTTTCCCACTCAAGAGTAGCCTGGTTGTCAATTGCAGCTGCGGGACTGACGCTTGAACCGATGGTTACATTGAAGCTCACGGTGGCTGTTGCACCTTGAGCAAGGGTTTCCCATCCTGCGGAAATGGTGCCGCTTGACTCGGATGGCCCTGTAGTAGGCGTTTCACCACCAGTAGAGAACCCACTATCATAGGTCAAACCTGCGGGGAGAACATCTTCGAGGCTGACATCAAATGCGTCGGCGTTGGAATCGGCCGTATGGGAAAGGGTCAACGTAACGGTAACGCTGTCGCCAGCATCTCCGGTAGCAGGGCTGAAAGATTTCACTACCTGCAGCTCCGGCTCGATGATGGTGATATCGGCAGCGGAGTCACTGACGCTCAATGTGTTGCCAGACTGATTGGGATCATCCCATACCCAGGTAGCGGTGTTACCTCTTGTGTCACCACGGCTATTGCCGCTCCAGTTTAATACCCTGGCTCGATACACAATGGTGATGGTTTCTGGAGTTGCGTTGTCTGTATTGACATTTGTAAGTGTTCCAAAGTCGAGTTCCAGGCGGCGGTCCAGCTGATGGCCTGTTCCAGCTGCGGGCTCGGGTGAAATAGTGGCGCCAGCCAAAACATCGGGGAATCCAGTTCCCACATCTGTAGAGACATCGGTTGATGACGCGGTGATGGAAACGACACCCACAAAAGCCAATCCTTCATCGAGTACATCGCTAAACTGAACACTGTTGCTGACGCCTTCGGGAATGGTGGCGACAACGGTGTAGGTAAGTATTTCACCAATGTGCGCTTCCGTCAGATTGCCGGCATAAGCAGGGGTAATGGTGGTAAGCGACTTATCGAGACCCGGTTGAGATACCGCAATGGTTGCGTCTTCGGTTACGGGATCAAAAGGCGTTTCGCCTGAACCGGATGCCCAGGTGACACTGCCTGTGTTGAGAATGTTCTGACCGGGTTCAACATCGCTGTCCAAAGAACACTGGTAAGTTACCAGGATGGTGTGGCTGGAAAGCACCGGAGGGCCTGCCGGAGCAGGGGGCGCGGAACCCACGGTAATTCTTGTAACTTGATCTCCATTGTTGTCATCGGCGTTTGAATCCGTTTGTTCAGGATTGGTCTGATCGGAGTTGACTGTACCCTGAAAATCAATAGCACCAGCAGTGGCATCCACTGTTGCTCTGAAAGTGATTGTTACCACTTGTTCATCAGCTAACGCACCGATGTCAACACTCAGTCCGGGGGCCCCTATATCGTTTGTGGTTCCCTGGCTGGAGGTGAGTGAGCCGGCTACATAAGTCATACCAACGGGAATCGTAATTTGGTAGATAGCATTTGTAACAGCACCACCGTCATTCAAAATGGTGGTGGTAAATTCCAACACATCTCCCTGATCGACAACCGAAGGTAAGCCTCCATCATTAAACAAGACCGCTGAGAGCGTGGCATCGATGAAGAATTCACGGTTGGGATCCACCGCCTCATCCAACAGAATACCTGAACTCAGATCGGTTGGGACGGGAAGGCTGGGAGGTGAAGGAGCAACATTGGGATCTGAGGGATCTCTATAAGCAATAGCACGACCGCGACTGTCTTGGACAGAAACAATGCTGCAGCCGGTGAGTCCGTCAACAGCAGCGTCAGAAATAATCACATCGTAGGCTGGCGCTCCGCCCGTGTTCTCGGTGGTCAAGACGAAGGTCACCGTATCGCCGGCATCGGAGTTGGTCACATTACCATTGACGGGCAAAATCGCCGGATCTGGTGAGATACTTGAATTGGGGTTATCTGTATCACTGACACCCTTCGTCATTTCAAGTGAAGGTGCCCTGACTTGAATTTGTATGGGCTGTATACCGATGGCCTGATCGCCTATGGTATTTTCAGAGCCAACCTGCAGCAGGTTGGTCAAAAACAGATTGTCGGCAAAAGGATCGCTTTCAATGGCGATGTCAACATCGACAGCCAGAGTTTGGGGAGCCGTGGTGTGGATATCCGGCCATTCAATGCGCAACGAGTTTTCAGCAGCATTGATCGTAATGCTGTCAGGTTCGTCATTTGGAGCAAAGGTGACCGTATTGGTGGGTGCGTAACGAATGTCACCACTGCCAAAGGTGAGGTTCAGAGAGTTGACGTTAAAAACGGGCAAAGGAAAGAAATCTTCAAAGTAGATACCTTCGGTATCACCTGAAGGCACCGTCATGGTCAGCCTGTAGGTTACAATTTCTCCCGGGTGATACTGGGATTGTACGTTGACAATTTCCTTGCTGATCTCAACCGGTTCTATGGTCACTGTAGCCCCTGAATCATCGGAACAGGCGGAAGCTCCAGCCGTCAGGCCAAAGCTGGTCTCCACCGAGTTGGTCAAAGCATCCGAAGCCAGAACAAGTGTGCCATCGTTATAAGTCTGATCGATGGTTGCGGTGTAGGTAATGGTTCCGGTAGTCGCACCTGACAAATTACCCACAGCAGCAGTAACATCATAAATGACCGTCGTTATGCCGGTTGCTGGAGCTTCAGTTACAGTGGGTGTAATGGTGCCCAGGTTAAAACTCTGGTGAGCATCGAATGTATAACCATCGGGAAGTGTATCCGTTATGACAAGCGCATTACAAGTTCCGTATTCAGTCACCTGGAAATTGAGGGTGAAGGTGACAGTCTGACCGGGAATGGCCGAACCGGGAGAAACACCTTTCTGGATAGGCAGGTGCTCGACGTTCATGTCACTTTGATCGGAAACCTCGGTAATGGCGCTTCCATCGTAGTTGGCATTGAGAGAGGCGTCGTTGGTGACCACACGTTCATCACAAGTCGTTTCATCCAGAATGTCGGTGGCATAGACCGTGTAAGTGATGGTTAAGTCAGGGCCCACGGCTCCTGTGAGGCTGGCACGTTCCAGTGTCAGGGTACCCCCGGGCGACGTGGTACTTGGTGACCCTTCTATGGTACAGCCAGGCGCGGAATTCACTGTAACAAATTGCAGAGCAGCATCGAGAATATCCTGAATTACGAGGTTGTCAATGGTTTTGCCGTTGGCGACATCGACTGTAAGTGTGTAAGTAGCAGGGAAAGAGGGACCGGGCGGCAATTCACTTTCCGGACGACCGTTTGTCTTGGTAAAAAGCACCAGCGTGGGCGTTACCGACTCAACCACCGTCGCGCCCTCGATGGGACCGTTGGTTCCCGTGGCGGTATCACCAAACTCATATACGGTCTGGACTGATACAGGCAGTGGTGTGCCAATTTCGGCATTCACATCGATGGTGGCGCATACATTAATATCAATGGAGGGACCGCCGTCGACAATTGACCCCATTGGAAGAATCAACAGGTACAACCTGCTGCCCGGATCACCTGTGACCTCGGTTCCCGTTCTGGGATCGGTCAAATGGTTGTTGGGAGCAGGTCCAAAGACACCGATGTCGGAGACGGTTATGCCGTTACCCAGAAATGAAGCAGAATTGAACTGCAGGTCAGGCGGAAGGATCAGCCGGTGGTAAGGGCCATATCCCGGATCACCTGTATTGGTAAGTGTTATGTCAAAACAAAATTGTTCGCCTGAGAAATTTTCGTCAGGTGTTCCGTTACCCGTTTGCGGGGTTTGCCCTAAACTAAAAAAACTGAAGCCTATGAAAATGAAAATGGTGGATATCAGTTTTTTTCCTGGAAATTCTTTACACATAAATGTCTCCTCATCGATACTGCTCCAGACTGTCGAGACAGCGACCCATCTGTTTGCCGCAAGTAATGGCTGCAAACTGTCATTTCGCTTTGATTAATCTCGATTATCATACATACCTCATGCATGTTGTCAGATCCGGACGATGAATTATACACAGCGATAATATCAATGGCTATTTAAAATTATCAAAAAGCAGCCTTCACGATGCTCCAAGCGAGGATTTGTAGCCCGACAGGGCCAGTTACAAACCCCTTACGGTGTGAAAAGTACGACTCGAAAAACTCTTTTTTTTACAGACACACTTCGCAGATTCAGGACAATTTATGCCACAAATCACATCTCTTTATCTAATTCATCTTCACCTTGATTTTGGGAATAAAGGACTATAGATTCCAATTACACAATTCCTTTGCAAGGAGACAATTATGATAAAAGTCACACAATTGGTTTTTGTATTGACATCATGGCTCATCGCAGTCACAGCCTACCCACAGGCAATCATCGCAGACCACACCTGTACCAACCTCGATCAGATCCCGCAAGAATGGATTACCCAGGCTAAAGAGTATTTGAGATGCGGCTACGGACACACCTCCCACGGCAGCCAACTTGTTTCCGGCTTGCAGGCCATCGAGGAAGAATTGGGCGGCGTATACCAGTATGAATCTTCGGGTAATGGACTTGTACCCGGTGTTTTTTTAAACGATCACTGGGGCAATGCGGGTGGAGCGGCAGACCTGGGACATAACGGCGATTTAAGCTGGCGCGATGCCACGATAACCATGTTGAACAATCCCTCAAACGACCGCAACGTGGTCATATGGTCCTGGTGCGGCGGTGTCAGTGACAATAGCGTTGAAGGTATCAACGCCTATCTCAACGCCATGGATCAATTGGAACAAGATTACCCGGGTGTTACTTTCATTTACATGACAGGCCACCTGGATGGTTCGGGTCTGGAGGGGAATCTCCATCAACGAAACGAACAAATACGGACCTTCTGCCAGAATAACGGCAAAAACTTGTTTGACTTTGCGGACATCGAATCCTACGATCCCGATGGCTCGACCAATTACAACGCGCTATTCGCAACCGATGGGTGCGATTACGACAAAAACGGAGACGGCAATCCCTGGGGCGATGGCAACTGGGCTCAGGAATGGATGGCCGCCAACCCCGATTCGCAGTGGTTTGACATTGCCAGCCAATGTGACCGCTGTGCCCACTCAGAAGGCCTGAACTGTGCCTTGAAAGGTGCCGCTTTTTGGTGGCTGCTGGCCCGAATAGCCGGCTGGGACGGTTCAACGACCGTCACCGACAGTCTCACAGTGGTGAGTCCCAACGGCGGTGAACGGTGGGTAACTGGCACCACCAGGGACATCGGCTGGAGATCCATGGGAGATTTCACGAGTGTTCACATCGAGTTTTCCTATGATTCGGGCAACAGTTGGCAAACCATTGTCGAACAAACAGAAAACAACGGTTCTTATTCGTGGACCATTCCAAACCAGCTTTCAACTGAATGCCTGGTGCGGGTTTCCGCTTTAAGCGGAACGCCCAGCGACACCAGCAATGCCGTGTTCGCAATTCTTGAAGCGGGTTCCCCTGATCTCTCGATTGTCTACCCGGACGGAGGTGAACACTTCACCACCGGTTCAAAAGAAACCATTGAATGGACTCCTAACTCCAGCGAAAACATAACTTTAAGCTACTCGGTCAACGGTGGTACATCCTGGCTGCCTATCAGCGCCTCAGCTCCCAACTCGGGAACATACGAGTGGACCGTTCCAGATACACTGTCCACCTTTTGCATGCTCAAGGTTGAAGATGCAGACGGTATGAGCGATACCAGTGAAGCACCGTTTGCCATCACCCAGGGTACATACTCGGTCCGACTCTATATTCCAAGCCCCAGAACTTTTGGCAACGTGGGGTTTCAGGACTTACGAACCTACCTCATCAGCAATCAGGATGAAGCGATCGACATTCACTTAAAAGCCAGGAGCAGAGAGGGTTCCATTGTACGAAACAAGCCGTTCGTTCTGCATGGACACAGCAAGCACCTGGTTGACTTATCCGGTTTCAAAAAGACGCACTATCGATTCATTGAACTCGAGATGCCAAGAGGGATCACAGTTTTTTCTGAGCTCTCCAGTACAACCGCCGCCATGGCAGCTTATCTTCAGCCGTTTCCCCAATCAACCCTTGTCATTCCCCACCTGGCTGAACAGACCGACTACTGGGACACCCATGCCTTTGTCTCTAACATGGGAAAATTGTCCGTATCCATGACGCTTTGTGACAACATATCGTGCAGTACCAATCCCGAATACGCTGAGTTTCTGAACCTGGAGGACCATATGCCGCAAGAGTTTGAAGAAGCCCAAGCTTGGGGAAGTATGGAATCATTTTGCTCCATAGGATCCGTCAACACCGATTCACTCACGGGATTTGAGATGTTCATCAAACAAGGCAGTGATGGCGGAGCTGTCGAATTAGTGGTAGAACCTTCAAGCCTTCTCTATGTCCCTCATATCCCTACAGATACGGAGGTCTTCTGGTCGGGATTTGCATTTTTAAATCCGAATGACACCAAGGCAACCGCCGTTTTTTCCTTTTATTCCAACACGGGGGAGCAAATTGGAACCGAAGAACTCAAGATTGCGCCACAGACAAAGGTAAAAGGTACGATGGACGCCCTCTTCCCTCTGGAGGCTGGTACCGCCAGCTGGGCCGTGATTGAATCCAGCAAGCCCCTGTTTGCCCTGGAACTCTACGGGACCAGACAAGCGGGTATCTGCGGTTTTACTCTGACGGACAACTCGAATCGGCATTTGATTTTACCGCTCATGCTCGCTTTAGAAAATGAATGGACAGGAGTTGCGCTCACCAATCCACAAAATGAAACGGCCGCTGCGGATATCCTGTTACGCAGCTCAACAGGCGAAATAATGGAATCGCGCCATGTCGAAATACAGCCCAAGTGTCGTTTCACATTCGTCGTTTCAGACTACTTCAGCAGTCAGGAACTGGCTCCCGATTGCTACATCAGCGTTCATTCGGATCAGGATATAATCGGAACAACAGCTGGCGGGGATATGAACCGCACCTACATGAAGGCGCTATCGGCTACGGAATAAACAACCATGCCAGATGGATTCGTTGAATGAACCGGAAAAGAGAAAAAGGAGGCCCGGCATTAAACCAGCCGATTTACAGCTAGAGTTGAATGCAACCTGACAAGATCCGCTGTCAACGACACTAAGGCTCATGATCTCGCTTAAACATTTCTGACCATACCCTGTAGACTCGGCATGCCCTTTTGGAATAGAATGGATACGTTGCTTTTTAACTAAAAAGACACGGTCCTTTTCCAGCATCTCCCCATTGGGCAGATGCAGAATGGAAACGATCCTGAAAGGGTATAGCCATGGGTAATACAAAAAGAAATTTTGAACGATACACGCCTACAGGCATGGCCGTTTGGATTCGAGAGAAAGGAGAAGCTGAAGATTCAGCGCTGCAAGTCAACATTCAAAACATCTGCGCAGGCGGGGCAAAATGCATGTCCCCCGTGTTATACGGCAACGGCACGTTACTCCATGTCGATTTCGAACTTCCCCAATTCTCAGAAATCATCCAGGTTACAGCCATTGTCCGTCATGTCGATTGCGAAGAGGACGGATATGCTCTAACCGGATTGGAGTTCCTGGAAGTTCACAACCTCGACCAGGACACCCTTTTCAAATATCTAACCGAGGTTTTAAAGTAATACTGAAATAAAAACCACCCTCAACATTCAGGCTTTTTCCACGAGTTCATTCCTGCTGGTTTGTTTTTTCGCGCTTATCAAGTCAACATGCGTTGTACGGGTGAAGGCGGTAACAGTTTCGTTCAGGTTGAAACTCCACCTGCAATCAAGCCACGGCTGCCCCCAAAAAGTCACCTGGGGAGTAAAACACAAACGATTCGGGTGAAAAAGGAAGCTCGATGGTACTCCTGGACCGAAACTCTTTGACAAAGCGGCTCCAATTCCCTACTATAGAATATATTTTTTAACAAGGAATAGCCCATGAAAACAGTTCTAGCGATATCCTTTTTTCTGTGCGGCTGGTCTGTTCTGGCCCAAAATGACATGATCGCCAATGTGAACATGCAGTTTCAGTTCACCAATCCAGGGGCGCGAGCCCTTGGGTTGGGCGGTGCCTTTGTTGGGTTGGCAGATGACCAGACCTCTATTTTTGCCAACCCCGCCGGTTTGACACTTCTGAGAAAGAGAACCGTGTCCTTTGAACTGCTATCACTTCAGGATGATCATCTCATCCCGTTTCACTCAGGTGAGATCCTTCAGACAGGAACACATGATCTGGATTTTGACCTCCAGGCGAAATCATTTTCAAGCGAGTACAAATCCATACCTTTTGTAAGCGCCGTTTTCCCTTTGAGTAACATCAACCTGGGTTTCTTTTACGCCAAACAAGCCGATACCAGGCGCCATTTTTCAACTGAATTTGTTCGCATACCCGCTGTACCCTACGATATCAGGCCCGTCAATCGTCTTGAGACCTACTATTTCTATCCCACCGAAAACACGCTCAACCTCAAACTGGAAACACTGGGGGGAAGTGCAGCCTGGAGCTTTAGCGATACGCTGTCTGTGGGTTGCACAGTTGGAGTTTCAAGGCTCAGCTACACCGGTCAGACCGCACTGAAACTGCCCTCCTTTCAGGAATCTGAATTTCAATTTCTGCAGCCCCTTTTTGGAGAAACGCTCGCCACAATTGAGGTGGACGGAGATGAAGTCGGCTTCAGTGGTTTTGGGGGTTTTTTATACGCGCCCAATGATCGCTTCCGCTTTGGTTTAACGTACCAGCACTACCCTTCGTTTGACTACGACTACACGACCAGGCAAAGCCAGATCGACTTTCAAAATTTGGAGTTGAGTCCGTTAGAAATCATGGAAGAAGGTATTTCAGTTTTTAGTGTTCCCGACAATGCCGCCATAGGAGTCAGCATGCGTTCATCTGAATCCCTGCTGTTATCTGCTGAAATTAAACGCGTTTTCTATTCTGAGTTAAGCGACAGCAGCTATCAGTTCTTTGAACAAAACGGGAACAGGCAAGTGGTGGAAGACGCGATGGAGTACCACTTTGGACTGGAGTATTTTTTAATGGACATGGCGGTCCCGCTCTCCCTGCGAGCAGGATATTGGTTTGAGCCCTATCACGCTCTGAAGAACACACTCTCTGATCCTCAAATCATTTACAGAGATGAAACGGGAGGCCTTGGCATCCGAAACGCGGTCTTTTTACAGCAATTTGAGCGGGATCTCGATCACCTGTGCGCAGGCCTCGGGCTGTCTTTTTCCAACAGTTTATTGATCGACCTCGGAATTGATATCTCGGATGAAACCCGCAAAATCAGCTTGTCTGGAACATGGCGTTACTAAGGAGTCACCATGCAACTCAATTTGAAAACTATCACGATCCTCAGCCTGTGTTTTTTTCCATTGGCGAGTCTGTCACAACACAACAATCGGGCCGCGCGAAACCTGCACTTCAACTTTGCGAATCCCGGAGCAAGAGCACTGGGAATTGGCGGCGCCTTTACAGGGATGGCTGACGATGCCACCGCGGTACTCGCCAACCCCGCCGGTCTCATCCAGATCAGGAAGGCCTCTGTCACAATTGAAACGCGATACATACATGAGAAATACGACGTGCCCTTCTACGGCGGCAACATCGTTCAACAGAATCTCTTCGATTTCGATTTCGAATTTGAAAACAAGTCCTTTTCAAATTCCAAGTTTCAAATCCCCTTCTTTTCCTATGTCCTGCCACTGGAAAACTTTTCTCTGGGAGTCTTTTACCAGGTTCAGGCCGATGTGCAGAGAGATTATACAACCGACACGGTTTATATTTTCCCACTCGATCAGGCGGTTGATCAAATTCACTTTTTCCCTTCTCACGATCGTGTGGACATCACCATGGAAGATCTGGGCCTTTCTATTGCCAGGAAACTGGGAGAGCATGTATCTGTTGGCCTTAGTGTGTTTTACAGTCAAATGGACTACATGGCCAACTCAACGCTTCTCCTGAAGAACAGCATTGAAGAGCCCATTCCCGTTGATCAGCTGGCCGAAGGAAAGGATAACGGGGTCGGAGGCGTGTTGGGGCTTCTGGTCAACCCCAACAGCTGGTTATCCGCAGGGGTTTCTTACAAAGCTCAGCCCTCTTTTGATTACACATTGCAATTAGATCAAACCGTCGAACTCTGGCAGGATAACTTTCTCAAAGAGCACTTTTTTAAAGTGCCCGACGCATTGTCTTTCGGCTTGGCCTACAGGGTAACCGATTTCACACTGATCATGCTGGATGTTCAGCGAATTTTTTATTCGCAACTCACGGATGACCTGGTGGACTTCAATGGACTGGAAGATGTGACACAAGCCATTGAAGATGGAACAGAACTCCATTTTGGAATCGAACGGCTTTTTTCCGATTTAATAGCAGGCCGACCGCTTGCTCTGCGGCTGGGATACTGGCAAGAGCCCTATCACGCGCCGCTGAACAACATTGAAGACAACCAGATTCTGCAGGGAAGCTACACTTCGGGAAACGATATGAATGTACGAGACGCTTTCTTCCTTCATCAATTTAAAAAAGATATCGATCATTACAATGTGGGAATAGGGCTTGGCTGGAACAGGCAGCTGCACTTTGATTTTGCCTGCGACCTTGCAGATGAAACCGTTTATTTCAGTTTCAGCACTGTCTATCGCTTGAAGCAATAAAGGCGCTGAAAACGAGCGGGTAGATGAAAAAAAGGTCAAAAGGCATGCCATAACAAGCTCTTTCACCCCGTGACCCGAAAGAGCCAAAATCCGATCTTCAGGATTCACCTCCACGCTTTCCGCTCACAGATCAATTCCTAATCAGAAATTCAGTTCATTTTTCGTCAGTTCGTTTTTCGAGTATAATGAAAGCACATTAAGGAGAGGAGTGGAACGATTTCTGAGCAAAAAGCCTGGTTAAAATGGGATTCCGGCATTTTAAACGGCCAGAGAAGGCCCATAAAGAGTTTCCCCGCCATTTTAGGCCGCGGGGACGACAGCGTCATTCTGCTGCCATCGGAAGAGGCACGCATGGTCTCCAACCGCCACGCTCGCATTGTCGTATCTCAAAATGGCTATACCCTCGAGGATCTCTCAAGCACCAATGGCACTTTTCTCAACGGACTGCCCATCGATCGATGTGATATCCAGCACGGTGACCGAATCTCTTTAGGCCTGACAGGCATTCATCTTCTGTTTATAACAGAGCAGGAACTGAACCCTGAACAAACGATACACCTGGACAGGGAATCCCTTGAAAAAACAATCGAAGAAAAGAGTTCGACCCCTGAGAAAGACAAACATCAGCTCTTGAGTGAAGCGGTCGAGAAAGCCCGATTAGCCAGAAAGAACCCAAATGAGCAAAGCGGTCAAACACTGCATATCATGCGTGAGGCTCTTGAAAAGTCCATTGACCAGACGTTGAAAAAGAAAACCAAAAAACACTTTCACATTATCTCCATTCTTGTACTCGCCGTCGTTCTCCTCATGCTGGGATTCACCATTCAGTCGCGGCGGCTTGCATCAGAAAAAAGCGACATCGACAAGCGCATTCTGGAAATAGAGGAACAGATCCAGACATTGAATGATCCTGAAGCCGTTAACAGGCACTTAAAAACACTGATTTCTTTACAGGAAAAAGCAGAAAAGATAGAAAAAAACCTGCTTTATGAAATTGGCGCACGCAGTAAAGAGGATGATTTTATCGAAAGGGAAGTCCATCGTCTGTTGAAAGAGCTCGGAGCCGAAACCTACTCCGTTCCACCCGAGTTCTTGGCTGAAATAAAAAATCAAATTACCTATTTCCACCAGCAGGAACGACAAAGTCTGCAAAAAATGCTCAAAAAACAAGCTCAGCTGAAAGAGATGAAATCCATTTTTAAGAGTTTCAACCTTCCTCCTGACTTAATTTACATGGCTTATGTTGAAAGCCGGTTTAAAAAACAGGTAAAAAGTCGAAAACAAGCTGTGGGTCTCTGGCAAATGAGAAGAAGCACTGCCAAAGCCTATGGTCTGACCATTACTACTTCAAAAGACGAACGCCTGGATATCTCCAAATCCACACAGGCAGCGGCACAATACATCAAGTACCTGATATTGGATTTTGGCTCTGGCAGTTCGGTCATGTTAGCAGTGGCGGCTTATAATTGCGGCCCCACAAAACTGAGACATATCATAAGACAAATTCCAAACCCCATTGAGCAGCGAAATTTTTGGTATCTTTACCGAACCCGGTCCCTTCCTCGTGAAACTCAGGAATACGTACCAAAGGTGTTAGCTGTCATGATTATCGCACGGAATTACGATTACTTTTTTAAACCGTCAGCATCCTGAACTGAATCAGGAAAGAAAATTCCTTGTCCCTGTTGAATTCGGTATCAATTTTTCCTTCGTGTGCTTCAATAAATTTCTTGCAAATATAAAGACTCACTCTATTTTCATCGAGCAGGAAACTGGCCTCCGGTCTTTCAAAAAGCTTCTTGTGGTCATCAACAGGGTGCAGAGTTAGGGTTCCCGTCAGTTTAACAAAGATCAAGCCCTTGCTGACTTCATTCAACCTAATTTTAATGCTCTTGTTCGCATCGCTGTTTTGAACCAGAAATTGCAGTAAATTGTAAAAAACCTGCTCTATTTTGGTGCCGTCGGCATCCATGCGGACAGCTAAACCACCGGACTGCTCAAAGGTGATTTCAATGTTCTTCTCTTCCGCAGGCGAATGCACTTTTTCAACAGATCGCTTCAGAATATCCATTAAGTCAACGGGCTGGGCTAAAAGAACCATCATGCCGTCATCGATGCGGGCCAACTCGATAATGTCATCCAGCAAGTAGGTTGAGCGTAAAATTTGATCCTCCGCCTTGCATATCAACTCGTGGACCTGCCGGGATTTGGCGATCATGCGCAAGAGATCCATTCTCTGAGCACTTTCTTTTAAACTGGTTTTCAATGTATTGCTTAAAAGGGAAGTGTAAGTGGATTTTTCGTGGGTCTTTCTGGCGAGGTTCTCATTCACACGTACTCGTTCCAACAAGAGGTGAACGGTCTTGGCCAGACTCTCCAGATCGGAGGGTTTGACGCCCATATCGTCCTTGAGAATGTAAATAAGCAGGCCTTCCCATCCACGACTGGAGTAAATGGGGAAAATGTAGCGCTCATCCATTACCTGCATGCGTTTCTCTTCAAGATAGCGCATCAGGGTCTGCTCGTTATTTTCACAGAGCTCATCAAGCCAGAATTGATCTGTTATATCAAGCGACTGGGTAATCTGCATAATGGGCTCATCGGGTTTATCTGTGAACTGTATGAAAGCGGCTGCGTCAATGGAGCTTTGATTCACGATCAACGAGAGAACCTTCGCCATGGCTGCTGCCGGTTCTCTCATACTCGCAGGTTCCTCAAGGATCTGGAGCTTGATCCCCAGCACCTGCCTGTCCTTTGAACCCTGTAAGAGATACTGAAGGTGGTTCTGTAAAATCTCAGGCTCTTCATCTTCGAGTATGGAGTCAATAATGCCAATGCCTTTCAAACTCCTACTGTCGGTTTTATGGTCCTTACAAATGTAAATAACAGCAATACTCGGTTCCTGAACCCGCCAGTACCGCATCAGCTGGAACGCGTCTTCCGACCGCTGCCCGTGGTGAAAGACAACCAGAGGATAGCTGTGCCCCATCGCCAGGCTGGTCAGGAATAAATCGTTGGCTTCAAAAACAGTCTGTACACACTCCGTTTCAAAGTCTGGTGTGTCAAACATCTTGAACCAATTCTGCTCACGGGCTTGTTCATCAGCAACGATTAATATCTTCAAAAGTACTTCCTGTTATCCTGGATCCACGGTGTTCCTTTACTTGAATCTACTACACATAATTCATTCTATCCTAACTCAAATTCATTAGCCACACCCAAAACGGCTTTCTCTACCATCCGTGAAATGCAGGCCCCGTCTGTTCAGTTGTCCTTGAACACCCTTGAAGCAAAACGGCGTTATTTTCTGTGAAAGGCCATGGCTTTTCTCATGTCAGACCGGAATTCATCTAAATCGCGGTTATTCACTTTTACGAAACCGTCAATTTGCAGAACCCTGCTGACGTGAGGCTCCAGTGTATTCAACAACTCCGCTTGAATCTTTTCTCGTGTTGAAAGGAAAACATTTTTGGTGATAACCCAAACATTTCCCGGTGCTGAGTATTCACTGAAAATTCTAAAACGATCCTGTTCGTCATCCGACAAGGCCTGTACAGGAATGACCCCGCCAATCACTCTGCCTACTTCCACAAAATGTTTGATTTTCTCTATATCAGACAGGTATTTCGGCTTGATATCGCTCATTTTCAGACCTTTACTCGCCAGAATAGACTTGGGAACAATATCCAGAAGAGCACTGGTCTTAGGCCCAAAAGCAAAGGACTTGGATTTAAAGTGACTGTAGTTCCGAACGAAGTTGGCCTTTTGAACAATCAAAATACCCTTGTTTTGAAATTGATGGTTTAAAAGCTCACCAGCAACAAGTCCCAAGCCTGGCATGCGTTCTTTCAGCATAATATAAGACTGGGGAGTCAATCTGGCAAAATAGATTTCCTTTTGCAAGATCGCTTTACGCAGTTCTTTTTCGCTTTTAAAAATCCTCAGTTTCACATCGCCTTTCACCAAATCGGAATAAACTCTGCGCGAAAGATAGTCAGCCATGGGTTTGTACTTCATAAAAACATCACTTGAAGGCTTTTTGGATGCCACACCCATTTTGGTAATTTCATATGTCTGAGCCCACAGAATGGCGGGAAACACGAAGAACAGAAAAATTCTCATAAAGACCTCGCTGATGTTGTCCTATTATAACTCCATTTTTCCATCTTATCCACCAGGCAGCTGCAGAAGGGTGGCGGGAAGATGTCAATTCACAATAAAAGTAGCACACCTGTCACCAATAAAATCTGATGACAGTTTTTTTTAAACCGCCCCACACCAGAAAGTTTCCTGTAAACAGCAGCTGCGGTATCTTTCTGCCTGTCCACCATTTTAGCCGCACAGCTGGAAAAAGCAAACACAATCCAAAACGACCACAGTCTCCTGCAGGTAAACGCATGGCAAGCCCCATGACGTTCTACATGCGAATTGCTCAGGGACCTGAACAGACAGCCTTTCTATCTAAAGCCGATCATGCAGCAGATCAAGCCGTGATGACCAAGTGAAAATCAATAGCACACAAGAAGAATGCATACCTTTTACAATAAGGAGTGATTGACCGTGTTAATATAGCCCGATCAGGTGGTCGATGTTGACAGAATACAACTGCTTGGTTATATTGTGTTAGTTATTGGAAATTGAATAATAAGGAGCTATGCTATGAGCAAAACTTTAACATTGAATAATGACAACTTTGAAAGTGAAGTTCTTCAATCAGACATCCCCGTTGTTGTCGATTTCTGGGCAACATGGTGCGGGCCATGCAGGGCGATTGCACCTGTTTTAGATGAACTGGCAGCTGAATACGAAGGCCGCGTTAAAATCGGAAAAGTCAACGTCGATGAAAACAGAGCATTAGCCGGGCAGTATCGTGTTATGAGTATTCCCACCTTACTTTTCATTAAAGACGGTAAGGTGGTCAATCAACAGGTTGGTGCCATGGGACGCGATCAATTAGCCAGTGTCATCGATGGATTAATGTAAATGGATTAATGTAAATGTTAAGAGCTATTCTTTTCACCGGCGGTGGTGCTCTACTGGGCTTCGCTTACTACAAGCTGATTGGATGTTCAAGTGGATCATGCCCCATTACGACCAACCCGTGGAGTTCAACTCTGTACGGCGCTCTGATCGGATTTTTGTTTTCCAGATAGCATCCTTCTGGATTATTTCAAATTCCAGCAAGCCTGCCCTTACACAGAGGGCAGGCTTTTTTATCGGCTAACGATAGTCTGAAAAAGCCTCCTCTGAACAGTACCATCTTGCGGCTCCAATTCTGTTCAAAAAACGCGTTTGAGGTAAGAGGACCTTTTTTACACTTGCCAATGGATGGCATGCAAGCTATGTTTAGTTCAGCATTGTACGGTGGTGATTTGTGTCTGGAATTAAATGGTTAGGCAAATATCAGATACTCGGTATCATAGGTCGAGGCTCCATGGGGATTGTCTACAAGGGAATGGACCCCAGAATCAAGAAACTTGTGGCTATAAAGACCATGAACCCCAAAAACATTGCCGACTCGTTAATGGAAAAGCGCTTTTACCGGGAAGGCAGTATTCTAGGGCAGCTGAACCACAAGAACATTGTAGATGTTTACAATGTGGGTGAAGACAAGGGCATTTCCTATATCGCCATGGAGTATCTTGAGGGAACAACCCTTGATGAATACATAAAGACCCACCCCAAACTCTCCCTCAAGGCCATTTTGAAAATCGTCAAACAAATATGCAAAGGCGTGCAACTGGCACACAGTAAAGAGATCATTCACCGTGACATCAAGCCTGCCAATATTTTTATTCTGGACAACGACCATGTCAAAGTACTGGATTTTGGCGTAGCTCATTTCAAGAATTCCAAACTGACCACGTCGGGCATGGTAATCGGTACCATTAATTACATCTCACCTGAACAGATAACCGGCTTAAAAGTTGATCACAGAGCCGATATTTTCAGCATCGGTGTCATCCTGTATGAATTGATAGCGGGCAAAAACCCCTTTATTGGCAAGAACATCAGCCAAACCATGATTAACATCATTAACCGAGACCCTGAGCCCCTCTCCAATGTCCCCGAACCTCTTAGCGTACTCATTGACAAGATGCTCACAAAGGACAGAGACAAGAGAGTCAGCTCCTGTGAAAAAGCGGCGGAAGAGCTGGAAGCAATTTACAGGACTGAAGCGCTGTTAGACACGATTGCTGAAGAGACGACACTTGATGATGAGGTCATGAATGCCAAGCAATCGTATATCAGGAAACTGGTTGCGGAAAAAATGGAACAAATCAACAAGGCCCTCGAGTCCGAAACGCTTTCCGATGCCAGGCACATTCTGGCACAGCTCTCCGCGTTGGTTCCCAAACACGGACTCATCAAAAAACTTCAAAAAAAAATAAGGCAAAGGGAAAAAGAAATACGGGAGCGCGAGGTGTTTTACCGACAGCTGGCACACGGCATGTTGAAGAAGGCCAACGAACTTATGACTCAACGATGTTATGTCAAAGCTATTGAGGTTTGTGAAAAGGTTTTGACCAATGCCCCTCAGGATCAGGATGCCAAAATTATAAAAGCGACCTGTGTCAAACAACTTGAAATTTTTCTAAAAAAGCGAATATCAAATTAATCAATTCCAAATTGCAACCCATGCGAAATCAATCAATACCCACAGGAGGATGAAATGGCAGGAATCTTTAAAGCCTATGATGTGAGAAGTGTCTTTGGTCAGGATCTCAACAACGATGTAGGCTATCAAATTGGCAAAGCCTTTGCCATGTACCTGGGCAGTAACCCCAAAATCGTATGCGCCCGCGACGGGCGAGTGCATTCTCCCGGTCTTCAGGCCGCTTTCATTCGCGGCGCTCAGGATGCGGGAGCCGATGTGACCGACATGGGTCTGGCCACTTCACCCAGCTGTTATTTTGCCTGCTTTACGGATCATTTCGATGGAGCAGCTGTCATCACCGCGTCTCACAATTCCGGTGAATACAACGGCATCAAAATGACCCGTGAAAAAGCCATTCCCCTCACTTATGAAAAAGGCATGAAACAAATCGAGGAAATGGTCAACTCCGGTCAAGCTGCTGCATATCAGTGCGACCAGCCGGGAACGATCACACAAAAGGACTACAAACCCGCTTACCTTGACTTTTTATTTGGCAAATTGGAAGGCGAGCATCCGTTCCACTACGCGGTCGACTGCGGCAACGGCATGGGCGGACACCTCATCGAGGACTTCCAGGCGGGCACACACCATCGAGTTGAGCCTCTGTATTGGGACCTGGATTTCACTTTCCCCAACCATCTGGCCAATCCTCTCGATTTCAGGAACCTGGAAGATCTGAGGCAGAAGGTCGTCACTGAAAAACTGGATTTCGGCGTTGCTTTCGACGGCGACGCGGACCGCTGCTTCTTTGTGGACGACCAGGGTGAAGTCATTCCCGCTGATATTCTGACCACCTTACTGGCAAAACAGTTCCTCACCAAAAGAGGCCCAAGCCCCATTGTCTACGATGTCAGAAGTTCAAGAGTGGTGGCAGAAGAAGTTACAAAACTGGGCGGAACGCCCATCCTCTGCAGGGTAGGCCATTCGTTCATGAAAGCCGAGCTGAGAAAATCCAACGGCCACTTTGGAGGTGAACTTGCCGGCCACTTCTACTTCAAGGACTTCTCTTTCGCGGACAGCGCCTTTTTGACCATGGTGGAAGTCATGAATATTCTGACGGAGAAGAAAGAGCCTCTTTCCAAACTAATCGCGCCGCTAAAGCGGTACGTTCCTTCCGGTGAAGTGAATTTTGAAACCACCAAAGCAGATCAACTGTTGCAAGAATGTCCCTCAAAATTCCCGGGCGGAGAGGTACTGACCATCGACGGCATTCGCATCGACTTTCCCGATTGGTGGTTCTGCCTGCGAAAGTCCAATACAGAGCCCCTTCTGCGGCTGGTTGTGGAAGCCACTCAACAGGAGAAGCTCGACTCCGCACTTGAAGCCATCAAGAAATGGCTGTTCTCGGAAGGAGCCACCATACATTGATCGCTCCCTCTGGCCCCCAATGAACCGGTTCCCCTGCGATCAGACCTACAGGCACTTCATGACAACCGGGTGTGATGAAGTGGGCCGGGGCTGCATGGCTGGTCCGGTGGTGACTGCCGCTCTGAGCTGGACACCCGACCAGGTCATGACACGACCCTTCTACTCGAAGCTCCGCGACTCCAAAGAAACCTCGGAAAAGACGCGTTTGACACTCTACCGGGAAATCCTGACCCATGCGAGCCGCATCCGCGTGGCCGTTATCAGCCACATGGTGGTAGATCGCATCAATGTTCTGCGAGCCAGTCTTTTGGGGTTTGAACGAACAGCTCCCGAATACCGCGAAGGGAACTATCTCTTCATCGACGGCAACCAAAAGCCTGCGCGCCTGAAGTGGGCAAAAACGCTGGTAAAAGGGGAAAACAGGTTGAGTGCCATCGCCGGAGCCTCCATCGTGGCAAAAGTCATACGGGATGAAATCATGTCCTCGCTTGCCAAGGCCTACCCCGAATACGGCTTTCAATCCCATGTGGGTTATCCCACCCAGGCGCATAAAAAAGCACTCTCAGACCACGGCCCCTGCCCTATCCACAGAAAGAGCTACAAACCACTCGCTCCTTTTGTAAGCGAGCAAGCCAGCCATTCCCCTTTCATCCAAAACCTCCTTCGTGAAACAGACCCCGCAGCCATACAGAATGCCTGGCGGAATTACTCTCAACACTATTTCGAGTTTTCACCTGCTGAAGACCGCATGCTCTATCCGTTTTTTTTGAGACACGGTTACCTGTAAACCAGAACATGGACAGCGATATCCACTATGAAGAATCAAAAGAAAAATAACCATTCTGTGAGACGCGAGTTTTACGGTACTTGTCCCAGAGATTGTCCCGATGGCTGTTCCTGGATTGTCACCGTGGAAGACGGTGTGGCCACCAAACTGCGCGGCAACCCCGATCATCCCTTTACAAAGGGCAGACTCTGCTCCAAAATGAAATCTTACCTGGAGTACGCGCAACATCCCGCAAGACTTCTTTACCCCATGAAACGCACAGGGCCCAAAGGGGCAGGTCTCTTTCAACGCATTTCGTGGGATGAAGCGGTTCACGAAATTGCAGCCCATTTACAATCCGCTATTGCAAGCTACGGAGCGGAATCCGTCTGGCCCTATCAGGGAACCGGAAACATCGGTTGGATACAGGGCATCAACAGTGCGGGCCACAGGCTGTTTAACGCCCTGGGAGCATCCCGTCATTCGCCAACCATCTGTTCGGTGTCAGGCCATGTGGGCATGAGTTACACCACGGGATCTGCCGCGGGCATGGATAACGAGCATTTGGTTCACTCCAAATGCATCATTCTCTGGGGCACCAACACACTCGTCACCAATCAACACTTGTGGACCTTTGTCCAAAAAGGCCATGAAAATGGCGCTAAACTGGTTGTTATCGACCCTGTTCGCACCAAAACCGCGGACAAAGCCTATCTCTTCCTCCAAATTAAACCGGGTACCGATGGTGCCCTCGCCCTGGGAATCATGCAGCAGCTGGTGCAGAAAAAACGCCATGACGTGGCTTATTTGGAAGCGAAAACGCTTGGCTTTCAGGGCTTTAAAAACAAAATCCTTTCAAAATGGAACCTGAACACAACCGCTGCCGCCTGCGGTCTTGAGCAAGGAGAAATCTCACGCCTGGCCGATCTGATTGCCGACAGTCGGCCCATGGGCATTCATCTGGGGATGGGTATGCAGAGACACGCTTTCGGTGGTCAGGCCTGCCGGGTGATTTCGTGTTTACCTGCCGTCACAGGCGATTTCAATCGACTTGGCGGCGGAATATGCTATTCAACCGGAGAAACCTATCAACTCAATAAAAGGGCTCTATGCGGCGATTCCCTGCGGAAAAAACCGGCCCGCTCGCTTGTCATGACCCGACTGGGTCATGCCTTACTGGAAGAAAACAACCCGCCTGTCAAAGCTCTGATCGTAACAGCCGCCAATCCGGTTGTCTCCAATCCGGATCAAAACCGCGTTATCAAGGGGCTCAGCCGGGAGGATCTCTTTACCGCGGTAATCGATTGTTTCCAAACCGACACGGCTGATTATGCCGATATCCTGCTTCCCTCCACCATGCAAATGGAACAGACGGAGCTTGGCGATTCCTACAGCCATCTCTACCTCCATTTCAACGAAAAAGCTGTTGCCCCGCCAGGAGAGTGCCAACCGCATACGGAAATATTCAGGCGAATTGCCAAAAAAATGAATTTACCTCAACCCGAGCTTTATGCTTCTGACGAGGAACTCATCCGGAACGCCCTGAATTCAGATCATTTCTCCATGAAGACAGTCAATTTAAGGAAGCTGAGAGAAAAAGGCTGGATGAGACCGGGATGGCCGGAACCCTTTCAACCCTTTATCAATCAGTTCCAGACCAAAAGCGGTAAGTTTGAATTTGCATCAGAACAAGCAGAAAGAAACGGTCATGGAATCTATCCCTTTTATCGCAGCTCCTCAACCGCAAGTGACCCAGAAGACGGTTCTCTTGTGCTCCTGTCCCCTGCCGGCAATATGCGAACCAATTCCATGTTCTCCAACAGTCCCAATCACAGTAAGGCTGGTGTCCCCGCGTTCCTGCTGCACCCCGACGACGCAGACCAAAGAAACCTCAAGAACCGCACCTTGGTTTCGGTGTGGAATGAAAGAGGCTCCTTTCGTGCTCAACTCCAAATCAGCGACCGCGTGAAGCCGGGAACGGCTGTGTCGCACAAAGGGCACTGGGCAAAGCTCTTTGGCGGTTCCAGTGTGAATGCCGTAGTAGAGGAAAGAGATTCAGATATGGGTCAGGGAGCCGTTTATCACGACACCAGAGTTTTTGTTTCTGATCTTGTTTCTTCTAAAGAACCCTATCAATTGTAGACAGCAAGTTCAAACACGTTTTTAACAAAGAAAAGCAGCACAAAAGAGATGATCCCTGCAAAGATAGGTGTGGTAACCCAGCCTGAAGCGATCTTTGCCAGGGTTTTTATGTCAAGCCCTTTGCCGCCCCGGGCCAGGCTGACACCTATCACGGCTCCAATAATGGCTTGTGAACTCGAGACAGGAACAAGAGGAATGGTTGGAAGACCTTTTGACATCAACCAGGATTCCAGACCCTTGGAAGCGAACAGGAACAGCACCAGAGACTCCGCCAGGACGACGATCAAGGCCATGATGGGCGTTAGTTTGAAGAGGTCGTTGCCAACGGTTGTCATGACTCTGTAGGAATAGGTGAAAACACCCACGGCAATCGCCACTGCTCCGAAAAGAAAGAGAACCTGCACACTGGAAAGTGAAACAAACAGTAAATCCACACTGGGAAAGGGAGACGAAGGTACGAAGACACCCATTACATTGGCAATGTTATTAGCTCCCAGAGAATAAGCTCCAAAAGCGCCCACGACAATCAACCCCACACGGGTCAGTGCGTCGAGCCGGAGCATATGCAGCCTTGTTTTCCCCAGCACGATTCGAAACAAATGGTAAAAGACCATTGAGAAGCCGGCCGCTAAAAGCGGGCAGAGAACCCATGTCATGACGATTTTGTTGAGAGCCGAAAGATCGGTTGGTGAGCCTGAAAAAAAGTTCCAGCCAATAATAGCACCGACAATGGCCTGCGATGTAGAGACCGGCAATTTGGCCTTGGTCATCCATGCAACTGTCAAAGCAGCGGCCAAAGCGACGGTAAAACTGCCGGCCAGGGCATTGACGGCACCCAGTTTTCCCAAAGTATGGCTGGCACCCGCACCGCTTATAACGGCACCCAGGATGACAAAAACCCCGGAAACCATGGCCGCGGTGCGAAAACGAACCATCCGGCTTCCCACTGCGGTTCCAAAGATATTGGCCGCATCGTTTGCCCCCAGAGACCATCCCAGAAACAAGCCACTGGTTAAAAAGAACCAAATCATTTACAGATCCCTTTTAATGGAAGCAATGGACAGGCGGTCGCACACGTTCTCTGCTTCGTCGGAGATGCTTTCGATGTGCAGGGCAAAGTAGCGATGATGGAACTTATGGCTTAAAGGCAAGTCGGTTTTAAACACGATCCGCTTAATTTCTTCAGCGGTCTGATCGGCTTCTTTTTCATAGAACGAAACCTTCGCGACGGCATCGCGCACAGCAGGTAAATCCCTGAAATAGGCTCTTATGGCCAGAACCATCTGTTCAACTGACTGGCATGAAAGGCGAGCCAGTTGTTTGTAATTATCCTGCAGTTCCGGCAAAATGTCCGGTGATTCCACTGAAAATTGGGCAAGTGTTTCCGAGAGGATATTGAGAACCTTGTCGCTGCTCTCCATCAACCCGAGAACATCGCCCCTCGAGTCGGGTATCAATGTGTGAACATAGAGATCCGTTTCAATCCGGCGTCGCATTTTATCGGCTTGACCTTCCATCTTATTCAGGCGTTTTAAGTGCCTTTCAAAAGTTGTCTCATTGTTGTCGAGATAGGAATTGATGCCCTCTACAAAGGCGAGTGCGCCTTGAACGATTTGGTCCAGAAATTGATCGATATCGCGTTCAAGTGCTTTTGTTTTTCTAAAAAAAAGTCCCATTTGTCATCCTTTCAATCATCTTGTTCAGCGGGCTCACAAACTCACTGTACCACAATATGACGAGAGACAGAAAAATCTTTTAACAATCGCGCCGCTAGAATAATCCGAACACGCCGTTGGGTGTGTAGCCCAAAAAACGCAGCCAGGTTTCACCCATCAAAATCATGTTCAACCAACCAATCACCAGCATGGTAACACCGTATTTAAAGGTGTCCGACCAGCTGTAGTGATCTGTTACATACAGTAAAGCCGCGGGCTTGGAGTTAAACGGCAACGCGTAAACATGTTCAATCAACAGAGCCACAGGCACTGCGAGGCTGACCACACTCAGCCCGAACCGCTGCGCGGCTCCGATGGCGATGGGAACGAACACCAGTGTTCTCATGGTCTTTGACTGGAAGATGAGCGAACTGAAAATCATGGCCCCTGTCAACAGGAGATAGAGCACCCAGAAAGGCGTACTGTCATCCAAACCCATGACCGCAAACAGTTCATTGACAGACAAGGCCGCCAGATCCGTGGCCTTCAATCCTGCTCCAAGCGTGTAAGCTCCAGCGGAAAATAAAAGCAGGTGCCAGGGGATGTCCACATCGTTCCATTGAACAACACCCACCCTGGGAAGCAGGGCAACAACCGCACCGAGAAAGGCTGTGGCTGTTTTACTGATGCCGTGAAAGGCGTCCGTTGCCCAGAGCAGAAGAACGACAACGAAAATGATAACGGCTCGAATTTCTTCGCCCCGAACTTTTCCCAGTTTGTCCAGCTCTTCGCGAAGGCGTTCCATGCCACCTTCAATTTGGGGTCTCTTCTCTTCTTCAGATAAAGGGAACAGCCATTTCGTTCCAACCACATAGCCAATCAGAATGAGTAAAAGAGCAATGGGAAAGGCCGCTACAAACCAGTCGCCATAGAGGAAGTCGGGCTGTCCGATGGCTCCGGCAATCATCATTCCCGCCAGAAGATTGGCCCCTGAACCCGTGATAAAACCACCCGCGGTGATATTTATTTGAAAGAGGTTCTGCAAGACCAGGTTCCGCCCGAAATTATTGCGTTTACCGTGACCTTCCGCGCCAAACACGGCCGCGATCACCATGAAAATAGGCAGCAAAATGGCTGCTTTGGCCGTGGTAGCGGAAATAAAGGCGGACAGCACGAGGTTAATAATCATGAAGCTGAAAAAAATGGTGCTTGCGTTTTTTCCAAAGCGAACCACGAACCAGAGTGCGAAGCGCTTGGCGGCCTTGGTTTTGACCAGCATACTGGCGAGAATGAAGGACAGGATATTCAGCCACATGACTTTGTGACCCAGTTGATGATAAGCATCGGTCTCTGAAAGGACACCGGTTAAAACCAGCGCGATAATGAGAATCAGTGAAGTCAGATAGTTGGGCACAGCCTCCGTAATCCATAAAATGACCGCTGCGGTGAATATGGCCAGCATGGAAATATTGGCACTGCTGAAGGCATCAGCCCCAATTTCCTGGAAGCGTTTTAAAGCCGCGGGGTTCAGTGAATCCGGGTCGATATGGGTTAAAAAAGAGAAATCAACCCCGAAGTTGATAACCAAAAACACCACAATGGCCAGAGGTCCTCCAAGTTTGGCCATCCACTTCTCAAAACCGCTTTTTTTGCGTACAGGAAGACGCTCGATCTTGTATTGATTCATATCCAGCGGATCAAATGAACGTTTACCGGGTGCTTTTCCCTCCGTCTTTTCCATATCTGTGTCCTTATTCAAGAGGCGTACGCTTGTTTTTCAACAAGGTTGAACGGTTAAGTCACCGCTTATCGTGTTGCAGCAGAAATACAAATGTCACCAGGATGTATAGGGTTCTTTGATTAAATTGGCATTGTAGTAACGCGGATCAGAAGAGACTTCCTCGCCAATCCAGTCCGGCTTCTCGTAAGCCTGATCCTCACTCTCAAGCTCCACTTCGGCCAAAATCAATCCGGCATTGTCTCCGTAAAACTCATCGACTTCCCAAACAAGACCGCCGTGTTCAATTTTGTAACGCGATTTCTCAATAAGGGGTTTTTCACAAATGTTCAGCAGGGCCCTGGCATCCTCAACCGGAATAGGGTATTCGTATTCCAGTCTCGATATTCCGGTTGAAATACCTTTAATTGTAAGAAATCCCTTGTCTTCTATGGTTCTCACCCGCACAGTTCTTTCTTTTACGGAAGACAAATAGCCCTGACAATAATGCACACCCCTGGCCAATTCCCTCCATGTATCGGACTTCACTAAAAACTTGCGTTCAATTTCTTTTCCCATGGTTCTCCTCACTTCTCAATAAGGGATAACGCCCTGTTCCAGACCTGTTACTTTCTTGATAGCCATCAGGTAATTGATATTTTTATAGGACTCTAAACCGACCATTTTCATCCCTTCCAAAATCGCCTTGGTGTCAACCGATTCCAGATTGGCTGTTCGGATTTTCGCTCCGTTGATATAGACATCCCCCACTTCCGCAATGCAGTCGTTGATGGTAAAAGCAAAGCGGCGCTTTTGAACGAATACGGGCAACAGATCCTTATGAGGATGAATAATCTGTTTCAGGAATTGATCCAACGTGTAGGCATCTCTCTTAAAGGCAGGCGCCTTGACTCCAAAAGCGGGGAAAACCTCACTTTGAATTTGTTCCGCTGACATGGGGAAAGTACCTTTCATCCTGGGGTTCCACTGTTCCAGGCCGTCCTTTTCCGTCACAAAGACTTTAATGTCCATTTTATCATTGCGAATTTTGGCGTTGTTTTTATTGTTCACCGCAGACATGATATAGATTTCAGAACTCTCACGAATGCGTTCAACAGGGGACAGCTCCCTCATGCGGCGCTCAATGAACCCCAGTTCCCGTGCAAATGTTCTGAATTCGAATCGCGGCTTTTTTTTACTCATTTCCTTATTTCCTTTTTTGTATCATGCGCGACCATACAACCAAACAAATGGTCTGGTTGGGGACGCAGTCCGACCAATGGAAGCGGGCTCTGTCCTGCCCGGCTTCCATTTGGCTCCGTAATAACTGCCTTGACACGCTTTAAATGTAACGCAACAGCTATTGAGTTTACAGGTTGTATGTGTGTTTTGACCTTGGATCAGTTCAAGCTAAACGCTTTCCCGCTTCGTACAGAAACGGGATATCCATCCTTTTAACAGGCTCCAAAAGGTTCGGGTCTCTGTTGAAAGGCTAGAACAGATACTGGAAACGAAGTGCCAGGATGTCGAGCTTGTCGCCTCCCAGAAAATCGCCATCGCCATCGGCATACTCATCCAGATCAGATTGAATGTAGTTCAATACAATCTTGACATTGTCATTGGCATACCAGTTGACACCGAAAGTGATGTTATCCGCGGAACCGCCTTCTACTTCTGCGTCAAAATCGTTCAAGTCGATGTTACTGACACGAAACGCGAATTCCAGTGCACCTTTTTTCCCTTGAGGACGAATGGCTCCAAACTCTCCGGAATCCATGTTGTAAGTCCGCTGTGCGCCAAACGCGAACCAGCTTACGTAAGCATAGTAGCCGCTGTAACTGGCATCTTCACCTTTCGATCGATTTAATTTAGCTTCCAGGTATTCAGCCTGTGCCGAGAAACGTCCCTTTTGATATGCCAATTCCAGACCGGTGTAGGTGTAATCCTCCACGTGCTTGAGTTTACCCGTATTGAGCGGTTTCTCTGTCAGGTGCAGTTCAGGACGCGTGCGTAAACGCAGTTTGTTGTTGTCGCCGGCATCAGGTGAAAAATTGGTGTGGGAGAATCCAAAGTGCAAAACGGTATCAGCGGTTCGAACAGGAGCAAAAGCCGCTCGCAGAGCATAGCCGCCTTCTTCATCTTCCTCTTCTTCTTCTCCGGTTCCGGGTTCCTGACCATAAAAGCCGCCCATAGCCGAATAATGCTCACCCCATTTGTTGTAACTGAGACCAATTCGCCGTCCAATAGTGAACTCGTTTGGTAAGCCTCTTTCCATAAAAGTCGTCCATCTGGATGTGGTCAAGTCTTCCATGCTTCCGGGCACTTTGTGGTTACCGAGCTTGATAATGGTGTTGTTGAAACCAATGTAGGCCATCCAGAAATCTTTTATTTCTACTTCATTGTCGGCCAGATCGAAATCAAATTCACTGGCCCAATCGCCGCGAATAATGGTTTTAATGGCAAATCGCGCTCTTCTTGTTTCCCATCCACTGGCGAAATCGTTGTCGCTGTCCATGGTCCCGTAGTCCAGCATAATACGACCGTCAAGCCAGTATTTGTACTGTCCGTTACCTGACTTGAAAATGAGATAACTCTTGTCGTGATGAACGGCTAACTCTTCAGCTTCGCCTGAATAACAAAGACCGCACAAAAAAAGTCCAGCCAGTAAAACACGTGTCCATTTCATCATTTCCTCCAACTAATCTGAATTGTAAATAAGAGCCACCAAAGCAGCTGCATCGCTTTAGGCAAGGATAATGCCAGCTTACTGAAAGCCCTCTAAACACAACAAACAAAAGATAAATGCAAACTATGATCGCTTCAAGGGCAAAAACCAGCAACCAAAAAGGTGAAATTTCGCCTGTTCCGGCGGAATTTCACCGCTTCATGCGGCGAAAACTCGCCATATCGGTGATGACAGGGTATAATGACGAGGTTCAGCTGGGATCTGGCACCGTGTTTGCGCGAACTTGAAACAGATCATGCGTTAAAAACGGCTGTAAAAAGTCCAGGAACAGAAATTGCCAGAACGTGTTCAAGGAAGGTGACGGTGATCTATCGAGCAGTTGTATTATTCTTTTCCATTTTCAGTATAGTGACAATCTGGATTTCATTTCTCGTTGTTCCCAATCTCAACGAGCCAATTACCACTGCTGAAACACGAGAAGCACCCAAATACATCTCTGAGGACCAGCAGAATCAAAACGCATTATTTATCGGCATTATCTCAAGATACGCACCAAGCCGGATTTATCGAATATATCAACCTTTAATGGATGAGTTGTCACAAAAGCTGGAATGCAGAGTGGTTTTGAAACTCAGCCGAAATTACGGTGAAACAGTTGATCAGCTCTTGAGCGGCGAAGTCGATGCCGCCTTTTTGGGAAGTTATCTCTTCCATCAAATACGCAGCGAGGTTAACTGTATTCCGCTTGTGGCTCCGGTCAACGATGAGGGTGAGCCCTACTCGCGTGTCGCTCTTGTTTTGCCTCAGAACAGCTCTGTTCAAACCCTGTCTGAACTTCGGGGTCAAAAGCTCGCGCTTCCTTCCCGAGACTCCTTTTCAGCACACTGGATCGAGGAAATCGAACTAACTGCTCACGGGCTGAGCCAAAATGATCTTGACCGCATTGAACACTTTGACTTTCACCACACCGTTGTTTTCCAGGTCCTGTGGGGACAGTACGATGGAGGGGTTGTACGCGAGTCGGTGGCACGCCAGTTTTTAGACCACGGATTAAAGGTCCTGTCCTACTCCGATCCCTTCCCCAGCGCACCTCTGGTGTATATGAAAGAAAATGAAACGCCATTCATCCTGAAGCTGAAAAGAGCCCTTGTACAATGGGAACCACCACCCGACAACCCCCTGCTGGGGTTTCAGGAAGTTGACGAGCGTTTATACGATGATCTTGACAGACAATTTAATCCGGAGCTCAGTCAATGAATCACAGCAACGCGAAACCCCGCCCTAAAACAGGGCTTCAAGCCAAGATACTTATTTTAGTCGGCCTGACAACGACCTGGATTCTACTCTCTTCGGCTCTCTTCTTTTCATTTCAGTCCAAACGCATTGTGAGCACCCAGCTGAAACGGTCAAGCAGACTGGTTACACGGGCCTTTTCGGTCAGCGTCCTGAATGCCATGATTAAAGATGCCAATGATTTTGAACAGGTGGAAGATGTCCTGGGCCACTACACCCTGGAGTTCATGGAAACCAACCCTCAAGTCGTGTCCATTTCCATTTCAGATGCATACGGTCAGGTGATCGCAGGCAGGGGGCTGGGATTCGGCAGCAACCCAGAACACAAGAAAACAATTCCCGAACAGGTCAAAGACATTACAAGCTTTATCCGTAAGACCGCTGATGGAAGTTACATTGCAACAACGCTGCTGCCAATTCAAACAGGTCAGAAGTACTGGGGCCAGGTAGCCACCAGCATTCGAGTGGATCAGGAACAGGCTGAACTTGAACGTCTGTTTTGGTTTTTAATTGGACTCACTGCCATTGTCACCGTACTCGTGCTGGCGATCCTGGCCTGGTTTATAGGCCGCATCATGCGCTCTCTGAATGTTTTGAAAAACGAGATGGAGGCTTTTGATCCCGAAAACAACATCCTGTTATCGCCCATTGATTCGGACGATGAAATTGGGATTCTCTTCCACGGCTTCAACAACCTGAAAACGCGTCTGGCTCAATCACGTATGGATTACGAGAAAGCACAAAGGCAGCTTTTCCACGCGGAGAAACTGGCATCCATCGGGCGTTTTGCGTCGGGCATGGCTCATGAAATCAACAACCCGTTGAACGGCATTCAAAGCTGCCTTTACGCCATTAAAAAAGATCCCGAAGACCATCATCAAACCATTGAGTACCTTGGTTTTGCGGCCGAAGGATTGAAGCAGATTGAAACGATCGTGCGCAAACTGCTGGGTTTTGCAAGGAAACAGGCTCCAATGAAAGGTCCCGTCGATCTCAAGAAGGAACTGGAAACGGTTTTCAGTCTGCTGGAATACAAGCTCGAAAAAGAACACATCGAATATGAAATCATCTCGGATATTGATCAACCGAGAATTAAGGGCGACGCCCAATTGATTCAGGAACTGTTCATGAATCTCGCCCTCAACAGTTTTGACGCCATCACCGAACAGGCTGCCGCGCCTGGTTCGGAATATGCCGGCAAGCTGGAAGTCTTCATAACGCGAAAAGCACCCCACCTGGTGGTCACATTCAAGGACAATGGCCCGGGTGTTCCTGCGGATCAAATAGAAAAAATTTTTGATCCCTTCTTCAGCACCAAGGAGCAGGGCAAGGGAACAGGGCTTGGCCTTTCAGTTGCCATTGGGATTGCACAGTCGCATAACGGCAGCATTGAAATAGAGAGAAATGCTCCGGGCGGAGCCATTTTTCACGTTTTTCTGGGAGAGGAGTAGCGCAATGAAAATTCTGCTTATCGAAGATGAGAAAATTACCCGAATCACCCTTAGCAACACACTTAGAAAGGAAGGCTATGAAGTCACGCCCTGCGGCGATGGGACAGAGGCGTTGAAACTCGTTCAAGGAGCCTCTTTCGATGTCATTCTCACTGATTTGCGCCTGCCAGGAGCATCGGGGTTGAGCATTTTAAAGACAGCCAAGGAACATCACCCCAAAACGGAGGTCATTCTCATGACAGCCTATGCCACAGTCGATACGGCAGTTGAAGCCCTGAAGAATGGCGCCTATGATTATATGACGAAGCCCTTTTCACCTGAATCCTTACTGGTACGCCTCGGCAACCTGGAAAAGATCCACAAATTTGAAAACGAGAACCAGACCCTAAGGGCTCGTATCATGAGTTTTGAAAAGAGGCTCATCATAGGGGAGTCCGTACAAACCCGAAAGCTGCTCGAACTAATTGACCTGGTGGCAGATAGAGATACCAGTATCCTGATTGAGGGTGAAAGCGGCACGGGCAAGGAACTCGTTGCCCGCGCTCTACACAACCAGTCCAGCCGGCGCAAACAACCGTTTATCGCCGTCAACTGTGCCGCCATTCCGGAAAGCCTTTTTGAAAGTGAACTGTTTGGCCACGAAAAAGGCTCCTTCTCAGGTGCCCATCGTCAACACATCGGCTATTTTGAACGGGCTGACGGCGGCTCGTTGTTCATCGATGACATCGATGATTTTCCTCTGGCTCTGCAGGTCAAACTGCTGCGAGTCCTGCAGGAACGACAGGTGCAGCGAATTGGCGGGAAAAAACCCGTACCCATTCATATTCGGTTAATCGCGGCATCAAAAATTTCACTTTGGGAAATGGTGCAGAAGAAAACATTCCGCGAGGATTTATTCTATCGGCTCAATATCGTTCCCATTCATGTAACACCCTTGCGAGAACGCATTTCCGATATTCCGCTGCTGGTTGACCATTTCCTGGAAAAACACGGCGGGAACGAAATCGCTCGACAAAAGTCGGTGGCGTTATTGCCAAGGCTGACAAAGTATCATTGGCCTGGCAATATCCGTCAACTCGAAAACCTCATGCAGCGCATTATCGCACTACCGGAACTGCCCCTTGACGAGCAGCTTCCGGGAGAGCGGAACGCTCTAAACGAGCCCACTCCAAATCCATTAAAAGCCGTCGAGGAATCCTACCCATCCTATAAGCAGTTCATGGAACATAAGGATCTTGAGATCATCACCTGGGCCATGAAAAAGGCCAACGGCAACACCAGTCTCGCAGCCAAAACGCTTGACCTGCCTCGCTCGACATTGCGCAGCAAACTCAAAAAATACAACCTGTATGATAGCGAGCTCAAACGTTGAGCGAGGTGGATATCATCATGCCATTTCAACTGTCTGTGTTAATATTTTTTGCCTGGCACAGGGAAATGTTGTTATTTGAAACCAGCACACGTGGAGCTTAAATCCTGATAACCTGACCCTGAATATACCGATGAAGGTGCTGCAGGCCAAGTGCATCCAGCTCGCGGTGCAATTGTTCTTCATAGGATGACTTGGCGTGGTAGATGTAAATATCACAAGCTCTTTTCAGCTTCTTTAAGTCCAGACTAAGCAGCTCCGGGGTCATGTGACCGCTGTCAACTGCCAGCTGTTTCATTGCATTGGGAAAAGAACAGTCTACGATAATGGCTTTCAGATTGTCCTGCAAATTGGCAAATTCCCATACTTCATCGGTATTACACGTATCACTGGAAAACAGAAAACCACCTTGACTGTCTTCAATGTAGAAAGCATGGGTCGGGACAATGTGATTGACGGGTATGGCAGTGACCTCGAGATCATTGATAGAAAAAGATTTCCCGGGCTCGATGGTGCAAAACTCAATGGATGGCCAACCTTGATAGTAGATTTTTGAAAAGTCAGGCCAGATGACATTGTTAAAAACGTGTTTTTTTAAACACGTCACCACGTGATGGCTACCCCATACTCTTAATGGCTGCTCCGACTGTCCGAAGATGTTATCCATTAAAAAAGGCAGAGAGCAAATATGATCCATGTGTGAATGACTAATGAGGACATCTGTTATGCGGCTCTGTTCCTCGAGCTCGAGGGTCTGGGTTAAACAACCGGCATCCACGGCAACCGAACTGTTGATGAGGAAACTGGTTAACCGAGTGGTTAGTGTACTTCCTCCATAGGATCCTAAGACTCTTATTTCCATGACAACCCGTTAAAAAAAATGGATCACAAACTCAATGTAACATAACTGGCACATTTTTTTCAAAGAAAACATCGGGAAGCAAAGTAAAACAGCGAAAGCTAAGCTGTTTAGCGCTTTTGCCTTGTTTGTCCCAGCTACACACAGGCTTTGTTTTACACTATTTTTGAAGGTTGTAAAGGCTTCTCCATCTTTCTGTGATTTTACACAGTGTTTCAACGCTCCTGTGGCGGAATCATTTGGGTTAGGCTCGTGTTTTCTAACCGTCTCACGGTCACTCATCTAAAAAGCTTGTCTTTAACGGTGGATTCCCTTCAGAGGTTTCTGTTATCTTATGCTCGTTATGAGTGCAGATATTGAAATGGTTGTAACCGATCTCGACGGCACCTTGCTGAACAACCAGAAACAAGTCAGTCAAAGGGATTGGCAGTCTCTGGAGCACTTGGGAAAGCTCGGCATTCAACGGGTGATTGCCACCGGCAGATCGTACCTTTCCCTGAAGCGCGTCTTGCCGACCCATTTTCCCATCGATTACCTGGTCTTCTCTTCGGGCGTCGGCATCATGGACTGGTCAACCAAAGCCGTATTGAAATCCTTCCAGTTGCAGCCTCCCGACGTGAAGTTCATAGCGCAAGAACTCGTCCGGCGGGATTTGAATTTCATGATCCAGGATCCATCACCCCATAACCACCAATTCGCCTACTATCAAAACCCCAATCCAGGTGCCGACTTCACCCATCGCATCCGTTTATACAGGGAACACACACGCCCATGGACTCCTGACCAATACCACGCGGCCAGTCAGTTTGTGATCATTTCGGACGAAGGCCCGCAGCTCTACCGAGAATTGCGTCAAACTTTTGACCAGTACAATGTCGTCCGAACGACGTCTCCCCTCAACCATCGATCACTCTGGGTGGAAATTTATCCGCCAGAGGTGTCCAAGAGCCTGGGAACCGGGGAAATCTGTCAAATAGCCGGCTGCAACCCCGCAAATGTGCTGGCTGTGGGCAATGACTACAACGACCTGGACCTCTTAAACTGGGCTCCCCATGCCGCCGTGGTCCAAAACGCACCCGCTGAACTGCGAACTCAGTTCCACACGGTGGCTTCGCACAATGCAAGCGGTTTCTCTCAAGCGCTGGAACACTATGTGTTTTAAGTAACCCGCCTGTTGTCAGCACACAGTAAAATGCCTGCCCTGTTAAACCCTGAAAGACACACGGAGAATCACCATGGACCCTGTCTCCCTGCTTCTTGTTTTATCAATCAACGCGTTAGCTCTTATTTCGCCTGGCCCTGATTTTGCCATTGTGACCAAACTTTCAGCGGTCAACGGCAGAAAAACCGGCGTCATGGCTGCCTTCGGCATCTCCAGCGCCAACGGGCTTTACATACTCCTGTGCGCCTTCGGGTTAACCGTACTGCTGTCTGCCCTGCCCTTTCTTTCCACCTTCATAACCTATGCCGGTGCACTGTACTTGTGCTGGCTTGGAATCAAGTGCCTGTTGTCAAAGGGAGAAATGCCATCGCAGACAACACCTGTCAAGAAGAGTCAGGCCTATGCCACCGGCTTTTTGACCAGCCTGCTCAACCCGAAAGCCATGTTGTATTTCGGGTCGGTTCTACCACAGGTTCTGAAACCGCAAACTTCCACGGCAGATGTCTTATTGGTTCTTCTGCTGCTTTGCCTTGAATCGTTTCTCTGGTTCAGCACGGTCGCTTTTGTGTTTTCAACTGACCGGGTGTTGCAATGGCTGAAGGGCCGCCTGATCTGGTTTGAACGAATCATTGGCGTTGTTCTCTGCAGCCTGGCCGTCAAATTAGCCGTTTCTTCCTAACGCCTGTAAGCACACCTGCTCTTTACGATGATGTGGAACTCCATGCACGCAGAAACAAATCTGAAAAGTTCAGCACAAGCGTCGTCTCATCCTGTTCCCTTTAATCCCAAAACACAACTCGATGGATTTCTAGCTGGCCTATAAAACCGCCCGGATCCACTCTAAGAGCTTTGAGACATGTCCCGTGATTCAATTGATCTTCAACAGAGTAGGGTATTTGCAGGGAAACGGTATTGACGGGCAAGGTGTTGTGACTGACTTCCGATACCCACATACTTGCATCCCACTGCGGGTGTGTACTGGTCTTCCAGAAGAGCCGGAACCTCAATTCTCTTGTGTTGTCAATTGAGTCGCTTGACCAGGTAATTTCAACCCTTTTTGGCAATATCGGAGGCATATTGATTGCCAGCCAGTTGTCTCTCCGGGTTGTTTTGACGCTCAAATGACCGTTGTCGGCTGTATTGAGTGTCACATGGTTGCTGTCCAGTAAGTTCTTCAGAATATCGCTTCCCGAATAGGTCGCCAGTATTGTTGATTTCCGGTTGGTTTGTTCGGCTTTGAACAGGTTCCGATACTTTTCTGTTTGATCGATTACCGACCAGCTTTCAAAATCCCATCTTGCATAAAACAGGTCCACACCCAGCTCTTTTCCCCGGGCATAGGCTGGAAAGAACTTCTCTGCGCTCTTTCGGTGTTTCCAGTCTGCTTTTGGTCTTTTTTGGCTAAACTCAACGTGAAGGGCTCTGGAAAAGGCGTCTGGCGTGGTTGAAAAAAGCAGGGCGCCCTGATAAGAACTCAGATCTGTATTTTCAAAAACAATTTCCTGCTCTTCAGTTAGATTGCCGAATGTCTGCCTGATTTGCTGAGGAAGTTTGACTAAAATTCTGCCGGCATTCTCCCAGGGCTGAAAGGCCAGCAACGAAGTTGAAGCCAACAGCACGATGTAAGAAACTGGCAGGATTTCGGCCATCTTTTTACCCTTGACAGGAATTTGAAGAAGCATGCAGCCCATTAGAATGGACGCACCCATGGAGGTTAAGTACAACATTCTGCTGTTTTGCAAGGTGGATGTTACTTCAACCACAGATCCGGGGGCATAGGAAACCATAACAAACAGGAGGAAAAAGAAAAACAACAGCAGTTTTTTCAAGAAATCGTTCCTCAGAGAAAAGACCAAAGCTATCGTCACCATACTCGCCGAAACGAACTTCACCACGTTATATCGCCCGGCATCTTCAACCAAGCCGGGCCAGGGGAAGAACAAGACGTGAATTGGAGCTTCCAGGATTCGGTGATACAAAGTGAACAACCCGCTTTTAAGCAGTTCCAGGTGAAGCGATGTGCCTCCCGGATTGTATCCACCAAGTCCCTTGAAAAACAGCCATCTCATAAAGAGATAGAGCATACAAACAAGTCCAAATAGTACCCAATCTTTCCATGGCGTTATGTTGCACCTGGTGTCCTCCCGCACCAGAAAGTCATAGAGCACGACGACAAAGGGCAGCACAATACTTGTTTCCTTGCACAGCAGCGAAAGCGCAAACAGCGCGCTGGCAGTCAGCATGTAACGCTTTGCTTTTTTCAGATAGCAGTAAAAAGCGGCCGCTGCAAAAGCGAGACACAAGAGATCCCCTCTGGCACAGGTCCAGCACAGAACTTCAATATGAGCTGGATGAAGCAGGAAGACAAAGGCGGCATACATGGCTGTCCGGACATGGTGTTTTGAAACGAGCAGTCCTATTTTGAAACAAAGATACGTGTTGATGAGATACAAGGCTGCATTGGTCACTCGGTACCCGACTACGCAATCCCCCCATAACATGCCATCCAGCCACCATGAAAGATGGGTAAGCGGTCTGTAAAAAACATTGGCCAGGAAGACGTCGCCATGTGCCGGAATAAAGGCGCTCAGGATTTGTTGTAGATTGAATCTGGAGGCATTCAGCATCCAAAGTTCATTATCGTCATAAAAAAAAGGCAGGTTGATTACTCGAACGAGCAGGATCGCTCCAAAAGTTCCCAAGATCATCAGCGGAAGTTTTAAGTTCTCATTTTCCATTGCGTTCTTCCTAGTTGTATTTCCTGTAGAATGCATGGGTGGCCAATTGCAATAATTCGCGATCACCCCTGCTATCGCCGTAAACAAAGATCTGCTTGTATGCGGAAAGCTCTATTTTTTCTTTCAAACGCAGGACTTTTTGCGGTCCATAACAGTTTTTTGTTGAAAATTGACCGGTTAAGCGCCCCTCTGAACTGGCTGTTTTCGTTCCAATGAGATCCACCTCTGTCTTGAGACACCAGCTTCTCAACCAGTCTTCCATGGATGCGGTAACAACGACAACCCGATGCCCTTCCCGCTTGTGCCATTCCAGTTTCTCCATGGCTTCCTTCCGTAGAATGTCACTTAATTGCCAGTCGGCATATCGGTCGGCTGTTTTTTGGAAGTCCGACACGCTCCAGCCTTTAAAAAAATAACCAAACAGTTTCTCTTTGGCGTATTCATTGGAAAGAAGGCGCAGTTGATATCCGAGCAGAACGGGAGACTGAAAGACCAAACCCAACAGCACTTTCCAACGCCCGAACACTGAAACGAGGAAGTGCAAGAAACTGTCTTTCACAGTCAGGGTACCATCAAAATCAAAAATGGCGATTGCATGTCTGGACGTGTTCACCATTCCCTCAAATATCAAGATGTTTAAACAGTCTTTCCGGTATCCGTTTGAGGCAGAAGATAATCCAGCCCCAGTACCAGGGCGAATAGATGTGATCCTTCCGCTTTCTTTGCGCGGAAACAATATCCTTGGCAACGGTTTCAGGCGTGGCTGACAGAATTTTCGGGAAGTCCATGCCTTCCGTCATTTTTGTTGCAACAAAGCCGGGCTTTACCGTGGTAACCGGAACATGGTACTTACAAAGATAGCTTCTCAAACCGGAGAGATAGGCACTGAGGGCACTTTTGGAACTGCCGTAGAAAAAATTAGATCTTCGGCCCCGCTCTCCGGCAACGGAACTAATAGCCACAATAAACCCGGATTTCCTGGCCTTAAACCTCATTGCAAACTCATTCAGGATGCTGACAACGCCTGTGTAGTTGGTATCGACGAGTTGCTGCAAGGCCTTGAAATCGCGGAAGAGTGCTTCATTGTCGTTCAGGAGTCCAATGGCGACCAGAACCCCCTCTGTTCTCTCGATCACAGCATCACAAAAGGAACTGTGTTCGGCTAAATTGAGCACATCAAATTCTTCAACCTCCGTTGAAATGCCGTACCGAATACGCAAATCGGAGGCGAAACTGTGCAAGTCTTGTTTTTTCCGACTGGTTAAAATGAGATTTTGCCCGTTTTTGGCATATTCAATGGCAACGGCTCGCGCAATATCGCTGTTGGCTCCGAGAATTAAAACAAAACGCATTTAAAGTCCCAACCTTAACGACTGAAGTGAATTTAGTGTCTGTTTCATGTTGTATTGCCTCCTGATCGCTCTGAATCGATCTATTTTAGCGTAACCCTTTTCAAATGTGCTTCTGGGGACCCTTGCGTCCTTGGCCAGGTACACCCTTCCGCCATGACGCAGGACAATGGCATCCAGTTTCTCAAGCAGAGAAAAGAGACCCTGCTCTATTTTGAAATCAAGTGCCATACTGTATCCTTCCATGGGAAAGGAAAGCAGATTATCATTTTCCCGCCCGTACAATTTCAAAACGGCAAGAAACGACCCCCTTCCCGACAGGGCAATGCATTTCAGGATTTCATCCAGTCCGTCATAGCTTGAACTCCTGGGAAAAATGAATTGATACTGCGTGAAACCCCTTTTACCGTAAAGCCGATTCCAGTTTTTTATGTGATCGAGAGGGTAAAAAAAGGAGTTCAAAGACACGGTGCGCTTTTGTTCTTTTGCAATTTGCCTGTTGTAAAAAGCACAGTTAAAAGCTTTCATGGTCCATTTGTTGAGCAGGCCAGCGGGAAGATCAACGGGTATTCCCAATCGCTCTGCGTTACTTTTAAATTCCCGATCTTTTGCGTGATTGAGAAATTCACCAACCATTAAGTGACATCTTCCTGTTTTTTTTGCAGGTGCAAAACAATCAATCCAGGCAACGGAATAAGACGCATCCCCGGCTTTTTCAAATGCATCGAATGTCTCTTTGAGATTCCCGGTTTTAATGGTTTTTTGCGCAATCCAATGGGAGGGTATTTTAACGAGTTGAATGACTGCATCCAGAATGACACCCGTCAATCCCATCCCGCCGCAGGTGGCTTTAAACAGATCCCCATGTTCATGGCGTGAGCAGGTAACGATGTCACCGCCCGGGAGCATCAGCCTGAAATGATCCACACACTCGCTGAAACATCCAACACGGTGATGGTTTTTCCCATGCACATCACTGGCAATAGCACCCCCGACGGTAATTAACTTTGTGCCCGGTGTTACTTTCAAAAACCATCCCCTTGGAACGAAAACCGCTAAAATATCAGCAAGCATGACGCCCGCCTGAACACGTAAATGGCCCGTTGAAGCGTTAAAAGACAAAAAATGAGCGTGCTGCCTTGTTTCAATCAGATCGCACGCCAGGGCGCTGTCACCGTAACTTCGTCCGTTTCCAATGGGTATCATGCGGGAACTTGTTTTAAAAAGACCCTTCAGTTCCCCTTCATTTCTGAAACGGTGCAGAGCGTAGTCTGAAAAATAAGGGTAACGTCCCCAATTGAGATTTTGCATAAAACCAGATCCTTAAACTAAAAGTAGATCAGCCACGAAAACGAGCCCACCCAGCCAATTAGCGTGAGTTGAAGAAATAAATCCTTGAAAACAATTTTTGTGGGAGACCCGCTGTCCTCGTAAACAAGGGTGAGCTGCAGGTACCTCACAATTCCGAATATAACGAAAACAGCTGTTAAATAAACATACTCCGAATCCAGACGAATTTGAACTGTCTCCGTGGTCGTATACATGATGTAAGAGACAATCACGACAGATGCCATGATGATCATCGAACTGTTCACAAAAGCCAGATTATAGCCGTCCACCACTCTGCGTACTTTTTTACCGGTTTCCTGCAAAACGAGCAAATCGTCCCTTCTTTTTGCAAGTGCCAGAAAAAGAGCCAACAAAAAGGTCATTATAACGATCCACATGGACAAGCTCACCTGGGAAGCGCCCGCCCCCACAAACAGGCGAATGACAAAACCAAGGGCAATCACGAAAATATCCACCAACGCAACATGCTTCAATTTCATGCAGTAGAGCAAATTGAGTGCAAAATAGGTCATGACAAGCGTTAAACAACCAGGCGAAATGAACGCCACAAGCCCCATTCCCAGGAGGCAAAGCAGCAACGAGAGAAACACGGCAAATCTCTTGTGAACTTTTCCAGAAGGCAGGGGTCGAAACTGTTTTTGAGGGTGCATTAAATCAGTCTCTATATCAAACAAATCATTGACAATATAGATCGAGCTGGCCACCAATGAGAAGCCGGTGAACACCGTCAGGTTCTTTAAAACCAAAGCGGGACTCATTGAACCCGCAAAAAATGCGGGCAGGAAAATAAAAAAGTTCTTGATGTATTGCCTCACTCTCATAAGCGAAGGTAAATATTTCAATTGCATGATGAAAACCAAAAGTAACGCTCCATTGACATCAGGTTTGCAATAGCTGTACCAATAAACCCGGTTGATCGACATTCAAACCGGGCATATTCCCCTGATTTTCACCTTTATTTTGGTCGCTTTTTCAGTTCAAGAGAGAACCAGAATGCGGAATCATGTCGATAGTCCTGCGCCGGGCCGGGTGTGACTTTTAAATGAATGGCCTGACAATCACGACTTAAAGGCAGGCTGAATGAGTGTCCGGCTCGATCTTCTTCATTGTTCCTGGGATCGAGGTATTTTTTCCATAACCACGACACGTGATGACCCTTTTTTTCTCCTATATGAAAAGTAACACCATCGCCGGTGTCTTCCCATGAACTTTTCGGCATGTAGACAGTTCCTGTCACGCAGGTGTTCTCACCGGGAGCAGGAACGGGATACGATATCTCCGCATCCGGATGCATGAAAATACCTCTTCTCAAGTCACCCTTGTCATCGCAGAAACTGCGAATACCCACATAGTTTGGATTGGATAAATTAATCGGTTCACTATCCCCAAACCTCTTTAAAAAGTCATTGACTTTATACAAGGTTGCCGATTGACACTGTTTGGCAAACCCCGCAGGCAACAAACCCTCGTTACTCTGATAAAAACCGGCTTTTGCATCGCGATTAAACAGGCTCAAGCCCAGGAAACACGGAAATCGGTAGGTTGCGACGGGCTCAAGAACAGACTGCAGCTCCGCGTTGACCAAACCCCTGGTAATTAAAACGTAGCGATCAGAAGGCAGTTCTCTGGTATCCCTTGTCAGATAGTGCGCCCCTTCGGATTTTAAGTACATGGAAAGACCCGCATCATCCGAATAGTACAAATGGGACATCACATCCACTTCGTTTTTTACTTCGTGAAAGAGATCCCAGTCACAAGAGGCCTGTCTGAAATCGACCATTGCCATAAGACAACTCATGGCAACCGTTGCGGCAATGGCAATCACTTCCTTCAAGCGCTGAATTTGAACGTATTTGTAGAGTAAAACAAGCACACCCGGCAGAGCGGGTAAAATGTATCTTGCGGTTGAAAAGGGTAAAAAGAGAATGTTGTACGTCAGCACACCAAAGAAGAGCAAGATCCACATGAAGTCAAAGGCTGAAGACACCCGTTGAGCGCGGTATTTTTTTACCGCTTCCAACAGTCGACAACTGATAAAAACGATCGCACGCATGGCGAAAAAAACCAGAATAAAAATGGCAATGAATTCAGCCGTTGAACTGATTTCAGCGTTGCCCCCAAAGCGCCCCAGGCAACAGAGCAGAAAGCTCAACATCAACGCCAGACCGGATTTCACGAATCGATGTCTCAAAAAAAGGATACAGGACAGCATGAACATCATCAAGCCCAACCCCATAAAACTACAGGCGGCAAGGAGTTTTTGAATGAACTTTTCAAGACTGAAACCCGATAAAACCTCCGTCCTTATGTTGTAATCAATGGTACTTGACAAAAACGGAAAAAATCCCGATTGCTCATAGACTGCCATTAAATAAAGTAGAAAGAGCCCAAACGGCACCAAAATGAGTGCGGCATTCTTGACCAGGTTCCCCCTGACGAGCAAAGCATAAGCCAAAAGCAGCGGCAGCAAACAGATAGATTGATAACTGGTAAAGCAGGCAAGAAGGAGATAAAGCCACAGCTTGATAAGTGATTTCACTTTTGAACTCGCCGCGTAATCAATCAAGGCAAACATGCTGCCAAGCCAGAAAGTCAGCATGGCGATATCGGTCATGAGATTGGTGGCATTGACAAAAAACGGAGGAGACAGCACCAACAACCAACCCCACAGAGCTGAAAGACGATTCGCGACGCTAAAATACCAGCATTCAACCAGTAGAATGAAAGGAAACAACAGAAAAAAAGCATGATACACCCAAAAAGGAGCGTAAGCGCTATCAGAGTCGTAAAGCCATGTGATGACCTTCAGCAGATAGGGAATCAGCGGAGGATGGGTGCTCTCATACGGACTGAGCTGTGAGTAAGTGACGCCCAAAAAGGAGATATCCCCGGTATGGGTTCCAATCACCTGCCACGGAAGAAGTTTGCCAATATTCAAAAATAAAACATCATCGATGTGAAATGGTTTATTTACAAAACACAGAAGAAGCAGGATGGGTAGGAAATACCACAGTGGAGGAATAGCCCGACGAGTCATGCTTTGTCCATATCCAAGATAAATGCTCCAGAAAGTGTGTACTCTCTTGATCAGAAGCCCGTTTGAGCATTGTGTGAGCCAAGATGGTGCGATTCTCTGCAGATAGCATGAACCGCCCCTGATGCCGTGAATCCGTCTCTCCTCCCAAGTGAAAGCGACCAGAGAGAAGCGTTTCTAAACACAGCTCAAGAAAGGCAACCCGAACAACATAATACTCCTTATGTCCGTTTTTTCCAAGGTTGAACCTGCCGCCATCATTCAATGTCCCCATGACGCTGTCACCCCGAATTCCTTTTTCCCGGTCAACGCATGAAACAAACACATTCACGATACGGAATGAAAGACAGGACCATGTCATTAACTCCTTTGTCACTAATTGTTTAGAAAGACCACACTCCTGTGGCACAATCGTTGCAACCCTTTAATCAGAGTCCATCTTGTTCCTTCAAGTATCCAACAAAGGAGACAGCCATGCAGCACCCTCTCAGCTTAACCCACCAGCACTTGCTTTCCATTATCAACACGGAAATATTGAAAAGGAAAACAGGGGGAACACTGAGAATTCTGGATGCGGGATGTGGAAATGGCGAGTTGATCTATTATCTATCCCGGTCGCTGGAAGAACTACACCCTGAAATACGCACCGAAGTTTACGGACTGGATGTCAGTGACCATCACGTCCAAAAAGACGGATTTTTCGATTTAACCAAAACCATGCTTTCAGAGCGCATGCCGAATATCCAATGGGAATCGAGATTGTCCCTGATCGGGCAAACAGAGCCCTGGCCTTATGAAACGGCCTACTTTGACTGCATCCTTTCCAATCAGGTGTGCGAACACATCTTCGATCATGTTGATTTCTTCAAGAGAATAAAAAGGCATCTCAAAGTCGATGGTTTTTCATGTCACCTGTTCCCGCTGAAAAATTACATTTTAGAGGGTCACAGCCGAATCCCCTTCGCTCACAGGTTTAAGAGCTTTGAAACCAGGAAAGCCTTTATCAAGTTCATGACCAGAATGGGGTTCGGAGATTTTAACAGCACGGAACCCAAAGCTTCCCGCGATCAGTTTTCAGAAGACTGGGCCATTAAGTTAGCTCTGGACTGTTTCTATTCATCTCCAGCCGAACTTATCAACAAGTCACATTGTGCGGGTTTAGTCGCTTCTTTCAAGTACACCCGGTGTTATTACTTTTCAAAAATCAGATCGATTCTGAGAAGAAGGCTCAACTACACGCTCAAAGAGTGCTGGCTTGCCGAATGGTTTTGCTTCCTGTTTTTTAAATACATTGCCAGCATTACCCTGTTTCTTGAAAATAAAGTTCCAACATCCATCCAACAAGGGGAAAGACACTGAGCTCGTTTTTTCAGCAGGCAAGAGGCCTGTTTTTTTTAAGCCTGCAAAGACAAAAACAGGCAGGTACAACCCATGTGCCTGCCTGTTTTCTTACTGTTTTTCAATAGCGCTATTTGAATTTTCTTCTGAATTTCAGGTCTTGCATTTTTTCTGATGTGACATAGCCAGGTTCTGCGGCGATCACGTCTGGGAGACGGTTGATGCAGCATGCGCATGTCATTTCTACGGTTGCAGGCTCTTCCATAACAAATCTCATGTCTGGCTCGCCTTTGATGATCCACTCGTTGACGTCTTTTTCATCAGGTGAGAAAACCCTGCCAATGCACTCTGTGACGATCTTCACACCTTCTTCTGTTTCAGTGGTTACAATGGTTCTGAGACCTGTTGGCTGGCCAGCAGGTATGTTTTTCTTCAACGTGTCGGAATACAGATCTGTTGTATAAGTGGTCGCTTCCGCTTTTTGAGTGATGCTCTTAACGGTCAACCCCAGTGAAGATGCTACCCAACCGTTGACTGGCCACATGTATCCTGGCAGGAATTCGCCTTTTTCGATCAGTCGCTTGGTCTCTTCCTCACTGACGTTATTGACTTCCAGAATTTGTTTGTCAAATTCTTCCGTGGAAAGTCCTGCGCCGTGCATAGCTGCTGTCTCGAGACCGTAGTCCTCTAAGTTGTAGCTGCTGATACCGTGAATGGTTTTAATGGAAGCCGCGGTGGCTGCAAGTGCGGTAACCATGCTTCCCCAGGAAACATCCTGGTAGCCGCTTCCTGTGAATGTAACACCATTTTCTTTTGCAATCTTATCGACCTTCTTACTGACCGTTGGATTGGAATCCCAGGCATAGAAGAACTCTTCACAAATGGAAATACCATTTACCTTGTTCTTGGCTAATACTTCAATGACAGGGTAGATCGATGCGATTAAACTCTTGGTTGTAATGACTGCGATATCGGGCTTGACGCGCTTTAATGACGCATCTAGATCATCTACGTGCTCGATTTTTACACCTGTTGGCTCGCAACCTATTATTTCGGAAACATCTTTGCCTATGACCTTGTCATAAACGTCGTATGCTCCAACAAGTTCTCCGCCGCGCTCCATAACATAACGCATGCTATAGGCGGACATTTTACCACAACCTACTTGAACAACTCTCATAATGTTACCTCTCAAAATAGTCTGGCAATTAACAAAAAACCTTGTTGCTGCCAACCCCATCATAACTCTTGTAACTACAGAGTCAATAGGGTTTATGCAAATAAAAAGTAAACAAAATTCTCGTTTTTGATAAGACTTTTTAACACGGTTTTTCAGTTTGTAAACAACAGGATTCTGCGTACCTTTTCCGGCCTTTTTATCAGCAAAAAAGGTGCAAGAACTGCGTTCCACACCTCATGGATCAGAGCCTTTTCCGGCGGGACGAGATGTGGGTCACTGAAAGGAATCACAAAGGCAGCTCCGAGCTTCTTTCATTTAGCGACTATAAAGACGTGCGATACGACAAGGATATCCGCAAGAGCTATCTCCAGGGAAGATTGGGAGGTATGCCAAAACTCCCGCCTGCTAACGCCTTCGCCAACCTCAGGGAGGATCATTAGTGAAACGAACTGCTGAATTGAATTTGTGCGTTAAGGCTGCGCACCTTCCTCTTCAGGAAGCAGGTCAAAATACGCCAGGGCTTTTGACATCAGGGCCGCGCGCTGATCGGCTTCGTTGATGGTTTCAAATGTAAAAGCCAGGAAGATCAACTGAGCGTCGGGGTTGCCTGTCTCGTAAGGCCCTGTGTAGCAAATAGCTGCATTTCGGTCATTGCCGTATTTCAAAGCCACCTGGGATCCGCCTGCCGGCTGGATGTAGTCGGGATAGTCTTCAATGTAGGTTTCCTCGGATAAAACGGTTCCGAAGTTGAAGTTCAAACCCTCAAAGAGCGTTCCTGCCGCGCCCAGAATTTGGTTGGAGCCCGACAGGTCGCCGAGATAGTTGGACTTGAGCAGATATTCAATTCGAGCCAGTTCTGTTGACGTGGTGGCATGGAAATCGTAGCCAATTTCAGAGCCCGAAATGAACAATTTCCCGCCCCCCCGCAGAAACGCAATCAGCCGCTGCTGATCGGCTGCGGCCAGGGATTCATCAGCCCGGCTGTCGTCGCCACAGAAGTAGAATACGGCATCGTAGTTGCCAAGATGGATATCACCCGTTTGAACTGCTGTTTCAGAACAGGAATCGAACGCGATACCGCACGCGGCCAGCGCCTCTCCATGTGATCGCACAAAGGGATGGTAGGGCAGCTTCCAACTGCCCATGCGGTCAAAGTTATCGACAATCAGAACCCTGCTTCGGCCTTGCAAGCCCACTCCGTAAATGTCACTGGGCTGACTTACAAACGGTTCAAATGCGCCCTCCTCATCTTCAATGCCGTTGATATCCACGGCAACCAATTGAACATACAGCTCAGAGACCTTTCCGCCTCTTCTGATCAAACAGCTCGTCGTGTCGGCTGTGAGAACTTCCTCATCGAGCGTGGGCGGCCCCCAGTTCCTGCCGTCTTCGCTGACAAACAGTCGATATCCCCGGATATCGCCCTCCAGGTTCGGGTACCAGGCCACTTCAATTGCTGAAGAAACCATGCAGGCAAGCGGCGATTCATCTTGCTGAACAGACAGGATTGTTTCACCGTAAGCTGAAGGCCCGGTTTTTGTCTCGATGTTTATCCTGTTGGGACGTGCTCCTTCAAGGGGTACGGGATTCCAATCGACATCGCTTTTCACCATAGGATAGACTCGCACCGATTTCAGCACCGGAATGGCCGGTGGATCCAACGCGTCCACAAGCTCGAGACGCAGCGCGTCCAGAACCATTCGGGTTTCCAGGTTCTCGATTCCGCTGAGTTCAATGTAGCCGCCATCAGGACTCAACGAGACGGGCGTTGGACTCAGAACGCCCCATTTCTGATCAAAAGATTTGCCGTATTCCACAAAAAGTTCGTGCTGGAGGCCGAAGTTATTGGTTAGACAGTAATGCGCACTCTCCCCAAGGATCTTTTCACCCATAGCCATCAAGACGCGATAGTCGCCTTCAACGCCAATATGGGGATAGATTCGCAGTCGATGGCTGCCGTCGGTATCAACGGCCTTCAATCGCTGTCCACTCAAGAGGCCCGTCATCGACACATCCATGGAATCGCTGCTCCACGAGCCCTCCATTTCAAATTCAGCGTTGCGCATCTGCGTTGTTGATTCCACTTCCAGATACATCACCTCAACTTCAATATAAAATTCGTATGCGTAGAGCATGACATTGGGCGAGGCACCTTGATCTGCGGCCTCTATTTCCACCACCACATGCTGTGAACTGGGAAAAGGTTCCTCCGGCTGATAGGTCATCACCGTCTCGAATTCATCTCCCGTGATGGTGGGTTCCACCTGCTGATAATTCACTTTCATGACAAGGGATGATGGATCGATGCCTTCTTCATCGTCCCTGATGGCCAGAGAGAGCCCGCAATGGGGTGAAACCCCGGTGGAAAACGGTTGAGGCAGCGGGTTGACCACGTAAGGGCTGCCAAACCCGAGCGTTTTCCTCATCTGACCGCGTATTTCAGGTAGCTCGGAATATAGATGCTCACCGGGACAGGCGGTGGGACTGTAATTGCGATGGCCGTACAACCAGTCAGGAGAGATATCGTAGGTAAAAGCCAACCAGCTCCAGATGGCAACCAGACTGTCAATAGCGGCTTCAGTGGGAAACTGACCGGCTTCGTGGTAATTGCCAAACATGCTAATGCCCACATTGCCCGTGTTGTTGCCGCCGGTGTGGGTTCCCCTGTATTGAACCGGAACGCCCTGGTAAATCCGGCCCGCGTCGTCCACCAGGAAGTGGTAGCCAATGTCCTGCCAGCCGCGACCATTCTGATGGTAATCCTGAATGAAACGTATTTCCGCAATACCCTCCGCCAATGTGCTGACACGTCTTCCCGCCGTGTGATGCTGGGTCAGGCGATAGGGATCGTGCCGGATGTAGGTACCAATAACAGGTTGAGCGCCCCACTCTTCGCGACTGATGATCTCGGGCTGGGGCACAACGTCTTTATACCGGGTTTTGGGCCGGGTAGTCTTTGGACTCACGTTTTTTTCCACCGGATCCATTTGCTTTGAGTTGATACCTTCCACAGCGTAGATCTCTACGGAACCCACTTCACTTGAATCGGAAAAGACAATCCTGATTTTGGCATATCGGCCAAATGACCCGTCTAAATCGTATCGCGCCCAGAAACGGCCGTTCTCGAAAACCCTTACATAGGCGGACTGCCACGCGCCCAGTGTTTTACCCTCACCAATGGCGATCTGGATTTCCACTTCAGAAGCGGGAAGCGTGCCGTTGAGACAAATCCGGTCAAAGGGTACAGCGCTTTTTTCACTGACAGCGGTTTCCAAAACGAGCTTTCCGTCCCTTGTTTTCGCCTGCTGCAAACCCGAATCCAATTGAATGTGAACGCGATCGTCGAATTTCAACATTTCGCCGTGATCGTGTGCGAACAAGCTGCTCACAATGCTGAGGTTCAAAACAACCAAAAGTGGAATAACCTTGTTTAATGCTTTCATGGGTGCCTTCCTGTTTCAGTCCCTGTCCGGGATACACGTTGTCAGGTTATGAATCTAACCCATCAGGGGGAACGATCTCTACTTAAAATAATAAAGCCATATTCAGAAGAATACAACAGGTTTAGCAACAAGCGTCCAACCATCGCTCTGAAAGCGCAAAGGGCCTTGCCATTGAAAAGCTGCACGGTCATGAAGCTGGAAGTTGCAACCTCAGCGAAAGGTGTCGGGGCGTTGAAGAAACCTGTCTTTGGTTGTCATTCATAAAAAAAGCATCGCAACCCCGATAAGTTCTACCAGTGACGAAAACTGCAAAACCATCGCACACAGAGAGCGGAAAATGCGAGCAACTGATTTTCTAATGCTTAAAAGCGGTCATCCGCTACAACTCGTCTCTTTTTAACTTTATCGAGCCAGCCGGCAGACGAATTCTCCCGGTGATCAAAGTCATGATAGTAGGGTTTGATATCCATTAAAGGTGTTCCGTTTAACATATCAACGCCCTTAAAAGACACTCTGCTGCCTTTAATCTCCACAAGCTCAACCAGTGACAGGCCAATTTGATTGGGTCTTTTAGGACAGCGTGTCGCGTAGACACCTCTGGGCGTTTCATCCATATAGGGCCTGACAATCATCTTGTAATCGTTGTGTCGATTAAAGACGTAGATTAAATGGGCATGAGAGAAACCCTCCAGATCCTTCAGCCCTTCCACAAAGGGGTCTTTCATTTCAATATAGCCCTCGATGGAACCGCCCATTTTTGCCTGAACAGGAACACCAACTTTTTGCTCAAAAGGAGTATATATGGTTCCAATTGATGTTATTTCATAAGTTGCCATGCCATCCCTCCTGTAAATAGTGAGTATATATTCAATTTAACAAGAAAAAAAGGACAAATGGACGCACTCAAAGCCGAGAAAAGCATGGCGGAAGGTTGTCGGGTAGTCAACAACCACTCTTTTATATTGGATCTTTTATATAACCACTCTTTTATATTGGACACCCATATTTCTGGCTATTACCATAGGTTAAATAAATGATTATACGAAAAAATTTTACAGCACTGAACTCAGGGTGCTTTCTGCCTTAAAAACCGCGTTCTATTGAATGTTGACAGGTAAACTATCTGTTTTTGAACGCACTTCTGCCAATACCTCTTTCTTTTCTTTTGAATTGGCCTTTCAAATCGTTCGTTTTTGTTTCAGGTGAAGGCCTTTGTCGATGCCGTTTTCCCGGCCAGCCATTTGTGCCCGGTGTTCCGGGCGGTTTCAATGAATTTTTTGGCTCTCCCGGCAATTCGATAAAACCAGTTGTCAAATTGGGCCACGGTTTCAAGCCAGTTTTCTGTCTCTATCTGCATGCGCTTCAAGATAGGCTC
>PDUC01000045.1 GCA_002747255.1 Acidobacteriota bacterium | reverse complement strand
CGATGTTCGTAATTCTGACCGGTGTACGGATCCTGCCCGCAGAGAAACGCTCGCCGCACACACCTTGAAGTAACGTGATAAGTACCAACCTGGCCATTCTGTACCAGGAATTTTCGTGCAATTGTCATAACATACTCCTTTTAATCGACATTTGATTGCTTGTTTACGATTGAAAGAAATATGTGAAAACCAAAATGATGTAATTAACTATACTGTTAGGACTTAAAAAACGCCAAGAAAAAATTCAGTATGTTTGGGTGTCCTGGTATGAACTCTTGGTATGAACTCCTCCTGGTATGAACGCCACAACCTGATCCGTCGTGCTGGTGAACACCTAGCAGAGAAAGGTATAAAAATAAAAGCTGTTCGTGGTTTGAGGAATCTTTCCAGAGCGGATGCCAAAGCAGTCGAACAAGTTCTAATAGAGCTCCATAAATTAGGAAAAAATGGTACACTGTTAAATAGAATTAATAGTATTGCTAAAAAAAATCCAGTTTATGCACAATCGATTAAACGAGGAAAAGAAATTCTAAAGTCGGTGGGATATCCTGGTTTATAATCATTGATTCAAGGAGATATTTATGGCAATTAAAATAGGAGATGTTTATTCAATTTCAACAAGTATTGGAAACAGGTGTTTCCAAGTTACTCACAATTATACAAAGCCACCACGATATGGGTATCTTATCCGTGTTTTTAAAGGTGAATTTACGACATTGGAAGAACTTGCCCAGCAAGAAGTACAGTTTTCTGTTTTTTTTCCTGTTAAAAGAGCTTTTAAAATGAAACTTATAAGCTTTTTAGGGAATGCTCCTGTAAGTAAGAGCTTGTCAGAGTTTCCAGTCTTTAAAGATGGTAATATCAATCCAGCCACAAAAAAAGTTGATGTTTGGTGGCTATGGGATGGAGAACATGAAAAACAAGTTGGGCAATTATCAGATGTAGAGCTTAATTACCCGATTCCAGAAATAATTAATGACACTTTATTAATCGAAAGAATAGAAGCTGGTTGGACGGCAAGAGATTGGGGAACATAAATCTTGTCCTTCCCTGTCTGTCCCTCCCAATAATTCATCTGGAAGTGAATTTGAGAAAAATTGATGAAAATTGAATGAAATCATAAGTTGTTTTCAGAGAAACCAAGCTGAAAACAGACGTGTCCTTCCCAAAAACTCATGCAAATGTATGACGTCAACTATTTTTTCCCTTTGACGACAATTATAATTACCGGTTTATGGGTGAAGGATACATTACTGTATCTGATATCCCGGTTGTCTTTAAGGTAAGCGTCAATTATTCACCGCCTATTCAAACGAATGAGACTTTGGTATCCTTGCCCCAAGGAGGATGCCATGGAAGAAAAAATTGTTTTTGAAAAAAAGACCGGACAGCTATAAATTTTCTTACATTTAGACACCATTCTTTTGATAGAGCGGTGTCAGCCTAACAGTTGATTCTCAAAAAGCCCATACTGGGGCTGTATCAAAATGAAAAACTCGATCGTATTCATTTCTCAATTTTAATTAAAACGAATATAAAGAGTTACGACTGTCTCGCAGGAGCCTGACTTAGAGTGCATAGAAGGCCGATTCCTGCTGCCCAGCTACGCCAAGTTCAATCGTCCTGATCCACAGAGAGATTGGGATTGGTTGCGACTGGTGCAGTTTTCATTGAGCAAGGAACATATATTGCGAGTACTTATGGCTTAAAGAAAGGCCTCAGTCTTATTGATGATGTAGCTCGCTTAAAACCAATAAATTTACCATCTTGGAAAAAATAACAATAGATATGGAACATATTGCTTCAGGACACATGACTGGAAGAGTAAGCTCATTGAAAACACCATTCCCTGATGGTATGTCCTTAAAGCAAGTAGAGAAAACGGTTCGGCAAGCATATAGACGAGGGAAGAGAATCAAAACACAAGGTGATAGAGAGTTAGAGGGCAAAATATTGAGATGTGGATTGACATTGTGACTAATATAATAGAAACTGCTTATCCAGTTAAATAAGGAGAAAAGATATGATATCACTTGAAGTAGATGTTAAATCATTACAATGGGTTCCTGGAAAACTAGCAACTGGGGCAATATACTTTTCGATTGATGGTAAAGAATTTCCAGAAAAGGGATGGAATGATTTTCTTGTCATTATTTTGAACTGGTGGCTATCTGCAATTTTGAGGATTGTCAATAATGGTTCAACTAGCGAGAGTTTTACATTTATGGATGGTCCTTTTGAGCTCCATATTGAAGTAACGAAGGATGAAAAATCGCTTTTCTTGAAAGGCATACATAATATGGGTGAATGCTCTACTATTCTAATCAGTTCTAAGGTAAAGCAAATTGATTTTTTCAAAACAATAATTAATACATCCGAAAAAGTAGTTTGTTTTTGTAAGTCGAAAAATTGGGATTTCAAAGATTTAACTGAACTGGAGTTGGCAGTTTCTTCTTTAAAGAAGGCTTTGGAAAAGGATCCTTCCCCAAAACTCGTCCTAGAGTGAATCAGACGAAAAATAATCAAAGTTGAATGAAATCATAAGTTGTTTTTCAGCGAGAGCAAGCTGAAAAATGGCAAATGCGGATTGAAGGCGATATCTCTATGAGCCTTACGACCTCGATATCTGATGAAGCCCTTTCTCGCTGTCTAAGGTTTCACCCTTATTGACAAAGCCCCAAAACCACCTTAAGCTAAACAGCAATTATTCCATTTCCCGTGTAACCAGGACCCTGTATGGAAACACGCTATTTTAACTGTTTACCTTTGCAAATAGCAGGGCGTCACACCATTGTTCTTCATGCACGATTTTGTGCCTTTGCACGCCCTCTTTTTCATAGCCGCATTTTTCGGCAACCCGAATGCTCCCTTTATTTTGCGTTAGTGTTACCAGTTCAATTCGCTCCAATCCGAGTGTCTCAAAACAGATCTTCTCCAGAAGAGCAACTGCCTGGGGTGCGACACCCTGACCCCAGTACTTGCGATCCACAAAGTAACCTATTTCTCCGATATAGGTTCGATGCTGATCGATTTTCACTCCAACGGCCCCTGCAACTTCTCCGTTCAGCAGAATGGTGAAGCAGTGTTCCAGGTTCTTCTTTTTGCGTTCCTTGCCCGCTCGTAAATACCGTTTTTCTTCTTCAATACTGCCAGGCTTGGCGGGAAAGAGCACGAAATCCGGATGGTTGAGGATCTCGTAAAACCGCTTGGCGTCACCTATTTGTTGGTATCGAATCGTGATGTTTGGCATTGTTGACTCCTGGACCACTTGGCACCTGACTGTTGTTGGAAGTTTGGCCGTCAGCACGGTGCTTCCACTTGAGGACGGCGCGACGATCAGCTAAAGACACGCTCCATCTTTTTCGTTTCAGCCCAAAGGAAGACCGCGATACAAATCAATCTAGCTGGTTTGTCACGATGTGTCAACGTCGCGTGCTGTATGTCAACAACAGCGGTTTTTCCGGTTTGTTCTCGCGGTCTTGTTCATGACGTCCCTAGTTCAACACCTGGAATCACCCTGTTTCTTTACGGAACTGAAAAGATTCAGAAAGGAACAGGGCTCACTGACATCGACCTGAAACCCCGCATCGACCTGCAACGTTCTTTTTGTTACAATCAGAACTCAATGAATACAGGAGTTTCGTCATGAGAAAACATCTAACACTTCTTCTTCTATCCATGCTGGCCGCCAGCTGTCTGTTAGCGGCAGAAAAGCTGCCGTCGGGCGTTTCAATCCACAAACTGGACAACGGTTTGCAGGTCTTGATGATCGAGAAAAAATCACTTCCCATGACAGGCGTCAACGTGGTTGTGAAAGTGGGTTCGGCCTATGAGACCTTTGCCAGCAGCGGCATGAGTCACATGCTCGAACACCTGCTTTTTAACGGTACCACCACCATGACTCAGAAGGAACTCTACGATGCAACTGACATGATCGGCGGTTACAACAATGCCAACACCGGCGAGTTTTTTACCAACTTCATGATGGTCACGCCCTGTGAGAACATAGACCAGGGGATGAAACTGCAGGCAGCTATGTTATTTGACTCCACTCTTCCCGCTGAAAAGTTTGCAAAAGAGAAGGGCATTGTCATGGAAGAAATTGCCAAGAGCCTGGCCCAACCCAGAGAGCAAACCGAGAGGTTGATCAAAGAGCTGCTTTACGAGGGGCACGCTCTTTCTCTGCCAACTCTGGGAACCTATGAAACCATAAAAGCCATGAAGCGGGATGATGTCTACGCGTTTTACAAGAACTATTACGTACCCAACAACATGGTTCTTTCTGTTGTCGGCAATTTTGATGCTCGTGATATGTTAAAGAAAATAAAGGAGATCTATGGTGTATGGGAACCAGGAGAGGTGAGAACCGGACATTCGGACTTACTGGCTACGGGTTTTCATGCTTCGCCTATGGTGGGAAAGAAGAGAGAGGACTTCATTCATCGGTTCTACAAAGGCAAAGAAACTCTTATGCAGGTTTTCTTCAGCTTGCCGGATCTGAGCAGCGAGGGTTTGTTGCTGGTTGATGTCTTTATCGAAAAACAGACTAAGGCATTGCAAAACGCGTTAACCAAGGCTCATCCGGAAGTGTTCAAATCCATATCGTTTGCGACCAGACAGTCACCGCTGGGGTGTTTCCTGCAGGCCAGCCTGGTGATTGATGAAACAGCGAAACCCGCACCGCTGTTGAAGTTATTGAGAGGACATCTGAACGGTTTGGATTGGGCGCTTGGAATGGAGACCATTCAAGCTGAAAGTGTGAAAGCACGGTCTTCCTTTTTCAGGAACACCGAAAAACCCCACATGTTCGGCATTTACAATGCCGCCGCTCTTGCGGAAAACGGTATTGATTCCATTTTGAACGCCTATTCGGGGCAGGGCTTTTTTAAGGAAGCCGAACGCCTGACCGATTTGCGTTTAGATCACTACCTCTTTACCCTCATTCAGCACCCGGAAACAACCAAAAAAGAAGATCAAACGCGGCAGGAACAACTCACTCGTGTTTCCAAGTCAGATGAAGCCGAACAGGCTGGCAAGCCCACCGTGATTGTCAAGACCATCCCGGGCAGTGACCTGCTGGCTCTGCACTATCTTTTCAAACACAAATCGGTCCTGGAAAGGCAATACGGTAAGGATGCGGCCAAATTGTGGCACCATTGTTTCGGTGAGAGAATGAAAACACCGGAAATGCAAGAAGAAATAAAGATGTACGGTCTTATTTTCACCGTGAATGACAATCCCTGGATTCCCATGGACGATATTTACCTGCATTCCGATTTTGGCTACATCCGCGTGGAGGGATTGGCATCTGCTTCCGCCGAAATCACCGCCTTCCTGAACAGGCAAATGCTGTCGTTTGTTCCCACTGAAGAGGAGTTTGAACAGGCTCAATCGTTTTTTAATCGCATGGCCATGATGAAACCGCCCCAAAAAGAACGCGACCTCTTCAACAAAACCTGGCGATCCAGGGTCTACGAGCAGGAACCGCCGGAAGAAGAAAAAGTGCTGGACTATGCCGGTTTACTGGAATTTGGTAAACGCTATTTCCAACCGGGTAACGTGATTTTGAGCGTTGTTTCCAATCAGACAGAAGAAGAGGTTTTAAGCCGTCTTGCGGATTTCAAGCGCGTACCTGAAGGTGAACCCGTTTCAGAAGCACCGCGACAGGAGCAGCTCAGGAATCCTGAAAAATCGGAACCGGTAGTCATTGAACAGGGTGGTGAGCAAGCTCTACTCTTTTACGGCTTTGTAACGGATATCGATCCGCAGGATCGAGCTGCCCTGACGGCCCTTTCTCTTTTATTGAAAGATGAAATTGTGTTTGATATTCGCGAAAAACAGGGTCTTGCCTACAGAATGAGCGCGGGAATTCGGATTCACCATGCCAAAGCGCTGTTTTACATCAACATGGCAACCCGACCCGAGAATGTGGCCACCGTCAGAACTCAATTGCCCGCATTCTTTGATCAAAAGATCCTGGAACAATTCGATGAAAAGGAATTGACAAAAGCCGTCAACATGTACCTCGGTCGAATGATGTTCCGCAGGTTATCCAGTATCAACCAGGGCTTTTACCTGGGCAAGTCCTACTATTTTGAAGGGGATATTCAGGCGGATTCCAACCAGCTGAAAGCACTCGAGGAAGTTACCTTTGAACAGGTCAGAGGCGTTGCAGAGAAGTACATGAAACCGGTCAATCCCGTTGAAGTGGTGGTGCAATAATTCAGGCTAATGCAGATGGCCCACAGGCCTCAACTGCAGTCTCACCGGCAATTTCAACCATACCCTCATTTACGGAGAACCCCATCAAACAACATCTATCGCAATCAGCCTTCATTTTGAGGCAGCAACCCTATACGGACCATCAACTCCTGATCAGTTGTTTCGGGCAGGCAACGGGTCTCATTCGATGTATTGGCCGTTTCGGGCGAAAGAACAACATGAAAAGTGCTCTGATCACTTTAAACAAGGTCGGGGCTCAATTCAGCGGTAAGGAACAGTCTGAATTGAAGCGAATCAGCTGCGTACAGGTGGAGAAACAGCTGTTTCAGGTTTCAAGTGATTACCTGTCGTTAGCGTTATTGCAGCATTGGGCCTTCTTGATCGAGCACAGCCATGGCGCGGGACAGCGGGATGAACGCGTTTTTCGGCTGCTCGATCATGTGACGGATTATATGAAGAAGTCTCCCGCTCGCAAACACTATCCTGGCATGAACCTTTACTTTGAGTTCTGGTTACTGGCTTTATGTGGTGAGTTTCCCGTTATCAGGAATATCCATGATGTGGAAATAACATCTGACGGCAAAATGAAGTTGAAAAAAAGTCAAATGGTAATGTCAACAAATGGCGGGTGTTCCGAAGCGGACAGGCTGCTTTTACAGGAGTGTTTCAAACAAACAATTGAGCAATTTGTTCGTTTTGCCCTACAATACGGTGTTCCGAACTGCCTGAGCGAAGCTGCGGGCTCTCTCTGGCGTTCCATTATCAATAGGAAATTGGTCGCTAGAAAGTTATTAATGGACCAATTCAGGGAGAAAGAAATCCTGTGAAGTTTCAAGATTTAACGCTTGCATTGATGAATTTTTGGGCTGATAGGGGATGCGTCCTTTCACAGCCATACGACATAGAAACCGGGGCAGGAACCATGAATCCCCACACGTTTCTCAAAGCTCTGGGTCCCGAACCCTGGAAAGTGGCCTATGTGGAACCAAGTAGACGGCCTGCGGACGGTCGTTACGGGGAAAACCCGTTTCGGGTTCAAAAACACTACCAGTTCCAGGTGATCGTGAAACCTTCACCGGACGATATACAAGATATTTACCTTGACAGTTTGCGTGTGTTCGGCATCGATCCCAAAGAACACGATATCCGCTTTGAGGAAGACAACTGGGAAGCTCCCACCCTGGGTGCCTGGGGTGTTGGCTGGCAGGTTCTGTTGGATGGAATGGAAATCACCCAGTTCACCTATTTCCAGCAGGTTGGCGGCATTGACCTCAAACCTGTTTCAGTGGAAATAACCTACGGAATTGAAAGGCTTTGTATGTTCCTGGGCGGAGTCGATAACATGTTCGATCTGAAATGGTCGGACGATGTCACTTACGGGACGGTCAGGAAGCGAGAAGAATACGAATTCTCAAAATACTGTTTTGAAGAGGCCGATATCGAGCTTCACCAGATGCTGTTTGACCAATACGAAAAGGAAGCCTACCGTCTTCTGGAAGCCAATCTCCCATTAGTCGCGTTCGATTACGCACTCAAATGCTCCCACACTTTCAATGTCCTCGATGCCCGAGGCGCCGTCAGCGTGACCCAGCGCGCGGGCTACATCGCCCGTGTCCGCAAAATGAGCTGCGTGGTTGCCGAAAAGGTACTGGAGAACAAAAAGGGGGAGAACCATGGCTGAATTGCTGATTGAAATAGGAATCGAAGAAGTCCCGGCCCGCATGTTGGCCAGGGCCGTCAGGGAACTGGCTGACGGCATCAAAAAAACGCTTTCGCAAGCGGATATCAAGTTTGAAGATCTCCAGGCCAGCGGTGCACCCAGACAGTTGCTCATTTACGCCGCGGACGTTCAGGAGAAGCAGCAAGACCGGGAAGAAACCGTCATGGGACCTCCCGTCAGGATCGCCTTTGACGCAGATGGCAACCCCACCCGTGCTTTACAGGGTTTTCTCAAAAAGAATACCGCTCTCAAACAAGAAGATCTGAAACGGGTTTCACAGCCTAAGGGTGAGATTCTGGCCGGTACTGTTTTTGTCAAGGGTAAGAAAACAAAAGATATATTGGCCGAAGCGGTTCCTGGCCTTTTAGCCAGACTCAGTTTCCCAAAAAAAATGAAGTGGGGAAGTGGTGACGCCCAGTTTGTCAGACCCGTGCGCAATATTCTGGCTCTTTTCGGCGGGAAGGTGATTCCCTTTGAGTTTGCAGGTGTTCAATCAGGTAACGTCACCTTTGGTCACCGCTTCCACGGCAAGGCCCGTTTTGAAGTTGACAGCATTGAATCCTACCTCAAATTAAAGGAAGAAAACGCGGTGATCGTTTCCTCTGAGCAGCGGGTCGCCATGATCAAGGAACAGATCGATCGGCATTTAAAGCGCGTGGGCGGCAAGCTCGTTGAAGATCCCGGCCTGATGCGAGAATTACCGGAATTGGTGGAAGTTCCCTATGTCGTTTGCGGTGAGTTCAACCCGGAATTCCTTGAAATTCCGCGTGAAATCCTGATCACCTCTCTGCGTGAACATCAAAAATCGTTCTGCGTGGAAGATGAGTCGGGTCAGCTCATGCCGTACTTCCTGTCTGTTGCCTCAACGGTTCAGGATGACAAGGGACTCATCAAGAAGGGCAACGAATGGGTGCTCAAAGCCCGACTGTGGGATGCCCATTTCTTCTGGGGCTCCGATCGCAAAAAAGATTTTGAAACCATGCGCGCGAAACTGAAGAACCTGGTCTTTCAGGTGAAAATCGGTGACTACTACCAGAAAACGGAGCGAATTGAAAAAATAGCTTCCTCCGTGGCCGATCACCTGGGCTTGCAGCAGGATCAGAAAGATATTCGCTACGCGGCCCGCCACTGTAAAACCGATTTGTTCAGTGAACTGGTTTTCGAGTTTCCCGAACTGCAGGGTGTGGTCGGCGGCCTGCTGCTGGAAGAAAAAGGCAAAAGTGAAACGATTTACAAAGGCGTTTACGAACACTACCTGCCCATGAGCATGGAAGACGATATGCCCACGGAAACCAGCTCGTCCATTGTTTCCATTGCCGATAAAATGGATACCCTGGTAGGCTGTTTTGCGGTGGGCCTCAAACCGACGGGAACCAAAGATCCCTACGCTCTTCGCCGCGCGGCACAGGGCGTCATTCGGGTACTCATGGAACGCGACCTGCCCCTTAAACTGAGTGATCTGTTGAACTGCGTTCTTTCGGCCTATGAAGGCACACTTGCTATTCCCGAGGAGACACCTCAGGAAATTGAAGACTTTATGATCGACCGCATGCGATACATCCTCAAGAGAAAGGGTTATTCCTACGACCTGGTGGAAGCCGTCCTCGCGGCTGATTCGGAACGAATAGATCTTCTGATCCCGCGAGCCGACGCTGTCAAGACACAAGTGGATCGAGGTAACTTTATCTCGCTTTTCCGCAACCTCAAGAGAATGAAAAATGTGATTCAGGACGAAGAAGACAGACTGGTGGAGCTCGACGAATCGCTCTTTGAAGACCCCATCGAAAAAGAACTCTGGAGCCTGTTTACAGAACTTCAGACGACCATTACGGATGCCATCGATCATTGCGCCTATAACGACGCCATGGATGCCATGGCCGGTCTGGTTGACCCGGTTGAAGCCTATTTCTCGCCCGACGGCGTTTTTGTCAACGCTGAGGATGAGAAAGTAAGACTCAACCGCAAGGCCATGCTAAAAATTATGCGAGATACTTTGGGTTTGGTGGCAGATTTAACCTGCCTCGAAGTGAAGTAATTCGCAATGCACACTGAGACGACACTTAATTAAAATGAAGGAGAGAATATGACCGATAAATACGTCTACAAGTTTTCAAAGGAATTCACCGACGGTGAAGGTAACATGAAAGCGACACTCGGCGGGAAAGGCGCAGGCCTGGCCGCTATGTGTAAAATGGGGATCCCCGTTCCGCCGGGAATTACCATTACGACCGATGCCTGCAACACGTACCTTGAAAAAGGCGCGGTACTTTGGGATGAACTCAAAGAGCAGGTTACAGAGGGAATGAAATGGCTTGAAGGTGTTTTAGACAAGAAATTTGAAGGCAGCGGTTTTCCTCTTCTGGTCTCCGTTCGCTCTGGCGCTCCCATTTCCATGCCTGGCATGATGGATACGGTCTTGAACCTGGGTCTGAATAAAGAAGCGGTTGAACGTCTGGCTGAAGCCAGTGGCGACCGCAAGTTTGCCATGGACTCCTACCGCCGATTCATCACCATGTATGCCGACGTTGTCATGGGTGTTGAACACCACGACTTTGAAAAGATTCTCGAAGCCAAGCGAATTGAAGAAGGCGTAGAAACGGATTCCGCTATTTCAACAGCAGGTTTGGAAGATCTGGTTGAATCCTATCTGGCTCTGGTTAAGGAAAAAACGGGAAAAACATTCCCCGAATCGCCGTTTGAACAACTCTGGGGTTCCATTAAAGCGGTCTTCAACTCATGGGACAACGATCGCGCGCGCGTTTATCGCAAACACAACGGCATTCCCAACGGTTTGGGCACGGCCGTGAACGTGCAAGCCATGGTCTACGGCAACATGGGTCCCACTTCCGGTACAGGTGTTTGTTTCACAAGAGACCCCTCCACTGGTGAACCCAAGGTCTATGGCGAATATCTCTTCCACGCACAGGGTGAAGACGTTGTTGCCGGTATCAGAACGCCTGGCCCACTGCTCGGTGAGTCCGACGATGCCCTTTCCGTGCAGCGACCCGATATCTATTCCCAGTTAGATGAAACCCTAAAGAACCTCGAGAAGAGTTTCAAGGATATGCAGGATGTGGAGTTCACCTTTGAAGATAAGAAACTCTATATTCTTCAGACACGTACCGGTAAGAGAACAACCGGAGCCGCTCTTCGCATTGCCGTTGACATGTGCCGCGAAGGTCTGATCGATCAGGAAGAGGCCATTGTTCGCCTGGAAGCAGACAGCCTCAGCCAGCTGCTGGCTCCCGAATTTGACCGGGCCGCCAAGGCGGATTCCATTGCCAAAGGCAACCTGATGGGCAAAGGTCTGAACGCGGGACCCGGTGCCGCTACCGGTAAAATGGTGCTAACTGCCGATAAAGCGGTTGAATATGTTGAGAAGGGCGATGCCGTTGTTCTGGTTCGCGCTGAAACGTCACCTGAAGATATCGCCGGTATGTACGCTGCAGAGGGAATTTTAACCCAGCGCGGCGGTATGACTTCCCACGCGGCAGTTGTCGCTCGCGGTATTGGCAAACCCTGTGTGGTAGGGTGCACCGCCATGAGTGTTAACTACGAAAAAGGCTGTATTTCATTTGGCGATACCGTTATCAAAGAAGGCGAGAGCATTTCAGTTGACGGCAGTACCGGTGAAATTATCAAAGGCAGTATCCCCTGTAACGAGTCTGCTCTTATCAGTGACATTGAAACAGGCGACTACAAGCCCGAAAGCACCGCGGATCTTTTCGTCGAACTCATGGGTTGGGTCGAAAAAACCAAGCGTCTGGGTGTTCGCGCCAATGCCGATGCGCCTCATGATGCCAAAGTAGCCCGTTTACTGGGAGCCCAGGGCATCGGACTCTGCCGCACAGAACACATGTTCTTCGGTGAGGATCGCATCCTGCACGTTCGCAGAATGATCCTTTCCAGCGATGAAAAAGGCAGAGAAGAAGCTCTGAGCAAGCTTCTGCCCTTCCAGAAAGAAGATTTCTACGGCATTCTCAAAGCCATGCACGATTGTCCGGTAACCATTCGCCTGCTCGACCCTCCTCTGCACGAGTTCCTGCCTCAAACAGAAGAGCAAATTGCCGAAGTGGCCGAAGCCATGGGTATCTCCGTCGACGATCTGAACAAGCGTGTAGAAGAATTGCACGAACTCAATCCCATGCTGGGACACCGTGGCTGCCGTCTCGGCATCACTTATCCCGAAATCATCAGGATGCAGGTAACCGCTATTGCCAGCGCCACCAAACAGGCCAGGGAAGAGGGCGTGAACGCCATTCCGGAAATTATGGTTCCGCTGATCAGCTCCAAGCAGGAACTGGATGAAGTCAAGAAACACATAGTTCCTATCCTGAAAGAATTCGGTTTGTCGGATGTGCTGGTGGGCACCATGATTGAAATCCCCAGAGCCGCCATCACAGCGGGTCAGGTCGCTGAAACCGCTCAGTTCTTCTCCTTTGGAACCAACGATCTCACTCAGTGCGGATTTGGTATTTCAAGAGACGACTGCGGCACCTTCTTGCATCATTACCTCGACAAGGAACTCTTCCCGGCGGATCCTTTCGCCTCGATCGATCAGGAAGGTATCGGTTTCCTGGTGAAACACGCCGTCAAAGAAGGTCGCAAAACCAACGCGAAACTGAAGCTGGGTGTTTGCGGTGAACACGGTGGTGATCCCCAGAGCGTCAATTTCTTCCACAAAGCCGGATTGGATTACGTCTCCTGCTCACCTTATCGCGTACCCATAGCGCGACTGGCGGCAGCACAGGCGAAGCTCAACAACGATTAAGAGTCCGTCCTTAAAAGGATTTAAGAAAAAAGCAGGCATTCAGCCTGCTTTTTTTGTATTGGAAAACCCGGCGTGTGAGACCATTGGTGCGTAAGGAGTTATTTCTCAGTGCGAAAATAGCGCTTCCAGGTAGAAAACAGCTGGTATTGCCTCAGCTTTCGGTGTAACAGTTCGCGGTTCTCCATAGAAAACAGCAGCGACGGATCCGGTGATAAAGTGGGCAAAATCGTTTTTTCTGAGAGGCTCAATAAAGCAGGTAAAAAAGTCATGTTGAAGCATAAAGGAAAATCCTCTTCACTTCCTGCTGAACGCGTTCTTCACTCCATTCGGGCTTTTTGCTTCTCAAATAAGCCGCTTTCATATCCCATGCTAAAGCTCTCATCTTGCTGACCTCGTTCATTTTTTGACTGAAAGTCATATTTTGATAGCTCTCCTTTTGAGCTTTTTTCGCTTTGGGATCCATGTTTTACTCATCCTTGTGGTAATAATGGCTTTCATTTCCAAAACGCGTGATTCGGCATCAACGATTCTGATAGTGTCACCGCATTTTCCTGTCCATTCTAACATACGCATGCTCATTTTAGATTGCATGCGCGCTGGGACTTTTCCCGTTGTAAAGGAGGTCTGTTCTTTCATGGAAAATCACAGCCTGCATTCAGGTGTGTTCATGGTGAAACCCCGTTTTTGAGGGCATCTTCTCTAGACCCAAACCCCAACCTATACTATAATCCATCGTTTCCGGAACATGTCTCGTTCCCAACTGCATCTGAAAGGTATCCCATTGACCAGTCGCTCCCGAAGAAAGAAGCCAGTAGAAAAACAGGCCAAGCGCAAAAAGTCCCGAGCTGTGGCGCGCAGCAGCTTCGTGCTGGCTGAATTGTCTTACCAGCGCGGCGACATTGGTAAGGCCATGCAGCTCTTGAAGCGTCTGAGGAATACCGATTCCAAACCCGGTTTTCAAGAAGAGAACCTCTATGGATGCACACTGGGGCTGGCGATGGAATTTGACGAGGCCATTGTGGTTTTTGAGAAGCTGTCGCATATGTTTAAACACCGTGTTCTTCAGTATGAAAAAGCGAAATTCAATCTTGGATTGACCTGCCTCTTTCGCGATCTCGCCCTGTTTGGTGACTTGAGTATCGCCAAGCAATCCATGTTGGGGCAGAACCTCACGGGTAATGGTCTGTTGCAGGTGAAGAACCTGGAAAATGCTTTTGAGGACGCTATTACCGTTTGGAACCAGCTGCTGCCAAATACCAACAACTATCGGGCCATTGTTCTGACTTACCTTGCTTTTGCCTATATGATGAAGGGCGACCTGCAGAAAGCACTCGAAAGGATTCAGGAGGCGCTTTCTCTGTCTTCGAGTCTCTATGTAACCCAGTTTGTTGCGGCCAGACTCTTTCTGGAGTTCGCTTTTATGGTTGAAGACGGCATCGGGTTCACGCTTTCACCGGAAACGTTTGAGTTCTTTGGTTGTCTGGAAGAAGATATCATTCAAAAAGAGGGGAGTCGCTTTCGCGTTTACAGCGACACCTTTATCCGTATCGCGCATGATTTTCTGGCTGATGCCCTGCAAAAGAATCCCCACGCGCCTGAACTGCACATTGGTTTGGTGATCTGTTATTATTTCCTGGATTATGCGGATGCCTTACAGCAGTACCTCTCCAATGCGGAGGCTCTCATTCCCGACTCCAAAGTACTTCGGGACACCGTGTATTGGCTGATCAGTCAGAGTTCCGGTTCACCCGAGGAGTTCGGTCAAATCCTGAATCGGCTGAAAGAAATGGCAAAAGAACCTAATCAGAAACATGTTTTTCACATTGTGGCGCCCTATTATTTAATTTAGTGCCTGTGCAATATCTTGTAAAAGAAAAACAGTTCACTGCAGATCGGATCACGTCCAATTCAAGCCGCCAGTTGGTCTCCGGGGTTTGTAAAAGGACTTTTCATGGAGTGAGCTTTTTCTCATCGATACCTCTCCGTCAGATGGCCAAGACAACAGACGATCCAGCTGGATAAGAAATTTGTTTGCTCGTTCACGAAAGTGCTGACACTAGATGAGTTTGATGGTAGATTATAAGAAATGACAGTCCTTGGGGGCCCTATGATTGGTGCAACGGTTGATCAGTATAAGATTATCAAAGCGCTTGAAAATAAAATAATCTATGAAGTATTCCTTGCTCAGCATATCCAGACCGGTTCTTCTTTTGAATTGCACGCAATCAGTCCGAATATAACCATGCAGGGCAGTTATAAAGAAGCTCTGAAAAATGAAACTGCCGGTTTAATTGCTCTCGAGCACCCCACGATTATCGCTCCTCTCAATCTTCTTGAAGTCGAAGACAGACTCTACATCGTCTATCCCTATGAAGAAGCCAAGAGTCTGAAGGAATTGTATTCAGGCAATACCGGTCAATTTCCCATTGACGGGTTGATGAGAATATTTAAGGACATTCTGAGAGGTATCGGTTATGCCCATTCCGAAGGCTATCACCACTTTGCATTGAACCTGGATGCCATTGTTGTCAATGATGACGGAGATGCAAAGTTAAGGGGCTTCAGCAAAATTCTTTTCCACGCATTAGAGGAGTACATTGGGAAAGACGATATGCTCAGTTACGCGCGTTACTATTCTCCAGAGCGTTTTAACAATCCCAACACTGAAGACATCCGATCCAATATTTTCACACTTGGTGCCATTCTCTATCAAATGGCAACCAATCAGCCGGCAATAGAGGGAGAAACTGTTTTTCGAATAGAAATGGCTCAGGCTGACCCCGATCACAGAGTTATTCCAGCGGATACCCTTAGAGAAGACTTACCCGCCGGTTTTTCAGAGATGCTGACAAAAGCATTGGAGAAGAAGCCCGAGAAACGATTTCAGAATCCAATAGAGTTTTATCAGGAAATAGAAAAAATAGAGAGCAAGAAAAGATCTGCCCTGTTTGATAACGACTTCGTGAAAGGCTTTGGCAGTTTAGATGGTGACACACTTTCTAACTCGGAGGACCTTTCATCCTCTTCTTCTTCCTTCAAAATAGAGGACCCTTTTAACCAGAATAGCGACTTTGACCTGGGTTTCGATTTTTCCCGTGAAGATGCGGATAAGCAGAAGCAGGCCAGTCAGTTTGATCTCGATAAAACTGTCAAAGATTCCAGTTTTGACCCCCAATTGCTATCAAAAGGTTTAATAGATCCCAAGCCCGAAATGAAATTGGATAGCGATCCCTTTTCCGGGGATGAGCCCTCTGGAAGTGTGTTTGGTGGGGGTGAAGATCCCTTTGCGGCCTTGCAAAGTGAGCTGAGCCCGGCAGACTCGGAACCGGCAAGTGACTTTCAACAAGCCGAGAACCCATTCGACAGTCCTGTTGATGCAAACTCTGATCCCTTCGCTTTTAACATGGATTCTGGTCCGGAACCGGAGTCTCTGGGCGGAGAGCAACCTCAAATGCCGTCCTTTGATTTTGACATGCCATCAGAAAGTGATCAGCCGCGCCCGGGAATAGAGCTTACCAGCAGTCCCCATGGCGCGGATGAAATGATTATTGAAAGAAATGAAGCGCCATTACAACCGGCAAACAGTCATTTTGAAAGTGACGATGGCTCCTTTCAGTTTACCGCTGTTCCCGATACTCTTTCAAGTGACGGTATGGGTTTCAACGATCCAATCGAACTGAATATCCCCAAAGAGCCAGAGATGCCTCCCATGCCCAGTGACGATGATATGGCAGCTATGCCGAGTGTCCGTCGCGTGGAGCAAAAACTTCAATCAAGTTTAAAGGCCGCAAACAGGCCGAGGATGATAGGGGCGCGAGCTGTCAGAAAGAAGAGCAAACTGGCTCCTGTCCTCTCTGCCCTCGCGTTGTTGGCTGTGATTGCTCTGGTTTGGTTTTTCTACAATCAACACACGAAGAATAAAGAGTTCGAGAAAATAAGAACACGAATAAAAGCTCATATTGAAGAGCGCTCCATGAAATCGCTGAATCAGGGTAAGGATCTCGTCGTTCAGGCACTTCGCGGTTCGTTTTCCAGCCGTCAGATAGCCGATTTAGAGGGGTTCCAGGCGGTCATCGATCGAGCCCTGTTGAACAATGCCGAAGAAATTGAAGGGCTCTTCAATAAAGCGAGGGAATACGAACGGCAGGGAAAAAGGCTCGTTGACGGGGAAATGGATGCCTTTGGACGATACCTTAAAATCCGGGAAATCGACCCTGAAAATCAACAGGCGGAACAGAACATGCTCCGTATTCGCGACCTTGAAAACGATCAGGTCAAGAAGCTGATCGAAGAGGGCGATTCCATTGTCGCGCTGAAGAAGTTGCGCGTGTTGAGAAATAACTTTGATAATCCTGAAATAGACGAAGAGTACAGAGTTCTTTTGAACATATTGAAACAAACAAAAGGAACCGCTTTAGAATCGGAACTTTTGAAACAATACAAGCAGAAAAAGTACAATGCGCTTCCAGCTATTGTGCAACAACTCCGAATGATCGATCCGGGAACCGAGTTTTTAAAAACAAATCTTCCGAACATGGTCGAAAAAATGGTCAAAATAGGGGAAAGCTATCAGGAAAAGCAGCGCTTTGAGAAGGCGGAATCTGTTTACAAAGCAGCTTCTGCGCTAGCTCCCGAGGACAAGAAAATTAAACAGAAAATAAACTCTGTCAAGGAGAGCGCCAACATGGTTCGCGTTGAGCGCGCCCAGTCTCGACTGAGTGATGCTCTGGCCGGAACAGACCTCCGGAAACAGAAGGATGCTTATACTGCCCTGCAGGAAATTGACCCGGGTAACCCTATGGCCAGTAGTGCCGAAATTGCTGTTCAGGAAAAAATCGACCTGCTGCGGGCTGAAGCCGACCGAATACGCGTTTTGGGAAGATTTAAGGAAGCTTCTGAAAAATACCAGCAGCTTTACGAGATTACTGGAAGTAAAGATGTCAAGAAGTTGTGGCTGAAATACAAGTCCTGGACTCCTCCAGCCGGAATGGTTTACATTCCAGGTGGTAAGTTTAAAATAGGATACAATCCGGATCGCAAATCGCGGCCTGCTCATTACGTCACTCTTTCGCCCTATTATGTCGATAAATTTGAAGTTACCAATGGTGATTTTAAAGCTTTTGTAGATGCCAATCCGCAATGGGCTCCCGGCAAAATCAGCAGTGATTTACATGATGCCAATTACTTGAAGCACTGGAAAAACGGAGCTCCTGCGCCCGGAACGCAATACTTGCCGGTAACGAATATCAGCTATTACGCTGCCAAGGCCTATGCGCGTTCCAAGGGCAAGCGATTGCTTACAGAAGCGGAATGGGAAGTGGCTGCGGCCGGGGGAACAACCAATCAGAAATTCTGGTGGGGCAACTCATCCAGTGCGACTAAAGCGGTCTATAACAAATACGCCAAGCGCTCCCCGGCGGCTGTTGGATCTTTTCCGGTCAATGAATATGGAATTTATGAAATTCTGGGGAATGTTTCTGAATGGGTTCAGGATACCTATGATGAAGATTTTTATAAAAAATCTCAAAATAAAAAGAATCCTGTTTCCAAAGCGGGTCATATTCACATTCATCGCGGGGGGAGTTATAAACACCTGGGTCGTGAAATAACCGTTTATCAGAGGTTTCCGGAAGATCCCCGAAGATGTGCGCCTTACATTGGTTTTCGTTTAGCAAAGGATGCGAGAAATTGAACTTCCTAATCTTAGCGTGTTTGTTGTTAACTGAAACTTCGGGTTTTTCAGTTTTTTTAAAGACAAAAGAAGTCCTGCACGTGGAAGAGGTGGCAGTTGATAAAAATATGCTTGTTTTTATCAACACAGAGGGTCAGGTGATCGCTGTCTCGAAAGCACTTGTCGATTGGGAACGGGTTTACTCTAGTTTTCCGGCTCTTTTTGAAGTGCACTGCCCGGAAGATACCAAGGCGGCGTTTTTTAAGAAAGTAAAAGACAGAAATCAATGGAACAGAGACTCTGCCCGCAAGAAGAAGAACATTGTGCTGACTACCAAAGATCTTAAAAAGATGGACCCCTACAAGTATCAGGAACTGTTTTCAGACCTGAAAAGCAGTCAGAAAAACAACAAAAACAGCAAGGCAAAGAGTTCAAAGAGCAAACCGACTGCTAAAAAGAACTCCGGTAAAAGTATCATTCAAGTCATCGCTCAGGGCAACACGGTCAATTTAAGCGATCACCTGGAAAGTGGAAGATACGTTATCTTTGATTTCTACGCCAACTGGTGCGGGCCATGCAAAAGAATGGCCCCGGCACTGGAGGGTTTGGTCAGATCCTATCCGGCACATGTTGCCCTGAAGAAAATAGATATCCAAAATTGGAATACACCGGTTGCCAGACAGCACGGTATTCGCTCAATTCCCTACGTCGTTCTCTACGATCCCAACGGGAGAAAAGTCTCTGGTGTAAGCGCAAGGAATGTCCACTCCTACCTGACAGGAAAAGCCAGTCAGGAGAATTGGTAGGTAAGACCCCGGGTGCCATTCAAATTGCAAAATCCCCTGCAAATCATGCAAATCAGTCATGCAAATCAGGACACCCGGGTTTTCCCCGGTTTTAAAAGAAGAAGCCACGGATGAACACGTATATATAAAAAGGAACCACAGATGAACACAGATGGACACGGATACTCCTATAGGAAGCCACGCACAAAACCATAGGCTGTCCATTTGAGGTTCTAAACATTATTCATTCGTGTTCATTCGTGGTTAAAAAAAGAACCACAGATGAACACAGATAAACACAGATTTGTAAATAGGAAGCCACCCACAAAATCGTTGGTTGTTCATTTGAGGTTCTAAACATTATTCATTAATCAATAAACCTCTATTTGGGTACCACAGATTCATTCGTGGTTAAAAACATCCGTGTCCATCCGTGTCCATCTGTGGTTAAAAAAAAAGAAACCACAGATGAACACAGATAAACACAGATTTTCAAATAGGAAGCCACTCGCAAAACATTGGTAGTGCATTTGAAGTTCTAAACGCCATTCATTCATCAATAAACCTTTATTCAGTTGTCCCATTCAAATCGTTCATTCGTGTGAATTCGTGTTCATTCGTGGTTAAAAACATCTGTGTCCATCCGTGTCCATCAGTGGTTAAAAAAAAAGAACCACAAATGAACACAGATAAACACAGATTTGTAAATAGGAAGTCACTCACAAAATCGTTGGTGGTGCATTTGAGGTTCTGAACGCCATTCATGAGGTTCTGAACGCCATTCATGAATCAAAAAACCTTTATTCGGTTGTCCCATACAATCCGTTCATTCGTGTGAATTCGTGTTTATTCGTGGTTAAAAAACATCCGTGTCCATCTGTGGTTAAAAAAAAGAACCACAGATGAACACAGATAAACACAGATCTTCATATAGAAAGCCACCCACAAAATCGTTGGCTGTTTATTTGAGGTTCTGAACGCCATTCATTCATCAATAAACCTTTATTCGGTTGTTCCATTCAATCCGTTCATTCGTGGTAAAAAAACTGGTTAAAGCAATAAAAAGCAATATAGTCATCATGAACGCCACCTGAATACCATGGTTGAGGGCATGAATTAACTTTGAAATGGTTTCTTTTTCATAGTATAAAAGGGCTATGTCAATTTACGTAATGAAAATCGGTGTTCAAACTTTGGGTGTCCGGTATGAACGTTAAGAAATCATGATAATACGAGCATTAAAATCAAGAGAGTCCGATTTCTTGGCGGATATGTTATATGAGGCAATTTTCATTCCAGAAGGACATCCCCCTTTCCCCAGGGAAATAGTCAAAGAGCTCTCTTTGTCTAAGTATATTGAGAAGTGGGGAAAAGATAAATTTGACATTGCTTTGGTTGTGGAAATTGATAATAAACTTGTTGGTGCAGTTTGGGGACGACTTTTCACAAATGAGAATAAAGGATTTGGTTATATTGATAATAAAACTCCAGAACTCAGTATGGCTATCAAAAATGATTATCGTAACCAAGGTATAGGTACAAAGTTGATTAAGGCAATTATTGCTGAATATAATAAAATTGAAGTAAAGTTTTTATCGCTTAGTGTTGACAAGGCGAATAAGGCTTTAAATCTTTACAAAAGAATTGGGTTTGAGACTGTGGAAGAAACAGAAACATCTTTGACAATGAGAAAAAGAATATGATAACCCAGGTATCTTCCCAGACAGCCCGGAATAAGTGGGCTTGTTTGTTTCGCTCATAGCTCTTCCATTCATACGGATTCTGCCGTGATCCTTTTTTATGGATTGATGCGGCTACAGGATCGCTTACACATTTTTTTCGGCTTGTTCGCCACGGTCTATTTTAAAACACCTGCACTACTGTGATGATTCAATCGTAATCATTTCGACATCCTGCATGAGTGGGTCATAGACAGGGAGCCAGCCTCGCCAGGTGAGGGTGAAGGTCATGTCTTTTGTCATGACACATACGGTATCCAGGTTGAGGGGAAATGGCTCTTTTTGCTCTACGTCTCTTCGTTTAAGAGTTGCGTTTACCTTGATTTCAGGAAGTGTGAATTGAACTTGTGCTGTACCCGGTGTTAAGTTAAGCAGTTCAATTAATTCTCCTCCTTGAAAAAAACCGTCTAACTGTTGATCCTTGGGAGCTGAGTTAAAAAATTGGAAATCAAAATCAATTGGGCGGTCGGGTTTTCTATCCTTATGCCATGCTTCATCGTAAGTTCCTAAAAAACCCACTCGCTCAGAAGAACCTTTACTGACATGACCCATGCCAACAGGTATAGGGTGATCTTTCCATGACCGGATAAGATGGTTTGGATTTTCAATATTGGGAAGAGGTTTCTCAATAATTTCTTCTTTTTTTGCTTTCTTGCTAATCATTCCCATACCAGCCTGGTTAGCTGCGCAAATCGCACCGTATACCATGTCGATTCCACCAAAAGATCGACCAAAGGTCAATTCCAGCTCTTCAAAGGGCTCAGGCTGAGAAGCTTGTATGCCTCCCATGAAGCCGCCTGCTTCCCATTTGCGATCTCCGAAAACAGCGAGAACCTTTTCCATGTCTCTGCATCGGAATCCCACTTCGAGAGACGTTGCCGAGCCGTCTGGAGGACAGGCATGGCCAAGAATAAGCAGATCACCCTTAGGTTTAAAAGGTGCCATGTCCGACTCAAAGCGTACAGACCCAATGGGGTATGAGTCGATCATTTCATCGCAGAGATACACAGGAATTTGTTTGGCGGCCAGGTTAACTTGACCTTGAGCATTGAATTGAAAAGTTGCTTTGATAACAACTACGATCATAGAGTTAAGATCACCATCTTTATCCAAAGTGGATTCAGCTTGATAGGGTGTGTTGTTGTTGATAATCAAATGGGATCTCCTTAAGAAACAAAAATACCAGGATTAGGCAGTACCGTGCCGCCGACAACAGGACCAGCGGGTAAGACTGGGGGTGCGAAAGTGGGCACAGGACCAAAGCCCATTGCATTCGTTATGTTTTGCTGGGTCAGCCATATCATAAATACCAATATGAATGCCTTGCATATGGCATCAAAAAGGTCTTTGTGATGGGGTGCGTGTTTATGATTCAATTGGCGGATCATTGTACTTTTAAGAGCAGGTTTTGAAAGCGAAGCAAATTTCGTGGAAGGGCAGATAATGAGTGGTTGGGGTGTATTGGGCGTAGGAGGGGTTATCGGTCCGGGAAAGCTGACAAATGGGGGATACCATGGGAGGCCTGGAACAATAAGGCCAGATTGCCATTCAAACCACCTTGTTCCAATGGCATTGGCAATGGCCTTTGAATAGGCTTCTTCGTACTTGGTCGCTTTGGGGGCGGCGGCTAAGATAGTTGGTCCGATTGGCGGCGCGTTTAGACAGCCCGGTGTTCCAATGGCGAGAGAGGCATAAATTTGCATACCTTGTAAATAAGCTGTCGATCGAAAAAAATCGACTCCTTTTCCTATTGCACTGCAAATACCATCAATGTAAGCGGCAAATTTTTTGCCAATACTCGCGGCTGCAGATACGTGATATTTGTTTGCGGTAGGAGAAAAGAATTCGAAGGGTGGAGTTGGAGGATTGAGTGGAACCATTAATTGGGAAGGGTTAAATGCTTGAGGGAATTGATAGTTTGGTTTTTTCCATTTGATGGGTAACCTGATTGTTTTGGCCGTAAACAGTATTTTTGCCGTCATAGCCATAAGATCGGTGTTTAGAGGTGGCATTTTTAAATCTTCCTTATTTTGTTATATTTAGATGAAGGATTGCTTCAACGTTTTATAGGCATCTCGGGCCTCAAGCAGGGCTTTCTCTGCAAGAAGCAGGTTTTTTTCTGCCGACATAATTCGCTGATCACCTTCGGCCAGTTTTTCCATATAGAGTACGGAGGCCTCTTGCAAGGGCTTCATTTGTTCTTCTATTTCAGGGCTTATTTCAAAATCGGGAGCTGCTTTCAAGGTCTCTGCTGCAGCGGTGAGTGAATCGACAGAGTCCATTTCTTTGGCAACCAAGTCGGGGTCTTGAAATAGAGAAATATCAAAGCCTGAAACTTCCTCTCCAGCTTCTTCCATTTTTTTCAATACTTGAAGTCTTGTGGCCTGCTCAGCTTTTTGCTGTTCTTCGGTGAGTATTTCCGAATTAAACGTCATCAGTTCCATCGTGTCTGAATCGGCCTCTTGCTGCATAACTTGCAAAAGGGCCTTGTTAGTTTCAATTCTCGGTTCATTTGCTTCACTCAAGAAGTGATTTAATCGGGATTGGACCTCATGATCAAAATGAGGGAGTCCTGATTTTACTTTTTTTAAATACTCTTCAGTCCAAAGGGAACAGAATTCTTCTATTTTCTGTTCATACAGCAATTGTGATTGCACTTGGTCAGCCAGAGCTTTTTTCATGTCTTCGGATGTTTGACTATTTAGAACCTTTTTTATTTGATCAACTTGCTTTTGGATCTGACTCTGAGCATCTGCAACTTCAGGTGAAGACATAAACGTTCCCGCTTCAATGAACTCCTGACGGGCTTTTGCAACTTTTTCACTACATTTTTTTATTTTTTGATTGGCCTTGTTGAGTTGGTCCAACTGTTCACTGTTCAGGTTGTCGGTCATAGAATCTCCTATCCAATAAGAACGTCTGGACTGCCTTGGATGAGAGTTCCAAATCCGCCGCAATGCATACTGAGATCACCTTTCCTGAAAGCAAACCGGTTATTGATCATTACGGTGGAACTGCCTACCTTTGCCTCCCACATGTTGCAACTACAGCATGCTGCGTGCAATCCTTTATCCTTCACACGTAAGGCTGGACGATTGTTGATAAGAACATCAGGCGAACCCGTAATTGCAGGTCCTGTAACATTGTGCGGACATGCGGGACACCCGTGGGCATCCACTGGTGCCCTTGATTTATCTCCTATTCTGCCTGCCTGGGGCATTATTTCCTCCTTTTGTAACTAACGGGATTGTTAAAGATGAAGCTCATCTTCTTTATGGTGTAAAGGGAAAGGATTTCAAGCTTTGGCGCTCTTTTTAATCACTTGATTCCCGGATGTTATTGAAGTTTGAGTTAATATGACTATTTTTAATGGATAACCCTCCGATCCTTTGGACGCATGCCCTTTCGATCCATTCGAGCCGGCAAAGACCACCATTGGCTGGTGTCGCCTTCAGACCCTATCCGGGATCTCCAGATAGGGAAAGCTCAGGGGGATCTTCAGGAGATGACAGTTGAATGCCTGAACCACTTTTTGCACTACCGCCACTATTTATTTTAACGATTGGGCCTTTGATCGTAACCCCAGATGGATCAATTTGAATGAAGCTGCCACCGGCTTTCAACGTGATGGACGTGCCTGATTCATTGATCATTTTCATGCCCGACTTTAAGTGCAGCTCTTGTTCGGTATCAATTGCAAATAGAGAGCCCGTTTTCATGTGCTTGTTACCAGATATTTCCAGTGAATAATCTCCATCCACTTTTTCTTTTCTGTCTGTTCCAACGTGGAGGTGATACTCTTCTTCTACAAGCTGTTTCTTGTTTTTCTTGATATTAATGTGTTCATCGTTGCCAATCTGTGTTTGACGGTTATTGACCACCAGGTTTTTCATGTCCTTTTGCGCTCGTAACTGGACGAGCTCTTTGGAATCTTCATCGCTGAAGAGGATGTGATTGTCTTTGATTGTTTTGAGGATGTTCTCAAATAATTCGGGTGGACCAAGAGGAGGTGTATTGAAATCGTTGTAGACCCTGCCTGTGACTACGGGGAGATCGGGGTTTCCGTTGATGAATGTCACCAGGACCTCATTCCCTATTCTTGGAATCCACTGAATTCCATAGTTTTTACCCGCGTAGCCATTGGAAACACGGACCCACATGGAGGAACGGTCGTTTTTTTCACCTTCGCGATCCCAGTTGAACTGCAATTTGCACCGACCCAGCTCATCCAGGTAGACTTTTGCTCCTGGAGGGCCGGTTACTTCTGCTGTCTGAACACCTGTTACTTTGGGAATGGGTGTTTTACGTCTAGGTCTGAATGGGACACTGACCGGAAGAGCTGTAAAGTTAGTTTGACAGCTGCCCTGTTCTAAGTACATTTGCACCGACTCCAGCAGCCAGTCGCCATTCAGGTCATCTCTGAAGTGATCTGAAAGCGTAATGGTATAACCTGCTTCAAAGGATCGGTTTGTGGCAATACCTTCTCCTACTTTGGCCCAGGCTATGGTTTCTTCTTTGCGGATATCAGTTAAAGGCTGTCCTTCCCCATCGTTTTTGTAATTCTGGGTGTGTTCATAGTGCTCGAAACGATTGGTACAGGGTATTTCAGCCTCATCTGATCCCACTTGAATGTTCGTTTTGCTAATCTCGTAGTTGTAGTGATCCAGTGTGAATTTGCCTGTGCATAGATGTTCTTCATAAGAAAAGTCAGATACAAATTCACGTCGGCCACTGGCAAACTGAAGGCTGACCTCCTCTTCATATCTGGCTTCTGAAATTGGCTGACAGGGAAAGTGACCTCCGCTATTATCGGAAAACATGACTGCTTGTTTTTCGTGATCAAAATAAAAACAGATACCTTCCTCTTCCAGCAACCTGGAGATAAACGCGTAATCGGATTCCTCATACTGTACACAGTACTCGCGTTGTCTGGGGCTGCCTGAAATAAACCAATTGTATTCAAGTCCCGCATCGTCCAAGACTTCTGAGACAATATCTCGCACTGTCTTCTCTTGAAAAATTTTGGAATTGTGCTGGCGCGTCAGTAACCAGAGCTTAGGTCGGATTTCAACCTCATACTGATAGGATTGTACTTTGGCTGTTGAAAGGTTTCCGTGACGTGTTCGCATTTGCCTGAACCGCGTGATGATGCCTGTGAAAACACGTTCATCTTCAAGCTCAGTACCGCACATGAGCTTTACTTCAGCCTTCTTGTTCAACATATCCTGGAAGGACAAAGCCACTTCCGGGCTTTTAATGACGCAGTGAATTAGGTAAAGTTCTGAGATGGCTTCTCTGACAGTCATGGAGAGTATTTCAATATTTTTTCCGGGGCTTTGCCAAAGAAGATCGGCTACATTGTGGCTTGAAGCTGACATATATTCCTCACATTATTTTAGATACAGCGAATATTTTATTTGTTTTGCAATAGACCATTGTTAAAGAAGATAGTTACGCGCGTGAGCGGGGGTTGCAAGATTCCAAGGTAAAAGAGTGAGTTGTCTGTTCCTCATGCCCAGAGGCCGTATCATCACAAAGTGATAGGGTGATGTCCGCCTCGGGTCATTTGAACCTCCGAGTCTGGTAGGCGGTTTGTAAATAACCACTGCATGATGTATGTGCTCTGCAATGGCAACAGAAATGCTTGCCAGGTAGTTTAATGCCAAGGCTATGGCGTTGCCAATGGCTTCCCTGTGGGAAGCTATTGAGACATTGTGTCCAACTGGCGACCTGGTATGAGTTCTTCTGGTCATTCCAATGCCCGGTAGGAGGGAGTTGGAGATAGGGGTTTGCTCAAAGAGATAGATAAAATGAGGCATTGAAGTTTGAGAGTGTAAAACAAACTGCCCGGAAGCTTCAAGTGGTGTCATACCCGGTCCTTGCCGACCGTGCGCCTGAGCTCTGAAAGCTACTGGATCGTTATTGTACAAATCACCGCGATCACGAATGCTGCGAAAGTGCCGAACAAGAGCGTGTCGACTTTCAAAAGTGTGCACAGTGCCTTGAGGAGCGTCTGGCAGACGAGGCTGGATTCGTCCCCCAGTTTGCCTGAACCGTCTGTCAAGCGTTGACCAGGACTCATGGCGAGCGGGAATAGGTATCTGGTCGGTTTGGACGGGTGCTGATCGGGGAGGTGTTTGTCCTCTATATCCATATTGATCACACATACGTGCTCCCTTAAAAAGAAAAGAATCTTTTTTTTGAAGTACATTTTGTTCGATGGCCAATAGAAAACCATAGGCTACTAAGGGCACATAATAATGAGCCATTCACATAGCAATTTAAACTCAATGGCCATAGGATAAGATTATTTTTCAATGTAGTCAACTATTTTTTGTGAAGTTGTTACTGGCTGAATCGCTATTTCCCGATGCGCTGAAATTTCAGTTAAGTGTCTTTTCAGAATAGGTATAATTTGAATTGCATGGAAAAGCTTATCATTCGCAATTATTCTGTCTTTTATGGCACTTTGTCGGCCTATTTGCTCATAAAGAGAAGCGCATTCAGGGGAGACTGGTGCCCGGAGACAGGAGCAAACCGTTATTTTCTATAACGTTTTAAATGCCGTATCGAGTCTCAGTCCAATGCCGTTGACCTCTCCACACCATCTCGAGAGATTGTTTGTCGCTGCATTCAAAAAGTATGGATACTAAGGAAAGCTGGCGAGATTTATTTACAGCTCATTAAGAGTGATCGATCTCAACTCATGACTGAATCAGCTGGTCGTGAACTGATCCAGGTCCTGTTTGAGGGCATCACCCTTGTGGGAGAGGTCTTCTGAATAACTGTTCAATTCCTTGCTTGTCACGTCAACTTCTGTTGTTGCCGCGGCGATGTTTGAGACAATTTCATCGATTTTTTCCATTTCAGTATTAATTGTTTGAATGTCTTGAGTTGCTGTGTTTGAGGAATTCTGCATTTCTGCAATGACCTGTCTGATACCGTCAATGGCTTCATCTGTCTGCTTTGACAGGGCACGTATTTCACTGGCAACAACGGCAAAGCCCTTGCCGCTCTCACCAGCGCGGGAAGCCTCGATTGTCGCATTGAGCGCCAGTAAATTGATTTGATCTGCTATCTGTTCTATGGATTCCGTTACTTTCCCAATCTCAGTGGATTTATCGTTGAGCTCAGTCATCTTCCTGGTTGCATGACCAATTTTAATCACTGTCTCAGAAGTTGCACTCTTGGCTCTGTCAGCGTTTTCTGCGACATCGCCAATAGCTTGAGCAATTTCTCTTGTCGCGCCAGCCAGGATTTGAACTCCTGTTGTCGTTTGCTCTTCGACTGAGCTGAAAATTCTGCCAAAAGCCGAGCTAAGTGCTTCCATTCCTGTATTGTATGTATCCGCTATATTTTGAAAGTTTTGGGAGTACTCACCGTCAATGCTTGAAGTGAGATTTTTCTGCTCCAATTGAATGATGGCTTTTTTAAAGTCCTTAATAAAAAGATCACCTTCACTTTTCATAGCTTTAATTTTTGCAATTTGAGCGTTATTGAGTGCATCCAAAATGAGTGCCTTGTCAAAGCTGATCATTCGCCATAGACTGTCTATAAAATCAACGACCTCTTGAGAAGATGCTCCTGCTTTTATCAGCGAATGTTGGCAGGCTGTTTTAATGTGTTCGTATTGAAAGATGTACCAGGAGTTATCAAGTCCGATTTCTTCATGAACCTGCCCAATTTGCTGTCGGGATGCCACATAGTGATCATCAATGGTACCAGAGAAAAAAGAATCAATGTATTTTTTAAGGATCGGTTTTTGTTTTTCAATGGTACTGAAGCGGTTCATCATTTCATAAGTGTGTTCATTACCTTTGATTGCATCGTAAAACAGACCTGTGGTGTTGGAAAAGTGATCGTCTACTATTTGCTTCCAGCCGTTCAACCTTCCCAGGTCTTCTTCGGTCAAGCCCAGGTATTTAATTTTTTCCTGAATATCACTGTTGCTGATATTTATTTTTCCTGAATCAAAGGAACGACGCTTTCCAAGCTTTTTTTTCCCAAACATACTTATCTCCAAACACTTATCTATCAAAGGTAAGGTGAGAAAGTTTTAGTTACAAACTAAATGAGCCCAATTCAGCAGCGAGTTATAACCGTCGAATGACTGATGATAAACCGTTTATCAGTTCCATGAATACGTTGCTTTCAGAATGCATGGTCGTTCAATAAAAACCCCCACCTTGTCTTTCTATCGTCTGGAACTCCATTTGCATAAGGGCATTGTTCATTAATTCTGCTAGATTGGACAATCTGATGTGTAGCGCCTAAAGAAACAAGCGACTGCCATCTATCTCTGAAGCAAAGAATCCGTACAGAAAATGCAGACACTGTTTTCAAACAGCGATTTAACCAAAGAAATGCTGTTCAACACAGAGAGTCCGCATTTTTCCAACAGATAGCTGAAAAATCAGCTAGGGCAATTCATAAAAGAACACACCCTGGCCATCGAACAGGTAGGGCTGGTAATGATGGGGGATAGTAGGTGCGGTTGTAACTCGGATGAAATCAGCCCAGAGAATAGCGGTCTGATCCCCCGGTTCAAGAGAATCATTAGGGGAATGATACCATAGACCAACCTGAATTCTGCTACCCGCCAGGTTGGACGGAAGTTGAATTTCAAAAGGTATCCAACGGGTCATTTGGTGGACTTCCTGGTTCCAACTTTGAAAGACAGTGAAGCGATTATTCTCTGCCATGGTCTGCATAATGTAGCTGCCGGTCAAACCGGTCCAATGCCATGCATTGCTGCCTTCTTCCCGCCATACAACGCCGTATCGTGTCAATTCATTGGTGAATTCAGGATCGATGAGTCGCAGGTGAAAATTTAAATAGAGTTGTTCCTTGTCGGAGGGAATTGCGAAATAGGGAGAAATGAAGGCAATTTGTTCCACAACCCTGCCCCAGTAATAGTATTCCCTGCAAAACTTCCTGGCTTGCAGGTGTTTGATGCCATTGACGGCCTCGTAATAAGATTCAATGGAAAAGAAGTCTAACACTTTCAACGGTCGTTCATCATCGAATCGGGTTTCTCGCCAGCCCTGATCAAGCAGAGTTTGGATGTTGTCATGTTCAAAATTGGCCAGATAGATGTCACCTTCCTTGTTATAGGTGGAGACACCCTGCAATCCCGAGAGTGTGGTGCGGTCTCTGTTTCCCACAATGGAAAAGGCGGACATGGTTCCTCTCTCGGTGTTGAGTCTCAGCCATGTGATCTGACTGGCTTGATCGCCGAACAAGTCTTCAACGGTGGTGATAAACTTGGAATGCGGATCCATTCGGTTGCAATCAAACACGCTGACAATATTGCCCTGATCGTCTAAACCACCAATTTGGACACAGATATTGTCGTCGGTTGGGTTGATCACTCCAAAGCCGCTCCAGAGTTCATCGGTTGTTGGAGTGTAGGGAAGCGTTGTCATGTTGGTGGGAATCATGGCAGGCTCCATACCGGCCATAAAAGTCTGGTCGGGCGATCCAAAAACCTGATAACCCACAACAGCTTGTTCATAGGGCGTCACTTTCAACCACGAGGCGACATCGGAAATGCCCAATTCATGCGGTTCACCGATTGTAAAGGTTTTCTTTTCATACGGTCCCAACTCGAATCGAAGGGTTTGAAAGGGTGTGCCGTCTTCCATATATGACTGAATGGTTACAGGCACAATGCCATTTTTCGTGTTGACGAGAACCAGGCCCGTCCAGAAATGCTCGTTGTCTTGCGAAAGGTGACTGATAATCATTTCCTGAAAAGGTGAGTGCGGGAGCGACAGGCTGGCCATTTGACGGCCGGTCATTCCAAAGTGCTCTACTCCTACCAGACCCTGTTCCTGTTCTGCTTTTAGGCGGTCCCACTGAAGGAGAGATGTTTCTTCCATATAGAGATCGTCATAGAAAAAAGAAAACAGGGTTGACTTATTGGATACAGATGGAATATCCACTGCCTGTTCTAACTGAACAGGTAAATTCGATTCAGGGTTTTCTGAATCGAGATAAGGCTGAGACTGGAGAGGTAATTTGTTGCTGCTTAAATTGGCCACAGTTGTCTGTGTGTAAAAGAGAGAGGTGTCTCTGGCTATATGCGGTACAAAGAGCTGATGTCCCGGAGAAGTGGAGAAGCCAACTGTAGAGAGTGAGTTATCGCCTCTATAGAGAACATAGGCACCCAGTCGAACAGACGACTGTAAGACCAGGAAACGGGTGTCAGCGGTATTAAACAATTCATATACGGTAAATGATCGACGACCTAAAGCGGGAATCTCCAAGGTCAACGTGCCTGTTTGTTCGCCCGTTGCACTGTAACCGATTAAGGTTGCAGTTGCCGAATCTTTTGTTGGATTGGCCATGCCGATACTGCTTTTAAGCTCATCAGTCCATTTCAAATCCGGTGCGTATTGAAAATATTGTGACCAGGAAAACAATCCCGCTAGAATGGTTAACCAGAATAAAAATGGTTTTATCATATCCAAACCCCTTTCCTTTCCATTGAGTTATCTCTAAAGCGGTATTATAGTATGTTTTAGTTGATTTGCCCACCCTTCGGGTTGTGTGCAACTATTTTTTTGTGGAATGTGTTAAATGAATTACAATTTATCAGATTATGTTTTCGATCTACCTGCAGATAGAATTGCACAGAAACCAGCCGATGAAAGGGCGGCTTCCCGTTTACTTGTAGCAAGAGGTAAAGAGGAGTTAACTGACAGTTATTTCAATAAAATAGGGTCTTTTTTAAGAGCTGGGGATGTGCTGGTTGTCAACCAGACTAAAGTGATGAATGCACGCTGTTTTGCTCAAAAAGAAAACGGATTGAGAGTGGAAATTTTTATTCTCGACATTTTAGCCGCATTATCTCCTAAGGAGTCAGAAAACGTGCAAACGAGCCTTCCCTGTGAGTTGAAAGACCCTCACAGTCAACTTCTGATTCCGGTGCTTCTAAAACCAGCCAGGCGTTTGAAAGCCGGCATGAAATTAATTTTCCCTCATTCCGGAGTTCAGGTTCTACTTGAAGAAAAGGGAGATGCAGGTAGGGGGCTTCTTTGTTTTGCTGACCGCACAGCGCTTTTTTCGGTGCTTGAAAAAGATGGAGAAATACCTTTGCCTCCCTACATTAAGCGAGAAAAAGGACCAGACCAAGAAGACCGAGTTCGTTATCAGACTGTTTTTGCCAATGAGCCAGGAGCTGTGGCAGCACCTACAGCTGGACTTCACTTCTCTGAAAAACTGCTAGCCGATATTCAGGAAGAGGGCATTGAACTTTGTAAACTGACTCATCATGTGGGAATCGGCACCTTTAAACCCATTCACGTGGACGACGTCCGCGATCACCAAATGGAATCGGAGCATTACCGTCTGTCAGAAGAAAGTGCTGATACCCTTAACAGAGCAAAAGCGGAAGGTCGACGGATTATTGCGGTGGGAACAACTTCGACGCGCTGTTTGGAATCCTGTATAAAGCATGGTGAGTTTATAGCCGGGAGTGGAGATACCAGTTTGTATATATATCCTCCCTATCGGTTCAGTGCTATTGACGGGCTTGTTACAAATTTCCACTTGCCTGGGAGTACCCTTCTTTTACTTGTTTCAGCGCTGATGGGGCGAGAACGTATATTAAACCTTTATGGTCATGCCCTAAGAAAAGCATATCGTTTTTACTCCTATGGAGATGCCATGTTGCTGATCCCATAAAAAAAGGGCCGCATACGCGGCCCGGAGTGGAGGAGAAAAGTTTTCTAACTTCTATAATATCTAGATGGCTATTTTGCTGAAAAGTTTAGATATTTTATTGGAACCGTAATTCACATCACTGCAGATTGCTGTAAAATGAAGCGGTTAAGGCTACAATTCTGGTGAAAAAAACACCATGTCCAAGTTTAATTCCAATATATATTAATTTTGTTTAAAAAGCCAGTTTTTTGTACTTGTTTTACGTTGGAACACAGGGGAGTTGCCTGGAGAGTCTGTTGTTATTTTTCTAAAAAAACCATATTGAACTCATTTTCAGACACATACCAAGAGAGAGATGGTTAGTGGCCTTTTTGTCGTTTGGAAGCCAGTTGATGAAGGCAGTTCCGCCACAGTGGATATTTGTGCAAAACATCAATTGGCAAAGGCTTTCAGGGCATCACCCGTAAGGCGGTAAGGCAGCCAGCCTTGACTGTGAGATGCTCCTAGTTCGTGATAGAAGTCGCGGGCGAGCATGTTCCAGTCCAGTACAGCCCACTCCACTCTTTGGCATTTCTCGTTCACCGCTGTTTTTGCAACTCTTTTGAACAAGGCCAGGCCAATTCCCTGTCCCCTGAACGCGGGATTTACAAACAGGTCTTCAAGGTAAAGGGTAGGCCGTCCTGTCCACGTTGACCAGGTGTAAAAAAACAGAGCGAAACCTATAGGTTGTTTTTCTTCGTTTTCTGCTATGAATACATGAAAAAACGGCTGCTCACCAAATCCGTCCCTGATTATGTCTTCTTCTGTACTGATAACTTCGTTGGGAGCCTTTTCATAAATAGCCAAGCCTTTGATGAGCTCAAGAATGCTCGAGGCATCTTCTTTTTCAGCTTGTCTAATGGTAAAAGTCATGCTTCTTTCTCCTGTGCTTATTGGCTCGTGTGATGTATGCGAAAATGACGAAATCTACTCGTGAGGGAAGACACCTTTGTGGGCGATGAACACTTATCCAGTTAAAAGAAAAAATGGTTTCAAGTTAAAGGGATAGTCGTGCAATAAAAGAGGGGCAGGGTAAATGTTAAAGGTCCATTTCTGTCTGGCTGTATGGCGTCAACCCCAATACTTCAAAGTTCTTGGTTCCTGAAGGAATTTTGATGGTTACTTCATCGCCCTCTTCCTTTCCTATGAGCGCTTTACCGATGGGAGAACTGACACTAATTCGTTTTTTCTTTATATCAGCATCTTCTGCAAGTACAAGCTGATAGGTAATTTCTTCATCTGTGTCGAGATCGAAGAGTTTGACGATGGTGCCGTAGGCAATGCGGTCTTGAGGTAATCGGTCCATATCGAGGGATGCGACTTCGCCAATGCGTTTTTGTATGGTGCGAACTTTTAATTGAAGCATGCGTTGTTTGTCGAGTGCTGCTTCGTATTCTGCGTTTTCGGATAGGTCTCCCTGGGCGGCAGCCTTTCTAATTTCCAGAGGTACGACACTCTTTAATTCGTATTCCAGGTCGTAACGTTCCTGTTCGAGACGGTCAAGAAGCTTTTTCATAAGGTATCCTAGTTGAGGGTGTTTTCAAAAAATGCCCTGATTTCCTCCGGCTTTCTCCAGCAGGTTATCAGTGGCACAAAGGACAATATTATACCAGAATCTGGCTTTCTTTCAACTTTTACGGCGTCCTTTTGCGTGGTTACGATTAAAGGGGTTCTGTTTGTTTGACTTTGCTCATAAAGAAGATCCCACTGTTTCTTGTTGGGAGCGCCGTGGTCGGGAAGAGCCAGGGAAAAACGGACGTGATACCCTTTTCGATCAAGGGCTCGAAAAAACTTTTGAGGTCTTTCAATGCCGGAATAGGCAATCACATCTTTCCTGTCAACACGGTCCCCCTCAAAAACTGGTTGAATATTTCCCGAAGCGAAGTGCGAAAAGATGATGGGCATGTTGGGTACAACTCTCTGGATTTTTGAAATCAATTCTGAAGCACTTTCAGGTTGTGGACATCTTGTAATAATGACAAGGTCTGCCCTTCTCAAACTGTGAAGACCCTCTCTGAAGGGTAGGGCCAGCCTGTAGGGAGGAAGTGGTTGGGTTGCATCGATACAGACCATGTTGAGATCCCTGTGCAGGTATCGATGTTGGAATCCGTCGTCGATCAGGTACACATCGATTTGGTTATCCGTGCAAGCACGAGCTGCCTGAAACCGACTGGGGCCTACGAAAACACGAGCTTTAGGGTTCTGTCGTGCTAACATCAGCGGTTCGTCTCCCGCATCCTGCCAGTGTGTATGCGGTGTTATTTCCAGCGAGCGCGTTTTGTTTTTTCTGCCATATCCCCGACTCAGGATACCCACTTTGTAACCCATGTCACTCAGAATTCGCGCGCACTCGGATGTGATGGGTGTTTTTCCCGTGCCGCCCATGGCCAGGTTCCCAATGGAGATGACAGGTTGATCGAGCTTTTGAACGCGAATGAAGCCTCGGTCGAAAAGCCAGTTCCGAAGACACGTGACTGCTGTATAGAGAATGCTGAGAGGAAGGAGGATAAGCCGCATTAAAAAATGTCGTTCCATATTCGGTCGACCTGAGCGACGGTTTCCTCATCGGCAATAAGTGTCGAAGGGTAACCCGGTTTCATTCTGCAGTCTATGATGAGCGGTGCCTGATAGGCGATATGGTTTCTTCTGATGTCTTTTCTGGCATAAATATCACCTGCCGGTTCAAAGCGAGTGAAGACATTCCAGATGAAATCGACATCCGAGGAAGTGCAGTCCTTCGGATGATCGTGGATGATAACCACGCGATAAGCGTGTAAGCCTTCGAGTGCGACGAGTTTTTCACCAACTTGGGGGTCTGCTTGGTAGGGAGCACATCGGATAACGAGCACACCTGGACAATACAGTGTGCTTTCAAAGATCCAGTCGGGAAGGGTTTGCTTGTCGGGTTGGCTGTTAACCAGTTCAAAGCGCTTTTCTCCCAAACCCAGGAACAGGGCTTTGGAACCGCGGTTGATTTCGGGGCCAGTATAGTCCAGTGAATCCAGCGAGATGTTTGACAAGACATGCAAGTCTGTTTGGAAGTCACAGCGTTCTAAAATGTGGATGAAGAGCTGGCGGAATTCTTTCAAATTTAATTTCGCTTCTGTTGCAAAGAGAACTTTGGTCAGAGAGAGTTGGCCTTCTCCGAGAATACGCATGCAGGCTGTAAAGGCCTCTTTGTGATACCGCTCTTTGACAATCGCTCCTGCCAGTGAGTGCACGCCGGACTCTTCATAAGCGAAGACATCTTCAACCCCTTTCATGACAATCGGGAAGAGAGGAGCAAAGAGTTCTTGGAGGAAAATGGCGATGAAGTGATCTTCCTGGGGCGGTCTTCCAACCACTGTTGCGGGGTAGATGGCGTCTTTGCGGTGATAAATGGCTTTGACATCCATGTAAGGGTAGGGATGTTGCAGCGAGTAATAGCCGTAGTGGTCTCCGAAAGGACCCTCAGGTGCTCGCTTGTGTGGAGGGATGAGGCCGGTTATGCAGAAATCCGCATCCGAGGCGAGCAGATGACCGGGAAAGAGGGGGTTTTCAGTGGTTCTGATGGGCTTGTTCATGAGAAAAGAGGCAAAAGCGATTTCGGGAACATCTTCTGGAAGAGGTGCTACGGCAGCCAGTGTCAAAGCCGGAGGCCCGCCTATAAAGACCGAGGCTGGCAGGGGTTGATTGTGCAATTCCGCTTTGTGGTAGTGGTTTCCGCCTCCGCGAAGAATCTGTATATGCATTCCTGCCTGTCGTTCTGTCTGAATATGCACGCGGTACATTCCCAGATTGCCTTTTCCCGTTTCAGGGTCTTGGGTGTAGACAAGGGGCAGGGTAACGAAGGGACCGCCGTCCTCTGGCCAGCTTGTCAGTGCTGGTAGTTCATTCAGGGAACTTATTTTGCCAGCCAGAACATTTGCTTTTCTTTGTTTTGATTTTCTCGATCTTAGAATGCGGCCGGTAGCTGGTAGAAAGGATTTGATGGCGTCCCAAGTGGGCGGCAGGGATTCAATAAAACGCGATAAACGCTTCATGTGCGCTATGGGATCACCGCCAAGAGCTAGCGCTATACGCTTAGGACTGCCAAACAAATTAGTGGCAGCCTGAAACCTTGAGCCCTCCACATGGGTGAACAAAAGAGCTGGCCCGTTTTCAGCGACAACCCGCCGTTGAATTTCAGGTATGACCAAATGCGGAGAGAGGGGAACATCAATGATCTTGAGTTCACCCTCTTTTTTTAAAATGTCTAGAAATTCCGCGGTGGAACGCGGGGCTTTTCGGCTCACTTTTCCCTGAAGACAAATTGGGTTGTTCCGATGAGAATGACATCGCCGTCAGTGAGAATTTGTTCCTGCACTCGACTACCGTTGACATATGTTCCATTTTCAGAATTCATATCGTAAATAGAGTATCCACCAGGACCAAATGAAACCTGCGCGTGCTTTCTGGAAATGCGCTCTTCCGGTATGTGAATATCGTTTTCAGGAGAGCGTCCTAGCGTTGTGGTGCCCATGCCAAGTGAAAAAACCTGACCTTCTTTGCCATCGACAATGGCGATGATCTTTGGGTTTGAAATAATCATGGTACCCTCGGTTTCACCTTTGTCAGCATCCCAGTTGAGTTGAGATTTGTCGATTCGGACTGTTGCTGGTTCGTCTAATAATTCAGGTGTGGGCGGCGGAGGAGGAGGGACCATACCGGGAGCATCATTCAAGTACTCAAAGGCCTGGCCAGGCAGTGTGGCATGAGATTGATCGGCTTCTTCAGTAGAATGTGTCTCCACGTCGTCGGCTTCCAGAAGATCCGTTTCGGAAAGCTCTGCTTCTATTTCATCAAATTCATCGACATCTTCCAGACCTTCCATTGCTGTTTCCAAGTCAGACACAGAGGGGTCGATATCGGAATTGCTTAAATCGGCTTCCATCATGCCGCCGGGAATGGGAGGTGCAATCATGTCGGGCTGTATGTCGTCCAGATCAGAATCTTTAAAATCCCTTTCGACCAACTCTTCCGAGTCGAGTTGTTCAGGGTCAAACTCAGTAAAACTGTCAGACAGTTCGATATCCACTGTGGACTCAGGTTTGTCTACGTATAACGATACCGGGTCGGGAATTGCGGGTTCAGGTTCGCTTTTCAGTTCCGGTTCAGGAGCTGTTTCTGGCTCTGGCTCTGGCTCAGGGTATTCATGGGCCGGTTCACTCTCCAGGTCTTCTTCTGAGTCGAATACTTTCAGGAATTCCTCTTTAATTTCATCTATTTCTTCGATGCTGTAGGACTTTTTACTCAGCCGCGTATCAATTTCCTTAAATTGGGTTTCAAACTCATCTTCTTCGAATTCTCCCAGTTGGTGTCTGAATACGAGTTCTTCCTTTTCCAACTCGATTTTCTTCAGCTCATCCTGGTAGACTGCTTTTTTTGTTTTCAGCTTGACGTACTCACTTCGGACTTCGTTTTTCAACGGTTCAGCTTTCTGCTCGATGGAACCAAGGCGACGATGATAGTCAGCGCTTACATTTTTGTAGACTTGAGATGAAACGGAATCTTTTTTTTCTTCCATTTTCTCGATACGACCGAGAATCACCTCTTTTTCTTCTTTTAGCTCTTTCAAAGTCTCAATTGCAGAATAATCGAGTGTTTGTTCTGTCATGCTGTTCCTCCCGAACTTGAAACCATTAACTCATTTCCTTGATTGTAATCCATTTAGTTCGATTCATAAAGTGTTTTATCTGGATAAGAGTAAAAATTTCCAGCTAAGCTGGAAAATGGCGGAGAAAACCAAAAATAAGGCTTCCCTGTAAAGGTTTTCTTAAGTAACTGATTTAAGTATGCTTTTTCGCACTTGCCCGAATGCGGTCCGCCTTTTGTGCCAGTGAAAAACGCACCCATATGGAGATCCACGCTTACCCGGTCTGTCAAACAACGGTTTTAAGTTTCAAAGATGAACTTTGACGATATTGTGCAGAGCATCGAGCATAATGGGTTTTTGGATAATACCTTTCAATCCGTGTTTCAGCATCTCTTTTAATTGAGGCTCCACGCCGAAACCTGTCAGAATGTAAAAGGGAATGGTGCATGAAGTTTCATTGAGTTCTCGATAAAAGTCGAATCCGGTTTTGTGCGGCATTCTGTTATCGGAAACTATGCAGTGAATGCGGTTGCTGTGTTTCCTGACCATGTCCAAGCCGCTGTCCACGTTCGATGCCGTGAAGACTCTGTACTCCAGAGCTTCAAAATACAGTCTCCATATTTCGAGAAGGTCTTCTTCGTCATCGACAAATAGAATGCCTTTTTTCTCATGGTTATCAATGGGTTTTTCTTCATTCAAATCTAACATTTGAATGCCTGGAGTGTAATCGTCAAAATCTATTTTTTCAAGGCTTCTCAGTTTTTGAATTACCCTGTGAATTCGATCCAATGATTCCTGAATGCTGGAGAACTGTCCTTGAGCGTTTTCACTTATTTGTTTTTCTTTGCAATTTAGCAGGTCGAGATTTCCCTGAATACTCATGAGCGGCTGAGCGATTTGATCTGAAAGCGTCACGGTTAGAGCGGAAACGGTTTCCTTCTTTTTGGCTTCTAGCAGGGACTTTGTTTTCTTTTCCAGTTCTTGCTCGAGCCATGCATTTCTTTTTTGCAGCTTCAACACTTTTCTGTATTCCAGAAACCGAATCATACCATAGACAATCAGCAACAGGAGGCCAAAAACGAGCAGGTAAAAGGGCAGGGTGTGCCAGATGGGTTTTGAGATCTGAAAACGAAAAGTGAAGACCTGATCCGACTTTTGATTCATGCCGTTATAGGGGATGAGCTTCACACAATAGGAGCCGGGTACGAGGTTCATTAAATCCAGTTCGGTGTTTTCAACTCGTTTCTGCTCTGTAGTGTAGGGGCCTTCGATTGAGATGTCATAGCAGTTGCGTTTTTCGTCAATAAAACTGTTGGAGCCGTATTGAATGGTAAAGGAATTTCGTTTGTAGGGCAAGGTGACGTCGCTTTCATTTAATATGTCGATGCTGTTTTGATCTTTAAAAACCAACTTGCAAAATCTGATTTTAGGAGCTAGCCGGTTCTTGAACAGATGTTTTGGGTTGTAAGATGTCAGTCCCTTGTTCGTGGCAAACCAGCTGATTCCATCGATGTCGGCGGGCACAGGAGTAAAAGAATTGATGGTATAACCTGATGGGAACATACGTTCATTCCAGGTGTGTCCGTCGAAAATAACATTGCGGTTATGAGCTATGAACCAAATGGAGCCCTCACTGTCTTCAAAAATGGTTTCAATGCTGCCCATGGTTGACTTAGGCTTGTATTGGTTCGTTGCCTTCAATCCATCCAGTAACCAAACGCCATTTCTCGATCCCACCCATATTTTGTCAGAGGAATCTTTGAACATTTCTGAAATGTCATAATCCTTTAAGTTCTCGATCAAATGAACCTGTCCGTTTTCTTTTATCATGAACAAGCCGTGGGAGGTTCCAACCAGAAGGTCGTTGTCATCGGTACAAATCAAGGACTGGATTTCTGTTTCCTCAGAGGTTCTGAAGGGGATTTCATTGAAAATGCCTTCTTTATGAGACCATAACTTGTAAATGGAAGAAAAAACAATGGAACCGTCCTTGCGCTCGACAGCGTGCCAAAACCGTTTAATGGGATCTCCTTTTGGAGTGAGATCAATCAGTTTATTGTCCTTTAAAAGAGCTATACCGCGGGTTCCTCCAAACCAGATTCTTTTCTTGGAGTCTTCCAATATCCAGCGATAAGCACCTTTCGCATGCCCCTTGGGATGCTGATAGTGTGTTTGAATACCGTCTTTAATGCTGAATATGTTATGTGGCTGAATGACCCAGACACGATCGGTTGAATCAACAAAAACAGTGTATGCCGGCTGATCTTTTAGGATTTCTGAAACAACCTCTGCTTTTTTAGAACCGTGTTCCATTTTTAACAAGCCGTATTCTGTGCTGGTGAACCATTTTGTTCCCTTCGAGTCAATGCTCAGACGCGATATAGGCGTTCCTCCGTGGATAGAAAAATGCTCAAATGCTCTGTCTGAGTATTTAATGACACCACCGTTAAAAAATGAGAGCCAGATGTTCTGCTCCATGTCGCAAAGAGCGCTTGTGACAAATAGAGAGGGCACACCGTTTTCAATTCCGTAATTTGTAATGGACCCGGTACGAGTGTTGAATCTGACAACTCCCATGCCCCATGTTCCGATCCATAAGGTATCGACACGGTCACTTATTAGTCTCGAGACAGCGAGACTCTTGCCTTCAATGAGCGTTAAGGGCTTAATGACGGCATCCTGATATTTGTATAAGCCGCTGCTGGCACCAATCCAGAGGCTGCCCTGATGAATAACCATGCTTCGAACTGTTTTGGGTGTCTTTCCAATGATTGAGATCGATCGTTTGTCTGTCTGGGAAGGGTAGTCGATTTTAAAGATGTCACCCTTGTAAGTGCCTACCATGAGCGATTCCTCAAACATAATGACAGAACGTATGTCTTCATTTGGAAGGACCGCTTCTGCTCCACTATCTGTCAGCAGGTAGAGTCCTGATTCTCCTCCAACCCATAAAACGCCAGGCTGAACGGAATAGAAAACACGAGTCGGTGCCTCTGGAATGGATTCAATCCGTTTTGCCTTTCCATCCGCAAAAATGGCAGCTCCTCGTGGAGTTCCAAAATAGAGGTTATTTGAGTTTTCGCAAATGGATAACACAGGTGAACTTGGCACCCCGTGTCGGGCTTGGTAAAGATCGTATTGCTTGCTGTCATAGCAGAGCAGACCTTCTAAATCTCCAAACCACATTCTGCCTGTTTGATCTTGGTAGATTGACCAGACTCTGCGGGATGGAAAACCCGTGGTGCTATCGTAATATTGAAAGTTGAGAGATTGTGCTAGAACTGAATCAGCGAAAAAGAGAGACAGTAAAACCCACCCGAGAATAGTGATGTCTTGTTTCTTCCCTCTCAGAGTAAACATAATGCACATTATAGCAGTTTGAGGAATGATTAAAAAACAGAAAATGACTCCATATTCGCGGCTGAAATGCACATGTTACCGTCAAGTCTGATACTGAAAAACAGGTGTGGTTGAAACATTTTGTCATTTCGTGCAAATATTATGGAAAAGAAGGTAACCTCCTTGATTTCCCCTTAAATTCTAATTAGACTACCCCGAGATTGAACATGCAGTCACTGACTGTCCCATAACCGACCCCAGGAATGGTTTTACTATGAGTCTTGCTTGGAAATGAGGAAAAGGCTGTTTCGTGTTTCAATTCAATGGCCAGGGACGTCTTGATCAACCGGAGATGCTAACCGGTTGAGGATCGATCGTTAAAGACTTGCCATCTCTCTGACTTCAGATGCTGCGCATGATTCTTATATAGTGGACGGATTTTCGATGTTTTTTCTCTTTTTATGGATTTACGTAGGTCTGCAAAATGAAGTGGATATTCAGCTTAGAGGTTTGGAGAGTTACACGGGCTTTAAAATGAAGCAGGCCAACACCATCGCAGCCTTCCCGCGAAACGGCAGGTTGACAGTCGCAGTCGGGGACCTCCACGATAGTTTTGAGATCATAGGACCCGATGACGTGGTATGGTTTCTGGGTGTATGGTCTCAGTATGTTCAGAACGAAGAAATTGAAATTGACGTTCAACACCGCGGGTTTGCTATCTACGAAATGGTGTCGGCCAATCGAATTAAACAGTTAGCCCTGGAGAGTCCCGCGGAAGTCACTGTCATCAGGCCCGAAGACCAGCAGGAAAAGACCACTCAATTGACAACGGATCTTTTAAAGGAAAATGCGCAAATTCACCTGCAGAAAACCAACCTCGGAGGCGGTTCACCCATTATTCGTGGTATGTCGGGTAACAGAGTGCTCTACCTGGTCGATGGATTCAGGATTAACAACGGAACCTACAGGTTGGGACTGAATCAGTATTTGAACTCGGTTCCCGCTGAAGCCATTGGGCAGATAGAGGTTTTGGGCGGGCCAAGCGGTGTGCAGTATGGCAGCGATGGTCTTGGGGGGACCATTCAGCTTTTAACGGCGGATCTTTTTCAGGATCGGGAGAACGGCATCGGTTTTGAACAGTATGTATCCACCTCTGATGGCACGCACATCGAAACAGCTCTTTTTAATTGGAATTCCGCCTCCTTTTCAGCTTTAGGCCATTTAAAACACAATAGTTTTAGCAATTTAATGGCAGGGAGTCCTGTCAATGAACAAATTCCAACGGGTTACGATCAGCTCGATGGCTCACTCAACCTGGGATTCAAACTGGGTCCGACAGAAACCCTTTCCATGACGAATTTAATGTCCTCGGCAGAAGATATCCCGCGAACCGATCGCATCTGGTCTGGAAAGGACCTGTTGTGGACCTACAGCCCGCAGGATTTCCGTCTTCACGGCATTCGATTTAAATCGGATCGGCCCCACTTCATGTGGGATGCTTTCGAGTTCGGTACCGCCTGGATGAGACAGGAGGAAGGCAGAAACCGTATTTCGGCCAAAAAACCCGATATCATCAGACACAGTTACAATACGGTGGATACCACACAGGTCAATGCCACGTTCAACAAGTTCATCTCCAGGCATCAACTCATCTATGGCTTTGATTATGCTCATGACACCGTTGATAGCTGGGCCAGTAAAGAAGACAAAACGACCGGTGAGACCACTCCTGATCAGCCCAAGTTTCCCGACGATTCCAGATACACTCAGTATGGAGCTTTTCTCATAGACAACTGGAATCTCTCCGGGAAGATGACATTGAGGGCTGGCTTGAGATATGCCAAAGTTCGACACAGTGGTACCCTGACCGATCCCCTTGGGCTGACCCGGCTTGAAAACGACAATCTCTCTCCTGTGTTGAGCTTTTCCTACAAAACAGGCAAACACTTTCTGAGTGTTTCGGCAACACAGGGCTTTCGCGCTCCTAACCTGGAAGACGCTCTTTCTGCCGGCTTCAGCAATAAAGGGTTTGATGCACCCAACCCGTTCTTGCAGCCTGAAACGGTGTGGAATGGCGATCTGACCTATCGATATCGCTCTGCAAAGGTGCTATTTCAGAGTACGCTTTACACGGCTGTGTACGACAATTTAATAGAACGGGTACCATCCACCTGGCAAGGTGATCCCCGATATCAGGGAGAGGACGTTTTTATGATGGACAATGTGGGGCGTGCGGAAGTATGGGGCGCGGGATTGAGCCTGCTCTACAAACTGCCGCTTGGCTGGACGCTGGATGCCGATCTCGCCTTGACCAGAGGGACTCAAACCGAAAAGGATGAACCCATGACGCGAATTCCGCCTTTAAGAGGGCACTTTCAGCTTCGCTGGGATTGTCAACCATGCCGTTTTGCCGTAGACGTTGATTTTGCAGGTCATCAGAATCGTCTGTCACCTGATGATTTGAATGACACGCGCATTCCCGCGACAGGAACGCCTGGCTATGCGGCGATCCACTTGCGCAGCTTCTGGCAAATGACCTCTCAGCTCAAATTGAATGCTTCCATCGAGAACCTGGGTGATAAACTCTATAAACAACACGGATCGGGCATCTACGAGCCCGGACGGCGGTTTGTTCTTCAGTTGAGTTATCGAAGTCGCTGACCGCTCGATCGGTTCAGAAATGCGGGATCACTCCAAAAGAAGTCCTCAATGAACTGGATCTCATCACAAGATTGTTGTATCCTTTCTCATTCCAGCTTGAATTAGAGTGACTGGAATAAAATGAATACCATTAACACATTCACGACATAAAAAGGCAGAGGTCGCCGCATTAGGAGGACGCATGCTGGAGAAGCATTATGATCCAAAAGCAATAGAGGAAAAATGGTTTAAGAGGTGGGAGGAATCGGGCTGTTTTCACAGTGAACCAGACTCCGAAAAAGAACCCTACACCATGGTTATTCCACCACCCAATGTTACAGGCATGCTTCACATGGGTCACGTGCTCAACAACTCGATTCAGGATATGCTGGCAAGGTACAAGCGCATGCAGGGTTACAATGTCTGCTGGGTGCCCGGCACCGATCATGCCGGTATTGCCACTCAGACCATGGTCGAGAAGAAGCTGCGCGAAGAGGGTATCGACCCCGACACACTGTCACGGGAAGAACTATTGAAGCGGATTTGGGACTGGAAGGAAAAGTTTGGCGGGATCATCATCCAGCAGCTTCGCAAACTGGGTTCAAGCTGTGACTGGGAACGCGAACGATTCACCATGGATGAGGGCTTGTCCAGAGCCGTCCTTGAAACCTTTGTCCAGCTGTACCGCAAGGGGCTGCTCTACAAAGGCAGTTACATTGTCAATTGGTGTCCCAAACTTCAAACGGCACTCTCGGACGATGAAGTGGAACGCAGTGAAGAACCCAGCTTTCTGTGGCACTTTCGCTACCCACTGGTAGACAGCGATGATTACCTGGTGGTTGCCACCACCCGCCCTGAAACCATGCTGGGTGATACCGGCGTTGCCGTTCATCCCGATGACGAACGCTACCAGCACTTAATTGGCAAAATGGTCGAACTGCCCCTGGTTGGCAGAAGAATACCCGTATTTGCCGATAAACACGTGGACATGGACTTCGGAACAGGCTGCGTCAAAATTACACCCGCGCACGATGCCAATGACTTTGAAATGGGTCAGAAACACGGCCTGGACTTTATCAATGTCATGGATCGCAGAGCCTATATGAACGACGCCGTTCCCGAAAAATACAGAGGCATGTATCGCGATGAGTGCAGAAAAGCCACTGTTGCCGATATGGAAGCCCAGGGCTTGCTGGAAAAAATAGAGCCGCATACCGTAGCGGTGGGACGGTGCTATCGAACCAAGGATATCATCGAACCCTATCTCAGTGAACAGTGGTTCATTAAAATGCGCGGCATGGCTGAACGAGCCTTGGTTCCCGTGGAGCGGGGCGAGATCAAATTTCATCCCCAGCGTTGGGTGAACACCTACAAGTATTGGCTGGAAAACATCAAGGACTGGTGTATCTCAAGACAGCTTAAATGGGGACATCGCATTCCCGTCTGGAACTGTCTCGATTGCGGACACGAACTTTGTGAAGTTGAACCTCCCGCACATTGCTCCAAGTGTTCCTCTGAAAATTTAAAACAGGAAGAAGATGTGCTCGATACCTGGGCCAGCTCCTGGCTTTGGCCTTTCAGCGTTTTTGGCTGGCCTGAAAACAACAAGGATCTGTCCTACTACTACCCTACACAAACCCTGGTTACAGCTCCCGATATCATCTTCTTCTGGGTGGCCAGAATGATTATGGCCGGACAGGAATTCGTCGGGAAAGTGCCCTTCAAAGATGTTTACTTCAACGGCATTGTCAGGGATCTCCAAGGCAGAAAGATGTCCAAAACACTGGGCAACTCGCCGGATCCTCTGGATATCATTGACACCTACGGAGCGGATGCCATTCGCTTTACCATTGTCTATCAAACGCCTTTTGGCGCGGACTCCCGATTTAGCGATGACTCAAGTGAACTGGGTCGCTCTTTCTGTACGAAAATCTGGAATGCTTTCAGATTCCTGCAAATGAGTTTTGAAGGCGTTGAAGCCGATCCGGCCTGGGCGGATCACGAACAGGACCTCATCGGCAGGTGGATTCTTGGTAGACTGGCACAGACCACCAGCGAAGTGGAGCAGGATCTTGAAAGTTTCAGACTGGCAAGTGCTGCCAGTCGAATTTACAATTTCTTCTGGGGCGAGTTCTGCGACTGGTACGTGGAATTCCTGAAACCCATGATTAAATCCGCTGACGAGCAAACCGCTGCCCGTTTACTTGGCAGAACCAGGTACATCCTCGATGTCTGCCTTAAGTTGCTGCACCCCTTCATGCCTTTTGTTACCGAAGAAATCTGGCAACAGCTGGACGAACGCTCGGAAGGCGATTATCTCATGCAGCAGTCCTGGCCTGAAGTTTCGCCAAGCTGGATTCACGAGCAGGATCAAAAAGCTGTCAGTCTCATACAGGAAATCATCACCGGGGTTCGAGCTGTTCGCAAGACCAATAACCTGCCCGGCAATGCCGAGCTGGAACTGTATGTCATGGGAACGGATGAGGAACACGCCATGATTACAACCAATCAGAGCATCATTGCCAGGTTGGCGAAAACCGGTGACATTCACCTGGGAACCAACCCGCCCAAGGCTTCGGCTCCCTTGACTCTCACGGGCATGAACGCCGCGGTGGACCTGACTGAATACCTCGATGTTCAAGCCGAACTGGCCAAAATAGATAAGAAACTGGCCAAACTTGCGAAGGAAAAACAACGTCTGGAAGGTCGGCTCCATAACAAGGGCTTTCTGGCCAAAGCTCCTGAAGCTGTGGTTGAAAAATCAAAGGCCGAATGTGCCGAGCTCGAACGCAAGATAAAAGTTCTACAGGATGGGAGAACTGAAATGGAGAAATTAGCTTGAATACAAAAGCTCTGCTACAATTACTGAGGCTGGGCGAAGGGCTTCAAACTGAATTTAAAGTCCAAATGCCCAAACTATCGCGCTTGGCCAAAACCTTTTCCGCTTTCTCGAACTCTTCCGGTGGAAGGGTCTTCTTCGGTGTGGACGATCGGGGGAAAATCGCTTCTCTGGCCAATGTGGAGGGTACCCTGGAGCTCGCCAATCAAGTGGCGCAGTTCTACTGCAATCCACCCATTGAGCTCCATCATCAAATTGTCTCGGCCGGACCCGGACAGGATATTTTAATTGTCCATGTCGAAGAAAGTGACTCAAAACCCGTTTACGCTGTCGATCCCAACCGCCCCAGCGATGCCTGGCCTTATTTCCGGTCGCACTCCGAGAATCTGCCCATCGACAAAAAGAGTTTGAGAACCATGCGAAGGATTCGGGCCACCGATCTCGATAAGGAGTTTGCGGATATGTCGCGGCATGAACAGCACATCATTAACCTAATGAGTCGCAAACCCAGGCAAACCATCAGGCAGTTGGCCAGATCCTGTAACATCGGCTCCAATCGCGCCAAGCACATCGTTGTGGAGCTGGAAAAGAATGGCTGGGTGTACTCCTTTTTTAATGAGAAAAAACGCGAGTACTCGCTGGCGGTACCCTGGAAAAAGAACGGATGAAAACCAAACCCTTTCAGTTTGCGGCCCTGACCTTTCTGGTGCTGATCGGCGTGATCTACTGGCGTGCCACGGTTCGAGAGCTCTCACCTGAAGAAAAAGTAAGAGTTGCCATCGATGCCATGGTCGAAGGAGCCGAGCGGAGAGAACTCGATCCGTTTGAAGAGTACTTGTCCGACGCCATTAAAGATCAGGCCGGGCAGGGAAAGCAGGAGATTTTACATCACTTGAGAATCCTCTTTCTGAGGCACCGTGAGATCCATCTTTCCATTCGAGCCCTGGAAATAGAGGGCACAGGTCAGCAGACACGCAGTGCAAAGATGTATCTTTTAATGAGCAGTACCCTTATTCCTCAAAACGAAGGTCTGTACAATTTGACGTTTCAAAATGAAAATGGAGAATGGAGACTCTGGCAAATGGACTGGGGTGAGGGTTACGGTGTGGAGTGAGTTCCACGGAGCGTTGATCTTGTTGCACATCCAAACGAAAAAAAGCCGGAGTCAGATGACTCCGGCTACGGTGGAGGAGAAAATTAATCTTCAGCCAGGTGAGGAAACCGCAGCGAGCATTGCCATGACTGTCGATGTGTCGATGGCTTCAGTTTTTAAAAGCGACGTCGCTTTTATCGCAAGCTGAATGGACCTGGACATCAACAACCGCTTTGGTGCGCTGGCAACTCGCCACAGGCTTTGTCTTCCCGGGTTCAGTTAACTGAAATCTTTCTTGCCAGCTCGACCTTTTTAGGCAGGGTAATGCTGAGAACGCCGTCTTTCATGGCAGCCTCAATCTTGGCTTGATCAATTTTGGTGGAAAGCGTGAAGGAGCGAGTGAACGGCCCCACATTGTATTCCGAGTAAAGGGGTTTCAAGCCGCTGTACTTTTCGGAATTAAACTCCGTTTCCACGTTTAACTTGCTGTCTTCCACGTTAATGCGGACTTTGTCCTTGCTGATTCCCGGCATATCCATGTGAAGAACCAGACGGTCTTCGTATTCCATAATGTCGGTCAATGGCATGTAGTACTTTTCGGGCGATGTGCGCTCTTCCTGTAACGCTTCCTTTTTAGTTTGTACCAATTCTTTTGTGCTCATAAGTCCCTCCTTAATTAATCTGAATGACTTGCGTTTTTTCGCTTTCGGCTTTTGGCAGGACAATGGTCAAAAGCCCGTTTTCAAATGATGCTTCCGCTTTGCCGCTGTCTACTTCGTAGGGCAGTCCGATGGTTCGATCGAATGAACCGCCTTTTCGCTCCATGCGATGAATGCTGGCACCATCGTCGTATTTCAGTTCGCGTTCACCTTTGATGCGAAGATGGCGCCCTTTGACTTCGATGTTCAGGTCTTTTGAAGAAACGCCGGGCAATTCGCTGATAACGTGAATGCGCTCGTCTTTTTCCAGTATGTTAATGGGAGGAAAAACTCCGCTGTTAAAGGTTGATGTGTGACTAAATCCGTCCTCCATGGCTCTCTCAAGCGCACTTTGGATATTCATGATGGTATTTAATGTTCTAGAAAATCCGTACATCGTATCCTCCTGATGTTCTGTTCTCGGGCATAGCCCTTATCTGAGTTACAATATATAATCTGAGTGTAAATTTGTCAAGAAATATAAATAATATTTTTTATAAAAATGCGCGTTAATTTTGTTTTGTTTGGTAAGTGATTTTATTTGAACCGTTTAATTGGTATTTGTTTTTGGCTGTTGAGTCAAGGGAAATTCTGCAGGGTAAGAGGATGCGGGGAAGCACGAATGACAAGCGGTGCTTGAGACCGGAGATAGTCTGGCACACGGTCTTGCGCGTTGATAAGCTGATGGCTCCAGTCAGTGGGAAATGGGTAAGCGTTTTCAGGGCACAGGATACCAACGGAGGTGGCAATGTGTTTTAGGTCACCATCGAGGGTGTGGCTGATACGACACAGATATTTGGCAGCGCGGCGAAAAGGCGCGATTTAATTGTTTTTATGTGTGTCTTTTGGAAAGAAGTTTTTCCACATGCTGGATGTCCCCGGGAAGATCCACATCGGGAGATTCAAAATCGGTGACAATGACTTTAATCTTGTAACCGTGTTCCAGTACGCGTAGTTGCTCCAGTTTTTCAATTTCTTCAAGCACACTGGCGGGCAGCTTGCGAAAGATGTCCAGAAATTGTTTGGTATAGGCATAGACACCGATATGCTTGTAGGAATCAAAATCACTGGAGTCCCTGCCAAAGGGGATTGGTGATCTTGAGAAGTAGAGAGCGAAATGGTCGCGATCCAGCACCACTTTGACGTTTTTAGGTGCACTTAGTACGTGATAGTCCCTGGTTTGAACGGCGAGAGTGGCCATTTGCAGCTCGTTGTTTTCCTGAAAGGCTGCGCAGAGGTGGTCGATGGCTTCGACCTTAAGCAGAGGTTGATCGCCCTGTACATTGATAATGAGATCGGAATGATCCACATTCAAGCTCTCAGCGGCTTCGGCAATGCGATCGGAGCCTGAAGCGGCGTCCGCTGAAGTCATAACGACTTGTCCCCCGAACGCTAGTACGGCATCCCGGATTCTCTTGTCGTCGGTGGCCACATAGGTCTCTTTGACATGAGCTGCTTGAACCGTCAGTTCATAGACCCATTGAATCATGGGTTTCCCTGAGATCAGGGCCAGCGGTTTCCCGGGGAATCTTGTGGAGGCGTACCTGGCCGGAATGAGTGCGTAAATATCCATTCTATCCTCTTTGATCAGTCGATGATGTGGAAGCAGCGTTCCCAATGCGTATGGGTGAAAATACGCCAGGCGACCCGGATGTAACTGTAGATAAGTTCAAAGCCGGATAATTGGTGCGTTCCGGTTTCTTCACCATAGGACCACCAGACACAGTAAGCCCGGCCTTCAATCAGTGCTTTGGGCACAAGGCCCCATATTCTTGAGTCTGCACTGTTGTTTCGGTTGTCACCCATCATTAAGTAGAACCCATCGGGAATGACAAAGCCATCTGACGTGCGCAGTTTCTCCATCCACTGCTGGTAGTGTGGTCCTGCCTCCGGGTCGAGATAGCGCAGTGTTTTCATGGTTCGGTTCAACAGAGGTAAAAGTTTGAGATGGGTCATGTCTTTTTCTTCATGACTATCTATAGGTTTGAACTGACGTTGGATGTAGGAAGCTTCCTCCAGGCCCGGTTTTTGTGTTTCATAATCCAGGGGGTAGTTTTCATTGTCGGGATCGCGTTTGCCGGATCCACTCATGTTTACGGATTTGTAATAGGTGTAATTTTCCGGGACCGGTTGGCCGTTGACGTAGATTTTGTGGTTAATAATCTCGAAGCGATCGCCGGGAAGACCAACACAGCGTTTGATATAGTCATCCGTAATTTGTAATGGGAACTTGAAGACAACCACGTCGCCTCGTTCCACATCTTTGAGGGGCAGAATGCTCTTTTCCCATTCCCATTGATAAGGTGCATAGACAAACTTATTGGCTGTGAGGTGATCACCGATCAAGAGCGTGTTCTCCATGGAGGAGGTGGGAATTTGAAAGTTCTGGAAGACAAAACCCTTTAAAAACATAAAAATAGCCAAACCGTACATAATGACTTCAAACCAGTCTCTCAAGAAACCTTTTTTGAAGGGAAGATCCTCATTGGCGATTTTGGCCGTTTCTTCAGGTTTTTTGGTATCCTTTTTTTTTGTGCGCATAAAGCTCTCCTCTTTTGACGGGAAAGTATACCATGTGACCTGACGTTAAACGATTGAAAATTCGCTTTGTTCTGGGGAGATCCTTTACGTGAATTGAGCTTCTGGGTCGATGTGGCTGCCTTTGACTGAACAGGAGATTCCCCTGGGTAGATAAAGTGCAGACTGGAATGGAAATGAGGACGCGGTCTTTTTACGGGTTGAAAGACGTTGGTGCTTGTCGAAGCACGCATGGCATGCCCGCTTAAACGAGGTGTTCCAAACTTTTCTTGCAATAGAGCACCCGCTTTATTGTAAACTCAATGGGTGTGCAGACAGTCTCATTGTCGATGCTCACGTTGGGAAGGAACCAATATGATGCGAGTAATCTGGCACCTGATTTATTGGGTTGTTACAAGTATGGTTTTAATTGTTGGAACACTGCTCTTTCCCTTTCTGCGTTTCTGGAGAAACAGGGATTGGTTGTGGCAGCGTCTTTGGCCGAAGCCGCTGACTATTCAACCCAAGGCCTGGTTGCACGCGGTGAGTCTGGGTGAAGCCGTCATTCTCAATTCGGTTCTCTCCCGTTTTTCTGAAGAAGAGCGAGCGACTTTTCTGCTCACCAGCAGTACACAGACCGGGCTGGAAACGTTAAGGAGACAAGCGGTCTGTCAGTGCCGCTTGATGCCCTTTGATCACCCGCTCTCGCTCAGGCGTTTCTTCAAGAACGTCCGCGTACCCAATCTTGTCATTGTCGAGACCGAGATATGGCCTGAGCTGTATCGCTTTGTGTCTGGTTCCGGAGGACGCATCCTGTTGATCAATGCACGCCTGAGCCGGAAAACACTCAAATGGAGTGAAAATGCACTCATGCGAGCCAGTGTGGCGCATATTGACCGCGCTCTGTTGCGTTCGGAATCGGAAAGAGCTGGATTTAAGGCGTTTGGCTTGCCTGACAACCGCATGGCAGTCACCGGAAATATCAAGTTCGATTACGTCAACCCCCAACTGAAATCCTCGAGACTCCGAGTGTGGCTGGAATCCACTTCTGCGATGCTTTTCATCTTTTCCTCCATCAGCGACGATGAAATAGAGCTGCTGGCTCCGCAGGCACTGTTACTTCTGGAGCAGTTTGAAGGCAGCAGACTGCTCTGGGTGCCCAGACATTTCGGGCACCTTGAACGTCATCAGGAAGCGCTCGAGAGCGTCAGTCCCGTCTTGAGGGATGGAGAGGGTGAGCTGGATTCACGCTGTGTTATTTTAAATACCATCGGAGAGTTGTCGTCCGTTTATCCCTATGGCACTCTGAGCGTTATTGGGGGTAGTTTCAACCAGCGTGGAGGACAGAACTTTCTGGAATCGCTGGCTGCCGGAGTCCCCGCCCTGGTGGGTCCCTGCATGCACAATTTTAAGCTGGAACTGGACTTGGCCCTGGAAAAAGAAGCGATTATTCAAGTGCAAACGGCCGAAGAACTCAATTCGGTCATTCGGCTTCTGCTCGAGAAGCCCTCAACCTACGAAAGAATGCAGCAAAGTGCGCGGGAATTGATTCAGGATAACTTGGGTGCGACTGAAAAAACGGTAGCGGCATTGTCGAATTTTTTGAAATTGAAGAGGTCAATCCAGCGGTAGTTTCATTTTATTTTCAATCTGTTTGCAAGCACAAGAAGAACAGAAGATGATTCTTCAACCAAACAAGTTCAGCCTTTTTATTCGGGGCGGTGTTTCTCCCGGAAATGGTATGGTGATCTTCTTTTTCAACGTGTAAAGTTTAGATAGATGTTCGCGCAGTCCAACTGCTATAATAAGCGACAGAATAGTTCAAAGAGGTAGGTTATTGGAATGAAAAAAACACTGTTGTTCTTGGGTTTGGTTATTCTCTCCATGCAGGCATCTGCGGGTTTGAGGTTCGGTTTGCAGGCAGGAGCCATGTCACCTACGAAAGGTTTTGAAAGCAACGAGCGGTCATTGGCCCTGGGTGCCGATCTCTGGTTCAAACTGCCCTTTATGGGTGTCAAGGTAGAGGGCTTTTACCTCGACAGCGATGGTGACATTGAAGAGCGTTTTAACGATGAAGTGCTTGTGGAAGGCCGTTTGAATATAAACAGCATGTTCGCGGCTGATGCGATGTTCTACCCCATGGGCGGATTGTTTTATTTGCAGGCTGGCGTTAACTTGATCGATGTTGATGTCCAAGACATCGATCGGGATGTCATCGACAATAAACTGGGTGTTGAAGTGGGTGCCGGTGTGAACTTATTGGATAAACTCTTCGTTCAGGGCAAGATACTCTACACACCTAACGCGCTTGAAGAAGATGCGGTTGACACACTCACCGGGCTCGACGATAAAGACATGGTGGGCTATCTTGTCAGTATTGGCTGGCATTTTTAATATCTCGAGGTACCGCTGTGTGCTAGAATTTCATCGGAGTGAGGGGGGAAATCCATGAAAACCAGGGTCATTGTTCTTTTTGTTGCTGTTTTGGGCTTGTGGAGCTGTACCAACCCGAGAGAAGAAGAAGCCAAAAGAATCTACGACAAAGCGGTTCTCTACTCAGACACCAATGAATTTGATAAAGCCAAAGAGCTCTTTTTGCGAATAATAACGGATTACAATGATACCAGCTACGCAGGTAAATCAGAAAAACAGATCATAGATATCGATGAGCTCTTTCAGCTGCTCAACAGCTCGAAGCAGGCCAGGATCGAACAGAAATTTTCTCAAATAGCTGTCGCTTTAGATAATTTCAGAGCCAGAAACGGTTTTTACCCCGTTGAAACATCGGACTTAAGCGTTTTGCCGGATGAACTGGTTCCGGAGTTTGAGGATGAAGAAGACGGAGAAATTATTTACCGGCCTTATAATGTGGAAAGTACCAATAAGAACAGGCCTGATGGCTATGTTTTGGCTTATTACGGTCAGGACCGTCTGCCAGGAGGCAGGGGACTGGATCAAGATTACTTCTACCAATCGCAGAGGGAAATTGTCGAAGAATTGATCTTACCTGAATAGGTTTCTCAGGCAGATAGATTGTTGTAGAGGTCGCGCATGCATGTGAATCGATCGGTAGGTGTGTGAGTTTGACAGATTACCTTCCGGAGCTTGAGATCATCTCGATTATGCTCGATGTCCAACACGAAGTTTTTTATACTTACAGGAGTGGGGAACTTCCAGTTTTTAAAGAACCTGGAACTCATTCCCCATAGGCTTTCTTAATGATGTACTGCCTAAATTTGGAAAATTCCTCCGCTGAAATTTTCTTGTCATCCAGGAGTTCGGTGAGGTTGGTTAGCTCTCTGGATAGGTCTTGAGCGCGGCTGTGCTGTATTTTTTTGGATGCGGCTTTGTTTATGGCTTGCAGGATGTCTTTCTGACCTTTGCCTGTTGAAATGCCGATGGCTTCCAGTTTTACCTGTAATTCTTCCAGTTCTCGCTGCAGTTCCGTTTCCTTTTGTACGCTTTGATTCAATGCGGTCTTGAGCCTGATTAACTCTGATTCCTGTTCTTTCATTTGGTCCAGGAACTCCTGTCGTTCCACCATGTTATTGATTACCAGGGTCAGCTCTTGAGGTCTGAAAGGTTTGTGGACATATTCATAAGCGCCTGCATTGATAGCTCTAATGGCTGTTTCAAGGTCGCCAAAACCCGTGACTACGGTAACGGCCATATCGGGGTTAATTTCTTTGGCTTTGTGCAGGAGTTCCAGGCCGTCTAGGTCAGGCATATCCAGGTCGGTGAGCAGGAATTGATAATCACCTGTTTTTAAGAGTTCCAGGGCGTTGAGCGGCTGATTTGTTTTTTCGGGAATAATGCCCTCTATCTGATAGGCAATTGCCCACATGACATCGAGTATGGCAAGGTCATCATCTACAATTAATAACCGTCTCTTTTTCTTCACGACAACTCCTTCATTGGGAAGAGATTTGCCAAGTTGCTCGTTCCATAGTTGGTCCGGCGAAATTCTAACATGATTCAAATAGAGCTTGCTTATATTATTTTTTCCTTTCAGGATAAATACAGATTTCTTTCCTTCCACTCCAGGAGCAATTGACTTTTCTTTTTCCAATACCTTCGTTTACAAAGAGAAGAGCCGCTCAAAAAGAATAGCCCCCCTTTCGGGGGGCTTGGAGGGAGGAGGTAGAATGATAAAAGTGTCAATGACTTTTTATGTTAAAAGGATTTGGTTATTAGGGTGATTGTGGTTTTAGAAAGAAGATCTTTGTTCCTCTTTCATTTTCCGTTTCCAATAATATGACGTCCTTGCTTGCTTTTAAGTCGGAAAAAACTTTTAATCCGTTGTCTTTATTGAGTTTGGTTTGATTTATTCGAATGATGCTCCACCCCTCGCGGATCCCTTTGGCAGAGGCAGGCGTATCGGGTTGAACATCGGTAATGACCCAGGCGGAATCACTTTCATCCCATTGAGTTGAGAGGCCAATGGATTCGATTTGAATGTCGGGTTCATGTGTTGGTTTTTTTAACTCTTTTGCTCTCGAAGGACCGGAGCCCGGTACCAGATCGGCGCGGTCGCCCAGCACAACCCGGTACGTCTTTTTTGCGCTGTTGTGGATGACTTGAAGTGAAATGGCATCACCGGGACGTTTCATGGCGACCAACGAGACCAAGTGTCCACTGTCGATGATTTCAGTATTGTCCAGCTTAACAAGCAGGTCACCGGGTTGGAGTCCCGCTTTCTCTGCAGGTGAACCTTCCGTTACTCCTGCCACAAGGGCACCGTGAGTGACACCGAAGAACTCCTTGGCTTCATTGGAGAGCGAATTGATCTGGACTCCCAGAGCCCCCCTGGACACACTGCCCTTGTCGATAATCTGGGTGTAGGAAGCCTTGATGAGATTGACCGGAATGGCAAAGCCAATATTCTGACCGCCGTATGAAATGGCCGAGTTGATTCCAATCACTTCACCCTTCATGTTAATCAGCGGACCGCCGGAATTGCCAAAATTGATGGCGGCATCGGTTTGAATGTAGTTCTCGATGGCGTTTAATCGAACCGAGTTTCCGCGGTTCAGGGCACTGATAATACCCTGTGTCACTGTGTAGCGGTAACCCAGAGGCGAACCAATGGCGATAACCCATTCTCCAACGCGAATGTCACTGGAATCACCCAGCTCAGCGTAAAAAAGTCCATCAGCTTCGATCCGCAGAACAGCCATGTCGATTTCCTCGTCGTACCCAACCAGTTCAGCGTCAAATACGCGTTCATCGTTCAAGGTGACTTTCAAACTCTCTGCATCTTCTACCACGTGGTAATTGGTGATGATATGTCCTTGGGAACTGACGATGACTCCCGAACCCGCTGACACGCGGGGAATATGTCGATCCGGCTGTCGAAAAAACTGATGAAAGGGATCGTCAGGTATTTGTCTGAACTTGGATTCTTCTGTTCTTTCAATGTAGACAACCGTTGGGCTCAATGCTTCTGCCAGGTCGGCGATGTTGGGACTCGCTTGTTCGACCTTTCCCTTGAATTGGGCATGAAGATTGTCCGCTAAGGCTGTGGGATTACTCAAAATAAACGTTGCAATCAGTAAGGCGGAAAAAACTTTTTGTATCATAAATTCTCCTGGCCAATAGCTGGCTTTTTATGGTTGCAAAACACGTAGCAAAAGACAGACCAAAATTGGCTGAAGTAAGCATGTTTGCCAATCTAATGGAGATATCAGTTTTAGTTATATCGCGTTTAAGTACCAGTAATCCATTGTGTTATGGTTTTCTACTTGTGGTTGTGAGCGGTACGCGGAGATGGGGCAGGACTGCCTGATTTAATTTGTAAAGCGGGCCTGTAGATGCCATTATGTCATCACATTTCAGTCAGCTGTGGTATAAAGAGGGTACTCAGGGCGGTGATTCCCGGGGTGTGATGATCTTGTTCAATGGGAGGGGCTTGTGTTTTCCATCATTGTTATCGGAGATGAAATTCTATCGGGTTCGGTAGCCGATACGAACTTGCGCCATGCGTTCAAGAAGCTGCGCGAAAGAAGCATGACAGTGGATGAAGTCAGGATCATTCCAGACAAGCTGGATGTCATTGTCAAGACAATCCGTGAAATGAAAGAGCGCAGTCAGTTTGTGATCTCATCTGGCGGCATTGGTCCTACACATGACGATGTCACTATGGAAGCCTATGCCCGGGTGTTTGGTGTGGAGCTGGCTGAGGATCCGTATCTGAAGCGACGCTTGACGGCGTACTTCGGGTCTGAAAACAAGGGTCAGCACGTGCGTTTTTACACGCTGCCAAAGGGAACGAAGCTCCTTGGCGGTACAGAAGAGCGCTGGCCGGCCTTCCAGCTGGGTAACTGTTTTATTCTGCCCGGATTGCCAAGGTCTTTTGAAGAGAAACTGGAAATCGTCCTGGACAGCCTGCCCGCAGCGGAAAAAATCCACCACCGGGAGTTGAAGATCAGCGTACCGGAAGGTTATTTTGCAACAGCTTTGGCCGGGCTTCAAAGCCAGTATCCGGGTGTCGATGTGGGTTCCTATCCGCAGTATCGGGATTCCTCTTCCAGAGATCGTGAACAGGATGAACCGGTTGTCAGAGTCACGCTTAAATCAGTCGATAAAGAACAGCTTCAAGCCTGTTGTGACGAGCTGACAACCTTTTTCAAATCAAACGATTGGCTTATGGGTGGCTAGAATTCAACTGTGAATGGCTCTTTTTTCCACTGCCATTGCCGCCTCGCGAATGGGTTCGCTCAGGGTGGGATGAGCGTGAACCATGCGGGCGATATCTTCACTGCTGGCTTTGTATTCCATGGCCACCACGGCTTCGGCAATCAGGTCTGATGCTCGCGGTCCCACAATGTGGACACCCAGAACGCGGTCGGTTTCACTGTGAGCCAGTACTTTCACGAAGCCATCGGTTTCATCCATGCAGCGGGCTCGCGCGCTGGCTTTAAACGAAAATGTACCCTTGGCAAAAGGTATGCCCGCTTCTTGAAGTGATTCCTCCGTTTCGCCAACGGCAGCGACTTCGGGCCAGGTGTAGATAATGGCGGGAATGGCATCGTAATTGACGTGGCCTGCCTTTCCTGCCAGAAGTTCGGCACAGGCAATGCCTTCGTCTTCCGCTTTATGAGCTAACATGGCACCGCCAATGACATCGCCAATGGCGAAGACGCCTTTGACGTTGGTCTGAAAGTGGCTGTCCACTTGAATGTAGCCGCGTTGATCGATCGCGATGTCCAGCTCTTCGAGACCCAGTCCGCTGTGGAATGGGCGTCTTCCAATGGAGACCAGAGCTCGATCAGCGCTGAATTCCAGCACGTTTCCCTTTTTATCTTCGGCCTTTAATTGAACGGCTTTATCCTGAACCTCGCAGGCTGTTACCTTGGTGCTGAGATGGAATTTCATGCCTTGACGCGACAGTACGCGTTTCAGTTCACGGCTGACTTGTTTGTCCATGGTAGGAGCCAGTCGATCCATGAATTCTATAACGGTGACTTTCGCACCCAGTCGAAGCCAGACAGATCCCAGTTCCAGGCCAATGGCTCCACCGCCGATGACAACCAGGTGCTCGGGCACTTCGTCAAACGACAGGGCTCCGGTGGAACTGACAATTCGCTTTTCATCCACCTTGATAAAAGGCAAATCGATCCACGTGGAACCCGTCGCCAGAATGATGTTTTTCGCGGAAACAGTTTCAGTTTGATCAGGTGTCTTGATTTCCACATTATTCGAACCCGTCAATCGAGCCTGGCCTTTAAGCCAGGTAACGCCGTTCTTTTTAAAGAGCCCTTCAACACCCTGAGTTAACGAACCAACCACGCTTTTTTTGCGTTTCATCATGGTTTCCAGGTTGAAATTGACCTGCTCAACCACGACACCGTGCTTTTGCAAACCGCTTTTGGCCTGGGCGTAGTGTTCTGAAGAATCCAACAGCGCTTTCGACGGAATGCAGCCCACGTTCAGGCAGGTTCCGCCCAGGGTCTCTCTCATCTCGACACAGGCTGTTTTCAACCCCAATTGAGCGGCCCGAATGGCTGCTACGTATCCACCTGGTCCACCTCCAATGACTAGTACATCGTAATTCATCACTACACTCCTAACAGTAAACGTGCCGGATCTTCAAGGCACTCTTTGATTTTGACTAAAAAGGTGACTGCGCCTTTTCCATCGACAATTCTGTGGTCATAGGAAAGAGCGACATACATCATGGGTCTGATGACAATGTCATCATTGACAACCACGGCTCGCTTCTCGATTTTATGCATTCCCAGGATACCGCTTTGCGGTGGGTTCAGGATGGGCGTGGACAAGAGCGATCCATAGGTTCCGCCGTTGGATAGGGTGAAGGTGCCATCCTGGAGATCTTCAATGGCGATCTTTCCCTGACGGGCTTTTTCAGCGTAATCGGCAATGGCCTGTTCAATTTCATGGAAACTCATTTCGTCCGCGTGCTTGATGACGGGAACAACCAGTCCTTTTTCCGTGCCGACGGCAACACCTATGTGACAGTAGTCTTTGTAGATGAGATTCTGGTCTTCAATCTCGGCGTTAATTTCAGGCACGGCTTTCAACGCTTCAATACTCGCCTTGATAAAGAAACTCATGAAACCGAGTTTAACGCCGTGCTTCTTGAAAAAGGCATCCTTGTATTTTGACCTGAGTGTCATGACTGCTGTCATGTCGATCTCATTGAAGGTGGTGAGAATCGCCGCGGTCTGCTGCGCTTCCACCAGCCGCTTGGCAATTCTTCTGCGCATCATACTCATTGGAACGGTTCGCTTGCCTTCGGAATGGGCTGTTTTCTTGGGAGGCGTTGCCGTTTTCTTTGGAGCCGGTTCTGCTTTCACGGCTGCGGGTGCTTCTTTTTGTGAAGAGGCGGCAGCTTGATTGATGGCGTCTTCTTTGGTAATGCGTCCGTCCTTGCCGGTTCCCACTATGTCAGAAGCGTTCAGGTTTTCTTCGGTGATAATGCGTCTCGCTGCCGGACTTGTGATGACTTCTGCTTCTTTTGTTTCAGTTGTTTCAGCTGCTGCGGGCTCACTCTCCGCGTCTTCTCCCGCCTCAAATGAGGTGTCGATGGTGCCAATGGTGTCTCCCGGAGCCACAACGGTCCCCGTTTCAACTGCAATGTGCAACTTGCCCGATGCTTCTGCTGCCAGCTCCAGGTTGCTCTTATCTGTTTCCATCTCCACGATGGGATCGTCCATTTGAACCAGGTCACCTTCTTCTTTTAGCCATTCACCGACCATTGCTTCGGTTACAGATTCTCCAGCTTGGGGGACTACGATATCGATCTTCATACTGCTACGACTCCCTTTGTCATTTTTTCGAATGTTGATTTGACGAGAGCGTCCTGTTCTCCACGGTGCAACTTCATGGATCCGACCGCGGGGCTGGCGCTCTCTTTTCTGCCTATGTAAGTGACCTTATGCTTGAAAATCAGTTCCAATTGGTAATAAAGGTAGCTCCAGGCACCCATATTCATGGGCTCTTCCTGAACCCATGTGATCTCTTTGGCATTTTTGTAAATTGATTTCTGATCCAGAATGGCCTTGCATGGAAGCGGGTAAAGCTGCTCAAGGCGAACAAGTGCGACGTGATTGTGTCCGTGCTCCCGGCGGTACTCCAGCAGATCGTAGTAGACCTTGCCTGAACAGAACGCGATTCGAGTGACTTCTTCCGGGTTGATTTCACTATCTGAAATCAGTTCGTTAAAGTTGCCGTCAGTAAATTCCTTTGCTTCTGAAACGCAGAGCGGATGCCGCAGAAGGCTTTTCGGCGTCATGATAATGAGAGGTTTCTGGAAATCCCGCAGTATTTGACGGCGAAGGATGTGGAAGAGCTGAGCCGGAGTGGTCAAATTAGCCACCTGCATGTTGTTTTCCGCACACGATTGCAGGTAACGCTCCAGTCTGGCAGAGCTGTGTTCGGGTCCCTGACCTTCATAACCGTGGGGCAGGAACATGACAAGGTCGCTGACTCTGTTCCACTTGGACTCGGAACTGCTGATAAACTGATCCACAATGACCTGTGCTCCATTGGCGAAGTCACCGAACTGGGCTTCCCAAATGACCAGACAAGGTGATTTTGCCAGCGAGTATCCAAACTCGAAACCCAATACCGCCATCTCACTGAGAAGGGAATTGTAGATCTGAAATTTGGGTTGACCCTCGGCTAAAAAATCCAAAGGCGTGTAGGGTTTTCCTGTCTCATAGTCAAAAGCCACCGCGTGGCGATGAGAAAAGGTTCCGCGCTTGACATCCTGACCGCTTAATCGACAGGCGATACCGCTTTTCAACAAACTGCCATAGGTGATCAGTTCTGCCAGACCCCAATCGATCTTATCGGCTTCCAGCATGTGTATGCGCTGTTCAAAGAGTCTCTTCACTTTGGGGTGCGGTTTAAAACTTGCGGGAAAGGATGACACCCCATTCACGATCTGTTTTAACTCATCCGGGCTTATGCTGGTAGGAAAACGCTTGAACATATCGGATGTGGGTGTGACCTGATAGTAAGCGTGATAGTGCTCGGGATCCGGTTTGTCATCCGAAAGCCAGGTTTCCGAACGGGCCAGATCCAGTGCTTTTTGCAATCTGACCTTAAATTCGCGTTGCATCTCACGACCCATCGCTCGTTCCAGGCTGCCGCCATGCACCAGTTTGTCCAGATAAAGCTCTCTTGTTGTCGGGTGCTTTTTAATGGCCTTGTACATCAGAGGCTGGGTGAACATGGGCTCGTCACCCTCGTTGTGACCGTGTTTCCTGAAACAGATCAGGTCGATGACGATGTCCTTGTGGTAACGCTGTCGGTATTCACAGGCGATTCGCGTGGCGTGAATGAGCATTTCAACATCGTCGCCGTTGATATGAAAAACGGGAGCCGAAATATGACGGGCGACATCGGTGCAGTAAGGAGTTGACCGGCTGTCTTCCGGGTCTGTGGTGAAACCTATTTGGTTGTTGAGAACAATGTGAATGGTTCCGCCTGTTGAGTATCCTTCCAGCTGAGACATGTTCAGCAGTTCCGATACAACACCCTGTCCGGAAAAGGCCGCGTCACCGTGAATGAGTACGGGCACGATTTTTTTGTGATCGTCGTCCTTGCGAAGAGTCTGATTGGCGCGGGTTAAACCCTCTACCAATGAACCAACAACTTCCAGGTGACTGGGATTGTCCACAAGAGTGAGGTGCATGGGATGGCCTGACCGGGTCTGATAGTCACTGACAAAACCTTTATGGTATTTAACGTCTCCGTCACCTGACACCTGATTGGCTTCGTAGTTGGGCTCAAACTCGTGGAAAATTTCCGAATAGTTTTTGTTCATAATGTTGGACAAAACATTCAGCCGTCCACGGTGCGGCATGCCGAAAATAACTTCATCCGCTCCAAGCGTACCCAGTGTTTCAATGATCGCGTTGAGACAGGGAATCAGGGCTTCTCCACCTTCAATTGAAAAGCGCTTCTGTCCAACGTATTTGGTGTGCAGAAACCTTTCAAAAAGTTCCGCTTCATTGAGCGCCTGCATGACAGCTCTTTTCTCTTCCAAGCCGAGATTGGGCTGGTTGAAGTTGCGTTCTATTTTTTCGTGAAACCAAAGTTCGGTTTCAACATTGCAGCTGTCAACGTAATCCGCGCCCATGGTTCCGCAGTAAATTTGGGTCAAGCCATCTATAATCTCACGCAAGGTGCCCGTTTCACTTTCCAGGACACCCATGGTTGGAAAGGGCAGGTCGAGATCGGAATCGCTGAATCCAAACAGTTCCTTGTCCAATTGGGAATGATCTCTTTGTCCGATCTCAAGTGGATCGAGCTGAGCGTTGAGATGACCTAACTTGCGATAACTGGTTATAAGTTGAAAAATTCGAGTGTCATAAGGTGAACCAATACAGCTTATTGGACCGGAATGGGTTGCTGAATCATCGGAACCCATCTCCATCCCGCTGAAAAAGTACTGCCAGGATGTGTCGACACTGTTAGGGTCCTCAAGGTATTTTTCACGAAGTGCCTCAATATATTCCAGGTTACTTCGGTTTTTTAAAAAATCTTCCATATCTATTCCTCACTGCTGCATATTCTAACGTATCTAATCAATTACGAAAGCAAAAATGTCTTAAATATATCTGAGGAACGCTCTTTCTCTGGTTCTGTTTTGATGGTGAAACACCGGCAGGGTCCATTGTTCAATGAAAAAAACTTGTTGTAATTAATAATTGGGTAGAATTTCGAGAAAAGAGCTCACTGTGAAAAAGAGTGTCTGCCTCAAAAAACTACCAGGTCAACACAGCAAAAGTTGGAGGAGAGGAGGTAAAGCTGTGTTGACCTGGTTGAGAATTGACAGTGAAAATGCAAAACTTGACAAAAAGAAGAACTGTATTGCACTGGCTAACGCCAGCTGAATACGCTTTCTTTCGATACAGTAAAATGTAGCAATTTGATTGCCATAATCATCATTCTGGATGACAGAGTGAAGTGATCGGGCGGAAGAAGCAAGCTGACTATTTTGTAAGTTATTCTAAATAAATACCTTGGTGTGAACAAGCAGTGCAGGTTTAATTCTTTTTGTGATAAATGTCATTGGCATCCTTTGTTTGTTAGTGGCATATAAAAAGGAAGAAAATGACATTTAAAAGATAGAAATGTGACAATTCAAACAAATAAAACAAGACAGGCGCGTGACTTGTTTGTGCTGTCTCCTTTAGGGAATACTGTCTGGCTTGATGGGTGGTGTTTGATGCTCCAGCGGAACAGCGCTGTTCGGCAGCGGGTTGATAGCCGGACTACAGGGATATGTAGGCAGCGGGTTCTATTTCAGCGCATAGTACCTGTCAGATCGCGCTTCATTTGGGGCGTGCTGTTATTTCGATGGATCGCGATTACTTTTTACTGACTTTTCTCAGGTTGAAGCGGATTGGCCAGGAAGCAGGCTGCGCTCATGACAAGCAGGCCCGCGTCTCGGAGCAGGAGCGTTATTTTGTCGTTCCAGCCTGAAAAGTAGAGCGCGTCAGACGCAAAATAAATCGTTTCACCTGTACAGCCGCAGGAGAATTCAAGGCCTCTCATGACATTGATACTTATGACGATGATAAAGACCACCAACAGGAAGCTGAGAACCAGACTGGAACCCTTGAGTGTCAGAGGTCTCAGTTTTGAAAAGTGGAAACCCAGTATCAAGCCTGCCCCTGTCAACAGTTCAATCCAGGGTAGAATGAGGCTCATTATGTTGATAAACGGGCTGGGAACCATGTCATAACCCCAGATATCCTTTGCGAAAGTAAAGGGCGCGAGTATTTTGGTTACCGCAGCCCAAATGAAGAACATGCCGCAAATAATAGCCAGAGAGGAAAGAGTGACCTGGCTTTTCGTGGTCTTGTTCCAGAACAGGAAGGCGATCAAGCCGATAAAGAAGGGAAGGAGATCGCGCAGAATTTCTTCAAGGTACATTCCCTTACGTACCACTTTGCCCTTTTTGGGGGCAGTGTCAACGGTGCTTTCCAGTGTGCCTTCAACTGGCAGTTTCAAATCGTCGTACCACTCAGCCCAGCCTCCCTTGTAGACGAAAATGTTCTCATGGCCTCTGAATGTCAGGGACTCTCCTAAAAGGTGAGAATCCGGGCAGTCATTCCCGAGGCAGTAGAGAACAAGGGCAATGGGCTGTTTTTCGGCAATCAGGGCTTCCACTTCATCGACATAGGTCTGCTGATCGTAGAAGTCCAGTAGAACTGCGCCTGGAATATGGCCTTTTTCATAGAGTTCTCGGTTTCGCGCGTCGATCCAGAGCACCATGTCTTCTTCAGCCCGAAAGATACTGAGTGCTTTTCTTAAAAAGATATCCGTTGGCCCTTGATTTTGGTTGGCTAAAAGCATACTTAAAACCTGATCGGTAGTGAGCAGATTCTTTCCGTTCACCAGATCGCTGACATTCTCAGTGGTGTGATGGTTGTTTTTTTCGGTTTCCTTGACTGAAGCCCATTGTTGTATCCAGGGTATGCGGGTTTTGGGTCTGAAATTATTGATAACACCAAATAGAGTAGCAAGAGTGACAATGGCAATGAGTTGATTTGAAAGACGCATGAATTCCTCGGGTAATGTAAAATCGTGATTAGATTCTTTTCGGGTTGGTTGTTTCGTTAGAAGGGAATGAACGCTTACGGAACACAATGGTCAGCGCACTGAAGAGTGGTTTTAAATGCTGAAAAATCACTTTGTCAGAGCTGAAACCATAAAATTCATGAGAAGGGCGTTCAATTATACCCAGGGTCGCTGCGGGCACCTTCCTATGTAAGCGCCTTTGGGATCAGATTTATGCAAGAAGTATTCCTTTTGGATGGTGCCGACGATGTGGGGGTACAGGCTTTTGTCAGTCAATTCCTCGGCGCTCAGCCAGCAGAGACCGGAGGCAGTTGTATGCCGTGGTTGCAGACGAGGTTGGGCTCGCTCGCTAATTTTTCCGGAAAAAACCAGGTGCAGCGTTTCAGGGATACCGCCTTGGGCTTCCATTTCACAGACCCAGAGCAAGGGTCCCAATTCCACTTCCACAGCGCATTCTTCTCGCATTTCTCTCACTGCTGTTTCCGCTAAGGTCTCGCCTTTTTCCTGACCGCCTCCGGGCAGAGCGTACAATCTGCCTTTGGAATAATCGTATGTCATGAATAGAATTTTAGAATCTCTTTCAATGAGGACACAGGGTCTGATTCTCAAAATAACACCTACCTTACGCACGGGATGTGCCGAATCGTTTCATTCTCCATGTTCTGGATTGTCAGGTCAAGATGACATGTCTATTTCTTGCAACCGTGTCAAAAAAACAGCTGCTTCCGCTCGAAATGTGCCCGGATTGACATCGATGATGTGCAGGGGCTCGATGATACGATAGGACTTCAACAGCGCGGATAAATCTCGCGCAAGCGTACTCCACTCACAGGAGAATAGCAACACACTGGCCGGTCCTTTTTCTACAATCCATTGTTTCAGCTTGTTGCTCAAACCGCTTCTGGGCGGATCGAGGATCATGCCGCCCAATTGAAGTGTGCGTTCATGATTGATTTTGCTTTCGGCTGTGCATTGAAAACAAAGGCCTTCCTGGCCGACCACTCCTCGCAGATTCTTCATGGTTTGAGGGCTGGGTTCGGTGGCCAAAATCAAGTGGTTGGACAGGGCGGAGGCAAGGAACCCGGAACCGGCGTGCCCATCCCATATCCATTCACCTTGTTGAACGCAGCTTTCAGACCAGCTTGTTACCAGTTTCCAGAACATCGGCCAGGATTTCGGGTTGGATTGAAAGAAGGAAGAGACTTTTAATTGAACCTTGGAGCGGTTCCAATGGAATTCCAGCCAGTCGCTTCCGCAAAGCAACTGCTTTTTTCGACGGTATTCAACCGAAACACCCCTGACTTCTTTTCTGTTGGCAAGCGCGTCCAGCAAGTTCTTTTTGAAGGCGCTGCTGGCTTTGGAATGCAGTTTGAAATGCAGCAGGAGGGCGTCATGATCGGGTGTAATGGCGAAAAGCAAGTCACCGCTTTGCTGCGGGAACTGATGGAGCACCTGGTCGAGCGGCTTTAACAGGTGAATCAGCACAGGCGGCAGGACCTTGCAGCCTGTCAAAGGCGCAATTTGGTGACTGCCCTGTCGATAAAAACCCGTTTTGCCATTCTTGAAATGCAGGGTCCCCCGGTATCTGGAAGAGCTGAAATGGCAGTGAGTGACTTGGGGCGGTTGTTGGCATGCAATGCGGGCTCTTTCCAGAATGTCGTTAAATATGTTGAGCTTCTCCTGACGTTCCCTTTGCTGACTCATGAAGATCATTGGACAACCTCCGCAGACGGAGCTCTGAGGGCAGCGTTCCGTTGTGCGGTCGGGTGACGGCTTCAAAATATCGAACGAATCCACCCAATATGTTCCTTTTTGCTTCACAATCGAATGTACGAACACGCTTTCGCCGGGCAGGACATGCCGGATGAGAAGCACGCGCCCATTGGTTTCCCTGCATAGGCCGACTCCACGGTGAATGAGTTTTTCGACTGTCAGTTCGATGGAGGCCTCACTGCTCTTTTTCCTGCATTTTGAGGACAACAGAGGAGCCACTCTTTTTTTCAGGTACTTTTTCGATCAGAGAACAACATTGAAAGGGAATCATAATGGTCTCGATATCTTTGAACCTCTTTCGGGTGTTTTCCAGTTGCGGGTTCACCACCAGCCCTTCGTCGTAGTCCAGCACAAAATCCTTAATGGAAACAAAGTAAGGATGGCTCAAGTCCAGATCCTGCGCCACAATTTCGTATTCTTCATCTTTTAACTTAAAGTAAACTTTAAACATCAAATCCTCTCTTTGCGTCTATTTTAACAAATTTCTCTCAAAACCCTCAGCTAATCCCGGTCTATAAGGAAAAAACCGCTATTTGAGTTGTTGATAGGCTGCCAGTGCCAGCTTCCTTGAAAGCTGTAAATCCACTAGCGGATGGGGGTAGGTTTTGCCGAGTACCACTTTGGCGGCATCTAAAACCGGCTTGGGCGCTGTCCAGGGGCTGAACAGGTACTTGGTGGGCAGTTCAGCAATTTCTGGAACATAGTGACGAATGTACTCGCCGTTGGGATCAAATTTTTTGCCTTGCGTGACCGGATTGAAGATACGGAAATAAGGAGCCGCGTCACTGCCGCAGCCGGTGACCCACTGCCAACTTGCAGAATTAATGGCAAGGTCGGCATCAGCCAGACAATCCCAGAACCAGCGTTCACCTTCATGCCAGTGCAGCCTGAGATTTTTCACTAAAAACGACCCCACGATCATGCGCAAGCGGTTGTGCATGGAGCCGGTTTGCCACAGCTCGCGCATGCCGGCATCCACCATGGGAATACCGGTACACCCTTTCTGCCAGGCTGTCAGCATCGAGGCGTTCTTTTCCCAGGGGAAGTGGTTGAATTTCTCACGCAGGTTGTTTCGGGGCAGGTCGGGGTTGTGGAAAAGCAGGTAGTATGAAAATTCACGCCAACCCAACTCACTGCAGAAGTGATCAACATCATCGTGATCGGCAGCCATTTTGACCGTATGCCAGACCTGATGAGGTGAAATTTCACCAAAGTGCAGATGCGGCGAGAGTTTTGAAGTACAGTTCCTGGCCGGAAAGTCTCGGCCTTCGCGGTAATTGGACAAACCTTCGTTGACAAAGGCAAACAGGCGATGATGGGCAGCGTCTTCCCCAATTTGCCAATGAGGTTCGAGCTGCTTGTCCCAACGAATGCGAGGCAGGAGATGGAGTGCTTTCAGGTCAAGTGCCTGTTCATCTTTGCGGCATGAAATGGCTTGCGGTACATCCATGGGTGAACGCGGTGGAAGAGCTCGCAAGCAGCCTTTTCTGTAGTAGGGAGTGAAGACCTTGTAAGGCGTGCCGTCTTTTTTACTGACAGTCCAGGGCTCCCACAACAGCGACGCATTTTGACTTTCAACATGGATATGCTGTGCTTGCAGTGTTTTTTTTATCTTTGTGTCGCGTCGAATTCGCCAGGGCTCGTAACAGCGATTCCAGTAAACGGCCTTGACAGAGAATCGCTCAATCAGGCATTGCAGTATGGTCAGCGGATCACCGCGATAAACGGACAAGGCCCCAGCAAGATCTTTACTGAGAGATTGCAGGGAATGATGCAGCCACCAGCGGCTTGCCGATCCCATGGCATATCCGCCTGAATGTTCTTCGTCCAGGATATAGACCGGCAGAACACGCTCGTGTTCCGCAGCCAGGCAAAGAGCGGGGTTGTCATATAAACGCAAATCATTGCGAAACCAGTGAATGGCGGTTCCTTGCAGCATTGAATAAACCTCATCGCAAACAAACTAAACACATACCGGATACTTCATCATACCCTGAGGCGGCCATGAGAAGGAGGCTCCGTGATCCTCTTGACTATCTTCTTTTAAAACCGTGTCAGGGATCCTTATCCTGTCAGTATAATCCAGAAAGTGTTTTTTCTCTTCAATGTATTCGGGGTTATTTTGGTTTCGACCTTTTTTTTAATCGATGTCGGTATTGGCACATAACAAACCAATCACTGAAGAGTGAATAAATAACGCCGCAGTTAGAACATCGCTGCAGAACCACCTCATGCTCCGCTGTAGTTTTTCCAGATAGTCGGCATGGCAGACCACTCTACATATTCAGCAGCTCTTCTCCTCGTGTTATACTTTGGCTGAACCTGGACGGCCTGTTGACCTTTTTCAATCTAAAAAAAGAGCTTGCCATCCTGAATGAAAAGCGGGATCCATCAATCGTGACAATCAATTTAGAAACCATACAAAAACACCTGGACAGTCTCACCAAACCACCCGGCAGTCTTGCCCGTCTTGAGGAGTTGGCCGCGAAACTATGTCTCTGCCAACAGACGCTTCAACCTCAAACCCGGCCGCGTCAAATAGTTTTATTTGCTGCGGATCACGGTGTGGTTGCGGAAGGTGTAACCGCGTGGCCGTCGGAAGTGACTGAATTAATGATCCACAACATTCTCAGCGGCGGTGCCGCCAGCAGTGTGCTTGCCAAAGCCAGCCACACAGCTCTTAAACTCGTCGATGTTGGCTCCGCAGGCCGGCCTGGCCAACAGGGCGATTCCTATCGATGTGTGAAAGTCGCGGAGGGAACCGCGAATTTGGCGCAGCAACCCGCGATGACGAAACCTCAATTTGAAGAGGCCTATGCAATCGGCCAACAGGAAGCTGAGCAGGCCGTACAAAACGGCGCAAAACTGCTCGCATCAGGTGAAATGGGCATTGGCAACACCACCGCTGCCACCTGCTTGACAGCCCTGCTGTGTGGGTGCGATGTTGCAGCCGTAACGGGCAGGGGAGCGGGAGCGGACGATGCCATGCTGCAGCGGAAGATAGGCGTTATCACGGCTGCAGTGGAACGCGTCAAGAGCCGCAGCAAAGGCGACCTGGTGCAGGATATTGCCGCGGTCTGCGGGTTTGAAATAGCTTCTATGGCGGGATTCTACAGCCGGGCCGCCGAATTGAAAACCCTTGTGGTGATAGACGGTTTCATCTCAACGGCTGCGGCTCTCATTGCGGAGAGGCTTGTTCAAGGCAGCCGCGATTTCATGATCGCTTCGCATGTCTCGGCGGAACAGGGACACCGATACCTGCTGGAAGAACTTCAGTTAAAACCCATGCTGGAATGGTCCATGCGCTTAGGAGAGGGAACGGGTTCCCTGCTCGTTATGCCTCTGTTGGATGCGGCCGCCGAGATCACAAAAAATATGGCCACTTTTGAATCCGCGGGGATTCAGTCATGATGAACTATGTAGTTCTGCCCTTTTTAACGGCTGTTCAGTTCCTGACACGGCTGCCCGTGCCCAACGGCAACAAGCCCGCCAAACCCGAGGTGTTTCAGCGGGTTGTCATTTACATGCCCCTGGTTGGACTGCTGATTGGCGCCATCACAGCCCTGGTTTTCGTTGCTGGTAGCCATGTCTTCAATCCCACGTTGGCAGCAGCGGTAGCTGTGGCGGTTGAAATGCTGGTAACAGGAGCGTTTCACGAAGATGCCGTGGCGGACTACTTCGATGCTTTTGGCGGTGGCTGGACCAAAGAAGATATCCTGCGGATTTTAAAAGACAGTCGAATTGGCAGCTATGGCGCGTCGGCTCTTTTTACGGCCATTTTACTGAGAATACTCGCTATTGCATCGCTGGAAAGTCATCCCTACCTCATTATTTTAGCCTCTGCTTCACTGGGAAGGCTTGTTACGGTTATATCCATTGGTTTACTGAAACCCATTGCCTCAAGAGAGGGTTTGGCCAAGGAGGCCGGGCACAACGCCAGATGGCGAGATGTGTTTTTTGCGGCACTGCTCATTTTGCCCCTGCTGCTTGTCTGGGGATGGTGCACGCCCGTAAAAATGGCGCTCAGCCTGATTTGCACGGCCATGGCCTTGTGGTTTGTCTTGAGCAAGGTACGCAAACACATTGGCGGCATAACCGGTGATTGTCTCGGTATGATCTGTTACATGACTCAAGTCATTGTTCTGCTGGTTTGCGCGGCGGATTGGCAGGGGTTGAATTGAAGCGCACGCTCATTCTCATCCGCCACGGTCAGGTCCACGAACGCTATCGGGGTGTCTGTTATGGCACGAGCGATGTGGAGTTGAGTGAGCGCGGTAAGACTCAGAGCCAAACAGTCGCCAGCGAGTTGGCAAGCCAACCCCTTGCGCGCATTTACCACAGCGATGTGACACGCACCCGCTTTTTAGCTGAACTGCTGGCCGAAATGACAAACAGGCAACTGTTTCCCGATAAAAGACTCAGGGAGCGATGTTTTGGTACATGGGAATTGCAGACATGGGATGCTATTTATTGCCAAACAGGCAATGCCATGGATGGTATGATCGATGACCCTGAATCGTTTGCACCGGAGGGAGGCGAAAGCACGTTCGCTTTCCGTGACAGAGTCTTTTCGTGGTACAATCAGCTTCCAGACCGGGGTACTTTTGCCGTTGTTGCCCACGGAGGAACCATTGCCGCTCTGCTGGGAACCCTCAAGCATCTTCCCGTCAGGCAATGGCCTGATTTCATACCGGCATGCGGCAAGTATGTAATCCACACAGAAGAAGCGCATAAATGAATAGACGATCCCTTTTTATTATCATGACGCTGGGTATTTGCCTGCTGTTTCTGACTCTGCCTGGGAAAGAGGAACCGGTTGGGAAGAAGAATGCCTTTGCTGCCGAAAAGAGCCTGCCCCGGAGGGTTATTTGTATCAATCCCGCTGCCACCGAGATTTTTTACGCAATGGGATGTGAGGACATGCTGGTCGCTGTCAGTGATTACTGTACCTATCCTGCGGGAACCGCTCAGAAAGCCAAGATAGGCGGAATCATCAACCCCAATCTGGAAAAAATCAGCGCATTGAAGCCCGAGTTGGTCATCCTTCAGGGGAAAAATGAAGTCATCAGCAATTTTTGCGAGCTCAAAGGCATTGAATGTCTGCACCTGGATTTAAGGAACCTGAATGAAATATATCAGGGAATAACCAAGCTCGGTCAGCGGCTTGGATGTTCCGATGCCGCCAATAAACTCTGCACTGAAATGAAAGCGGAGATCCATCGAGTTAAACTCAAAGCGTCTGCCGCGAAGAGGAAGAGCGTGTTTTTTGCGCTGTATCGAACGCCCGGCTCTCTTGCCAGTATTACAACGGTAGGGCCCAACACGTTCTTGAGTGAGCTCATAGAAATTGCAGGGGGGAGCAATGTCTTTCAAGATCTGCAACAGGACTACTCGGTTGTATCCAAGGAAACGCTGCTCAAACGTCAACCGGATCTCATTTTGGAGCCCAGCAACCGGGCCGCACAGCAGGACGACAGTTCGGCCAGGATCCTGCAGGATTGGAACAAGCTTCAAACACTGAAAGCCGTACAGCAAGGAGAGATCTACCTCATCGACGCCGATATGGTTCTGAGACCGGGGCCCAGGGTTTCTCAAGCCGCGCTGGAAATGGCCAGGCTGATTCATCCGGAGCTGTTTGATGAATAGCGATTTGCTTAACATCGACAAGGTGAGCTATTCCTATCCTCAATCGAACTGGAAACTGGATTGCGTTCAGTTCTCGATGAACAGGGGCGATTTCATTGCCGTCATCGGAGCTAACGGTTCGGGAAAGAGTACGCTCTTGAAAATTGCGGCGGGTATCACATCGCCCACAAGTGGTGAAGTGCTGCTCGACCAGAAAAATGTTCAAAAAATACCGAGGAAAATACTGGCTCAAAGTATCGGGTACCTACCTCAGCAGATTACACCGGTTTTTGATTTCATCGTTGAAGACGTGGTGGCCATGGGGCGTTTCTGCCGGTCGAAAGACTTCGGGTTAATGACCCAGCCTGACCGTGACATTGTCGATCAGTGTATGGACGCTACAGAAACCCTCGTATTTAGGGATCGCACCATCCAGCAGCTTTCGGGCGGTGAAAGGCAGCGAGTCATGCTGGCTTCGGTGCTGGCTCAACAGCCTGAAATTCTGCTGTTGGACGAACCGACAACCGGGCTCGACATGCATCATCAGGCTTCCTTTTTCAAGTTACTGGCCGATTTGGCCAACAAGCAGATGGCTGTGCTCGTGATTACCCATGACCTCAATCTGGCCAGTCAGTTCTGCAGCAGGATCCTGCTGATGGACGGGGGACGGGTGAGTCTGTTTGGCTCTGCTGAAGAGGTTTTCGATCGAATTGAGCAAATGGCGTTTTTTTCCGAGAACTTGTCCATTTTTGAACATCCGCTCAACCGCAGACCTTCTATTCTGCCTTTTAATAACGGGAAAAGGAACGTGAAGCAGCCATGACCGAAAAGACAAGACGAATAAACAGGCTTCACGGGCTTTATTTCTACGCCGCCTTTAGTGTTTTTGCCCTGCTGTTTTTCCCTTTTATCGGTGCGGAAAAAATTGATTTTCAAACCATTTTAAGCGACCTGCAGCAGGGTCCCATCACTCAAATCGACACGGATATTTTCATTTTCCACAGGCTGCCCCGTGTCTTGCTGGCCTTTTTGACAGGAGCTGTTTTGGCCGTTTCAGGAAATACCTTTCAGGTCATCCTGCGCAACTCCCTGGCAACTCCCTACACGCTTGGCGTTACCGGCGGGGCTGCTGTGGGTGCCTACATCGCCATTGCCGTTCCTGCCCTGCATTTTTCTTTTGGAAAAATGACGACCGTTCAACTCATGGCTATGGCGGGATCGGGTATCATCGTGTTTTTAATCTACCTCGCGTCGCGCAAGAGAAACGGCATTTCCACACACACCATGCTCCTGGCCGGCGTGACGATCAGCATTATGTGTGGAGCACTCATCATTTTAATTCGCTACTTAACCAAACCCAATCTGCTGGTGTCTCTCGATCGTTGGACCATGGGCAGACTGGACACCGTTGGCTTTGACTCGTTCTACTCAACCATTCCGCTGTCCATAATCGGTCTTGTTCTAATTGGGCTCAATGCCCGCACGCTCAATCACATTTCGCTTGGGGAAGACATGGCCATGGGGCATGGTGTCGATGTCGCCAAGGTACAGAAGTTCTGTTTTATTGGCGGTTCCATTGCCACCGCATCGGTGGTCTCGGTTGCGGGACCCATCGGCTTCATCGGCTTGATCGTGCCGCATGTGGTCAGGAAGATTTCCGGGTTTGACAATCAAGTTGTCATGCTCGGCTGCTTTTGCATGGGCGGTGCTTTCCTGGTGATGTGCGATGCCATGGCTCGTACACTGGTTGCGCCGACTGAAATACCCGTGGGCGTTATTACCGCTCTGATCGGCGGGCCGTGTTTTGTGTACCTGCTTGTTAAAAGGAGCTAAAAAGAATGAATAAAAAAGGAAATTTGAAATCCACGTCGGTAGGCAGCGGTTACGTTCATGTCTATACCGGAAACGGGAAGGGAAAAACAACCGCTGCCATCGGGCTCGCGGTTCGCGCGGCAGGTGCCGGACTCAACGTCTACTTTGCCCAATTCGTCAAGGGCATGGAGTACAGCGAAATTAAAGTCTTAAAATCAATTTCAGATCAAATTACCGTGACTCAGTTCGGCAGAGGGTGTTTCATCAACAGGAAACCCAGGCAGGTTGATGTGGATATGGCGCGTTCCGGGTTGGAAGAAGTGCGTGCGGCCATGCTGAGTGAAGCCTACCATGTCGTTATTCTGGATGAGGCGAATATCGCCGTGGATTGCAATCTCTTTCCCGTCAGTGAGCTTGTGGAACTCGTTAAAGACAAACCCCAAGGCGTGGAGCTAATTATCACCGGGCGCTACGCCAGCAAGGAACTGCTGGATGTGGCGGATCTGGTTACGGAGATGAAAGAGGTCAGGCATTATTACAACAGAGGTATAAAAGCCCGCAAGGGTATTGAACGGTAAGACCAGAGTGAGTCAGTACAGAGGCAGCATGAGCAGAGTGACACTAATTACGGGCGGAGCCAGAAGCGGTAAGAGCCGTTATGCCCTGCAACTGGCTGAAAAATACGATAACCGGGTCTTCATTGCCACCGCGGAGCCTATTGACGATGAAATGGCCAGCAGGATTGCCAAACACAGAGCGGAACGCCAGGGTGCGTATCGCACCGTTGAAGAATCTGTTGAGCTGCCGCAAGCCATTGCCTCACTTAATGGGGAAGTGGAAGTCGCAGTTGTCGACTGCCTCACCGTCTGGCTCGGGAACCTGTTCTACAAAGTCAACGATGAGGAAAAAATAGGTCTTTACATCGATGAACTGGTGTCTTCTGTTCAAAAGTGCCCGAACGATCTGGTTTTCATCAGCAATGAAGTGGGCCTGGGTATTGTGCCGCACGATCCATCAACCCGATTGTACCGGGACACCGTGGGTCGGCTGAATCAACGCGTGGCGGAAATCGCCGATACCGTTCTCTTCATGGTCAGCGGCTTGCCCATGGTGCTGAAAGACGCTCGCGGAAAAAAGTAGCCAGGCAGATCCTTTTCATAGTTCAATTGCAGCATTGGAGGCTAATGGTACTGCTGAAAGACTGTTGGCAATAACAAAAAACGACTCGATTAAATCCGAAAAAGGCAGTTCAACACGGGAACTGCCTTTTTGGACTAAAACCTGGTTGTAAAACTGCCATAGCGGCTGAAACTCAAGAGGATCTTCTTTAGAGCAAGTTTAGACTAAGGATTTTAGTTGGTTGTATTTTGTGAGTTTTTTGGGTCGGGAATTTTATGAAACATTTTACCCAGAAGGAAAAACACCACCATGCCAATTGAGAATGCCCCAAGTAACAAATGTGTTTCTGTGGCAACGTTTTTCCAGAACAAACCTCTTAGCATCCATATGATATTGTAGCCCACTAGTGCGATCAATCCGCCAAGAGCTCCATTCCTCACTATTCTCTTATCCTTAATAAAGGATAGAACGTAACCTGAAAGCAATGCCAGGGAGAGGCCCAAACAAATAAGCCAAACTATTCTATTATGGGATAGATACGCAATCCAAAAGAAACCTGTCGTTAAAGCAACCAATGCTAATATTTGTTTAGTCATAATAAAATTCCTCTTTTTGTTTTGAAAGAAAGAGCCTTGAAAGCAAGTCTTTTCGTAAGGTTTTTATCTGTACACCAAAGGGTATGACGCATTGGTGTTTGGGTTATCGGGGCCATAGAATTCAGCTTATCAATTTATTAAGGGCAGCCTAATTATAGTTCATTCGGAGTTTAAGATAAAGAAAAAAAAGACTCCTTGACCACCGCTTTTCGCTCACTGCTTATGAGCTCGGGCCACGAAAAAATACCCGAGATTACAAAATAGGACGTTCAATTTTTTTCAATTTTTAAAAGAAGGAACCACAGATAAACACAGATAGGTATATCAGCAAGCCGCTCATAAAATCGCTGGTTGTGCATTGGAGGTTCTGCGTATTCAAACCATCTCATACAGGCGCATTTTCATTCTTCTCTACTTAATTTTGACATGACTTCCAAACTGAACGGGAAAAGAACAATTCCATGAGAATCATTCGTGTCAATTCGTGGTTATAAATAAATTGACCAGGCAGATATTTCTGTTTCTGTAAAAAAAGATCTGTGTCCATCCGTGTCCATCTGTGGTTAAAAAAAGGAACCACAGATGAACACAGATAAACACAGATAGGTGTATCAGCAAGCTGCTCATAAAGTTGCTGGTTGCGCATTTGTGGTTCTGGGTATTCAAACCAGACTAGACAGGCGCATGTTCATTTTTTTCTACCAAATTTTTTACATGACATTCCAGTCTGAACAGGAAAGGAACAATACCATCAAAATCATTCGTGTTAATTCGTGTCCATTCGTGTTCATCTGTGGTTAAAAAAAAGGAACCACAGATGAACACAGATAAACACAGATAAGTGTATCAGCAAGCCGCTCACAAAATCGCTGGTTGCGCATTGGAGGTTCTGGGCGTTCAAACCAGACCAGACAGGCGCATGTTCATTCTTCTCTATTGATTTTTTTTACATGATATTCCAAACTGAACGGGAAAGGAACAATACCATGAGAATCATTCGTGTTAATTCGTGTCCATTCGTGGTTACCAACAAATTGACCATGCAGACACTTCTGTTTCTGTGAAAAAAGATCCGTGTCCATCAGTGGTTAAAAAATGGAACGACAGATGAACAGTAAAACAATATCACAAAACATCTCACTTGACATTTGCCACACATAAGGTACAATTGTACCTATGAAGATCGTAGCTGACACAAATACATTTTTAGCAGTTGTACTCTATGAACCGGAAAGAGACAGCATCATAAAACTAACAGTCGGGCATGAGTTAATTGCACCCGAGGTATTACCGTTCGAAATTGGCAATGCCTTATCTGCATTGTTAAAAAGAAAGAAAATGACCACCAGTGAAATGCTCAGTGCTTGGAGCGCGACACAAAAAATTCCTGTTGATTTACGAGCTGTTGACATCGCAAAAGCCCTTGAAATATCTTCTAATTTTCATATTTATGCTTATGACGCTTATTTTCTGGTGTGTGCCCTTTTCCTGCATTCCCCTTTGCTTACGCTTGACAAAAGGATGAATCAAATTGCTAAAGTTCTGGGCATACAAACGATGGAGGTCTCAAAATGAGAGTTTTTACATATTCTGAAGCCCGCCAAAAATTATCAGCAGTACTGGATTTAGCTCGCTCAGAAGAGGTCATTATCAAAAGACGTGGCGGTGAAATATTTACAGTCGCCTCTAGGTCATCAAAAGATACATCTCCTTTTGACGTGCAAGGTGTTAAAACAAATGCAACAACAGATGACATTCTCGATGCCATCCAATCTTCACGCTCAGGAGAAAGTGAGTTAACAACCCAGGACGAACGATAACACCATCGTCATTAAACCAACGAATAAGGTTAGATTGTGAGAGCCAAGCGAGCCACAATCTAACCCGTTTGATGAGCAAACCCGGTTCACCATATATCACCCTTTCCCCGCCTGTATTTGACAAGGAAAAAGGAACCACAGATGAACGCGGATAAACACAGATAGGTATATCAGCAAGCCGCTCACAAAACCGCTGGTTGCACATTGGAGGTTCTGCGTATTCAAGCCATCTCAGACAGGCGCATGTTCATTCTTCTCTATTGATTTTTTTCATGATATTCCAATCTGAACGGGAAAGGAACAATACCATGAGAATCATTCGTGTTAATTCGTGTCCATTCGTGGTTACCAACAAACTGACCAGGCAGACACTTCTGTTTCTGTGAAAAAAAATCCGTGTCCATCCGTGTCCATCTGTGGTTAAAAAAAAAGGAACCACAGATGAACACAGATAAACACAGATAGGTGTATCGGGAAACCGCTCACAAAATCGCTGGTTGCACATTGGAGGTTCTGCGTATTCAAACCAGACCAGGCAGGCGCATTTTCATTCTTCTCTATTGATTTTTTTACATGATATTCAGTCTGAACGGGAAAAGAGCAATACCATTAAAAGTATTCGTGTTCATTCGTGTCCATTCGTGGTTACCAACAAATTGACCAGGCAGATATTTCTGTTTTTGTAAAAAGATCCGTGTCCATCTGTGGTTAAAAAAGAGGAACCATAGATGAACACAGATAAACACAGATAGGTGTATCAGTTAGTCGCTCATAAAATCGCTGGTTGTGCATTGGAGGTTCTGATCACAACCAGATGGGCATGTTTTCGTTTAACCTGATCCCTCCACCAAGACGCAGTCCCAGGGAGTAGACGGTGAAGAAAAAAACTTATAACTCAATGGTCGTATGGTGCAGACGAGTTGCTGGAGTTGTTCCACTGAAAGGATATCGGGAATCCGGGTCGTCTTCGGCGGTTTAATAAGGGGAATATCGGTCCAGGCTTTGTTCAGCACGTTGGAGTAAAAGAACTTGTGACCATAAAGATCGAGTTTGACCGCGCTCCAGAAATGACTTTCGAGTAGATCGTTGAAATAATCGAGGAGTTGATCGGTGTTCAGGTTATCAATCTGGCAGTCGAAATAATGACCGATGCGCCTGATGGCCCAAGCCCTCTATAGTCTTGGCTGCATGCCGGTCAGTTTCAGGCACTGGATATGCCTTCGGTCATATTTTTTGAATGTGGGATCATTGGGTGTGTTGATGTTCACGATAACCTCCGTTTAAAAAAAAGTTGCTCGATGGCAAATAGGCTTGCCTTTTTGGATAGACTACTGCAAAACAGGAAGTTACAATGGAATAGCTTTAAAAATACGGTGTCCGCTGACTCCGCGCAGCGGTTTCGTTCACCAAATCGTTTTACCGGACTCGTTCCACTCGCCGGTGAACTCTGCGTTGGGCGTAAAAAGGATAGAGATGAAAAAGACGTTTTTGTACCGATTACTGGGGCTTGGGTCTATCCCCAAGCAATTGCTCTCAACGCTTGAACAGGAAGGCATCGTTGTCTCTGATGAGGGAATGGGTGGGCGGTTTATCACAAGGCATGTCGATGGACCGGGGAAACGGTATCGACATCGTTCAGAGGGTTTTTCCGGTTGTCTTGTGGTAACCAGAAAGAGAGTGATTTGTTATACATACAGGAAGTGTCAAATCAACATTTCTGTTGAAGACCCAAAAGTGGTAAATCTGTATGTCGACATCCCAAAGGAAGAGACACTATGTCTTTCATTCGAGTCATCAATCTTTCGAGAAGGCTGGGATGGTTTAATTGAATTCCGGTTCAATACAAATAAGGCTCATCAATTTCATGAAGCATTGATTAAAATCGGCGCCCAACAAGGCACCGCATTGGACGCTTGTTCCTCGCGCCAGTGAGCTTAACGTTATGCAATCAAACGTATTGAAAAAATGAATAATGACTTTGGTCAAATTATTGAACCAACATTGATTCAACATGGATTTACTCAAATTAAACTGGAGTCATGTATTCATGAAGAACAATTATGGAAAAAAGGACGCTTGTGGTTCGGATTGTCTTGTGATTTGAGAGATCAATATTTAGAAGTTAATCTTGGCCATCTTTACTGGTTTCGGGATGTTATTCCTAGGGTTATAATTCTTGGTGACTATTCCAGTTATGTTAGTTTTGATCCATATGAAATGTTCAAATCAGAAGGCCTTGCTAAGACCCTTAAAGCTATTAATTCGTCTTTCGACAAATCACTCGAAAAATATAAATTGCATTATTCTGAAATTCTCAGATCAAAGATTGAACCAAAGAAATCAAAATACGCAAAGGAATTTCTTTTAGCTTTAGGAGAAGAAGTCAAAGATCAAGAACTTGAATATATTATGCAGAAGGAACAAGGTTAGATTGTGAGCGCGAAGCGAATCGCTGGTTGTGCATTGGAGGTTCTACGTATTCAAATCATCTCATACAGGTTCTTTTTCATTCTTCTCTACCGATTTTTTTAACATGACATTCCAAACTGAACGGGAAAAGAACAATACCATCAAAAACATTCGTGTCCATTCGTGTCCATTCGTGGTTACAAACAAATTGGCCAGGCAGACACTTCTGTTTCTGTGAAAAAAGATCCGTGTCCATCTGTGTCCATCTGTGGTAAAAAAAAAGAACCACAGATGAACACAGATAAACACAGATAGGTGTATCAGCAAGCCGCTCATAAAATCGCTGGTTGTGCATTGGAGGTTCTACGTATTCAAATCATCTCATACAGGTTCTTTTTCATTCTTCTCTACCAAATTTTTAACATGATATTTCAGTCTCAACGGGAAAGGAACAATCCATCAAAAACATTCGTGTTAATTCGTGTCCATTCGTGGTTACAAAAAAATTGACCATGCAGACATTTCTGTTTATGTAAAAAAAGATCCGTGTCCATCTGTGTCCATCTGTGGTTAAAAAAAAGGAACCACAGATGAACACAGATAAACACAGATAGGTGTATCACTGGCGTTTACGGGATGTAGAACATAAAACGTTTTTTGTAATTTTTAAGTCTAATAAATGCTTACATTTGCAAAATTTCGATTTTTGAAAAGTCCATT
>PDUC01000064.1 GCA_002747255.1 Acidobacteriota bacterium | reverse complement strand
CCAGCCCTGATTCATCAGGGTTTTCAGCAGTACCATGGTGGAGGAAAGCGAGATAATCGCTCCCAGCCAGAGAGATTCATTCCAGCTGAGTCCCAGCAGGCCGCGGCCCAGCAGCAGCCCAAGGGTGATGGTCAGCAGCATCTGCAGCGGGGTGCCGAGCAGGGCAACTTTTTTAACCGGTTTAAGATCTTTCAGAGAAAATTCCAGCCCGAGGGCAAAAAGCAACAGGGCAACGCCAATCTCTGCCAGCAGTTCAATATCGTGAATATTGGAGACGGTAATGCCCGGTGTGTTAGGGCCGAGGATAACTCCGGCGACAATATAGCCGAGGATAACCGGCTGGCCAAGGCGCTGGAAAATGATACCGCAGCAGAACGCGGCAATGGTCAGGTAAATAATATCGGTTGCGATTCCCATGGTGTGCAAAATTTGGATTTTAGATTTTGGTTTGTAGATTGCAGTCGGTGTGATTTAATATTAGATGTATAAAATATAAAAAAGTTTTTGACATAAAAATGAAATATAGTGAAAACAAATTGTTATCTATTGTCTGAGGTTTCAATAAATATAAAAATATTTCTTGTGAAATGATGATAAACCTGTTGCTGATATGGAGTCAGATGGTATAGTTGGTGTTTCTTTTTATCCATTTTTATATCTGTAGAGCAAGAGACTTCTGTACAGAGATTCGGTCAGAATGCGCTGCTTTTTTCAGTGGTCTGAGATTATACTATTACTGTCAATTTTCCTATGAAACATTTTTTAAAAAATATCTGCTTTTTTGTGTTGATAATTCTTTTCTGTTTCTCTTTATTTGCTGTAGGTGAAGAGCGATCTGATATTGAGCTGGAAAAGAAAAGAGCGGCAATTGAGTCGATTATTTCTCGTCTTACTGTAGAGACATCTCTGCAGGAGATTGCCGTTATGCGGAAGGAGATTGAGAAAATTTACAGTGAAGTACAGCGTCGGATTGGTGAGATAAAAGAGGAGATCGCTCAGTTCAATCTTGCCACACAGCAGAAAAGTCCCGCTGCAACGACAGCCAAATCGCCAAAAGTGGAAAATCTTGCCAGTCCGGAGATTCAGCGAAGCAAGGAGGAGAAAGAGGCGGAGCTTTCAGAATATAAACTGCTGCTGTTTGATTGTCAGGAAAAACTGGATATCCTTGAGAAAGCGCGAAAGAAGCGGCTGACACGTAATTTGATTCATCGGGGAGAAAGTCTTGTCGCGGTGGTTCAGCATGCAGTAAACAGTCTGCCGCAGGGAGCAGAGCCTGGCGAAATCTGGCGCTCTTTTCTGGTGGAGGAAGAGAAGAGAGTTGTATTATGTAAAGACGATCTTGAAGAGATTGCGCCAGGCTATTTTTTTATGCTGCCGCCAGTGCTTGTGTTGATTCTTATTCTGCTGCGCAATGTGGTGCATAAAATTGTTGCGCGTTATGGAGAGCAGGGCAATCTGCTCTATTATTTCGATTCATTTCTTTTGAGCAGGGGTTTTCTGCCTAACTCCTTTATTGCGCTTTCAGCCTTGTCAGTTGTGGTAAGCTGGTTCTATTTACGCAATGATTTTTTCTCGCTGCTGTTTTGCTGGGCGGTATTTTTTCTTTTTTATATAATTACTGCTCCGGTTGGTTTACGGGTTCTGGCTGGGCGTTTGAGGAATTCAAAAATATCAGCGCAGGATCTTGCCGTATCCGGGGATGGGCAGTTTTTCAGTGCGCTCTTTTGTCTGCTGATTACTGTGCTTGTGCTTTATGCCAGCAGGGTGTTTTTCTGTATATTCCCGCCAGAGATTTTCTATATCCTGCGTTTTCTCCTGCTTGTAATTTCACTGACTGCTCTGGTCTGGGTAACATATATTGTGCGGCGAAAATATATCAAATCCTCTGCCGGGCGGCTGTTGCTGAAGATTGTGGTGCCCGGGGTGTTGCTTCTTATAGTTCTCGAGGGAGCGGGCTACCGTAATCTGATGGACTATCTGCTGATGGGCGCCTGTGAAACGATCATTCTGCTGGGCTTGCTTCTTTTCTTTAATGATCTTATCGATCTGCTTATACGCTGTATGGCAGCAGTAAGTGACTCTGCTCTCAGTCGTTTTGTGGGAAAAGAGGAAGAGGCGGTCGCTCCGCCGGATAATGCCCTGCGGATGCTGCGTTTCGCATTAAAACTGGTTCTCTATCTTGTGTTTTGTTATCTGCTTATCGCTGTGTGGGGGGCGATAACCCAAGCCGGAGCCGTTGCTCAGGTATTTTCTCAAGGGGTTCAATTTGGTGGTTTTTCTCTTTATCCAGCCCGTCTTGTTGCAGGCCTGGTGATTTTACTGGTTGGTTTTACCGCGATGGGTTTCTGCAAACAGTTAATCAGCTGGTTCTGGCTGCGGCATACTGCTATTTCCCATAATTCACGGGAGACCATTCTTACTCTTACCGGCTATCTCGGCTATGCCCTGCTTATCTTTGTCGCTCTTAATATTGCCGG
>PDUC01000061.1 GCA_002747255.1 Acidobacteriota bacterium | reverse complement strand
GATCAAGATCCTTGAGTCTCTGAAGCAGTTTTTTACGTTTTTCTTTTAAATTTTCAACCTTCATATTTGACATATTTGAAATATAGCATATTATATATATGCTATTCAACAAGAGATAAAAAAAATAACTTAACTTCCACCTAATTTAAGTGAGGAATGTGTGATGTACCTGCCCTATGGGCGATCTTTTATCACACAATTCACCATGTGAATACACGCGATTATTCTAAAACACAGGTAGAAGCATGGGCTCCCGATGAATTTGACCCTGAAATATGGCAGCGAAAAATGAACTTCATTTTACCTTTCGTAGCTGAAATAGAAAATGAAATTGTTTAGTTATGCTGACCTTCAAGAAAATGGATTAATTGATCGTTTTTTTCTGCCACTGCAAGGCACAGAGCAAAGCGAGCCGCAATCTGAACTGTTTTTTGAACAAACCCGGTTCACAGCATATATAATTAAAGTCATTACACCGGCCCCAACTGTTATAATTTTATAGCTATCGTAAAGGTCCCAAATCTATCTAAATTTTTTCTTTCTTTATCACCCTGGTTAAAGTTATTTATAGCTAATGACACAATGTAATTATTCCATGAGTAAGAAAATCCAAGTGCCATACCTAAGTGTTTGGGGTCATAATCTACTGAGCGGGATTTTTCAAAAGTGTTGCCATCTAAAAAAATAGAATTAAATAGATACTTTGTATATATACTTGCAAAAACATTCCAGTGCTCTTTCTTGACTGAAACTGGATTTGATGTTCTTTTTTGAGCATAAAGTATAGTTTCATAAGATTTTTCCAGATTTTTGCCATAACGTATCATACTGCTTGCACTAACACTACTAGATATAGTTCCCAGACTAACATCTAACATATTAACGATATCAAACCGTTGACTTTCTGAGACCCAAGACCTCCATGCTCTAGCTCTGCTAAACTGAAATACTAACTCATTATTAAGCTGTGTATCCCACCCTTTTGGATCATTTGCCCCAACTATTCTATGAATTTCTTTTTGAACATGTTCCGCTCCTGAGATTGGTCCCACAACACCAAGGATTACTCTTATAGCATCTGCGTATTTTTTATTTGATGATATATAGGTATCGTTAAGGAAAAGCATACCAGCATACGGTGTACTGTTTGAAGGTGGCACTTTTTGAGTTATATCATCAGGGGTTATAATGACCTGTCCCACTGTATAAGAGTTGATTTTGGAAAGTGCTGATTCAGATTCTATACTCCACTTTAATGGAGACAACATCCAAGATGGTTCAACGTTCACGTCACTATTTTCTAATTCATACAATGAAAAAAAAAGACCATTGGTATAACCACTGTCATCGCCTAAAAAAAAGTCATTATCATATGTAAATGAAATCCAATCAAATTCGGCTTTACTTACACTGGGGAAAAACAAAAAGAACACTAAAATATACTTCAGTAAATTGAGACTGTAAAACATGCTGTGTCGACCTATCTCTTATTCCTAAGTCACTTTGTGTATTTTGACATAATTTCACTAAAAAATATACTTAGTCGAAGATAAACCGCAAGCGATCATTGAACCGCACTGTTTAGCTGGAATCATTGTTAATAACCAGGCGATAAGGTTGTCCGATTCTTATGAGAATGGTGGATAGCGTGATGGTCGGGACAGGACGTTTTATCCGTTTTTATGGTCATCATTGTCCATGTTTCAGCAATCCGAACGGCAGTCTTGGTCAAGCTGCTGTTTTTCCGGTTTTAAACGTGATCCCAGGCAGCCCGGGGTAAGTGGGTTTGTTTATGTGTTTCGCTCATAGCTGCTCCATCCATATGGATTCTGCCATGATCTTTTTTTATGTATCGATGCGGTTAAGTGGTCGCTTACTTTGTAACCACGAATGGGCACGGATGATTATTAACCACGAATTCACACGAATGTTTTTCATGGTATTGCTCGTTTCACGTCCTGCTTGAAATGGATTGTTAAAAAAACGCTAGAGACAAATGAAAGTGCGCATGTCTGGTATAGTGCGAGCTCCCATAACCACCAATGAACAACCAGTGATTTTGTGAGTGGCTATCTATATGAACATCTGTGTTTATCTGTGTTCATCTGTGGTTTCTTTTTTTTAACCACTGATGGACACGGATGCACACGGATCTTTTTTAACCACGGATGCACACGGATTAGTTTTAACCACGAATGAACACGAATTCACACGAATGTACGAATTGAATTGAATATAGAACAACCGAATAAAGGTTTCTGAATTAATGAATAACGTTCAGAACCTCAAATGAACAGCCTATGGTTTTATGAGTGGCTTCCTATATGAACATCTGTGTTTATCTGTGTCCATCTGTGGTTTCTTATTTTTAACCACTGATGGACACAGATGGACACGGATGATTTTTAACCACGAATGTTTTCAGGGTATCCGTTTTGTGTATGGAGTACCTGTATGACGCGATTTCCGCGATGCCAGGCAATTGAATCCAGGAGCCGAAGGTCCTTCAATCTACTGAATCGCAACGGTCTATTTGTGGATTTCAACTTCTTGCGGAAGACCTAAAAGCATGAAGAGGTCTCTGATCATCTGTATTTCCTCATCCAGATGATCACCCCGAAGATCTTGCTGGGCCTCCACGTTAAAATAGCGCCAGCCTTCCCGCGCAGCATAAACAGACATTGATCCATCATCGAGATAGGGGTCGGTGGCGGAATTGGCATTTTCGAGGACAACGTGGTAATGGAGATCGCTGAGGTACTGGAAGTCCTCTTTTTGCGTAACCCAAAAGAGATCATCCTCATCACCAAAACCAAAACTAACGCCATCAAATGGTTTGCAGCTCAGTTGGTTTTCATAATAGCGAACAACGGAAACGCTCCCCCAGCCCTGCTTTCCATCATAAAAATAACCATCGGCATTGTTGTGACAGGCAACCAGAATTTTCACAGGATCAAGTTGGCTTAAAATGAACTGACCCAGGGAAAGCGCTTTTTCAACAGCTTCTGAGCGCAACGCTTTTTTCATTGGCGGATTTTTTTGAACAACGGTTCGCAGACAACCGCGACGAGTATAAATGCGATTGGGATCCACCTGAAAATGGATACCACCCAATTTCAACCAAATATTTCTCTGGCCCATCTGTCTTAAAAAAACCAGCCGGATGGACGGTGTTTTTTGAGCATAATCCTTTAAAAAGGCATTGATGAGGTTTTCATCTTCGTGAGGAAAGAAAAAAACAACATCGGCTTCCGGAGTTCCGTATACCTCCAGTTTGATATCAGGTTGACACGACCATGAGATCTCTGCCTGGTAGATACACAACAAGAATAAAAACATATCGCCAAACCTCAAAAAAGAACTTAAATACTAGCAAAATCTGTAAGAAAGTCGAGCTGAAAAATCCAATACCGGCACGTATTAACGCAACCCGTCACCGTTCTTATCTTGCTGCCAGAAAAAGTGCCCCATCATTTTTTTTGAATGTCAACCTGTGTTAAGAACACAATTTATTCATGGTTAAGTGTTATAAAAGATCAATGTGGAATAGACACTTGCGTGTCCTTCCGGCAAGGTTGCGTGACTTGAGGAGCTGACACAGCGTATGTTGCCCCAGAGAAAGGTAATGGAGGAATACATGACACCAGAAGACCGTGATTTGGGAATAATTCAATCAGCCTTTCAGGATTGGAGAGGAACCAGGAACACGGGTCAGTCTGATGGTCGCTTAACCCTGCTTAGGAAGCGTTTAGCCTCCATTTCAGGGCTCATGAGTTGTTTCAGTGAAAGCATTGACCATTTGGTCTACTTTCTTTAAACACATGTTCACGGAACCGTAATCAGCCGGTTCTTCCCAACCAACAATTCTAGCTGCGACAGCCGTTTCTGAGTTTGGTTTTATTTCCAGAAGCGCAGCAGCCACACGATCGGCAATAGATTCTGGAACATGACTCAAGACAGCCATTGGCCACTCTGGATACAGTCTGGTACTGCATAAAAAAGGAAAGTCCAGTTTTTGGGGGTGGATTATTTTAAAATCACTCAGCTCAATTTTCCCTTCAAGGTGCATGCGCTCTAAGGTATCACTGCGAACCGTGCCTGCATCCACCGTTCCCAGTAAAACAGCGTAAACAACTAAGTCGTGAGTCCCGCCTTCCATAAAAGCGCCCAGATCCTGAAAGGGATTGATTTGATGCTCGTAAAGCAGCCTCATGGTCATTTGACCTCCGCCAAATGATGAGTACTTGACACACATGAGCTTTTTTCCGATAACATCTTTCAACTCATTAATAGCAGAAGTCTTTCTGGCAAATAACACGCCACCAAACTTGGATACCGGTTTCCCACCTGCAGAGTTAATAAGAGTAGCAATAGCTTTTGCGTGATACTTTTTTTCCATTTTAACGTAAAAACTTGAATTCGCCAGCAGGAATTCGATACGAGCATTCCGCACCATAAAATCTATTTTTGAAAATTCAATGGGAATAATGACAACGGATTGTTGTAATTTGCCAGAAAGGTATTCAGCAGTTGGCCCCCATTGCTCAATTGCCTGGGATGCACCCCGTTTAGCCAATACACCGATTCGCAACTCCTTGGCAGCGGCTAAAGGACACAGTAAAAAAAATGCAATAGATAAAATTGAATAGCTGGCTCTACTCATGGCTCTTTCCTTCGTCCAAGACTTCGCGAACCGTTTTCAAAAAATTGGAAAGCTGTAGTGGCTTTTGCAGAAAAGCCTTTATGGAGGGGTGATTGTTAATAACTTCGATGTCTATATTGGTATAGCCGGTACACAGAATAATTGGTAAGTCAGGAGATATTTTGAGTATTTCGTTGGCCAGATCCAGTCCCGTTGGCTTCGGCATCGTCATATCGGTTATAACAAGGGAAAAGTCATTAGGATGTGATTGCAATACTTCCAACGCTTTTGCGCTCTCTTCGTATGAAGAAACTCGATAGCCACTTTGCTCTAACACCAAGGTCTCCAACTCCAGGACGTCAGAAGAGTCATCAACCACCATTAAATGCTCATTTCCAGTGCTATCGACTTTATCCCCTTTCTTCTCCTGCTCTGATTCAGCGACATGCACGGTCTCTACACATGGCAGGTAGACACAGAAAATGGATCCTTTACCAGGCTCGCTACTGACTGTAATCGTTCCGCCATGATCACTGACGATTCTATGTGTCACGGAAAGCCCCATCCCCGTTCCTTTTCCTTCCTCTTTTGTCGTAAAAAAGGGCTCGAATATATGTTCAAGTGACTTCTGGTCAATGCCTGTTCCCGTGTCTTCAATTTTTATAAGTGCATAATTACCCTTTGGTATATTGTTTAAAAATCGCGACTTCTCACTATCGACATAGACCTGGTAACAATTAACACTGAGTGTTCCGCCCTCCTTTTCCATGGCGTGATAGGCATTGGTACAGATGTTCATAATTACCTGGTGTACTTGAGTTAAATCGGCCATTACCGGAGCACAAGCAGGATCGATCATCTGATCGAATAGAATGGTTGTGGGCACCGATGAACGCATTAATTTGAGGATGTCTTTAATAAGAGGCTGAAGGTACAGCTTTTGTATTTCGGGTGTTCGAGGGCGGCTAAAAGTCAAAATCTGTGATACTAGCTGCTTGGCAAGGCGGCTGGCTTTAATAATCTGATTAATTTCCATTTCCAGCTTTGACCCGGCTTCAGCCTCAACTGCAATCATCTCTGCATAACCGACAATGGGAGTGAGGATGTTGTTAAAATCATGAGCAATACCACCCGCCAGGGTACCGATTGCTTCCATTTTCTGAGCTTGACGATATTGTGCCTCGAGATGTTTGGCTTCAGTCATATCACGAGCGATACAGGCTAGCTTGCTGCACTTTCCCTTTTCATCAAAGATAGGAAAAGTGGATAAGTGAAATGTCTTGTTGAGGTTCTTGTACTCTATATCCATACTGTGAGGTTTTTCGTCAGAAAATGTTTTGGGTCCAGGACAGTTTTCACAAGCAGTATCGCCACATTTAAAAACCTGGTAGCAATACTTGCCAACCAGTTCGGAGGAATCCTTTTCCAAAATATTGCCGGCAGCCCTGTTTGCCTGCAGGATTTTCATTTCGGGATCTTGAATGGTCACCAAGTCGTCAACAGCGTTGAAAAGACGTTCCCAATTCTTCTGTGTTTCTCTTGAAATGTCTTCCGCTTTCTTTCGCGCCAACATCATTTCATTGAATGAGGTTGATACCCTACTGATTTCATCGTTACCGACGACCTCAACAGGCCTGGATAAATCCCCCTCTGCCATCCTCTTGGCAGCATGATTCAGCCTGTAAATGGGCACTAATATTTTTTTCCAGAAAAAGAGATAAATAGCTCCCGCCAACAAGAGCGCCATCAAACCGTTAATGAGAAACTGCCTCAGGAGAAAAGTATTGGTTTTATCGACTCCCGATTTGAACGACATACCAACAATGACCCGACCGAGATACTTATCGGTATAGACAACGGGCACGGAGATATCGACCCAGCTTCCTGCTATTTTTCTGAAATCTAATAAGATGTCGTGGTGAACAAATGCATCTGAAGGACGTTGAAGATTGGAGAGGCTTTCATCATCCAGATCATTAATCCACGCTGCTATGCACTGCTCGTTTGCTGCCAGAATACCGACATACTTTACACCTTCATACTCTCCAATCTCCTTGACAACCTTTTCCATAGCAAGGTAGTTATGAGATGCAATTAAGTTGGGAACTGAAGAAGCTATTTGCCTCCCAATGATCAAGCCTTCCTCTTTCAGTTCTGATAAATGCCTTATTTTCTGGTTCTTGTATGAAACAAAAAAGTGGATAAAGCTGACAAGAATGATAATTAAAAAGACATAAAGCGAGAACTTGACACTGAGCGGCAGTCCAGCTGAGAATGTTTTTATTGGTTTCTCTTTATGCATCTAGTAGTGTTCTCCATTGACCTGAAAAACAGCTTCTCTGAATGAATTGAAATCACTGTCATCAGCAAAGACGATGGCATCATAGTTAGCGGTGTTCAGAGCCTCCCGTCCTTCAGGATTTTCATTCATGGATAAGAGAATGGCCTGAATTGAGGCTCTGAGTTCTGGATCAACCCTGTTTGAACAAGCCCAGGGCAGATGGATATACTGTTGTCCTCTGGCCAGAACGCGAATTTGTGATAAATCCATTCGTCTCAAAATAAAATCGGATTCAAGCATATCATCACTGATACCGGCAGCATCCACTTGCTGCAAATAAACGGCCAAGGCTGCATTAGGCGGTGATAAGGCGAATTTATTTCGATAGTGTTGAGGAGAAAGACCGCCATCCAGCAAGAGTTTTTTGGCAATGATTCCACAACGCGAAGATTCCAGCCCGCCCCCAAATACAATTTCCTTTCCCTGTAAATCGGCAATGGAGTTTATTCCCGAGTCCTTTCTGACAATAATCGTACCTGTCATAGTCGTACGGCCATGTCTTTTAATAACACCAAGAAGATGAAAATTATATTTTTTATGGGCAACAAGGTATTGGTATCCATTGCAGTGAACAATATCAAACAGGTCATTTTCCATTTTATACCAAAAACTATCAAAGTCCTTGCTTATATCAAGCCTGATATTCCTGCCCATTTTTTTTGATAAGTAAGATGTAAACGGACTGTATAATTTAAAAGTGATCTCTTCATTGCGCTGGGGAAAGACACCCAACACTAAAGTATCCTCTTGAGCCATGAAATGAACGCCGAATAAACATACCAACAGAAGAATAAAGATCCTTTTTAAAGAAAGTGCCTCTTGCATATCAAATCCCATTCCTTAAGTTGTTATGTTGATAACTCCAATTAAACCGTTTTTTGATCATAGCATATGCCCATAAAGACGTACAAGATGAATATTTTACAGCCCAATAACGTGTTAGCGTATTTTCAGTGAGAGCAGACCTATTACAGCCAGGACAAAGGAAACGATCCAAAGACGCACGGCAACTTTTGGTTCAGCCATTCCCATGTGGGTCAGTTCATGGTGAAAGGGTGCACGATGAAAAAAACGTCGACCTTTTTTTCTTAAATAATAATCCTGTACCAGGCTGGTAAAGTTGTGTACCACAAAGACACCGCCAACAATGGGAAAGAGCATTTCCTGCTTAATAAAAAAAACAGAAAGACCCGCTGCCATGCCAATTGCAAGGGAACCGGTATCACCCATAAACACTTCAGCCGGGTAGGCGTTATACCATAGGAAACCAGCTATTCCCCCAATCAGGGCAGCTAAAAACACACTAATTTCAATAGCCCCCTCAACATGAGGGAAAATAAGGAAATCAGCGGTATCCACCCTGCCAATGACAAAGGCAAAAACAGCAAAAACAGCCAAAGAGACACTGGTTGTTCCCGCTGAAAGTCCATCTTTTCCATCTGTAATATTTACCGAGTTGCATATGGCGTACATGGCCACGATGAAGAAAAGGCTAAAAAGCCATGGGTGAAGATCGAAAACGGGGTTTTTGTGAAAAGGCAAATAAACAACACATTGAATATCTGCAGGGATGGGACTTGATTTGGACAGGAAGAACCAGAGGAAAGGCAAAATAAAAATGAATTGAAACAATGTCTTCATTTTTCGACTCATTCCATAGAGGGAAGACTTGAACCGGACTTTCAGGTAATCATCAATAAAGCCGGTCAACCCCATTGACAACATACCAAAGAGCAACGCAAACAGAAACGGGCTGCTGAAATCACCCCACAGTAAAACACTCAGGCTTGTAAACAGGAGGATCATCAAACCTCCACCGGTGGGTGTGCCCTTTTTTCCAGTGGCAGCGATATCGAGAAAGTCTCCAGAAGTGTCTTTCATTCTCTTTTTGTAGAGAAAAACAATAATTTTAAAACCCCAAATTAAAGTAAAACCCATGGAGGTTCCCAGAGCCATGAGCAATCGAAAAATAGGGTACTCAAGCAGCCTGAAAAAGCCCATCTCGATCTGATGAGCTTTCAACCACTCCACGATAATAATAAACACTATTGATCCTCCTTGACTTGGCTGCGGGATTTGTTCAATGTGGCTTGCCTTAAGACAACAGCCGTATTTTTAAATTGGTCGCGAATGTGAAAGTGAGCTTGAAAATCGGAATTCGTCAGCAACATTTGTTTCAAGAACTTACTGACCTCGTGGAAATTATCGAATCTGTTTTCTTTAATACCCAGTTCCACTCCACGCAAAACGCCCTCCCTGAGTCGAACATTGCGAGCAAAAAGAAACTTGTTCATGGAATCGATGTACTGCGTTTGGTTCAGGAACAGCACAGACGCGGCAATCGCATCGCTGCGAACCTCATAACTCTCTCTTTTGTTTAAGGCGATGCTGTGTATTTTGTCGCAAATGGCTCTCTGTCGATTCAACTCCCTGTAAAAACGCCGATAGAGACCAATCGCCCTCAAGCGCGTTTCGAAATAGGAATCATCCAGACCTTTGAGTACCATTGTTTCAAATTCAGGCTGGTATGAAACGGCTTTGGCGAGTGCGAACAGGCTGTTTCTCTTCAAGAAGCCCTTGAATTGGTCAAAATTTTCATAGATGTAGTTATACAGCTGAGGATCTTTGAAGACGCCGATTAATTTAATACCCTTGTTCACTTGGAGAAAGTGACTGCTCCTTAAATATCCTTCCAATTTGCTGCGGTAATATTGAACCATCACGTGATCAGATGGCTGTTCTTCCAGGTGACTGACCAGCGAATCAAACAGGCGTTGATGCTTGATACTGGCAGGTTCCGTTATTTGCGTAATGTGGTTCAATGGCCGCTCGTGGAAACAGTCCGCAATGGCATTGGCAACGGCATGCTCCGTATTGGAATAAAAACTCGCACCGGCATGCTTTGACATGGACAGGAGCTCTTCTCGCTTTCCCGCCAAAGACAAAACGGTTTTAAAGAGTGCATCGGGATCAACCCATTCGGTATTTGATTCAAGTGAATAAGATTCAAAGAGAAGCTCACAGGCTCCTTTTGCCCGCAATTCAATGGCATTCAACTCCTGGTGATCGCCTGGCAAACCCCGTTTGGGGATCACCAAAGCGGGTTTTCCCAGTGCCATGATTTCAGCCAACGCTCCTGCTCCCGCCCGACAAACAATGAGATCGGCCGCCCTTTGATAGTCGCAGAGATTGTGAAGGTAAGCGTGACCTTCATAAAAGACCTCACCATCGTTGTCTCTGCCCTTAAATGCTTCAGGATCAAAATTAAAATCCATTTCCTCTAACAAAGCTCTGGTATCGTTTAAAGCATGGTAAGCAGAAGATTGATTCATTCCAATACCGTGAACGAGATAGAACTTTTTTGACTGCGCAAACTTTGGAAGTGCCTGTACAAAACTCCTGTTGATCGTTCTGGCTCCAATGGATCCACCGTAGGCTAAGACCAAAAAACGATCCGAGGGAATACCCAGTTTCTGCTTCATCAAATTGGCATCTTGCTTGGGCAGAAGGAACTCTTTCCTTACGGGATAACCGACATGAACGCATTTGTTGTTCCACATGAGAAAAGCAGATTCGCGAAAGTTGACCATGCTCAGATCCACCAACAGAGAAGCTGCCTTATTCATAAATCCAGGTGCTAAATTCTGTTCGTGTAAAACGATTTTGAGTTTGAGAAACGGCTGCAGTAGAGCTGCGGCAAAAACAACCGGTGCAGAGACGTACCCGCCAGAAACGATGACCAAGCTTGGGTTGAACGCCAGAATGTGCTTCATGGCTTGCAAGGTCCCCATGACGAGATTGGGAAAAGAGTGAAAAAGGCTTTTGGCAGAGATGCCAGCCACGGGCGCGGATCGAATCCCGCGAAAAGCGATACCCTTCTTGGTAACAATTTTATATTCAGGTTTAGTCTTCATTCCAAGATAACAGACATCCTCGATTTCCTCGTGTTTGGAGAGAATGTCGAATATGGCCAAACTGGGATAGACATGACCGCCTGTTCCCCCTCCAGAGAGGATGACTCTCAGTTTCTTATCGGACCTTTTAATGAGAAAGGGCAGAGTCACAGCCAGGAACACCACAAGACCGATTCCCCCTATCAGGATAATCACTGCCAGTAAAAAGAAAAAGTTACCATCTTCAGGTAATGCCAATTTAATTCCTCCCATTGCCAGAGCGTACAAGCCTATGGCCACACTGCTTTTGGAGACGAAACTCCCGATTCCCTGCCCTCTCAGATTGACACTCGCTCTTTTCAATAAATAGATCATAACCATACACTGGACAACATAGGAAATGGATGTGGCCAGGGCAATGCCTCCATGTCCCAAGAAGGTACGATAGAGCATTAAGTCCAGGCTGATATTGACGACGGCACCGATAAAGCTCACATAAATAAGCGGGCGACTGTCTTCAATGGCCGGAAATATTTCCGCGAAAAAACGCCTCAAGCTCATGGGGAAAAGGCCTATGGAAAAGAAGAAAAAGGCTACGGAGGTGAGTTTCAGAGCCTGTTCGTCAAATTCACCTCTTTTAAAGAACAAGGTCATCAATTCATGTCCGTAAATCAGGCAAAAAACGCTAATGGGTACCATCAAAATAAACTGTGTTTTGACGCCCATGGCAATGGCGGCAGGAATGTCAACGCCCTTTTTCTTGCCCTTGAGATCGGAAACGGCCTTTGAGACAGGCAGTGATGAAAAGGCCATACCAAAGAGGGTGACCGGTAAATCCAGAATGCGACGGCTGTACATTAAAGCTGTAACGGCACCGTTGACAGTGAGAGTGGCAACGGCAGCATCTACCAAGTCGATGCTTTTATTGAACAGCGATGAAGCCAAAATATTTCCACCTTGACCAAAGGCCTTCTTCGTTTCCCCTTTGCTGAAACCTTTTGATTCCTTTACATCCTCTTCCCTGCCTAAGTCGCGATAAATTTTTATAACGGAGGGCAGCTGTACAAGCAGAAAGCCCACGGAGCCAATCAGGTAGCCATAGACCATGGAAACAATACCCAGACTCTTGTAAAAAAGAATCATGGTTATTAACAGCAACATATTCTGAACAGCCGGGCTGAAGCCATACAGGAATTCTTTCTTTTTGGTATACCTCAGAATGCTCCCGCAAAAGGTCGCCAGACTGATGAGCAGCATATAGGGCATAAAAAGACGAGCCAGTTCAAGCGGCAAACCCTGGGCGTCTTCTTCGAAACCGGCAGCCAACTTATCGATTATAAAGGGCAGGAAGAAATAGACAAGAGTCATACAAACGATAACGAGAATCTGGCTGATCAGGAAAGTTCTGAGGAGCAAGCGCCTTGCTTCCTTCAACTTACCTTCTGACCTGAGACGATTAAAAGGCGGCATAAAAGCTCGTTCATACATGGACTCGCCAAAGACCTGCCGAAACACATTGGGAATTTTGAAGGCAAGCGTAAAGGCGTCTGTTATGAAATTACTGCCAAAAAAGAACGCCATGAGAATGTCGCGAAAAAAACCAAACAATCGAGAGAAGGCAATACCAAAGAAAAATCTCAATCCCTGCTTGAGTCGACTCAACGATGCATGCATGCAAACCATCTCCTGATTGATTATTCCCATGTATGGGACTTCCGCAGTTGGTAAATTCGCATCTATTCAAATGCGAACCATGTGATCGTTCATTATAACAGTATAACCGGAAAAGTGCAGTTGGACATAAACGAGATATGATCGTGAAGCGTGCCATTGTGCTTATTACAACCGCAAGAGGCTTTCGCTTTTTTTCTTGCCCGGTGAGTTGAATACGAATGAGCGATATGGTCTTTTGTTTCCCTTGCTGTCGCTTAGAAATGAAAAAAGCCCTTCACCGAAGGTTGCGGTGAAGGGCTTTTAGAGAGAATCTGGCAGTGTCCTACTTTCCCAGGGCTCAAAACCCCAGTATCATCGGCTCT
>PDUC01000044.1 GCA_002747255.1 Acidobacteriota bacterium | reverse complement strand
ATACACTTGTAACGAGGTTAAAGGCAAGCATTTTTTCTTAAATCTAATTAAATATTTGATTAGCAATCAAATCTCGTTACAATGCACCGGGAATGCAGGATTTAACCCGCAAGGCGCGGTCTGAAAGAGTCGGAGTGCTGCCATACGGGACACAACGCCAAAGGGGCTGTGGTCTGACCTTTGGGAGGCTCCCTGAAGTCTGAAATTCATCCCGAAATGAGAGCTGTACGTATCACGTGCGATAGTTTTTCAAACAGGCGATCTTTTTATCTCGCCTCATTTTTTTCACGCGGTATTCAAGTCGGTAAGCCTGCTGCTTGTTTAAACCCTTTGTCGAGGTAATCAGTTTAACCGGATATCGAGCCGAGGTGTAACGCGCGCCCTTGCCGCTGTTGTGCTCTGCTATACGCAGTTCCAGCCTCTCCAGCAGGCAGACGCCGCAGTAGTAGGTTCCGTCCTGGCACTCGATGAGATAGACCGTCCAGAGTCGCGTTTCGTTTGTTTCAGACGTAGAGTTCAACATCGTAGCCCGTAAATTTTCTGATATTGAGGACACCTGAATCCAGAATGAGGTATTGGCCTTTAATGCCCAGCAGGGTTCCAGATACTTCCGGCTGCTTGTCGAAATTCAAAGACTTAATTTTGGTTGGGTACGTTAAAACAGGATAGTTGAACTCGTAGACGCGGTTCTCGTAACAGGGCTCGATTTGATTTTCACCTAAACTCTGCGAGAGTGCTTCAATATCATCGGCTGTGCGATTCAGGAGTTCGGCTGCTTCTATCTGCATATCCAGTTGCTCCACTTCACCCTTCAGCATTTTACGCCAGTTGGTTTTGTCCGAGACGGCCTTGCCAATGGTCACTTCAAGCAAGCCGGCCTGATATCGGGTTTTGGTTTTATAGACAGGAATCGCCTGAATGGCACCCTGATCCATCCAGCGAGTGGGAATTTGAGTGGCTCTGGTGAGACCGACCTTTAAACCGGATGAATTGGCAATGTAGACAAAGTGATCCCGCATGCAGTGTTTCTCGCCCCATTCGGGTTCCCTGCATGTGCCCGCATGATAGTGACAGGTTTCAGGTTTAAGAATGCAGAGATCGCACTGTGCCAGTTTCCGGCAGCACGGATAGCAGTAACCCTGACTGTAACTCTTGCGGATCTTTCTTCCGCAATGGATGCAGGAGATCGTGCCGGAAAAGCGCAGGGTGATGGGCTCTCCTAAGTAGGCGTTCATCTCGACGGGTTGACTGTCCTGGAAAAGCGTGTAGACCACATTCCCGGATGAAGTTTCAATGGACTTCTCTAAAGAATTATCGTGTTTCGCGCGCATTTTACCGAGAATCATTTTCGTCCTCCACTTGAAGCCCATGCTACCACTGATCTTGACACCGTAAACAACGGAATGTGCGAGTTTTCCGTTTTTTTCCGGCTTGAGTCAGCCGATCAACAGGACATCGCCCCGCACGAAAAGGAAAAGAATGGTTTCCAACAGAGATTCTTTCAGTCATTTTTGTTAAAATTCGCCCGTGCAATGGAAAAAAGAAAACAAACTTTTGAAGAGAAAAACCGTAGGATTGTTTGTTTTATGGTGCAAACGGGGGCTGATATGAAAAAAGGGATCTTGATATTAATTGGAATCACCGTTATCAATGTGGGTGGTCTTGCTGAAGAAGAGCGGAAAATGACTTTAGGGGAAGTTTTAAGAACCGCCCTTGAGCACAACCTGGATATTAAACTGCAGAAACTGCAGGTGGACGCCAAAAAAATATCGTTCGATTTAACGAAAACGGTTTACGAACCAACCATTGGCGCCAACACGCGTTTTGATTCCAAAGATCGAGCGCCCAATAACTCCAACGAAGGCCCCGCTGGCAGTACCGTTACAGATGAAACAACCACGTTCCAGCTCACCTTTTCAAAACAGGAGTCCATTGGACTCAGTTGGCAGGGCGGGGTTCAGGCTAACGGAAGAGACAGCAACGCCGACAACTCCTTCGGTAACTTTTACACAGGTGCCTGGTGGATTGGCGCGGAGCAGAGTCTTTTGAAGAACTTTTCCTTTGATGAGCGGATCCGCAAAAAGGACGAATACCTCGCCAGGGGCAATCTGGAGCTTTCCAACCTTGATTTGGAACTGCGAATGATCGATGTTTTAACTCAAACGGAAACGGCTTACTGGGATTTAATTAACGCCAGAGAAAACTACACCGCCATTGAAAATTCGCTGAATTTAGCCAAGCAACTGTACGATCAGAACAAGACAAAAATTGAAATAGGAACCCTTGCGCCTATTGAACTGGTATTTGCGGAAAGCAATGTGGCTTCAAAGGAATCGGAACTGGTTTCCGCTGAAAATGCAGTCCGACAGGCCGAAGATGTTTTGCGTAAAGTCATGAATCTGCCCGACGAACAATGGGACCAACCCATTAAGCCGGTGGATGTACCGCTAGTTGAACTCATCGAGCTGGATAAGGAACAGGCGTTTAAAACGGCCTTTGCAAGCCGGGTAGAACTGGAAAAACAGCGTATTTACGAGGAAAATGAAAAGCTGAACTACGATTACTATCTCAACCAGAAAAAACCCGATCTTAAATTATCGGCCTCTTACCGCTCGACGGGTGCCAGCTATCCGTTTGACAAGGAAAACTCTTATACAGAAGCCGTCAGTAACGCATTTGGCCTCGACTTTCCCGGTTACACGGTGGAACTGATCTTGAACTGGACACCTTTTAACAAGGCCAATAAACTGAGGATCGTTGAAGCCGAATTGAGCTTGCGACAACGCGCGCTCCAGCTTGAGTCGACTAAAAAGACCATTCGCGAAGAAGTGAGAAGTGCGCTCAGGGAACTGAGATCAGCTGAAAACTCCATAAAAGCCAATCAAAAAGCCCGCAAATACAGAGAGGAGAGTTTGGCAGCCGAAATTCAGAAATTCCAAAACGGTCTGACCACCAATTACCAGATTGCCGAAGCACAAGACCAACTGACGACGGCCATATCTTCTGAAATTCGAGCGAAAATAGCCTACAGGAAGGCCATGGTTCAGTACTACAAAGCTGTGGGCAACTTAACAAAAAACCACGGCATTCTTGTTGATTGAAAACGGAAACGTATCGGTGGTCAACTGAAGCGGTAGCGAGAGACCGGCTGTTCTTGAAGTGCTTGGTCGTAAGAAGGCGTGAGAAAATAATGCTTTAGAAAAGTATTCGAAAAACCAGTATTTTGCAAAGTTCACCAGACTCCTGTGAGGTCGGGCGCAAATCTTTGGTAAAACATGAGCTCTAGATGCAAGTTTTGGTTGTTTTTTTTAACATTAGTAGTTATGTATATAATTACCAGAATCTCTCAATTTATAAATCAAGAAAAATAAAAGCAGCTTTTTATGAAAATTCGTAACTTACTCTTCACACTTGTCCTATCAGCTGTTGGGCTATGCCAGGAAAGGAATCCTTGCAATGAATATGGAGTGTTACACAACTTAGCACTTGAGAATGTTTATGATACGCTGAATTCCAGTGAAATAGACTTGTCCGTTATGAGCCAAGCTGAAGTACTTACTTTGGCTTCTGAAACATCTTTTGAGTACTTGAAACAGGAACTTGATAACGACTTAATGGATCATTATTTTCCTTGATCTGTTAGTCAATGAAATTGAGGTTCAGAGAATATGGTAAAGAAAATAGGCCCCCTGATTGTCATTAAAAACGTGAAATGTCCAGTTTGTGGTGCGTGGCAGCCATTTTTCAGGATACCGAAAACAATTAGACAGGCATTATATGGTGGCTGGACATGCAAGGGTTGTCTTTCAGAGCTAGACGTGCATGGAGAACTGATAGAGTCACACAAACACAACACACTTGGTATCAAAAATAATACCTAAAAGAAATAACCAACCATAAAACATTAGTGGAAATTCGTGTTCACTCGTGGTTACAAATAGATAGTGATTTGATGGCAGCGAGAAGCAATCAATCCTCAAGGGCCTGCGGGTCGAGCGGTTTGACTTTCATCACGTCGAACTTTTTGAGAACCACTTGACCGGCAGGTGCGCCTGGTCGTTTTTTGACCTGTGAACACGTTGTCCAGTGAACGGTGCAGGTTCCCCCTTTTCTGGCTTTGGAAAAATAGGCTGCCAGGCCGGCCGCGACCCGTCTGATCTCTCTTGGGCAGCTGTCCGGATGTTCGGGATGCCTCGCGATGACATGAGAGCCAGGCATACCCGCAATGTGGAACCAGAAGTCTTTTGGCTTTCCTGTTTTGATACTGAGCTGATCGTTCGCCAGAGCGGTTTTACCGACGACCACTTCCCAATCTCCTACGCGAAAAATGTGATAGTCAGTTTGCTTCATTGATTTTGGCTCGGTAATCTGCTGGATCAATTTCAATCAGATCGGGAATTTCCCGCATTAAAGCGGGGAACCTTTCCTTCAAGGCACGCAGTTCAAGGAACATGCCTTCATTTTCGTGGTGGGTGTGCAGCACCTGACCAAAGTCGTTGATGTGATAAAAGCGGCCAAGTGCCCGGGCAGGCAGCAGGAACGTTCTTGTTTCAATTTTTTCAGCAAAGTGGTTCAGGACATATTCTCTTAATTTTTCCGTTCCCGTTTTCATGGTTGCTGAAACGAAAAGACCATCGGGAAACACTCTTTTGAGGCTTTTGAGATCAAAATCAGACAGTTTATCGATTTTATTGAAAATAAGCACGGTAGGGATGTGCTCATCGATTAAGGATTCAATGACTCCATCGACGGTTTCTCTCAATTCCTCGAGGTGCGGGTGTGAGGCATCGATGACATGGAACAGCAAGTCGGCATCGCTTACTTCGGTTAGAGTGGACTTAAATGAAGCAACCAGGTTGTGGGGCAGCTTTCTAATGAAACCGACGGTGTCGGATAAAACGGTTTTCAGGATTGGGTCCACATTCCATATTCGAGAGGTGGCGTCCAGTGTGACGAAGAGACGGTCATCAGCTTCAACATGAGCCTTGGTAAGCTGATTCATGAGGGATGACTTGCCGGCATTGGTGTATCCGACCAGGGCAATGTTGAGCAGGTTTTTTCTCTGCTTCTTCCTGGTTTTTCTCCTGGTTTCAAAGCGTTTGAGCTCTTTTTCCAGGCGACCCATTTTCTTGCGGGCCATGCGGCGGTCGATTTCCAGCTGCTTTTCGCCTTCTCCGCCTCTTCCTCCAATGTGTCCTGCCTGTCGATGCAGGTGAGTCCACATTTTTTTGAGTCGAGGGTATTCATACTTCATGCGGGCGAGTTCAACCTGAGTCTTGGCCTCCTTCGTTTTGGCTCTTTCAGAGAAAATACTCAAAATGACAAAGGGCCGGTCGTAAACGGGAACAGAAAGGGCTTTTTCCAGGTTGCGCTGCTGCGCCGGAGATAACTCATCGTCAAAAATAACGGCTTTCAGCGATTCATTGACCACGTACTGCTGAATCTTCTCTACCATACCACTGCCGACAAAGGTGGCGTTGTGGGGTTTGTCTCTTTGCTGTATCAGTCGGAAATTGCCGTTTAAATCAATGTTATACGCCAGCATCTGCAATTCATCCAGGTGTTCTTCGACTTCCCAGGCTTGCTCTTGTTGTTTTTTAAGGCCTATCAGTAGAACCGGATCCATATTTCTCCCACTTTGATTCAATCTCTTTACCTGTAGGGGTTTCTCTTTTCCCCGCGATTAACCTGCCTTGCAACCTCTATCCGCAGACTGAAAAGAGCGGTCTGATTTTTGTGCTGTATAAGTAAAATAGTCATATTATTCCTGGTGCAAGGCCTGCAAGTTAAAAACATACAGGATTCGTTAACCGTGCTTGTCCTAACTTGCCTCAAGAGAACCATATCCTTAAGCTCTAGTATTATCTTGAATGTACTTGTTTGTGTTTCTGACAACCAGGGAACCAGGGGGATTCCGGCAAGACACGGCAACTCGTGCAATTTACCATGACCATGTAAAAAAATCCATTTACATCCACTGGTTTTTTATGCCTGAGTTGAGTTTTTTGTCCAGATGGCAAGCGTGATCGGGTATGATCCTAACAAGACTGGTCTGGCATCAGCCGGGTCCGATAGAAACGAACCGTGTTTTCCGGCTGAATGGCATATCCGCCTGTTGGGTTTTCACTTCAGAATGGATTAATGCCATGAGATGCTGTTATTTCTGCTGGCAACCTGCTGATAAGCCGACCAAAAACAAGATAAAGGTGCATCAATGCATAAAAAACTCGTCATTCTCTTCCTTTTTACCGCTCTGCTGGATGTCTGCGCTCAAAACAGCTTTTATTTGAGAACCTATCGAGAAGGCAAAGCTTCTATGGCTCTTGAAGATTATAAAAAAGCAGAAGAACTGCTTGAAATTGCGGCCTTTGGCTTTCTTGATTATCCGGATTACCTTCTGAGCTGTCGTGTGCGGCTTGCTCTTATCGCCCAGATCACCGGTGACGAAGACGCGTTACAAAAACACAAAATCCAGGTCAAGTCGCTGCGGGATAAAATCGGTGATGAACATATTCAAATTGAAGACTCCGTGTGGCGTAATTTCCTGATACTTACCGGTGAGCTTCAGCCGCCGCCACCCGCGCTGCCGCAAGACCCAGTTGAGTTGAGACAAATGCTCCAAAAGGAACCGGATAGAATTGAAGTATGGAAGAAATACATACGCACACTAACAGCCAATGACCAACTCCGCTTCAGAAAAAAAGACCTTAAAAAAGCCATTAAACTCTTTCCCGATGATTTGTTCCTGTTGACGACGGCTCTTGAGCTGGAATTAAACACAGGGAAAAAGAAACAAGCCAGTGTCTACGCCAACAAGATTCTGGCAGTTGATCCGGTCAATGCCTTGGCCAATGAAGTGCTCGGCAATGCCGCCGCGTCCAAGAAACGGTACTTTGAGGCAAAAGGCTATTATTATCATGTTAAATATCCATCATTGCCTCAAACACAGGGTCACATGGAAGATCTGATGGAGTGGCAGAATTCCGTTCAAGAGGAAAACAAGACAGGCAAATCCACACCTGAAGAAACGCGCGCTCGCAAAAAGGAAAAAAAAGAACAGCTCGAAAAAGAACCGATGCTCTCCGTATCGGCAGCTGGAACGGATCAGCAGTTCTTTGAGGCTGAACAGCAAAAAGAGAGAAAAAGCCGCCAGCAAGTGAAGGAACCCGCTGTGAAACAGCAGGCCAGACCGACCCTTTCCAAGCTTCAGCGCATGGTGAAAAATCAGCCCGACGATACGGAGTTGCGCTTCCAATTGGTGGAGAGACTGCTGGAATCGGGCAATCTGAGGAAAACAAAGCCCCATTTGACCTATTTAGGGCAGATCAATCCCAACAGCCAGAGGTATCTTGCCTGTTTTTCACAATATCACTACATGAAGCACAATTACCAGACGGTGATAAAGGTGCTGTCCGGGTTGTCTGAACTCAACGATAAGTCGCGTTACTATCTCGGTAAAAGCTACCTTCAGTCTCAAGATCTCGCTCAGGCTTATATGCATCTCAATAACATAAAAAAAACCGCGGTTTTTCCAGGTCTTGAAAAAGAAAAAACAACCCTTCGCAGAGCACTCAACCCGGATTTTGATGCCTTAACTAAGATTATCGATCAATGGAAGCAGGGTATGATGTCAAAAGACCAGAAAGAAAAAGCCATCTTTGATTGTCTTGCTAAAAACGACCTGTATGGCTTCAATCGTTTTCTCACCATGTATGCTGGCGAATATCCTAAAGATGATATGACTTTGTACTTCACGGCGCGCAAACTTTTGCTGGAAGAACACTTCAACCAGGCATCCGACATATTTCACCGGCTGGCGAACTCGGGCTTCAGGAACCATGAAGTGTACTTCTATGCCGGTTATGCGTTTTATAAGGCAGGAAAGCCGTTTGTGACAAAATACATGTTGGAAAAAGCCATAGAGGGTGGTTCAAAACACACGGAAGAAATCAATAGGATTCTGTCGCAAATTAAATAAAAACCATCTAAAAACCCGAAAAAGTCCAGGTAAAAAATACGTCACGGTCAGTTCCTACTCGATAAATACATCCATTTGATGGAATTTCTTTAAAGGCCTTATAAAGTACGGACGTTTTTTATCTCCTTCTAAACTGATCATAGCCTGGATTCCCTTTAGTTTGACGTATAGAGCGCCTCTTTTAACTTGCTTACTCATTCTGGCTTTACCGAGAACTTTGAGTTTTTTTCCCTGGACATCGAAAAGGCTTACATCGAAGAAGTTCTCATTCAAATCGAAATGCGCATTGCCATGGATGTGTTTAATGGTCAGAATATTCTGCAATATTTTATACATGCGTTTCTTCTCAGTAAAAATAGCCACAACAGGAGCGGTATCTGTCATTTTTAAACTCATTTCACCCTTTATCAGCATAGGACGCTTCCAGGTTAGTTTCGCTTTTTCAAACTCACAAATCATGCTCCAGTTCTCTTCGGGCTTGTTTTGGCCTGTCCAGACCTGGTCCAATGTCAATTTAGACCCATCCAGGTTGAAAAGCATGTTTTTTTCATCGTCACTGTTCAACTTGCCCTCAAACATCAGGCTCCCATGAATGGGAAGCGTTTCAAAAGTGGCACATAGATCGGATGCTTTCAGCGTCAATTCGCCCTCCATAGACTCCGTTTGACTCAGAAACCTCAGACGACCGTAGCTGTAACCTTTTCCACTAACTATTTTAAATGCGGAGTGTTTATCCAGGAGCCCATTGTAGGAACTCATATCCGGTATTTCGTTTCTCGGCAGGTTTACAATCATTTCAAAATCGGGACTTTCCATGAGTTCAAAATCGGGAACACGAATGGATGCCGTGATTTTTTCACCTTTGCTGTGATCGCGCTGCTCGCCTTGTCTGCGGACGGTGTAATCTGAAATAATGAGATCGATATTGGCCTTTGATCCTTTTGAAGGACGCCTTTTAGCTTGAATACCGGCTTTGAGAATGGCGTTTCCCCTGGCCACGTAGCCCAACATACTCGCTTGAATGTCGGGAACATCGATTTGAATGGAAGTACCGGGAACCAAATCGGCATTGGCCAGTCGTATCTTTCCTTCCAGACTGCCCGGTCCGTTTATCATGAATCCTTGTTGTCTATCAAAAAATGAATTGATAAAGTCGATATCTGAAACTTCGGACTTTAAATGAAATTGGCCTTCGGCATTTTTCAGGACTTTGCCGCCTTTTTTTATGGCTTCAGGTGTCCAGGACAGAAGTCCGCTCATTAAGACAGAATGGGAATACCAGTTTCTGTTTAAACTCTTGACGTTGATGGAACTGCCCGTGACAACAATACGAGGGTCGCCAGGTCTGAATTCGGAAAAATTAGCCTGCAGTTTAAAGGCTGTTGCGATGGGCTTGCCTTTCAATAGCATTTCAAGGTTGTCGGACTCAAAGGTGAGCCAGCCACCGCCCTCCCTTGCCTTTCCCAGGTATTGAATGTTTCCCGACAAAGTAGCGTGGCCGCCCGTAAAGGCGAGGAAGTCTTTTCCGCCGAGATAGGAATTGAAAGCTGTGGCATCTGAGACTGTGGACGGAGGAAGAGAAACAGAAATATCCAGAGTGCTAAAGGGCTGACTGAAGTCAATAGGTGCACTCTCAATCAGGATTCGACAACCGTCACCCGAAGCAAGTGGTTTTTTTTGCTTAAGTTTGGTGATTTTAAAATGGTCAAATCCTATTTCAAGGTCCGCGGTTTCAATGGATTCCGGATCTTCGGCCTGTTTGCTTAATATAAAGTTCATGGATCCCAGGCCCGATACTTTTAAATCCTGATAGGTTGCGCCTATTTGTGTTTTCGTTATACCGACTCGTGATCCCTTGGCAACGATACCTTTATCAACTGCGATATGTCCTTCAACATGACCACTGTGGTTGATTTCCAGCCAGGACCATTTTTTCAGCTTGGTTTCTGTGGGATCGTAGGCTCCCAGGAGGCCGGTGGCATCCATGCGTGCAGACATGTACTTTAAAGCTTTTTTCCCTTTTTCCACAGAAGGAGTGAACCGGTCAGTCCAATAGGTCATAGTCATTTCGATGTCTTTTGCTAACAGTTCATCCGATCGGGTCAAGACACCATTTTTTAAATGAAGCTGGGTGGGGTTGACGATCATCTCGCCTCGAGTGATGAAGCTCATGGATCCGTTTGCCGTCAGGTCGCCTTTTAGGGAATTTCCCTGAATAACGAGCTCGGTGATGGAATGGATGGCGGCATGGTCGATTTGGATTTGCCATTTCTTTTTTTTACGTTTGGATTCCGGGAAAAATGTGGGATGCCTCTGATATCCAAATGAAAGGAGCTCTGCATCAACTTGAGTTATGTGGAAAGAACGTCCCAACAGTTTGAACAGCTTGATATGTCCGCTAATACGTTCAGATGTTACATACCATTGATTTTTTTTGTGCTTGACTCGCATGTCGAAGTCATACAGGGTGACTTGTCCAGGGTAAAGAGAGTAACCACGCTCCCATATGATGAGCCGGTTTTCCGGCGAACGGTTGATCATTTTGGAGGAAACCGACGTGTTTAAAAAGAGATTGGCTGCAATTAAATACATAATTTCCAGTGCCAACAAAAGACAAACAACGAGCAGACATGCAGAGCGAGTGTTGATTTTGATGCCAGCCAATTGCTTCTTCATGGGTGATGACCTTTCATTCGGTTAGCCCGGTTTCCTCTCTGAGTTTTGTGGTGAAAAGCCTTTCATGAGTCTTGGTCGAGAGATAAATCCAAGTTTACACCATTTTGCCATAAATTGATTTCCCAAAACAAACCCCAAAAAGAGGCCTCAGCTTGTTTATTCAGTCAATACGCTATCTCTTCATCAATGTTTCGCATCCATCAGAGCCGGCATTTCCGGTTTCTTTTGGAATTGAATTGAATGCGTATGAAAACGCCATAAAAAAGGAAAAGTGAACCGAATACTCTTGTATTCTCGGGGCGTTTGTGGGATAGTACCACTGGTAATTCAGACTCAGAAAAGAGTGAATAATAATTGGGTATACCAATGCTTTGCCAGAACATAAGAGTGAAAAGGAAAAGACTTTTCAAATGCCTTCATAACTCGTCGTCAGGCAAGAGATTTAAAACAAGAAAAAGGAGTGAAAGATGTTTGATCCAGCAAAAGCAAAAAGACTGAGTATTCCACAATGGGAAGCTGTCTATCGCTCGGAAATAGTTCCCGGAGTTGTTTCTTTTGTAGCGATACACGATACTACCAGGGGAAGAGCTCTGGGTGGATGTCGGATGGCCAAATATGAAAGTGAAGCTTTGGCGATGACAGATGTGCTTCGTTTAAGCCGGGGAATGACCTTTAAAAATGCCGTAGCAGATTTACCCCTTGGAGGTGGAAAATCCATTATTGTTTGCGACCCAAGTGTCGAAGGTGCTGAAAGAGAGAAAATACTTGAAGAATTCGGCAAGTTCATTGCCTGGGTGAACAGCAAGCAGGATCGATATTACACGGCGGAAGATATGAATACCACCGTTCCAGACATGCACATTGTTAAAAAGCATACAAAGAACATTTTTGGGATTGATGTCGATCCTTCTCCCTACACGGCCGAAGGGGTCTTCCAATCCATTAAATACGCGGTTGATTATTTCGCAATTGATTTCTTTCACGCTGAACGCACCTTGAAAGGGCGAACCGTTTTAGTCCAAGGCTTGGGAAAAGTTGGCCAAACCTTAATCGATAAGCTCTACAAAGCGGGAGCCAAGCTTTACATCAATGATATCAACGAAGCCAGTATCAAAAAAGCTCTGGAGAAATATCCCGAAGCGGTTGTGGTTCCCGCTGACGAAGTCATTTCTGCCAAGGTGGATATTTTTGCACCCTGCGCAAAAGGTGAGGTCGTTACAAAACACAACGTCAAAGACCTCAACTGTAAGATCCTGTGTGGAGCGGCCAATAACGTGTTACAAAACTCAAAAATAGGTGTCGAGCTTCAGAAGCGCGGTATTGTTTACTGCCCGGACTATGTTGCCAACATGGGTGGTGTTTGTTCCATTCAGTATATTGAAGTGGAAAAGCTCAGTGACGACAAGTGTATTGACAACATTGGCAAAACCGTCCGAAAAATGCTGGGGCTTACCTTCCGAACGGCCTTCAGGAACAATATGCCGTTTAATTTGGCCGTTGACCATGCTGTCAAGAAAATGATCTGGGGCGGGGACAAAGTTCACAAAAACTTCAACAACGAAACCTACTTCCCCCATACCGCGGCAGCTGAGCCCCATTGAGCCAAGACTCATCCAATTGAAAAGCCCAGGCCAGGTCTTGGGCTTTTTTATTGCCTGCTTGTGATAAAAGAAATAACAAAAGGTATTTTTTGACATAGGCGGACAAGATGTGAGAAGGTAGTCTGACTACGCTAAAATTTACAATCCAGGAAAGTCAATTATCAATGTACAAAGAAAAAAACAAACAACAACTCTTCGCGGCTCTCGATTTGGGCTCCAACAGCTTCCATTTGGTTATTGCCAGAAAAACCAAGAATCGCCTTGTTTTCCTCGATCGTGTCAAGATCATGGTTCGCTTGGCGGACGGTCTTGGCAAGGACGGTTCCCTCAGTCTCGCGGCCCAGGAGCGAGCCTGCGAAGCATTCGAGTTTTTTGAAGAGCGCCTGAGAGGTTTCCCCCCGGAATCGGTTCGCATTGTGGGGACGAACACGCTGCGGGCAGCGACGAATTCAAGTGAGGTTATCGCCAAACTGGAAAAAATCCTCGGCCATCCCATCTTTATCATCAACGGGAGAGAGGAAGCTCGACTTGTCTATTTAGGTGTAACGGGTGATTTACCGCCCATTTATGACGGCCGTTTTGTCGTGGATATCGGCGGTGGTTCCACGGAGCTGATCTGGGGTTCGGGAAAGAAACCGAAAAAAATGGTCAGTCTGGACATGGGCTGCGTTTCCTATTCAAAGCGTTTTTTCCCCAAGGGTAAAATCACCGCCAAGCATTACAAAAAGGCGCTCCTGGCAGCAGAACTGGAGCTCACGCCCGTTGAAGGCCGTTTTAACGATCGGTATCCGGCTGAAGCTCTGGGCTCATCGGGAACCATTAAAACCATTGAAGCTGTGGTGGACGGCATGGGAGTCCTGAAAGACGGCATTACGCTGAAAAATATCGAGATCCTGTCTGAAGCCATGATTGAGGCCGGTCATGTTAAGCGCTTATCGTTCGATGGCTTGAAGGACATACGCAAGCCTGTTTTTCCAGGCGGCGTGGCCGTTCTTCATGCCGTTCTGAAAAGAATCAGCCTGCCGCCGTTACACGCCTCCCGGTCGGCTTTGAGAGAAGGTGTGCTTTATGAAATGATTGGCCGGTTAAACAATCGGGACCAAAGAGAGATTACCGTCAAACAGCTCATGCAACAATACGCAGCAGATCCGCATCAAGCCGAGCTGGTGGAAAAATTGAGTTTGGACTTTTTCTCCCTGCTGAAAGGGAAAAAAACATACCCGGACGATCAAGCCAGGCGCTATCTTCGCTGGGCATCATCACTGCACGAAATTGGCCTCTCCATTTCACATAGCGGTTATCACAGACACGGAAGTTACCTGGTGGAGAACTCGGACCTGGCAGGCTTTACCAGACACAACAAAAAGGTGCTGAGTTTTCTGATTCTCAATCACAGGAGAAAAATCAGAATTCCAAAAAACTCTGATTTCCGCATTCCGTGGACGCTGCTCTTTGTTTTGCGACTTGCATGCCTCTTCCTTCGCTCAAGAAAAAAAACATCCATTCCGCCTGTCGAACTGAAATACCTGTCACGGAAATTGACGGTCAAAATAGACTCTTCATGGCTGGAGGAACACCCTTTGACAGCAGCTCAATTGGAGCAGGAAAGAGCGATGTGGCGTTCGGTAGACCGGGAATTCGACATTCTCTCACAGTGAGCGAGGCCATTGCATAAAAACAATCGAAACAGTTCCGATCAACAAAAGAGTAAAACTTGTGTAACCATTATGGCGGTGCTGTTCGAGGCAGGTAGGTTGAGTTTAACTTATAATAAAATGTGGGATATAGCTAGACTATGTTCGACTTGCAAGGTTCCAATTTGGTTTTTGCAATTGAAAGGGCGGGACTCAAGCCTGTCTGAACGCAAAGCAGGGCAGGACAATATGACAATATGGCGTCATGGAAGTCGAATTGGCTGGTTCCATTGGTTGCCATTGAGGTTGAATGCAAGGCTGTAACGGTAGAATTGTTTAATTTTAATGAGTTTGTGCTCTGTGTGACCTCGAGAGGTCGTAAAAAGGAAATTTGGATTGAAAATTGTAAACAAACTGGATGCAGCTGGCAGGCAGGAAACGTGCGATACCCATTCAACGCGGTGAAATAAAACAGTGCAAGTTGACCGAAAGACCAGAAAAAAAGTATAATCAGAGGCCTTTTTAGGAGGAATTTGTGACCACAGTATTGATTAAAGATCTCGATAAACACCTCGACTCAGAGGTAACCATACGCGGTTGGGTTCGTCATCACCGTAAAAGCGGTAAAATTCAGTTCGTTGTTATTAGAGATGGCAGCGGTTTTGCCCAGATGATTTTTGTTAAAAATGAGTTGGAAGAAAAGCCATGGGAAGATGCCCGCAGCCTTACCACTGAAAGTTGTGTCGCTATTACAGGGATTGTACAGCAGAACCCCAGAAACGGGAAGTGCGAAATCCTGGCCAAGGGCATAGAGATCATTCATCTGTCAGAGCCTTTTCCCATTACTCCCAAGGAACACGGTGTCGAGTTCCTGATGGACAACCGTCACCTCTGGTTCCGGTCCAAAAAGCAGTGGGCTGTTTTGCGAATTCGACACACAATTATCAAGGCTGTGCGTGACTTTTTTGACTCAAGAGATTTTACCTTAATAGACAGTCCCATCCTCACACCGACCAGCGCTGAAGGATCCAGTTCGCTTTTTGAAGTCAATTATTTTGATGATCAGGCGTTCCTGTCTCAAACAGGCCAGCTCTACTTGGAGCCTGCGGCAGCCAGTTTTGGCAAGGTCTATTGTTTCGGACCCACATTCAGGGCAGAAAAGTCTAAAACGAGACGTCATCTAACGGAATTCTGGATGGTGGAACCCGAGATTGCCTTTGCCCATTTAGACGATATCATGAAACTCTCAGAAGAGTTCATTCACGCGATTGTCACCAGGGTTCTGGAGGAAAACCCGTTTGAGCTGGAAATCCTGGAACGCGATACCGATAAACTTAAAGCGGCACTCAAGCCGTTTGTTCGAATGACCTACGATGAAGCAGTTGCGAAACTGAAGGAACAGGGCAGCGATATTAACTGGGGCGAAGACTTCGGCGGGGATGATGAAACCATGCTGACGAAGCAGTATGATCAACCCATTATCGTCCATCGGTTCCCCAAAGTATTTAAAGCTTTTTACATGGAGCCGGATCCGGAGAACCGTGAGCTGGTTCTGGGCATGGATGTCCTTGCACCGGAAGGCTATGGTGAAATTATTGGCGGCGGCGAACGTGCCTCTTCCATAGAATACCTGTTGGATCAACTGGAACAACACAAACTCGATCAAGAACCCTATGAATGGTACCTCGATGTCAGGCGTTACGGGTCATTTCCTCATGCTGGATTTGGAATGGGCATCGAAAGGGCTGTTGCATGGATCTGTAAACTTCCCCATGTAAGGGAAACCATTCCATACCCGAGAATGTTAAGTCGATTGAGCCCATGAACCCAAAGAAAGTAGGCATGTTGAGCCTTGGCTGTGCCAAGAATCTCGTTGATTCGGAGGTCATGCTCGGCAGTTTGAAAAAAGATGGCTATCAGCTGACGGCAAAAGCGGAAGATGCCGATATTGTCATCGTCAATACGTGCGGATTTATCGACTCTGCAAAAGAAGAATCCATTGACGCCATTCTGGAAATGGGAGAACTCAAGAAAAGCGGACAGGTTGAAAAACTGATTGTGACGGGATGTCTCTCCCAGAGATATCACGAAGCCATGGAGCGAGACATTCCGGAAGTCGACCTCTTTCTGGGAACCGGGCACACCGGTGATATCGCGACATATCTTTCAAAAAGAACACCGGTTCAGCACTGGGAACCTGACTTTCTCTATTCAGCAACAAGCGAGAGAGTCCTCTCCACCCCCGGCCATTCAGCTTATGTCAAGATTTCAGAAGGCTGCAATCACTCCTGTTCTTTTTGTATCATTCCGAAACTTCGCGGGCCGCACCGCAGTCGAACCAGGGAAGATATTGTCCAGGAGGTCACAAGACTGGGCAGGCAAGGCGTCAGGGAGATCAATTTGGTTGCCCAGGACTCCACTTACTACGGAAAGGATCTCGGGATCAGGAACGGTTTAGCGGAACTCCTGGAGGAACTGTGTCAAATAAACAGCATCGACTGGATTCGAGTCCACTATCTGTATCCTCACGAAGTTAGCGATCATCTTCTGGAGATGTTTGCGCATCCCAAAGTATGCTCTTATCTGGATATTCCACTTCAGCATGCCAGTCAAAGCGTTCTGAAGTCCATGAAACGGGGAGGAAACCGATCTTCCTACAGTCGTTTTCTGGATCAGATAAGAAAAGCCAGACCGAATGTCTTCATTCGCTCTTCATTTATCGTTGGTTATCCAGGTGAAACAGAAGCCGATTTCGCGGAATTGGTGAGTTTTGTCAGGGAACAGGAATTCAACTATCTGGGTGTTTTTACCTATTCTCACGAAGAGGGTACGGGTGCCTATGATCTTTCAGACACCATTTCTGATGAATTAAAACAGGAAAGGTTGCATCAAATTATGTCTCTGCAAAGAGATATCTCTAAAAAGAAGTGCGCTCAACTTAAGGGACAAACACTGGATGTCCTTGTGGAAGGAGTCCATCCGGAAACGGAATTGCTTTTGCAAGGAAGACACCAGGGGCAAGCACCCGATGTTGACGGCGACGTATTTATTACAGAAGGAATTTACAAGCCTGGCGATATGGTTCCGGTTACGATTGAAGAAACCTACGAATACGATATGGCAGGCAGAGTCATCGGAGGAATTGACGTATGAAAAAAATCAGTATCATTCTCATTATCACCAGTCTTATTCCAGCTTTTGCACAGGTTGGTACCATTAAAGGCAAAATAACCAATTCAGCAGGCGAAGCGATCGTTGCTGCGAAACTGGTTTTCACTGAAGAGGAAACAACGACCTTTGAACAGACCCTGGAAAGCAAGGAAGATGGATCATTCATCATGACAGGCTTGAAACCCGGTCACACTTATACCATCACCGTTGACAAAGAGGGTTACAATACACAGCTTTTCAAATACAAGCAGTGGATTGGAGTGAATAAGGAAATCGTTGAAATTAGCATGGAAACCATCGAAGAGGCCACGAAACGTCTTTATGAGGAACAGGGAATCGATCCCGAACAAGTGGAATACGATATAGCCGCCAGAGAGCATTACAATGCGGCTGTTACCAGCTACAAGGCCAAAGATTACCCTACAGCCTTAACCGAAATGGAGCAGTCGTATGAAAAGTACAATTTAATCGTAGAGGAAGAGGCCAAGGCGGAACTGATCTCAATTCCCCGTTTTTACGCCATTGTCGCGTACTTTAACCAGAAGCTGGAATTATCCAAAGAGCTCTGTGAACTGTACCTTGCCATGAAACCCGATGATAAAAACATCCTCAAGCTCCAGGAAACGGTTGCTCGAGAAATTGCTGGAACCTCTGCACAGAATTTGTACAACAATGCAATTGACCTGATCAATAACAATGATGATGCCGGTGCCACTAAACTCCTGAAGCAAATCATAGAAAACGATCCCGAGTTTGGCTTGGCCTATTTCCAAATGGGCAAAATCAAAACGCGTGAATTTGAATTTGAAGAAGCTGTAAAGTACTACAAGCAGTTTCTCAAGGTGGATCCCAATCATAAGCTTGCCGCCGAAGCGAAAGAACTGATTGTTACGCTTTCGGAATAACAACAACCAACCGCTTTTACAATAACCGGCAGGGTATGCACCCTGTCGGTTGTTGACTTTTTCCAAGAAAAAGACCGGAGGAATTATGTTCAGAGCACTGTCTTTACTTTTACTGTCCACAGCCCTGTTTGCAGGAGTTTATGACCCCAAGGCCTCTGCAAAAAATGACATACAAAACGCCGTTGAAAAAGCCAAGCTCGAGGGGAAACACGTGCTGCTGCAAGTAGGTGGGAATTGGTGTCCCTGGTGTCTTAAACTGGAAGGTGTTTTTTCCAAAAATAAAGAAATCAATCAAATCCTGACAGATCATTACGTATATGTCTTGGTAAACACCTCAAAGGAAAACAAAAACAACGATGTCCTGGCCTCTCTCGATTACCCTCAGCGATTCGGGTTTCCCGTCCTGGTGATCCTGGACGCCGCGGGAAAGAGAATTCACACCCAGAACACGGTCTACCTTGAAGAGGGAAAAGGGTACAACATCAAGCGAGTGGCGGATTTTCTGAAAGCCTGGAGTCCGGCGGCACTTGATCCTGAAAAGTATAAGTAGCTTCTCCCTGTAACCATCGCGTTCAGCTGCGAATTGCCAACCGACCTTGAACGTCTCATCCAAAAGGCGTCCCGCCCTGAAGGAAAGTTCTTTTCGGGATTACAGTCCGGTTGGAAAATCAAAAAAGCGGACGTCGAGATTGAACTCCGCCTTTAAGTGTTCCATAAGTGACTTAATGCCAAAGGTCTCGGTCTGGTAGTGACCGCAAAGAGCCAGATTGATTTGCTGTTCTCTGCAGTAGTGAAAGGAAGGGTGTGTCGCTTCGCCTGAAATATAGAGGTCGATGTTCTTGATTTGAGCTTCTTTCAGATAGTGGAAGTCGGCACCCTGTCCGGTAATACACGCAATTCGGCGAATTTTTTCCCGGCCAAAATTCAGGGTTTTAATGGTTTCGGGAAAAAGATCTTGCAGTTTATCGAGAAATTCATCCCTCTTGACTTCAGCCACCATGCCCATCGCTCCAATAAAGGTGTCTTTGTATCTGCCAAAGGGCTCAAGCGGGTACTGGACTCCCAGGTGTTTTAACAGGCAGGCTGCATGTCCCAGCTCAAGGTGAGCATCCAGAGGTAAATGAACGGCATACAGAGCTATTTCCGACTGAATCAGACACTTTATACGGCGATAGTCGGCTCCTCTCAGGGCAAAAGGTCTTCCCCAGAAAAGGCCGTGATGGACAATGAGATAGTCGGCACCCCAATCTGCAGCGGCTTGAAAGGTGTCCATGACGCCGTCAACCGCGAAAGCCACCTTCTGAACTTTTTTGCCGCCTTGTACCTGGAGACCGTTTATGGCTGCTTCTTCAAAATCTCTGATAGAAAGGAGCTGATTGAGATAGCTGGTAAGTTTACTGGCCAGAATCAAACCGCTTCTCCTTTTTTGGCTTTTCCCGAATTGAACAAGATGGGGTAGTCACCTGAGAAGCAGGCATGACAGTAGTGTTCTTTTTTAGAGTTTTGCAGACAGTTGAATAACCCCTGAAGGCTGATGTACGCCAGCGAGTCGGCTCCGATGTATTTGCGGATTTCTTCCAGAGAGTGAGAAGAAGCCACCAACTCCGATCTTGTGGGTGTATCGATCCCGTAAAAACACGGATAAGCAGTTGGCGGGGCACTGATGCGAACGTGTACTTCTGTGGCTCCGGCTTTCCTCACCATTTTCACAATTTTCCTTGAAGTGGTGCCTCTTACCAGTGAATCATCCACCAAAACAACGCGCTTTCCCTTGATGGTGTCTTTTATGGGATTGAGTTTGATTTTGACGCCAAAATGTCTGATGGACTGCTTGGGTTCAATGAATGTGCGGCCAACGTAGTGGTTCCGAATGAGACCGAAAGAAAACGGAATACCCGAGGCCTTACTGAAACCCAGGGCTGCAAACATGCCAGAGTCGGGGACTGGAACAACCAGATCAGCGGCTACCGGAGCTTCTACGGCAAGGCGGATGCCTATCCGATCTCGAAAATTCTGGGTACACTCGCCAAACATGATACCGTCTGGCCGTGCGAAGTAGATATGTTCAAAAACGCATTGCCTGGGTTGCTGCTTTTCAAAGGGGAAGTGCGACTCAACAGAGCCCTCTTTGTCGACAACAACCATTTCACCGGGAGCCACTTCCCTTTCAAAGGTGCCGTCAAAGATATCAAATGCGCATGTTTCCGATGAGAATACCGTTGCCGTACTCTTTGCGTTGTAATCGTCTTTGGTCGTCAGTGTACCCATTGCAAGGGGGCGAATGCCTCTTGGATCTCTTACCGCTATGACTTTATCCTGAATGAGGAAAAGCAGGGAATAAGCGCCTTGCACCTGTCTTAAGGCGTCGATGATGGCCTCTTCAAAGCTGGAAGCCCTGGATCGCGCAATCAGGTGCAGGATCACTTCACTGTCATTGTCGGAATTGAAAATGGAACCCTTTTGCTGCAGCTCTTTTCGAAGGGCGTCCGCGTTAATTAAATTGCCATTGTGAGCCAGGGCGATTTCTCCATGGCGGCAGGTGATGAGCAGGGGTTGAGCATTACTGGCTCGGCTGTCACCGGTGGTGGAGTAGCGAACATGCCCAATAGCGGAATTCCCTTCTAATGATGCAAGATTCTCGGCATCGAAAATATCGGCAACAAGACCCATTCTCTTCAGTATGTGAAATTGATTGCCGTCATTCGACGTAATTCCCGCACTCTCCTGGCCGCGATGCTGCAGGGCGTAAAGACCGAGGTAGGCCATATTGGCAGCCTCTTCGTGATTGATGATCCCAAATACACCGCATTCCTCTTTTAATTTATCCCACATGTTCAGGCTCCATTTTTATTTCTTCCTACATGGATTAAATCCCAGTAATGTGTTCGATGAATGAAGATTGACTTGGGTCTTTTTATACCTAAAATCATTCCACGGAGAAATACAATAACCGCTCTTAGGAAAAATCTGCTTTGTAAACTCTCGCTTGCGAACCCATTTTTTGGGTTGAAGGCTTTTCTGAATGTCATATTACGCAATGTGCCGTGTATCAGTAAGCCCAATGGCGCACATCATAACATGGGTGCAAAGGATGGAGCCTGTTTTTCAGGTAAAAAGACTCAATACGCGCTCAGGTGATAGATTGGCTTGAGCCATGGCGGCCTTAGCTCCCTCCATTTGTATTTGATGAGAAGTCATTTTGGTGACTTCCAGGGCCACGTCCGCATCCCTTAATTGCGACTCCGCAGCCTGTGTGCCAATGATTTTCTCATCAAGCAGCGTGAGTGTGTCCTTGAGTCGGTTGTATTTTGAGCCAAGGATACCCAGCTGTGCTGAAGTGTGGTCAATTCCCTCTGAAGCTCTTTGAAACACCACTTCGGCATTGGCTTCACTCAAAATATCCGTCCCGTTGAGGTTGAATGCTGCGGCATCGATTGGCTGGGTCGTAATGGCAACCGTTTCATTGGATGTATCACCAAACTGTATATGGGTTGTACGACCCGACGGGGCAAAGATAGGCAGGTTATTGTATTCACTCTGGGCATGAATGCGATCCAACTCAGATATTATTTCCTGATATTCAGCATTGATAGCGGCCTTAGCTTCCGTATTTACATGCCCTGAGGCCGCTTGAGCAGCCAGTTCTGTTGCTCGTGTCAAGAGATGGGTGGTCGTGTTCAGGTGATTTTCCACCACCTGAGTGTAACCCAGCCCGTCAAAAGCATTCCGTCTGGCTTGTTTCAGCAATCTGCTCTCAGCTCTCAGCTGATTGGAAATGGCATAATCCGAAGGATCATCTTTGGCGGATTCAAGCCTCAGTCCCGAAGAGAGTCTGCTGTAGTCCTGACCTAAATGATGATAGACTCGGTCATATTGTAATTGTGAAAACAAAACACTGGATGAAAGTTCAATGGTCATAGTGCCTCCCTTTCAGTCAGTAAGCAAAGATAACGCCAGATTATAATGGCTTTGTATTTCATGTAAATATAAGTTATATAGCGGGATATCTTGTTTTACACGAAGCGCCTTCCTTTGTTGACGAATCCTTTTTGCAAACTTTGCCCGGTAATTTCTTCCTGTGTTAAAATACATAACACTGGGTAGTCCAAATTAGCGGCAGTGGAATGGATCAACATCTTCGTATTCTCTGTTTTCTGCTGGAGTGGTCTTACCTTGAGGGACGTTTAGACGGGACGAGTTATTTCCGACTGAGGAGGAAAAACGGTGATTATGTATGTTGAGGGACGTGAAGTCTCTGTGGATGCCAAACAGGGAAGCACACTTCTGGACCTGCTTTTAACAGTTCAGGAGTCCCAGTGGAAAGACAATAAAAACATCTGTGAGGTTGTAGTCGATGGTGAGGCTATTAACCCGTTGACAGAAGAAACGCTTCAAGCGATTGTCTATGAAAACCAAAAGGTTGAAATCGAACTGACAGATAAAAGACCGGCACCTTCGCTGAAGGGAACCATTGCAGAGGCGATACAATACCTTGAAGGACTTCCGTTAGCGTTGGAGAAACTGGCTGAACAGATACGACTGTCACCATCGGCAAGTGCCTTTGAGGAATTGAAGCAAAGCCTCGAGAGCATGGGGTTTATATTGACTCTGCTTAACTTGGTGAAAGTGGATAAACATCTTTCATCCGCCATTAAAGAACAGATTGAATCCCTCTTATCCGAGATTAACGATGTCTTGCTTGAGTTGAATGAAGCTCAAGAGAAAGAAGACTTAACCCTTTTAAGCGATTTAATCGAGTATGACATGCCAGATAATGTACAAAAAATAGTTGATATTTTTCGCAATTTTCTAGAAAACCGTTGAATTTTGCTGTAAAAGTCCTATCATAAAGTAACAAATTATATCAAAGCGAGTATGCCATGACTTATCCCACTATTCGTATTAAAGCCAAATCAGGTAAATATGAAGAAGTTCCGTTGACAAAAGATGAGATTACGGTTGGCAGAAGCGCCACTTGTGACGTTGTTATTGATGATGCAAGCGTTTCGCGAATTCACTTTAGACTGATCAAGCAGGGTCTTGATTACATGATTGTGGATAACAACTCCAGCAATGGCACCTACTTGCAGAAGAGAAAAATACTGCAGGAAATTCTGCAGGATGGCGATGATATATTTGCCGGTCGGGTTCATATTTACTTTTCAAATAAAAGTAAAGCAGCAGCTCAAATGAGTTCAGGCATGGAAACCGTGGATCTGCATACAGACGCACTGCGGAAAACAACCGCTTATCAAGCTGTTGCGTCCAGTACCCAACCATCCTACCAGGAATCAGTTCCTCCTGGTGAAATGCCCTTGAAGTATCCACCATCCAATGACGCTTCTTCAGCGGCAGTATCAGCCTCTAACGAGCCCCCAAATCCGGTACCGCATGCCGCGCCCCCGCCGGTGCAACCTGAAGAATCCGTAACATTGCCCACACCACCATCTGTGTCCGTGCCGCCACCTGCGGCTCCTGATGCACCGGTTCAACCACAGATGCCTTATAATCCGCCACAAGCACCTTCTTACAATCAGCAAACGGAGCCGCCTTCTTTTGAACAGGCTTCGTTTGGGTTTCAAGATGATACAGAGGGGTTCGCCAGCCCCATTCACAGGCTTTTGGCAGTTATCATCGATGGTGTGATAGGAATGCTTCTTATGCTGCCTGTGATCCTGCTGCCTTTCATTGGTGTCAACAATCCGACGGTCATTTTTGGGTTGTCCAGTGTCATTAGTATACTGCTGGCTTTACACCTCATTATTGGCTGGTTGAAGTTTGGAAAAACACTGGGTAAACACTTTCTGGGCCTGAGAATTGTCATGATTGATGAACCTCATCGCGCGGGGCTTTCATTTAAGGCCTTTATTCTGCGCCTGGTCGGCTATTTGATTTCAGGGATTCTGCTTTACCTCCCGTTTATCACGATCCTGACAGATTCAGAAGGGCGAGGGATGCACGACAAAATGGCTGGAACCAAAGTCGTCAAAAAAGATTGATCAGAAGTTTTTTTTAGCTTTTTATAACCGATACACTTTCAAGGAAGGATCAGAGTTGTTCATTGCATATGAGACTCTGACTCTTTTTGTATTGAAAGCGCGACCTTTGCCCGTTCCATTTGTATTCATTGCTTGCTTCAAAATCCATGGCCTGGCAGGTGACTCCAAACGTGTTTTTCTCAAACGAGGCGTACCTCTCCAGCTCCGTCCACGACTTGTCCTATGACAAAAGCCTGCTCGCTGTCCTTGTTGAGGAAATCCAGTACTTGTTGCTGACCATCTTTATCGACTATTAACACCATGCCGATGCCCATATTGAAAACACGGTAAGCCTCGTCTCGCGCCACGTGTCCTTTTTCCACCAGAAAATTAAAAATGGGAAGTGAAGGAAAGCTTCCGAGTACAATTTCAACATCACAGTGCTTCGGGATAACTCTGGGGATGTTGTCCAGGAATCCCCCACCAGTAATGTGCGACATACCCTTAATGAGATCTTGCTCCAATAAAGGCCAGAGCATGGGATAGTAAGAGCGATGAATTTGGAGCAGAGACTCTGCAACGGTGAAATCCGAGCCCGGAATTGCGTCCGTTACGTTCATTTTCAGGTCATCGAAAATAATTTTTCGGGCAAGCGAGTAACCATTTGTGTGCAGGCCTGTACTGGAAAGGCCAATAAGTACTTGATCTTTTTTGACCAATTCTGTGGATAAAATCTTTTTGCGGTCTACAACGCCGACAATGAAACCGGCTACATCGTACTCTCCGGATTGATAAAAACCGGGCATTTCTGCCATTTCCCCGCCCAGGATGGCCATCCTGTTTTCTTTACAGGCGATGGACATGCCTTCAACCACACTCGCGACGACATCGGGTTTCAATTTGCCGGTGGCAATGTAGTCCATGAAAAAAAGAGGACGGGCACCTTGTACCAGGATATCGTTGACACAGTGATTGACCAGGCACTGACCTACCGTGTCGTGCTTGCCAATGGTAAAGGCAATTTTGAGCTTGGTGCCAACACCGTCTGCTGATGAAACGAGCACGGGCTGTTCGAGATCGGGAAACGAAATATCAAAAAGACCTCCAAAACTACCCAGTTCTGAAATCACCCTTCTCGTCCTGGTTTGGCTGACACAGGTTTTAATTTTTTCAATCGCGCGATCCTGTGCATCGATGGATACACCTGCTTCTTCATATGTGGCCATGTTTGCCCTCCCGTTCAATGCCCCTATTATCGACAATTCCATATTGGACTTCAATCAGCTTTTCTCTTTGATTCGATATCCTGCTCGGAAAAGGTCTTTTTATCGTTCGTGCAAAAACATATTATAATCAGTGTTGTAAAACAGGCTCGAATCAAGAGAAGAGGAGCGAAAAAGGGGCGAAAAAGTGGACATCCAAAACGAGATGATGAAAAAGGCCATTCAGCAGGCTGTGAATGCCAAAATGGCGGATGAAGTACCCGTAGGTGCTGTAATTGTTTCCGGTTCAACACTTTTAGGTGAAGGTTTTAACAGTAATATCTCCTTGCAGGACCCAACTGCCCATGCAGAGATCCTGGCTCTTCGAAAAGCGTGTGAGTATCTGAATAATTACCGCCTGCCAGATGCAGAAGTTTACGTTACTCTGGAACCCTGTCTGATGTGTTTTCATGCTCTCGTGCAGGCGCGAGTCAAGAAAATATACATTGGCGCACGGGATCCTAAGGGTGGGTTCAGTGTCTTTTTCAGTGAGGAACAAATGGAGAAGCTCAATCATCGACCTGAAATTGAGTTCGGAGTCATGGAAGAAACCTGTGCTGAAATGATCAAGCTCTTTTTTAAAGAAAAAAGAGTCAGAGGTAAACGCAAATGGCTCAGAGCCACAAAGCAGTGAACCACTAGTCTGCCGCTATTTCATTAAACGGTGAATATCTCGATAGATATAGGGCAGCTTTTCCCTAAGAAGAATATTGGGCAGGATAGCCGCTTTTTCATCTGCCGCTGTCAGAATACCAATCATCTCACCGTGAAGATTAAAAACGGGATGCCCAAGTTGTGACGGAACGGTTTCAAAATCCAGAGTTGGCAACGGCAATCCGGATTGCATGACTGTGCCTGAGATTCTCACTCTTTTTATTTGAAGTTGACCTTGCTGGTGAAAACTGACCCATACGTCATCCTGCTCCTGAGGGTAATCTTGAAAGTTGGATTTAAAGGGAACAGGTCCTCTGTTTTCCACTTTGAGAATTCCGATGGGTGGTCTTTCAACCCTGTGTAAGAGTTCAACTCCTTCCAGTAAACCGCTTGAATCTTCCACAACTGGTTTTACAGTGCGTGTACCTTGTTTGAAAACACCTTCTTCCTGAAAGTGTCCCTTCACCTGATTATAAACCTGTTCTACCAGATCATAGCTTGTTAAAAGATAACCCTCCGTAAGAAAGATTGTGCCGTATCCGCTGCGGGAGGCCACGCGAATATGAGCCGAAGACCATTCAGCAAAATGGAAAACAGTTTCTTCACTGACAATGGGTTTGCTTTCCTGTTCAAGGTCTTCAGTCCCATCGGAGAGCTGATCCTTTGTGGGCATAAGTGCTTCACTCAGGATATTACTGGATAAGCCGCTTTCACTGGCCATATTAGGTGATTCAGATGCTTTTTGATCCCAATTGATGGCAACTTTGGCAGGCGGAACCGGAAAAAGCCTCCGTGCAAGACTTTCACTGAACAAAATACTCAGCAACAAAAAGATGAGGCCAATACCGGGAAAAATGAACCAGGCCTGATGGGCTGAAAAATCGGTGCCTGTTTGTACATGGATTTTCAGTCCTGAGCGTTTTAACAAAGACAGGACGCGCCGCCATGCGTTTTTTTGGGCGCGCGTGGTTTGCAATACGCCATCTCGATCCAGCAGATCCAGAGCAAGAGGGAATTGACAGTCAAGGCATTTCGTATCTTGATCCTGGCATTCAGCGCCACAGTCGGGACAGTATCTCAAGGTTCGCTTTCCTCCATTATTTGCGGGGTTCCGTTGTGTTCGCGGTTGTGCATGAGGTTGCGTTGTTTGCCTACCATCAGAACGAAGTAGGCTGCTGCTATGAAAACCAGAAAAAGTCCAACGGAAAGAGGACCCAAAATGGGACGAAGACCAAAGGAACGGGACCTTGTTTGGTTTTTTTGTGTTTCTGAAAGGTCTTGTGAATTGACAACGGTTCGTTTAGCATTCGAATCGAACAAAAGACTTTCTTGAAGCAGCACGCCGTCTTCCCTCTTCTTTTTTGTTGAACTCTTCTTGTACTGGATAAGTACAATGTCTTCTATCCAATCAAATTGATTGAGGAGCTCACGGGTTGAATTTTTCTGCCAGAAAGAGTGCGGAAGCCAGATTCTTCCACCGTGAAAAATGAAATCGTTTCCTGTCTTCGGTCCAAAGGATGCCCGCATGGCTGCTGCATACAGGTCTCTTTCCTGCGGGGATACTTCCCGCTTGGTTTTAAGAAGCCAGTAAAAAACAGAATGGCATACGGGACAATTGTCAACGGGTTGATCAACTGAACATTCACATTGATTACAAGTGTATTGTTTGGATTCCATCTATTTCCTGGCCAATAAACAGCTGTTTATCAAGACATTATCACAGTCGGAAACATAAAAAAATAACTTTTTGTTTTTTGGCTCAAGTTTCAAAGGCGGGATTCCGACAAGGATAACATCCACGGAGTGTGGAAGACATTACAGTCGCGAAGGAACGCGGCTTTATTAAGGTATCAGGGAGGATACAATGGCATCTATTCTAAATAATATTTCAGCAATGAGTTCAAGAAGGCATTTGGCTCTTTCACAAAGTGGACTTAACAGTACTATTGGCAAACTTTCAACCGGGATGAGAATTACAAAAGCATCGGATGATGCAGCCGGATTGCAAATTTCCAACAATCTTCGCGCGGATATTCGAATCATGAGTCAGGCTCAACGCAACGCAAATGACGGCATCGGTCGCATTCAAGTGGCTGATGGCGTTCTTGAAGAGGCAACCAACCTGCTTACTCGTGCTGCACAATTGGCTGAGCAGGCAGCCTCAGGTACAACTTCTGATGCTGGTAGAACAGCGATCAATAGCGAATTCACAGAAATCAAAGCGGCATTGGATTCACTCAATACCAATACCAAAATTGATGGAATTGCCGTGTTTGGATCCACTGTCGATATTCGGGTTGGAGAGGGTTCAGGAGAAGTTGTTTCAGTGGCAACGTCTGAAATGAGTGCTGTACAGCTTGGAATTGATGGCGACGAAATGTCCACAACTGGAGATGCGGACACAGCTCTGGGTAACATTTTGGATGCAATTAAAACTGTTTCAGCCTTGCGCGGCACTTTGGGTGCCAAGCAACAACGTCTGAATACCATTGTCAACAGCCTGGGCATAACATCGGAAAGTACACAGCAGGCCGAAAGTCAGATTCGCGATGCCGATGTAGCGGAAGAAGTGGTCAACCTGACGAAATTTCAGGTTTTGACACAGTCCGGCGTGTCCTCGCTCGCACAGGCGAATCAATCTGCACAAAGTGTGTTGTCGCTACTTGGATAGGTAAGTGTTTCTTAAACCGGCAGTTAAGCAATAATAAGATTGCTGTTGGAGTAACAACAAAAAAAGCGGGAGTTCAGCTCTCGCTTTTTTTTTATAACATCCAAAAAACACTGAATGGCGTGCAGGGAATAAGGAAGTGCTCGACCACCCGGTGTTCAGGAATAAGCATGTACGGCTTTAACAGGTGAACTCTTTTTCAAAAAAGCTTGCGGTCAATTGTTTTCAAACACGATTCGGTCATCGCAGGATGGGAAAAACATGACATCGGAACAGCGAACATCAAGATGCAATGATACAACTACGTAAGGGTTGTCTTATGACCTAGAAGTGCACTTCTGGCATTTAAAAATGATGAATAATGACAAAAAGGATAAGACCTGTTAGGCTAATCAATGAGAAAAGAAAGACAGCAGGAATGAACGCATTGATAGAACGAACAAATCAAATACAACAACTACTCGAGAGCTTTATCGCCAACGACTTACCTCTTTTGCAGTCTCTAATTGACCATTTTTCCGAAGACAGTTTGGTTGATTTACCGGATACGGTCAAAAACATAAAAGCCCGGCTCGATCAAATTTTGGCCGAGCTTCAGCATTACAACGGGTCATTTGATGAACAGAGAAAGGTAATTAAAAATCGTCTGGAAGTTATGATCCCGCAATTAGAGAGCCAATGTCGACAATTTTCAAACAGTTCCAAACAGCGGTTGTCGAGCCTCTCACAGGGCGCACAGTTACTGGGCTCGTACCATCCTCGGCCCAGTCAGACGGCGTCTTTTTTCGATTCCAGCGGGTGACCATTTAAGTGTAACAAATATAATGACATAAATCTTTTTTTAAGAAGTGTTAAGGTTTTCTCTTCCACGTGTCGTTAAGTAAAGTAGCCCGGGTAATACCGGCTGATCTGCGAAGGATCGCGGATAAAATGTATCAAGGAGGATGCTATGGCTTCAATTCTCAATAATATACCCTCAATGAGTTCCCGCAGACACTTGGGAATCGCACAACGGGGTTTGAACAACACTATTGGTAGATTATCAACTGGAATGAGGATCACCAAGGCAGCTGATGATGCTGCAGGTCTCCAGATTTCCAACAACCTCAGGGCTGACATCAAAATATTGGGTCAGGACATGAGAAACGCAAACGATGGTATTGGTCGAATCCAGATTGCCGATGGCGTTTTGGAAGAGGCTACCAACCTGTTGACACGTGCTGCCCAGCTGGCCGAACAGGCCGCATCAGGAACCACTTCCGATGCAGGACGGACGGCACTCAATGCTGAATACACTGAAATCAAGGCGGCTCTCACTGCATTGGATACCAATACCAAAGTAGACGGAAACGCTGTTTTCGGTGAAGCACTGGAGATTCGCGTTGGCGAAGGCGCAACAGTAAGTGTTGGCGCTATTAACATGGCTTCTGATGATCTTTCGTTGTCTGGCGATTTAACAACGACAGGTAACGCCGATACTGAACTCACTGCCATCACTACGGCTATCGAAAGCATTTCGGCAAGTCGCGGCACCTTGGGTGCAAAACAGCAGAGACTCGCTACCATCGTTAACAGTCTCGGTATCACTGCGGAAAACACACAAGCCGCTGAAAGCCAAATCAGGGATGCAGATGTCGCTGAAGAGGTGGTTAACCTGACAAAATTCCAGATATTGACACAGTCTGGGGTTGCCTCACTGGCACAGGCCAACCAATCCTCACAATCCGTACTTTCATTACTGGCCTGATAACCAGTCATGTGTGATTTGGAGGTGAGACAGTGATCACGGAAGGAATCTCGAACAATGGTATTCAACTTGTTCGCCAGGGTGACGTGCTGTCTAAAGATACTTCCAATTACGACACCTCACCGGGTGAAACTGTTGACAACCTGAAACAACAAGAGGAAGGGGAATTCTCCTCTTCCATCTCCCTTGGAAAACTCAATAGGATTGAGTTGAACCAGAATGAAAACACCGATTCCAGGACAGCAGGTCTTTCGTCTGAAGCGCTGAAAGAAGCTGAGTCTGTCATTCAGGATCTGGTTGATGAAGTGAATCAGAAGTTCGATCGCACGGGTCTGCGTTTGCGATTTGGTACTCATGAAGAATCCGGCATTGAATATTTCCAGCTATACAATCGTCAAAATGGTGATGTGGTCAAGCAATATCCTCCCGAGGAAATGCTCGACATGGTTTCCAATTTGAGAGAAATGTCTGGAATGATATTGAATGAAAATGCGTAACCAGTTTTAAATACCTCGCTGTACAGACCTCTTTTTGAGGTTTTGTACAGCTTTGGTTTAATTTTTAGGGAGGTCACCATGGCAAGTGGAGTTGGATTTTCGGGATTGGCCTCGGGGCTCGATACCGATCTTCTCATTGAGTCCTTGCTTACAACCAAACAGAAGCGTGTCGACAATGTAAAAAAAACGCTTGATAATATTGATGAACAAAAAACGGCGTTAAAAGATATCAAGCGCGTTTTAAGTACCTTAAACAAGACCGCGGCGGATCTTGGCAGCGTCATTTTGGGTAACAAGGACGCATCGTCAACAGACTCAGATGCTTTTACCGCTACCGCCGACTCCGATGCTTCTTTGGCTTCCTATGATCTTGAGATTTCCAATTTAGCGCAAAAAAGCGTTGCAACTGTTGGGAACACTGTTTCTTCAACTTCAGACAGCATAGGCGCAGGTACATTGACCATGAACCTGGCGGGGGGAGATAGTTTTTCTCTTACGCTCAGTACCGATTCTACCATTCTCGATTTGAGAGACGAAATTAACGAACAATACGGCGAAAGCCTTGGAGCTTCGGTTATTGAAACCTCGCCTGGACAATTTCAGCTGCTGGTTTCCACTAAAGAAATGGGCGAAGATCAGAATATCCTCGCTTCATCCAGTATGTCCGGTTTCAACACCTCCTTCCTCGGTGGAGGTGTGACCAACACTCAGGCTGGTGAGAATTCGGAGTTCACGCTTGATGGTATTTCCATTGTCCGAGAGACCAATGAAATAACCGACCTCATTGAAGGCGTTACCTTAAACCTCAAGGCTGAAACTACGGGTGTGGAAAGTCTGGCGGTAACTTCCAATAAGGAAGAAATTATCAAGGGTTTGGAGGAATTCGCTGCAAACTATAACGACGCGCTCAAAATGATTGAGAAACAATCAGGCAGCGAGGGTGTTCTTGCGGGAGACAGTTCACTTCGAAGTCTTAAAATGGAACTTCAGAATATGATTTCCGGCAGCATCCCCAATATTTCACCGTTCAATGTGCGTGACAATGGAGAGATGGGTTACACTGCGATATCACAGGTAGGCTTCAAGACCGACCAGAGAACGGGTGAGTTGAGTGTGGATAAAGAAGGTCTGGAAGAGGCTCTTACAGATAACTTTACCGAGGTTGAAAACCTTTTTAAGGGCGGCTCACTTTCAACCAATCCCAATGTTTCCTTTATCTCAAACAGGGGTAAAGGTTTTTCCGGAACGGTTGTTCTGGACACATTGAACAATACTGCGACCATTGACGGACAATTACACAACCTGACACGGGATGGTGATGTGCTGAGTTTTGCCGAAGGCTCTCCATACGAAGGCATGCTTTTTATGGCATCGGTAGCAGATACCCATGTTACGCTTGAAATTAGTCAGGGACTGGGCAGTATGCTTGAAGAGAAAACCGATGCATTTGTCAGTTTCTCAGGTATTCTTAACGATCGAAAGGGGACTCTGGACGAACAGGAAGATCGATTGAATGATCGGCTTATAAGCATGAAGGAAACGGTAGCAAACGAAAGAACGCGTTTGACCATGGTCTTTGCCAAAGCCGAACAGGCTATCAGTCAACTGCAGGGCTTACAAAACAGCTTGAATTCACTGTAACACCTGCCTTTGTGAGTTCAACAAGGGGTGTTGTCTAGGGCGGGTGATTGGATTTTTTCCTGACCCGGGCGATTTGGCATTATTACCGATGGACGTAACGGCTTTTTTACAGCTTCAATAAACTCCCAAGTTCATCGAGTGTTTGAATAGAGAGCTTTTGCATTGAATTGAGAATGGTTTCTTGCAGAGTTGCATTGGCATGGATGTTTCGCATCACCGTCTGAACGGTTTCAACCACCGCTTTGTTCAGCAGAGGCAGCGCTTCAGCATCTTCCAGTTTGACCGCTTGAACGGCATCCCTGTGCAGGAAAAAGAGCAGCCTTGCAAAGAAGACCGATGTGATGGCCTTTTGACAGCACTCATGCAAGGACGAAGAACCCATCCAAACAATTTGAGACCAAATGTTCAGAGTCATGTTGGTGAAGTACTTTTCAACTCTTGCCGCAAAGCGATCCAGGATCGACGCTCTGGACTTATACAAGTTTTCCAGTAAAACCCGATGATGAGCCGTGTTGGTTGCATCAAACAGCTTGCGGTCCAGATTGGCTGTTTGAAAGGCTTGATCCAGCAGGGCATTCAGCCGATGGAACTGAGGCGTGTCCAGATTGGTACAGAGAAAGGTAATAACCAGTTTTTGGATCGAGGGAGAACACAAAGGCAATCGATTGTATGCCTTGATGGCCCGCTCTGTGTAGTAACCGTCATGGAGTCGCTTTAAAAGCCTTTCCAGTCTGGTTTCCTGGTTTTCTGTAATGTCTAACCTTAAAAAAGCATGTGTTTTATGAGCCAGATAAAGACAAGCGTAGTGTTTCTGTGCCAAGGTGAAGTTTTCATTTGCGAAGAGCCTTAAAAGAGAGTTCCTGACAGAGAAAAGGTGTTTTCGGTAGGGTTCCTGCCCCTGAACGGGCCAGTTATTCTGGCTGTATAGCGGGTTAACAGGAGTGGCCACCGCTTCCATAAAGGCAGGGGGATCGGGGTGCAAAAGGCAGAGCCTTGCCACTTCCGGACATGCCAAGTTGCCGTTGAGTTCCGTTCTGACCGATGTCTTGTAAAGTGTTCTGGGAAAGGTAGCACAGACTTTTGGAATGTACTCTTCACCGAAATCACGGTGAATCATGCACAAACCATCGGTTAAAAGGCGGCAGCTCATCTTTGCGTCCAGGTTAATGACACCGTAGATGTCCTTTCTGTCCCTGGTGAGGGAGTAGGCATTGATGTAGGCTTGCATAGACTCTTTCTTTCTTAAAACCGTGTTCAAGTTGTCAAAATCACCTTTGTCGAGCCCTATTTCCCAAATCCTGCAGCATGTATCCTCACAATCGGAGCCAATACACTGAAAGTGCTGCATGAAGTTGATGGTTGCGAGCTTGACGGGCGTTGTGCTTTTTCTTTTCTCTGGCATACTTCCTCAAATGCGGCTGACATTTGTCGTACCGTCATCTTAACACTAAAACGACCTTTGTTCTTTTAGAGTTTAGCGGGTTGTGGAATAACCACATAAAAGGTAACTTTACAAATAGGCCATTAAGGAGTAAAGTTTAGCCTGGAGAGTGTAAATGATTGCTATATTTTTACTGTTGACTTCTATTCAAGTTCCTTTTAATCACAGTGTTGTTGCTGTCAACCCCAAGAAGAACCTTATGGAAAAGCTCGATCCAGCTGTTAAGGAGATCGTGCTGAAAATTGATGAGACGAATCAAAACACACAAACCATTAAAGCGGACTTTGTTCAGAAGAAAGAACTGAGCATGTTAGCCGAGCCCATGACGCTCAGCGGTGAGTTTTATTTGAAGAAGGGCAAGGGCATGAAGTTCAATTTCGATGCACCTGAAAATCTGGAGATTTTTTTTACGCAAAAGAAAATAGTTTCTGTTTCTCACAACGAAAAGACGGCCAGCTTTAAAAAGCTGCCCAAAAGAAAAACCGATATCACGCAGGTTTTACTCTCGGAAAAGCTGGACAAACTGCTGGAATATTTCAATTTAACAAAAATAACCGGAGATACTCCCGAGGAAGTGGTTCTGCTTTTAACACCTCGCAAAAGAAAGATAAAAAAGAAATTTAAGGAAATACGCATTGCATTTAACAAAGCCTACATGGTCAAGAGGATTGCTGTTCTAGAAGTGGATAACGACCGCTTTGAAGTAACTCTTTCAAATATTGAGGTTAACAGCAATCTGGAAGATGCTCTGTTTGTACCGGAAATTCCTGAAAACTACGAGTCGGGATCCAAGTTGAATCCTATTTTCGGAACTCAAATCGGGCTATAACTTGAGAGACCAATATCGGGCTCACGGACTGGAAGTTCAGTACGAGCCGAGATTGAAGATCACGGAAACATTTCTTTCCCTTCAGGGTGAAGGCAGTCATTCCGGATTGCCCTGTTATTTTATACGCTTGACCGGGTGTCCATTGAGATGTGTCTACTGTGACTCAGATTATGCCTTCCAAGGCGGTGAGTGGCGCTCTTTTTCAGCCATTATCGATGACTTGAAGCAAAGTGGCTGCAAGCTTGTACAGGTTACAGGTGGTGAACCACTGGCTCAAAAGGCTGTTTTCCCGTTCATTCACCAACTCTGTGAAGACGGGTTTCGCGTGTTACTTGAAACCAGTGGTGCCATTTCACTCACAGGTCTTCACCCTGACTGTCATATTGTGATGGATATAAAAACGCCGGGAAGTCATGAACAGGATCGAAATACCTGGAATAATCTCGACCTTTTGAAATCAAGCGATGAGGTTAAGTTGGTTCTGACAAGTATGGAAGACTGGGATTGGGCTTTGGCAGTGATAAAAGAAAATAAACTGGATAGGCGTTTCAAGGTGCTCATTTCCACGATTCCAGAGCCCGAAGAATTAAAGCAACTCGTCGCGGAGGCGTTAATCGAAAGCGGAATAAATGCCCGCTTTCAGTTACAGTTACACAAAATAATCTGGGGGGAGGTTCCGGGAAAATGAAACCATTGGCTGTTGTTCTTGCAAGTGGAGGGATGGACTCATGTGTCAGTGCGGCTATCGCGGCAGAATCACATGAATTGGCTTTTCTTCATGTCTGTTACGGGCAGAAGACAGAAGCTCGTGAAGAACAGGCTTTTCGCCACATTGCAGCCCATTTCGGTTCAGAGCGAATACTGGTAACCCACATGGATCATTTAAAAGCGATTGGAGGTTCCAGTCTGACGTCCAACGACCTTAAAATCGCTGATGCCGATCTGAACTTCAAGGGCGTTCCCAATACCTATGTTCCTTTCAGGAACGCCCATCTGTTGTGCATGGCCACTTCATGGGCTGAGGTGATCGGTGCTGAGGCTGTTTTTATAGGCGCAGTAGAGGAGGACTCATCCGGTTACCCCGATTGCACACAGTCCTTTATCGAAGCGTTTAACGGGGTTGTTGAGAAGGGAACAAAGCCGGAAACTCAAATAAAAATCGTTGCTCCTCTTATTCAATTGAATAAAGCGCAAATTATCAAAAGAGGATTAAGCTTAAAAGCACCGCTTGACCTTACCTGGTCCTGCTACCGCAATTCGAGAAAAGCGTGTGGGAAATGTGATTCCTGCGCGCTGCGGTTGCGCGGGTTTATGCAGGCGGGTTGCAGAGACCCCATTGAATATGAGGCCTAAAAGCCGTCTTACTCCTAAAAGGTCGGCTTGCCATCTGTTTTTCTTGTCCGGATTGTCTTTGTTGTTTTCACTCCAGGCTTTGAAACCGAAGCGGCATTAACTGCCGGTTTCGACCTAAGAGTCGATTCATGAAAAGGCGCTTGTTCAAACTTCATCGGGGACAGTCAGGCTCTCTTGTCTTTCAACACGAAAGAAACGGTTTAAAAGTGAGAGGACAGAATCTTTATGATATGATGGTCATGGAGTAAGGCGGTATGTTCTATCAAGGTCAAAAAATAGGAAAGTACAAAGTAATAGAAGTCCTCGGTGCTGGCGGTTTTGGTATTGTTTATCTCGCAGAAGACCTTATGATTCGGAAGAAAGTGGCCATTAAAGTTCCCCATAAACAAGATAGCGGTGTTGAAAAACTGCTCAAAGAGCCAAGACTATTGGCGGCATTAGATCACCCCAATATTGTTAAAGTCCTGACCGCCGATAAAACCGCTAAGGTTTTCTACATTGTTATGGAGTATGTGGAGGGAAACTCGCTTGAATCTCACTTAAAGAAAGTGACCCGCGTGCCCTTTAACACCGCTGTGGAGTGGTTTTATCAGCTGTGCGACGCTCTTGCCTATGCACACAGTAAGAGGCTCATTCACCGGGATATTCGCCCTGCTAATGTATTAATGGCCAAAAACAATCAAGTTAAACTCACTGATTTTGGGACAAGCCGGTATTTGGTTGATCGGGCCTATGCCTCAACCAGAATAGGGTCACCACCCTATATGGCACCAGAACACTATAAGGGAAAAGCCACATCGCAGTCGGACATCTATTCCATGGGTATACTCATGTACGAATGTTTGACGGGAGGGTTACCCTATTACGATGCCAAACCCGCCAACATTATCAGGATGGCGATGAAGAAAGATATACCCGAACCACATGAAATATATACAGACATACCTCCAAAATTCAGTAAAATTATCATGAAGGCCATGCACCCGTCACCCGCTTTGCGCTACACTTCTTTTGCCGATCTGTGCCAGGCCATTAAAAATATTACAGACCCAAAATCCAATATTCAATCGCAGGAATTGGCTTATCTTTTAAACAACGGTTCCGCAAATCAAGTTGCGCGTGACATGGAATCCGGAGGGACGATTCACATTCCTAAAAAATCTAAAGCAAGAGACCCTTCCAGCCTTTTCTGCTGGAACTGCGGAAGACCTATTTCCAGACGCACACAGCGCTGCCCGCACTGTCGAATGGCACCTAAATAACAGATAACCTAAGGACGTGTCGGGAGATGAATCCGCTATTTCTGCAAAAAAACAAAAGAAAAGTCAGGAAAAGGCGTCAGTTTTTCTGGATATTGGCTGCTATTGTTACAACCGTTCTCACCTTGTGGCTTTTTATAAAGAACGGTGGCATTACAGGTTTAACCAGGGAGGCGATGAATCTCTCTCTCCAGGTTAAGGGAGAAATGGTTTACTCCCTATCTGTTCAGTTCTTCATTAAAGTCTCTGCGCCCTTTTTTTTAACACTGGCCGCTCTCTTCTGTTGGTGGATGATGATGAGAAACTGGGCTCATTACTATCTCAATCGAAAACTCATCGTCTCGTACCTCTTCTTTGCGCTCATTCCCTTGCTATCAACTATCGCCATTTTCATTTTAGGTGCAAGGACCTTGTTTGGTCTGACTGCGGCTCACGGTGTTGAATCGGGTATGCAGGCTCTGGCCAAGGGTCTGAACAGCTACACTTATCATGTTCAGAAGGAAGTTGTCCGCATGATCAGTGAACCGCCCGGGCAAAGGGAAAAGGGCACAAGCGTCAAGCGGGAAATTGTGGATCTGCTTGAACGGCTCAAGAAAAGGGAACTTTCAAGCAGGGAGTTCCCCGGTTTTTTTGTTAGTGTTTTCTATCGTACAGCACGACCCGGTCACCCCTGGCTGTGTTTAAATTCGTCACCTCCTCTCGTGGATGGTGCTGTTTTTTTTCCCGGGATCATTCCCCCGGATCATCCGCTCTTTCACACCATTAACCCCTCCTGGCTGGGAGAGAGGGAGTTTTCAGGTTTGACAAGAGAAAATGACCGGCTGTATCTCAAATCCTTCAGGTATTTTGAAGCCGATCAGCGGCAGTTTGTTATTCAGGCTGGCTATGCTGTCAACAAACACTTCCTGGGGCGGCTTCAGGAGCGACTGTCAGTTAACCTCGCATTAGAGGGTTTGAACGACTCCTGGCGCATTACACCAGAGTGGACTGATTCAGCCTGGTACATTCGGTTTTTTCTCAGGCCGTTGCGTTCTATTTGGCTGGTGGAAATACGAGAGTGGGATACTGGACAAAACCAGCTTTCAGCTCAAATGCTGTTCGATGCGGCGCCCAATCTCTTTTCTCCTGAACAGCAGGGTGGGCACATTTCCTCCTTCCTCGGTGATAACCAAATGCAGATTCAGTTTGCGTTCATCATTTTCACGATTGCCATTCTGGTCCTGGGTGAACTATTTGCGCTTATTTTTGGTGTTCTGTTAATCGGATATATAACGCGATCGCTGGATATGCTGGCGACAGGTAACGACATTGTCGCGCAAGGTCAATTGTCCTATCGTCTTCCAAAAATGGGACAGGATCAACTGGGGGCCATGGCACGTTCATTCAATGCCATGGTCGCTAATATCCAAAACTTGTTGGAAGAGAGTAAAGAGAAAGAAAAATTACAGGAAGAACTCCGAATAGCAAGGGAAATTCAGGTCAGTCTCCTGCCTGATCTGGAAAACAAGGCCTGGTCCAGACACCTGGATGCCGTTTGTATTCCTGCTAAGGATGTGGGTGGCGATTATTTTGAGGTTTTGGAAATAGGGGACCGCAAACTGGGCGTTTTTGTGGCTGATGTTTCCGGCAAGGGAACTTCCGCAGCGTTCTATATGGCTGAAATGAAGGGAATTCTACTGGCTCTTAAACCGAAGTGGGGATATCCTGTCGAGTTAGTCAACGGACTCAATGAAATTCTTCATGGGGCACTGAAATCCAATATATTTATTTCAGCTTTTTATGTGCTTATCGATCTTAAGACGGGAGAAGCGGAATGCGTTCGAGCAGGACACTGTCCGGCTATTGCCGCCTGGAAAGATCGACCTTGTGAAGAGATTCAACCAAAGGGAATGGCCCTGGGATTGACGACCAATACGATTTTTTCATCGGTTATTTCAAGCGAGAAGATCAAGCTGGAAGCTGGGGAGAAACTCGTTCTCTATACTGATGGGCTCGATGAAATGGCAGCGGAGAATGAACTCTACGGTATCGATCGGCTAAAAAACACCATTGACAACCAGAAACACCTCTCGGCAACGCAATTAAAAGAGGCCATTTTGAACGATGTCAACAGGTTCATTCAATCTGGTGAGCAAAGTGACGACCTAACACTCGTAATCATTCAAATACCCGAAAACAATTCTTGAACTCCTCCTTTGGGAGTTGAAAGCTGGCTGTTTTAAAACAGGATGCCGGAGGCAGGCACCCTGTTGTTTGGGTAAAATGCTGAAAAGTAATGGGTTTAAAAAACGTACTTCATGGAGAACTGAAGGCGGTTCAGGTCACCATCGTCACCACTTTCTGTTTTTCTTGTCGCTGTAAAGAATTCTGCTCCAACAAGAAGCTTGGGAACCGGAGTGTACAGAAGGTTAATGTGAATGCTTGATGACTCACTTGTAACACCAAGACCCGTGAGATCCGTGTCATTGTCAACGGTGGTCAAACTATAGGTCAAGCTGGAGTACCATTGGCTGTTCCAGAAGTGTCTATAGGAAATAAAGGCGCCTGTCAAGTCGATGGCTTCCAGTTTGTTGTCTGCTGAAATAACAGCTCCATTAGACAGATTGAGGCCCAAGTAGCGGCCCAAACCTGAACCCGAACTCAAGCTGAATCTCAAGTCGTCTTTCCCGAACATTACTTTTCCACTTAGAGAGAGACCATAAGAGCACGTGCTGTCATCGATCATGTTGCCGTCGTCGTATTTCAGTTGTCGGGCCAAGCCGGCAATTGTTACAACAGAGCGCTTGGTTTTAATGTCTTTTCTCAGGATGAAGTCTGGAAACTGCCCGTCATCAGTGACGATTCTACCTCCACCACCGTAAGGCGTGAGTGTGGTTTCCGGATTTTCGAGAGCGAACATCCAACCCCTATTTGCATAGCGAATCATGGTCTGTCTTGCAAGCGTGGGACTTTCCGCCGGACCTATAAAGTCAAGACAGTCAGCCACAGTGTATGGATTGAAAAAAGTGGTCCAGGTTTGACCTGCCAGGAGAGATCTCCACTTAATAAAGGCGTGTCTGACGCGCGGGTTATAGGAGTTTGTCATTCGTTCGTTACCGCCAGGTGAAACGAGAAAGTCCATCTCGATGTAAGTGGAGACGGTATCACCATTTCCCAATTTGGTTTTTGTTTTAAGAAAGAAGCGAGACTCTTTCGCGTGTGCGTCAAATTCGGCATCGCCGCCTTCCCCGCCTACTGGAATGGTGCTTGGAATGTAAAAATCCCGCCCTGCACTTCCTGCGGAAAGGGAACCATCAGAATAGTCACTCAACATGAAGTCAACCTTAATGTAGCCTCCGTAGGAAACCGTTGTTTGACTGTTGCCAGATTTTAATTGGCTCGTTTTGTCCTTTTCTCCACTTGCTGAAATGGAAATAGAACATCCAATAATTATTACAGGTAGGATGTAGTTGAATCGAATATGTTTCATGTTCCCTCTTCTTTCATCAAAATTAGTAAAGTGAACAGAGTTCATTCATCCAGATGACAGGAGTTGAAGCAGGCTTTAACTCCAAATCTTCAGCATCGTCTTTGTTTGATTCAACTCATTTGAACCAATGTGTTTTGAACAATGGCAAGGGACATTGGTTCAAAAAACAGTTGATCAGATCAAGTGAACTCCAATACAACTTTCAAAGCTTGTATCGGTTTAAAAGAAAGAAAAGTAAAGTTTCCAGGTGGTTTTTTAGTGATAGCAGCCTGAATGGATCAAATCATCGGTTAAAATGACACATCCAGGCTGCCTGGGTATGAGAACAGCTTCCGCCTTTTACGGTTGTTTCAACAAGTTGAGCTCTTTAAGGCGTTTTTTGAAAAAAGATGAACTGAAAGTTGTTTGAAACGCCTGACTTTCCTCCAGATACCCATCGCGAGCGGTATCAAAGCCGGCATTCAGGCATTGGATGATGGAGGAGTTGAACTCCATGGAGTTCTGATTGACTCGATCCAGGAATGCTTCAGCCGCACTCTGTACCTGACCTTTCGGCACGACCTGGTTAATCAACCCCATGGCTTTGGCTTCTTTGGCGGAGAACTCCCCTCCCAGCAGGAGAAGCTCCATGGCTTTTGCCCTGCCAACCATGATGGGAAGCCTTTGCGAGGCTCCAAGACCCGGAGATAAACCGAGGTTGGCACCGGGGAAGGCAAATGGAATATCGTTACTGGCAATGCGATAATGGCAGGCAAGAACCAGTTCCAGGGCTGAACCGTGTACTTCGCCATTAATTGCGGCAATAATGGGTTTATTGCAATTGCGGATCAATTTGAGTGTTTCTTGCGCGTCACGAGAGAATTTGAACAACCCATCGGGACCAAGGTTGCTCAACTCATTGAAGTCCAGGCCTGACGAGAAGTATTTGGAGTCCAGGCTGGTGAGAATCACAGAGCGAACGTCATGATGCGTGTTGATGTAAGTGAGCAGCTTTTTCAAGTCTTTCAACATGGCGAGGTTGATTGCGTTGGAGTATTGGCTTCTGTTAATGGAAACGATTAAGGTGTTACCCTTGAGCTGAACTTCAATGTTGTTGTAGTTGAAGCTGTTGATAATGTGTTTAAGCACATCCAGCGCTTCGGGATCCTCAATAGTTGAGGGAATTGGAAAGGGCTTGCCATCAGCGATGAAGCGGATGCTTCTTCTGAGTATTTTTCCGGATCGGGTTTTGGGCAGTTTTTGGATGAAAGAGACTTTTTTAAAGTTTGCAATGGCACCTACTTTTTCCCGGACCATTTGCATGAGAGCCCTTTCAATCGCTTCCTCTGCTATGCTGACATTGGTCTTTAAGACGACAAAGCCCACAGGGACCTGCCCCTTTAACTCGTCAGCGAAGCCGACCACAGCGCATTCAGCCACGGTGGGATGGGAAGCAACCACTTCTTCCATTTCAGCTGTTGACATTCTATGTCCCGCCACATTGATAATATCGTCTGTGCGGCCTGTGATGAAAACGTAACCATCTTCGTCCACATAGCCGCCATCGCCGGAGGTATAGTAACCCGGGAAAGCTTTCAAATACCCCGCTTTGAACCGCGGCGTGTTGTTCCATAAATTGGGAAGACAGCCTGGAGGGAGGGGAAGTTGAACAACAACGTTTCCCTCTTTGTTGGGACCCAATTTATTGCCTTCTGAGTCGACTACGTGAATTGAATATCCGGGAACAGGCCTGCCTGCTGACCCCGGCTTGAGCTCCATTGGCCCATAGCCGGCCATATTGGCCAGCATGGGCCAGCCGGATTCGGTTTGCCAAAAATGATCGAGAACCGGAACTCCCAGTAACTCCTTGGCCCAGGAAAAGGTGGCTACATCGCAGCGTTCGCCGGCCAGGAACAGGTATTTAAAATCCTTCATGGCGTACTTTTGCCGGTATTCACCGTTGGGGTCTTCTTTTTTTATGGCACGTATGGCTGTCGGCGCAGTAAACAGCACTTTGACCTTGTGCTCATCGATAACACGCCAGAAGGCTCCAGGGTCAGGAGTTCGAATGGGTTTTCCCTCATACACTACGGTTGTACAGCCGTGAATAAGCGGGCCGTAGACGATGTAAGAGTGACCTACAACCCATCCAATATCTGAGGCAGCCCAGTATACATCGCCCGGTTGGACATTGTAGACCTTGGCCATGCTGTACTTTAAGGCAACGGCGTAACCGCCGCAATCTCGAATAACGCCTTTGGGCTTGCCTGTTGTTCCCGACGTGTACAGGATATAAAGTGGGTCGGTGGCCTCGACTTCAACCCACGAGGCAGGTTGGGCTTGAGAGGCGAGTTCCTCCCAGTCTACATCTCGCTCGGATTTCAGTTCCGCCCTGTAGAACTCGCGTTGAAAAACAACGACCTTTTCGGGTTTATGCTCCGCTTCTTCAATAGCTTGATCGATGAATGGCTTATAGGTAACCAGTTTTTGAATTTCCATACCACCGCTTGCAGAGAGAATGACCTTGGGTTTGGCGTCATTGATTCGAACGGCTAGTTCGTGGGGGGCAAACCCGCCGAATACGACTGAGTGAATGGCGCCCAGGCGTGCACAGGCCAGCATGGCAACAACAGCTCTGGGTATCATGGGCATGTAAATTATAACGGTATCGCCTTTTTCAACACCCAGGCCTTTCAACGCTCCTGCAAACTGGGCCACTTCGTCTCTCAACTCGCGAAAGGAATAGGTTCTCTTGCGACTGGTAACGGGGGAATCGTAGATTAAAGCGGGTTGTTCGCCCCGACCCTGTTCCACATGATAGTCCAGTGCCAGATAGGAGATGTTTAGTTTGCCGCCCTTGAACCAGCGGTACAAATCATCCTCATCTTGTGTGAGAATTTGCACCGGTTCCTTGAACCAACTGATGTTTTTTGCCTGTTCTTTCCAGAATCTTTCTGGGTTTTCAATACTCTTACCGTGATTTTCTTGATACATCATTACGCTCCTGTATTTGTGCTCTGTGTTTGTGTTTTGTAAAGAAACAGTCAAAAACACGTTAGCTTTGAAATAGTTTTCCCTTTATTCTATAACACAATCGATAGCTGAATTCACATATAAAAACAAAAAAAATGAAAATTAAAGGACATCAAAAGTTGAGTGATTAGTCCGATAAACACTGGTGAAATGGCGTAAACACAAACAGCTTGTTTGGAATTGAGTCATTCAAAACAACGAGGGGATTTCTCTAGCCTGAAACGTAAAAATAATGTAACAAGGTCGCTTGCCGATTCATAATAAGTTGGTTACTGGATTCGGTTTTTTTCTTTTTTTGGGTGAACTGTATGACAAGCATTGAAAATAGAAATGGTGTGTGACACACGAAAAAGGGCAGGCGCTCAGGCCTGCCTCTGATTGACTTCAATCCATATTCAATGGATTTTAATGCGATTGTAAGAATAAGGGTGGAGGCGGTTAGGTCCAATCCAGGATGACTTTTCCTGAATTTCCAGACCTCATGACATCAAAGCCCTTCTGGAAATCATCAATGGGAAAATGATGTGTAATCATGGGGTTGATATTGAGCCCGCTCTCCAGCAGGGATTTCATTTTGTACCAGGTTTCAAACATTTCACGTCCGTAAATGCCTTTGATAATGAGGCCCTTGAAAATGACCAGGTTCCAATCGATGATGGTATTTGCCGGTGGAATTCCAAGCAGGGAAACCTTTCCGCCGTTGTTCATGGTTTCCAGCATATCGTTGAAGGCATGCGGGTTTCCAGACATTTCCATACCTATATCGAAACCTTCGGTCATGCCGAGCTGATCCATGATATCGGGTAATTTTTCTTTGGTTACATCAACCGTTGTTTCAATACCCATCTTCTTGGCCAGTTCCAGGCGATAGGGATTGACATCGGTGATGACCACGTGACGTGCTCCCGCGTGGTGGGCAATGGCTCCCGCCATAACTCCAATGGGGCCGGCGCCTGTAATGAGAATGTCTTCCCCAATCAGGTCAAACGAGAGCGCGGTGTGAACAGCATTCCCAAACGGGTCGAAAATAGCGGCTTGATCATCAGTGATTTTGTCGGAGAGGTGAAACGCGTTGTAAGCGGGAATGACCAGGTACTCGGCAAAACACCCCTGTCTGGTAACTCCTACGCCTTCTGTGTTTCTGCAGAGATGCCGGCGGCCGCCACGACAGTTCCTGCAATGACCGCATGTAATATGCCCTTCTCCTGAAACGCGGTCGCCTACTTTAAAACCCTTCACCTCTTGCCCCATATCTTCGACAATGCCAGCAAATTCGTGACCTGTCACCATGGGTACAGGTATGGTTTTCTGTGACCACTCGTCCCAGTTGTAGATGTGAATGTCGGTGCCGCATATGGCTGTTTTTACAATCCGAATCAGGAGATCGTTGTGCCCCATTTCCGGCATGGGAACATCTTGCATCCAGATGCCTTCTTCCCTTTTTTCTTTAACCAGAGCTTTCATTTTGAACTCCTTAACTGTGACCTTTCTAACTCGTTCGATTTTTTTATTAAAAGCCGCGGACTGCTAAGACTGATCTCATAAAACCAGGATAGTCCCGGACTAAGCAGTCCGCTTTTATGGCATGAGTATACCCTACTTGAGCTTTCCCGGTCACTGCTTTCTAGCTGTTTTTTGAAAGATTTTTTGGCTGTAACGGACCAAAAGACAATCCCCACTTTTTAGACAATGCGATTTTCCCGCACTTTTTTAACATAAGAAATGTTTTAAAGTTCAAGAGACTGTTTCTTCTGATGAGCATACAGCGAGGAGCCAGAAGCGCGTGTTGAAATCTGGGACACCCAAACGTGTTGAAATCTGGTGTTGAAATCTGGGACACCCAAATTTAATCCAATGATATATTCCGGCTTGTATCGGTCACAATACGGTATTTGACAGTTGACTTTAGGGATGTGTATGATTGGCTGTTACTCATCAATTTGGCTTGAGATGTACGATGACCCAGGTGAAAAAAAGACTGTAAAAAAGTATATCGTAGACGGATTGTTGATTGTGTTCAGTGTGCTTTTTGCCCTGGCCATCAATAAAATAGCTGAAAACTATCAGACTAAAAAAAAGAAAAGCATAGCCCTTGCATGCATTCAAAAAGAATTACAGAGGAGTTCTGACACACTTCAGGCATGGAGAAGCAAGCACGCAGAAGCGGAAAAGGTGTTGACGAGCTTAATTGAAGGTAAAAACGACGGTCTTAAATCCAGGCTTATCAAGGATCATTATTTGGACTTTTCACTTCTGACAAATGGCAGCAGTTTGGCTGATAATATGATGACGAGCACCGCTTGGGAAACGGCTAAATCAACAGGTATCATTGCTGAATTTGATTTTGAAACTACCCAAAAGTTAACGGATGCTTATTTGCTGCAGAAATTAATAATTGATGAGACTATGGTGAAAATACTGAACTATTATTTGAATCCAGAATCCCATAAAAGAGGAAATATCGATATCACTCTTGTTCAACTGAGATTTCGGGAGTTGATCGGTCAAGAGAAAAGTATGGAATATCTTTATGAGAGTGCGCTGACAAGAATGAAATGAACTAAATTTGGTCGTTTTCCCTAAGACTCTTCGATCTTGCCCTTGTGTTTTTCTTTGCGCGCCGGTTTGGGTTTCTTTTTGTCGGGAATGACCCGGGTGACGGGTTTTACATTACCCCAGCCAAGCCGCACCTTGGGTTTTTCCGGTTTTTTCTTTTTTTCCATGGTTAGCTTCTTCCAATGTGAATCTTATCCCTCGGATTTTCCGTATTTAAGGTGGAGAACTCCCGCAGTATTTCTTTGGATCGCTCATCGCGCAGGCGCGGTACGAAAATAGACACTTCCACAAATTGATCTCCCGATTTTCCGCCTCTCAGGGATGGAACGCCTTTTCCGCGGATTCGGAACTTCTGTCCACCCTGCGTGCCAGGAGGAATTCGAATGGTGGAAGTTCCGTCGATGGTGGGAACCTCTATTTTGGCGCCGAGAGCCGCTTCGGAGAAAGTCAGCGGGATACTGCAATAAAGGTTGACGCCTTTTCGCTCAAAAAATTCATGCTCCTCCACCTTGGTAATGATGTACAAATCCCCTTCACTACCACCTAGAATGCCCGCTTCCCCTTTTTTGGGAACCCGGACTCTTGACCCGTTGTTCACGCCTGCGGGAATATGAACGCGAACCGTTTCAGAGTGAGGAACAACGCCGGCACCGTGACAGCTTGGGCACGGTTTGGAATCAAAGCCCCCCGTACCTTGACAGTAGCGGCAAGGCGTTTCAAAAGCCATGCTGCCTGTCTGCAACTTCATTTTCCCCGTACCCTGACAGTGGGTACAGGTTGTATTGTTACCTGTTTTTATTTGCTGCTGACCCTTGCACTGTGAACAGGCGCGTGTTCGATCGACCTGAATGGGAATAGTCAGTCCCCGAATGGCTTCAAAAAAACTCAGCGTAATTTGGTGCTGAATATCCCTTCCCTTTCGCGGTGTTGACGAGCGGGTGGTGTCTTTTTTAGTAAAGTTGAACATTTCGGAAAAGATATCGCCAAAGTCCGTGTTGCCGCCTCGACCGCCGCCTGAGAAATCAAACCCTCTGAAATCAAAGCCGCCAAAATCCTGACCGCCCATGCCGGAACCACCCATGTGCGGCGGTGTGGCGGTGCCGTACATATCGTAATTCTTGCGCTTTTCTTTATCAGACAAGACCTCGTAAGCCTGTGAGACTTTCTTGAATTTTGCTTCCGCTCTCTTGTTACCGGGATTGATGTCAGGGTGAAATTTGCGGGCCAGACGGCGATAGGCCTTTTTTATTTCTGCATCGGTGGCACTGCGGCCAACTCCCAGTTCTTTATAATAATCTTCAGCCATTGATGAAAGCTCCATTGGTCATAATTACATGCCGATTTTTTTCGTTTCGTTTGATTTCGTTATTGCGATTTTTTCAATTAAGCTCGCTCTGGTTTCAACTTGCAGGATCGGTTCCAGAAAGAAATACGCTCCAGGATGAGATGCCAAACCACTTCATTTTACATAAAGATAAATGCGTTGTCCAAGTATGTATTCGGTTCAAGCTGAAGAGTCGCGTTCAGTTTGAACGGGGTTAGATCGCCCGGGACAAGGGTCTTTTTCGGACTTGAAGCTACTCAAGCCTTTGTCTTGGCGGTACAGACAAATAAGGGGAAGCAGCGCCTCCCCTTATCGGATGAATTGGTTTTAGTTTGAAACGTCTCAGTCGACCACTTCAGCGTCGATCACACCGTCATCGTCGTCTTTGGGAGGCTCGGGGTTGGGATTGGCGTTAGGTGCTTCACCCGCCTGAGCCTGCTGGTCCTTGTAGATAACTTCTGCCAACTTATGAGATGCCTGCATGAGTTGTTCAAAAGCAGCTTTAATTTCGTCTGTATTTTCACTTTTCACTTTTTGTTTGGCATCCTCGATGGCGGACTGCAAACTCGTCACATCGGCTTCTGGCAGTTTGTCTTTGTTGTCTTTCAGACTCTTCTCTGTCTGCCAGATCATGGAGTCCAGCTTATTGCGTTCTTCTACCAATTCCCTCTGGGCCTTGTCTTTTTCTGAATTGGATTCCGCGTCATCGACCATCTTCTTGATCTCTTCATCGCTGAGACCGCTGGAGGAGGTAATGCGAATACTCTGCTGTTTGCCGGTACCCATGTCTTTGGCGGAAATATTCAGGATGCCGTTGGCATCGATATCAAAGGTCACTTCAATCTTGGGAATACCACGCGGTGCCGCGGGAATACCAACCAATGAGAACTGACCCAGCAGTTTGTTATCCCTTGCCATGGGTCTTTCACCCTGGAACACGCGAATTTCCACTTGAGTCTGATTGTCTTCCGCTGTGGAAAAGACCTCGGACTTTTTGGTGGGAATGGTGGTGTTTCGCTCGATTAAAACGGTCTGAACGCCGCCAAGCGTTTCAATGCCAAGGCTCAAAGGCGTGACATCCAACAAGAGTACGTCTTTAACATCGCCGGAAAGAACGCCACCCTGAACGGCTGCGCCGATGGCGACGACCTCATCCGGGTTGACACCCTTGTTGGGTTCAATGCCGAAAAACTCTTTTACCATTTGCTGAACTTTGGGAATACGCGTAGAGCCGCCCACAAGCACCACTTCTTTAATTTCGGATTTCTTCAGGTTGGAATCCTTCAAGGCCTTTTCACAAGGCGTGAACAGACGCTGAATCAGATCGTCAATCAGCTCTTCAAACTTGGAGCGTGTCAGATTTAAATCCAGGTGCTTGGGCCCAGAGGCGTCCGCCGTAATGAAAGGCAGGTTGATATTGGTTGACTGCGTGCTGGAAAGCTCGATTTTCGCCTTCTCTGCCGCTTCCTTCAACCTCTGCATGGCCATTTTGTCCTGACTGAGGTCCACACCTTCGTTTTTCTTGAATTCACTCAAAATCCACTTGATCACCGTGGCATCGATGTTGTCACCACCTAAGTGAACATCGCCGTTGGTGGCCTTAACTTCAACAACACCTTCTCCTACCTCGAGAATGGATACATCAAAGGTGCCACCGCCGAAATCGAAAACGGCAATAATCTCATCATCCTGCTTGTCCAGGCCGTAAGCCAGTGCGGCAGCCGTTGGTTCGTTGATAATACGCTTCACATCGAGACCGGCGATCTTGCCGGCATCTTTGGTTGCCTGTCTTTCTGCATCGTTGAAATAAGCAGGTACTGTAATAACCGCTTCCTTGATGGTTTCACCCGTGTAATCCTCTGCTGCTTCTTTCAGCTTCTGAAGAATCATCGCGGATACTTCAGGTGGTGAAAGCTCTTTACCCTCAACGCGTATCCTGACGTCGCCATTGGGTCCTGCAAATGTTTCATAGGGAACTTCACGTGACTCTTCAGTAACTTCTGAAAACTTCTTGCCCATGAATCGCTTAACGGAGAAAACCGTATTTCCCGCATTGGTAATAGCCTGCCGTTTGGCAACCTGGCCCACCAGGCGCTCGCCTGTTTTTGAAAAACCCACCACAGAAGGAGTGGTACGCGTACCCTCTGCATTCGCTACAATCACGGGATCTTTCCCATCCATAACAGAAACAACCGAATTGGTTGTTCCCAGATCAATTCCAATAATTTTTCCCATCGGAACCTCCTATTTATTCGGGCAACGCCCATTTCACTGCTGACAAGATAATACATGAGTGAGACATTGTCAAGTTTATTTTACAACGACTCTGTCAATTATTAAAAGACAGGATGAGTAGCCCTTGTCTCCAGGGATTGCTCATTTGCATGGAGGTTTCTTGTCTGGCGTTTCCGGTCCGAGTTGGCGGCGCCTGCGTCAAAAGGAGTTGCAGGGACTCCAGCGCAAGAGATCGCTGCGTGCCGAAACAAGTTCACGACGAGTGTTTATGGGTTTTTTTCTCCCTGAGTTCCTCTTCAACCATTCGTATTCTGCTCTGAATCCTTGGGTATCCCGGTGCAGTGGCAGCGATTTTTTTGTAATATTTAAGTGCTTGGCTGAATTCTCCCTGCTGAGCGAGAAAGGTTGCGTATTGATAATTCAAATCAGGCAGAGCGGGATTGATATCAATGGCCTTTTTGATATGCGACATGGCTGTGGCATAGTCACCTTGGCTACCGTATATTTTCGACATGAGCAGGTAAACATCCAGACAGTCCCTGTCTGGTACCAGTTTCAATATTTCTCTGCAAGTCCGAAGTGCGAGGTCTTTTTGACCTGTCTCATATTCAAAGCGGCTCAACAGTTTCATGGTTTCAAGATCATTTGGTTTTCTTCGCAACAGGAGCCGAAGTTCCCTGATGGCTTCATCGTCATAGCCATCCTTAAAAAGACAGGTCGCGATTTCCATGGACGCGGCTGTATTATTCACGTTGACCATCACAAGCACGCGGTAGTTTTTGACGAGTTGACGAAGGTCCATGGGCGTTGTTTGATTGGTATAGCTCATCATATGATTGAGAGAGTCTGTAAATTGGCCATTCATGGACTCTGCTACCGCCAAATTAAAGAGCGCTTCATGATACGGAGTCTTTTTGAGCCTTGATTTTTGAAGGAGTGCGATGGCTTCGGGTATCGCTTTCTCTTGTATGATCAGCAACCAGGACAAATTATACAATGCTTCGGGCGTCTCGCGCTGTTCCAGAAGCTCGCGAAACATCAATTCAGCCTTTGCAAAATCGTTCTCCAGGTAGTAAAGCTCAGCCAGCCGAAGCTTGACTGTAACAGGGTCGGGTGCGATGGGCTGCGCCCTCAGATAGCAATCAATAGCATCCTTGAATTGAACCCGGTCAACCAGTATTTCAGCCAGGTTCAAGATGGCCCAAAAATGATTTGGCTTCAGCTCGATTGCCTGCTGAAAAGCTTCAATGGCGCCATCCTCTTGATCCATGGCTCTCAGGAGGAGCCCGAGATTATAGTACACCATGGATATACCTCTGGTTCCAAAGAGAGCCTGTTCCAGGTAATCGCGTGCTTTATCAAAGTTTTTCGTGTGAGCACAAGCCCCCGCCATGTTGTTAAGGGCTGCGAAATGATGGGGATCGATCTCAAGACACTGCTTATAATAGGTCATGGCTGTATCGATTTTCCCAATGACATGTGCCTTGAATCCTCTGTTGTAAAACGCCTCGGCATTTCGTTCCTGTTTGTTCTTCCAGCGATATAAGAAATTCTTCAGGTTTTTTGCAAAAGTAGCGCTGGTGTTCTTGGTAAAGTTCCGTTTTGGCGGAGTTGAGAGTAGCTTCTGTGAAAAATAGAAGGGAGAAATTGAACGTTTGATGCTTTCGTGCTTACTCATGATTCCTTCTTGTAATTTCTCAAATTGTTCAAGAGTTCCACTTCACCAACTGGAACTCCGGCATCTTGGGCTATCTCGGCAACAGGCTGACCGGAGCACAATTGCTCAAGAAGTTTTTGCTGTACTTTCGACGTTTCAGGGATGGGCTCTGCTCCTTTCCCGACCAGGTTCTCCACAAGCTTACGCAGCTGTTCGATTTTTCTATCCAGTTCTTGAGCATCCTCAAGGGCACCGCTGTGTTGTTCGGCAGACTTTCTGCGACTGACAGTCATTTCCTCAGCAAGCTGTTTGATCTGCTGTTTACACGTTTGAAGTTCATCTATACGATCTTTGAGGTCTTCCACTTTCCTGTGCGAGTCCAATCGAAACAAAAACACAAATAATAAAGCAAGCACAGAGATGAACAGTGAAATAACAACCGGCAGCATACCTTCAGCTCCTGGCACTTTGAACCAGCTCTTTTGCTTTCTCTATTTCATCGTCCATTTCCAACAGGAACCGCTCCATATCCATGCTGGATTTATAAGTTTTAAAAATAATCTTCCAGCAGGGTTCATCTGCAAACACCACATCGATGTTCTGGTCTCCGTAGACAGCGTAGAGACGGGACTGGGTCAATTGATTTGAGGCTTGTAGAAGGGCTGAAAAAAGAACGTCAGGGCTTTCTACGCAATCGTGATGATACTGAATTCCCATTTGAAGAATTTGAGGTAATTTCCACTTCTGCGCCATCCCCGCACCCAAATCAGCGTGAGAGAAGCCAAGCACGGCTTTTTCCGCGTCGTACATGCTGCCCCCATGCTCGTCCAGATACTGTTTCACATGCTGAAGGTCTTCGGGATAATAGGCCTGCAGAACAAGTTTACCAATATCGTGAAGTAAGCCCGCCAAGTAAAGTTCGGCGTGTTTTTTATACCCCATTTTTTTTGCAAACACCTGACTGATCAAAGCCACACCCAGTGAGTGATTCCAGAAATCAGATAAACGCAAAAGGGCATCAGGCGTGTCCCGAAAGCGGCTGATGACAATGAGCGTCATGACCAAATTGCGAACGTGTTGAACTCCCAGCAGGGTAATAGCCTGTTGGACAGAAGTCACTTCCTGTCTTAACGCGTAGAAACTGGAGTTGACTACTTCGAGCACACGGACTGTAATGGCAGCATCTTTCTGGATCTCCTCTGCCAAACGCACAATCGATACATTCGGATCATCAGCAATCTGAAGTATTTTATGCGCCATGTCCGGTAAAACAGGCAATGATTTTATTTTCTGAATCGTGTCTTCGATGGACCGCACTGTACCTCCAGATTCTATAACTCAGTGAACACTCCGGCATTTTCTTCCAGCAAGCCTGCCAGCTCTTCCTTCCACTCTTCGAGTAATTCCACTGGACAGTCGAGGATGTCTCTTGAACTCCTGAGAAAATCAAAGGATACAGGCACAGGCTCCTTGACTCCAACACCCAGGTCTGCACAAAAGGAATGAGCTATATTGACAACAGATGCCAGGCGTCTGTGAGGTTGTGGCGCCATTGCAGGTGCCAGGTAGAACAAGATGACCTGAGAGATATTTTCACTTAAATTCCACTTTTCTGTAATCGCTCCACCCAGTTCATTGTGTGAGAACCCGAAGGCCCTCTTTTCAAGGGCTTCAACGGGGATGCCTTCCATGTACGATTCCTGAATAATTTGGTCGTATTCAGCGGGGAATTTCTGATTTAAAACGGTTTGTCCCATGTTGTGCATCAAACCGCAGATAAAGCATTCTTCTTTATTGATATCACTAAATTTACTTCCGAGGATACGTGAGATCATGGCGCACCCAATGGATTTCTCCCACAACAAACGCTCTTTTAAGCCCATGGTCTTTGAGAAGTACATGTTTTTTGCAGCGGAGGCCAAAACAATGGACCGAATACTGTTAAACCCCAGGATCATGATCGCGTGGCTCAAAGTGCGCACTTCCCGCTTCAAGCCATAGAGTGCGGAATTGGCTATTTTAAGAATTTGCAGAGTCATGCTCTGATCATTACTGATGGTATCCTGTAAATTCTTTGCGTTGGTGTTTGGATCCTCGAGCATCCGCATGACCTTCATGGCCAGCTCGGGCATTGAAGGTAAATCTCCTGTTTTTGCTATTATTTCACGTATGGAAACTCTCATCCCATCTCCTATGCTTTCAAGTAGCCAATGGCCCTTGAAAAATGTTCTATTTTGAAATCTTTACTTATGTTATGCAGGCTTTCCGCGTGTCCAATAATGAGGTACCCGTTTTTATTGATGGACTTGTGAAAACATTCAATGATTGAACGCTTGACCGCCAAATCGAAATAGATCAAAACGTTTCTGCAAAAGATGGCGTCCATTCCTTTGTATTTGTAGTAACCCGGATAGTCAACGAGGTTGAATCTCTCATAGTGAATCATGGATTTCAGCTCTCGCTCAATTTCATAGGAACCGCCCCTCATCTTGAACCATTTTTTTTTGTACAACTCGGGCAGGTTCCTCATGCTGTATTCGGAGTAGATACCCTTTTTGGCTTTCTCCAGGATATCACTGGAGATATCCGAAGCATAAATCCGCACGTTAAGTCCACGCAAAAGATGCTGCTTCTCTTTAATTACCATTGCAAGGGTAAGCGGTTCCTCTCCGCTTGAACATGCAGAGGACCAAATTTTGAGCTGCGAGCGACCGGCTGCTTTGGCAGCCGTTACTAATTTGGGCAAAATGATATTCTTGAAAGCATCAATTTGGGGTGGATTTCGATAAAAACTGGTTTCATTGGTTGTCACCCGGTCCAGCAAGGTGAGGAGCTCTTTCTTGTTGGCGGGGTTCTGAATGTGGCGTACATACAAGTTATAGCTGGGACAGTTTAACGCTTCCAGACGCTTTGACACGCGATTCTCGATAAAGTAGAGTTTGGCATCGGAAAAGAACATACCGCTCTGCTTGTAGATGAACTCCCTGAGTGCCTTGAAATCTTCTTTATTGAGCTTTTCTCTATTGTTCATAATACGACCTATCCATCAGCTATGAAGTTTATCGGCCGATCGAGAAAAGAGTTAAGCGGGAAGCAGAAAAAAGTATTTTCTAAAACAGCTCAACCCGAAAAAAGCCGTTTGATATGAACAGAACACCCAAAGAGCTAATTTAAAAAGCTTTATTGAGTAATGAATACAGGCAAACCTTCTCCAACAGTGTAATTGGAACTCACAAACACAGCGGCGACACAGCCAAGTCACCATGATTTTTTTGCCTTTTTGGGCTCAATGGACAGTAAAATCTCCGTGCCGCCAGTTCAAAAACCGCAAGTTGCGAGGTTATGTAAACCCGACATAAGATGATTATCAGATCAGGCTGCTCCCTGTAGCGATACTATTCCTGGGCTCTCTTCTCACGAGGACGTACCACTTTGTAGTCGTAAATGGAGAGTGCCAGAATGGTAAACACGCCAATTCCCACAATCACATACCAGATTTTATTGGGATTATAGGTCGTCCAAACCATCTCTGTCATTTCATTGTAGGTCATGCCGAGTTTTTCCGCGGCCAGCTTGAAGTAATCGTTCTTGGAGAATTCAGCACCCACTTGGGGCATGTCAATGCCCCGCTTACCCATTTCAGTTTGCAGCAGCGACAATTTATCCGACCAGGCCTGGTAGAGATTGCCGGAGACAAACGTCGTCAGCAGGTTGCCGGCAAAGACGGGCAGGAAGTAGGCGCCCTGATAAAGAGCTTCCTTGCCTTTTGGCGAAATGATCGCGATGAAGGAAGAGAAAGTGGGATTGGTCGCCATTTCACCTACGGAGAAGATAATGATCCCGACGATGGTGAACAGGCCGTTACTGGTGTAAAACGTAATGCCGATGCCAATGGCCGCAATAATGAAGCCGCGAATCATGGCGGATACATGTCTCATTTTTAAAACGAAGAAAGACACAAAGGCCTGAAGAACAACAATGGAACCGGCATCGATATTGATGAGCCATTCGGGGTTGACGGAATCTCCGCCGCCACTCATGACTTTTGCCAGCCAGGGCCAGAAAGAAGCAATTTGATCGTGCAGCAGTTTGGTATCAACCCAGTCCTCAATGAAGGTTGGCAAGGTGTAAAAAAGCTGGTTGAACATGGTCCAGAAGCCAACCATGATGATCAGCAGAACCGTCAAACGAACATCCATAACGGCTTCAAATATTTTCTTGACCGAATTGACAATCGCCTCACCCAGGGTTTCTTCGGTTTTTTGACGCTCAGGCTCTTTGTAAAAGAAAATGACGATCAGCAGGTTGATGGCAATGACCACCGAGGCCTGGATAAAAATCAGTTTCCAGCCATAAGTGGTGCGCAAGTAGGATGACATGGCTGGACCGACAAAGCCGCCGACATTGACCATCATGTAAAAGATACCAAAGCCCAAGGTGGAGTTGCCCTTATCGGTGGATTTGGTAATCGTGGCCGATGCAACCGGTTTAAACATGGCAGCACCTACCGCTACCAGCAGGAAGATGAAATAAAAAGACCAGAACGAGCTGAAAGTACCCATGGAGTAGTAGCCGACGATTAAAATCACATAGGCGATGATGAGTGATACCTTGTAACCGATTTTATCGGCAATAACACCGGTCAGGATGGGCAGGAGATACAAAATAGCTGTAATGGGCCCCATAATATAGCCTTTTTCCGTATGGGTGAAACCCAGGCAGCCTTCGTCGGTGGAACCGGTCAAGTACAGAGCCAGCACGGCAAACATCCCGTACCAAGCCCAGCGTTCAAAAAGCTCCATGGCACTCGCTAACCAGAACATGCTGTTAAAAGATTTAATTAATTGACCAAACGATTTCTTATCTTCACTCATAATACACCCAATCCATGCATAATTTACTTCATCTTGACGAGCAAGTTTTAAAAGGGAAGTATATACCAGAATGCCCGAGAACGACACAGATATCTACTTTGGCATGGGTACTTTTTGAACAAAGGGTTCTCAGAACCGAAAATGACAGGCAGGAGCAGCACCCAACCCGCATTGCTGCGAGCCAATCCAGGGTGCGGTTGTTCATCTGAAGAGCGATGTATGGTTTTACTGGTGGCTTGGAGTGTTTCCTCGATGTAAGGGATCCAGTAGAATCTATTTTTTTTGATATTCCAGGAAAAAAGTTACTCAAACTGGGATTGACAACCGCAAACTTTAAGAGTATGATGCTCACTCGGTTGCGGGGAGTAGCGCAGTCTGGTAGCGCACCTGCTTTGGGAGCAGGGTGTCGCAGGTTCAAATCCTGTCTCCCCGACCACTTTTTTTATTACCCACTTTACCCCGTTATAGACTTGTAAAACGCGCAAGCGGCAAAACATTTTGAGAAGCAGACAGTGAACTTGCATTTTGGCAAACCGCCTTTGTTTTTCCGGGCGCGCTTATGGCAAACATAAAAAAACGCCGGTTAAAAAGCACTTAACCGGCGTTTTAGGAATCGGACTTCTTTCAGATACTATTCAGAGAGCATTCGAACAACCATGCCCGAACGCAGTTTGGGTTCAAACCAGGTGGATTTGGGCGGCATGACGTTGCCGGAATCGGCGACGTTCATCAATTGATCGATGCCCGTTGGGTAGAGCGCAAAAGCGACTTTATAGCCGTTTTCGCAGCGTTTCACCAACTCTTTCAGACCTCGAATGCCGCCGACAAAGTCAATATTGGTGGCGGTTCGCGGATCCTGGATATTGAAAAGAGGCGAAAGAACCTCGTTTTGCAGCAGAGCCGCGTCAAGCGAGTTGACGGGATCGTCCTTTGGAATGAGATGCTCTTTAATGATAAGTCGATACCATTTCTTGTCCAGGTACATGGAGAAGTGGTTTCTGGATTGCGGTTTCGCATCCTGCGGGTCACTGACCGAGAGCTCGCTAACCTCGAACTTTTCTTTGAGTTTGGTCATGAGTTCCTGTTCGGTCAAGCCGTTGAGATCTTTTAAAACCCGGTTGTAATCCATGATGTACATTTGATTGTCGGGGAAAACCACGGTTAAAAAGTAGTTGTAGGCTTCGTCACCGGTGTGATTGGGGTTCTCTTTTTGCTTGATAGCCTGCACACGGGATGCCGCTGCCGCACGGTGATGGCCGTCGGCAACATACGTGGCATCCAGTTCACTGAAAATGCCCTCAATTTTAGCGATTTCATCTTTTGAATGCACCTTCCAGAGGGTGTGGGCGATGCCGTCCTTGGCGACCAGGTCGATGTAGGGTTGACGTGTCAGAATCTGTTCAACAAAGCGATCCATGTCGTCACGATGGCCGTAGGTGAGGAAGACCGGCCCCGTATTGGCGTTAATGACTTCAATATGGCGCGTTCGCTCGTTTTCCTTGTCGGTGCGGGTAAACTCGTGTTTCTTGATTTTCCCGGCATTGTAATCATCGACTGATGAACCGCATACCAGGCCGACCTGCACGTGTTCACCCATTTTTTGCTGGTAGAGGTAAAAACAGGGTTCGTCATCCTGAACCAGGATATTCTCATCAATCAGGCGGTTCAGGTTTTCCAGGGCGCGCTGGAATATCTGCTCTTTGGATGGTTTCGCTCCGTCTTTGAAGTCAATTTCCGATTTGACGACCCGCAGGAACGAATTGGGATTTCCGCTGGCCATTTGCTGGGCTTCTTCGGAACTTAAAACATCGTAGGGGGGAGAGGCCACCTGCTCTGCCATTTCGGGCCGGGGTGTAAAGCCTTTAAAGGGTTTAATAGCAACCATAATTCAATACCTTCCTTTCATCATGATGCGGGATTTTGAGCTTGAAAGTCTTTCATAAACGCTACCAGTGCTTTGGCACCTTCCAGCGGCATTGCGTTATAGGTTGATGCCCGCAGACCGCCAACAGAGCGGTGTCCTTTCAGTGCAACCAGACCCTTTTTCTTGGATTCTTCCAGAAACTTGGCTTCCAGTTCTTCTGTGGGCAGCCTGAAAACGATATTCATGCGCGAGCGGTCCTCTTTGGCAACCGGAGACCTGAAATAGCCGTTACTCTGGTCCATTGCATCGTAAATTAAGCCGGCTTTTTCTTCTGCCATTTTTTCGATACCCTTGAGACCACCGCATTTTTTGACCCACTTCAGCACTTTGTTCATCATGTAAATGGAAAACACAGGAGGTGTGTTGTACAGAGACTTGGCCTTCGCGTGGGTGGCATAATTTAAGTAGGCGCCCAGACCGGTGTTCAGGTTTTCAAGCAGGTGCTTGCGAATAAACAGAATGGTAACACCTGAAGGGCCCAGGTTCTTTTGCACGCCGCCGTAGACGAGATCGCACTTGTCCCATTCAATGGGGCGACTCAAGAATTCGGATGAAACGTCCACAATAAGGGGAACGTCTACATCTGGAAACTTGGGAAAACGGATACCGCCAATGGTTTCATTGGAACAGATGTAGAGATACTGGGTGTTTTCTTGCAGTTTGATGTCTTTCGACTTGGGCATGTGTGAATAGTTGTCGTCTTTACCGTCCCAGGCGGCATAAGCATCGGCATACAGTTTACCATCGGCGAGTGCTTTTTTACTCCAGCTGCCGGTAACGAGGTAAGCTGCTTTCTTGCCCTTTTTGGCCAGGTTCATGGGGATCATTGAAAATTGTAAGGTGGCTCCACCTTGAAGCAGCAGGACTTCCATGTCCTCGGGTGCACCGTAGAGTTCTTTCAGCATGGTCAGGGCTTCATGGTGTACCGTGTCGTACTCTTTGCCTCGGTGACTGGATTCAATAATTGACATTCCAGAGCCCTGGAAATTGGTGAACTCTGATTGTGCTTCTTTCAGTACTTCTAATGGAAGGGTGCAAGGCCCTGCTCCAAAATTAAAAACGCGTTCCATATTTTTATCTCCTGGTATTTTTGAAAATCAAGGCACATGCCGCGTGTTGGAAGTACCAGCGGCATGTGCTGTTTGGTTTGTTATGTGTCAGGCGTGTGCTGCTGTGACCTGAATGACGTTTGGAATGGCTTCGATGGCCTTGATGACTTTATCAGTTATAGGACTGTCGATGTAAATGTTGGTAAAGGCAGCTTCTTTTCCGGAAAAATTCTTGTTTTCCACCTGCTCGATGTTGATTTTTTCTTTTCTGATAACATCCAGGATTTCAACAAGAATGCCCATGCGATCGCTGTGTCGAATGGAAATGGCAGGCAGAGACTGCAGTGACGTTTCCGAATTGACCCAATTGTTAATTCTACCCTTTTCAAAATCCTGAATGGCTTCAACCACTTTGTAGGCTATAGCCAGCTGGGCTTGCTGGGTAGAGGCGCCGATGTGGTGGGTTCCATAGACATTGGGGTGCTGGGATAGCGGTGTGTTGATGGTGCCCTTGCCGCTTGTGGGTTCGTCGTTAAATACATCCAGTCCACAGTGAATGTTTTTCTCGTTCATGGCTTCAATCAACGCTTCATCGTCGATGATGGTTCCTCTGGATGTGTTGATAAGAATGGTGTTGGGCCTCACATGCTGCAAGAACTCGCGGTTAACCATTTTTTCTGTTTCGGGTGTTGCCGGGCAGTGGAACGTGAGCACATCGCACTTTTCGGCCAACTCTTTGTGGTCCTTCACGACGGTATAACCAAGTTCGGCCAAGTCGGCAAGGGTTTGAGGCAGAGTCCAGTCCTTTGTTTCTTCGTCAATAAAAATATTCATGCCGAAGGCACTGGCGCGTTTAGCAACCTGGAAACCGATTTGACCCATTCCCACAATACCGATATTCCGGCCAAACAGACCCTGGGTTTTGGAGAAGCGCTTTTTATCCCAATGCTTTTGCCGCATTTCAATGACGTTATCGGGAATTTGACGGTCAATTGAGATGAGCAGACCCATGGCAACTTCAGCTACGGCAATGCTGTTCTGACCGGGTGTATTACAAACAAAAACGCCTTTCCTCGCGGCGGCCTGGGTGTCAATGGTGTTGTATCCCGCTCCGGCGCGAATGATTAAGGCCAATTTATTGGATGCTTCAATGGTGGCAGCCGTTACTTTTGTAGAGCGAACCACAAGCACCTCTTTGTCCACAATGTGATTGGGCAAATCGTCCGCTGACATGTCAGGCATGAAAGTAATCTCATGACCCAGTTTCGTGAGCTCAGTTTGATATTGTTCTGGAAATTTATCCGCAAATAAGATTTTCAAGGTATCAACCCTCCGTTTTTTAGTGATTCTGAAAGGCGGCCAAGAGACTAAGCGGCCCGAACCGCGGATGAAATGCACGGTACGAAGCCTAACATAGCGAGCTTCAATGACTTAAGAGAAGAGTTGGATGTGTCACAATTCTAACTCTTAAACCAATGGATCTGTTGACCTGATAGTACAAATTCTAGCTGGTGTGTGCTGCGGGATTCCGGTTCCCGCAAGAGACCTCATTCCTCAATTCAATATATTCCGACAAGTACTCAGAGCCTTACACCCTGTACCTGGCAAACTCATGAATACGGTCGATATTATACACTAAAAGACAGGACATAGTTGACTAGAATTTCCATTATTCTGACTTCAAGCGTTCAAGCCGCATAGAGAGCTGCTGCAGTGAGGCGATTGTTGCTGATTGCAGGTTGTTTTGAATGCGTCGCGGCCGTTTTTGTGCTGCGTCAGGCAGCTTCTCAAAAGCCCGGAAAAGTTCAGCACAGGGACAACAAGGTGTGCTTGATGGGCCGGATCAAAAAAATAGTCCTTCTGTCGGAATGAACACCGCCATAAAAAGAAGATAACAATCATCCTGCCACAAAATGAACCACCGCTTTTCAACGTGATCGAGACACGGGAATACGGCCTCAATGCTTTTTACTCCACACTGAAAAGAGCTCGGGCGACCGCTTTTGATTCAGGTGGGGACGTTGCCTATAACATCTGCCAGAGACTCCGACTGCGATAAAACAAAGCAAAACACCCGCTGCAAAGGGTTAAAAGGTACAGCACGCCGCGAGGTTATTTAATAAATTCATATTGCAATCCCAAATTCAGGACCCTATAATACTTTCCTGCCAAGCGTGCGCCAGTAGCTCAGCTGGATAGAGCAACGGCCTTCTAAGCCGTCGGTCAGGGGTTCGAATCCCTTCTGGCGTACCATTTTACACGGCACTTAATTCATTTGGTACGATAAACAGGTCAGTTACAATTACGCTGTCCACTGTGGTTGCAGGAAAAAAACAACAGACTTTCAGAACACTCTCGACGATTTCCAGTTGGACATCCAGATCTATTGAATTCCCAATACGCTAAACCCGGCTAATTGACGAGCGACGGCCGTCAAAACCTGTTCGGTAGACATAAGTGCTGCTGTCGGTACCGCCAGGGACTGCTTCCCGTTTTCGGGTGTAAAGAGGGACAAAGGTATCCTCCACGGCGGAATCCGCCTCTGTCAAAAGAGTTGGAATGCACACGGATAAAAAGCACGGTCCTTCAATTATTTTTCCCTGTGAGTCTTGCAAAGAATCTGGACAATTCTGTATAAAACTGCCTGGTTTTTTGGTGTACTCTCTGACCTGAACATGGTGTATAATGTCCGGACAAAGGGAGTTCCTGTTAGTGCCCCCCGGTAAAGAGAGGTGGAAATGATCGTAGTTGTTCCCAAGGAGAACGGAGACTCCAGAAGTGCTCTGATTCCCGGCGCGGTGAAAAAGCTCTGCGCTCAGGAGGATATCGAAGTTATTGTTGAGACTCATCTCAGTACCAACTGGTCTGATGAAGATTTTCAAAACGCCGGTGCGAGTATTGAAGCCGACCGCCGTGCGTTGCTGAACAAAGCTGATGTTGTACTGCGCATTCATCCCAGCAGTGGTGATGATTTGAAAGCCATTCAATCCGGCGCACTGCATATCAGCCTGCTCGATCCGTACAATAACCGATCTTTGGTAGAGTCTTACGCGGCAGCGGGCATAGACGCGGTGAGTCTGGAAATGATTCCCCGGACCACTCTGGCTCAAAAAATGGATGTACTCAGTTCCCAGGCTTCTCTGGCCGGATACGTTGCAGTTGTCATGGCAGCGGAACGGATGAATAAAATTTTCCCCATGATGATGACTCCCGCCGGAACTATTCCACCAGCCCGTGTTTTTGTCATAGGCGCGGGGGTAGCCGGTCTGCAGGCCATTGCCACAGCGAAACGGATGGGAGCGCGTGTAGAGGCTTTTGACACCCGGCCGGTTGTTGAAGAGCAGGTTCAGTCTCTTGGGGCTCGTTTCCTAAAAGTGGATTTGGGAGAAACTGGTCAGACTAAAGACGGATATGCCAAAGCTCTTACCGAAGAGCAGCTGGCCATACAGAGAGAAGCAATGGCCAAAGCGGTAGCGTCCGCCGATGTGGTTATTACCACCGCCAAGCTTTTTGGAAGAAAGGCACCAGTCATTGTTACGGCTGACATGATTGCCCGCATGCACTCCGGCTCTGTTGTGGTTGATCTGGCAGCAGGTACAGGCGGAAATGTGGAAGGTATCGTTGTCGACCAGGAAACAATGGTTAACGGTGTCAGACTTATAGGGCTGGATAATCTGGCCGGAGAGGTTGCTGTGGACGCCAGTTCCATGCTGGCATCGAATATGGTTAATCTGCTGAGCCATCTGAAAGAGAAGGATTTCAGCATTGAGGATGAAATTATTGCAGGCTGTATGATTGTCCGTGACGGACAGGTGGTTCATCCTGGAATATGTCAACATTACAAGGGAGAAAAATGATGGGTATTATGTTGCTTTTTGTTCTGATTCTGGCCACTTTTCTGGGTTTCGAGCTTATTTCCAAAGTACCCAGTCAGCTGCATACTCCGTTGATGTCCGGCTCGAATGCCATCAGCGGAATTACCATTGTGGGAGCTATTATCAGCCTTCTGGGTACTTGGTATCTTCCTGATAACATGCTGCGTACCATTTTGGGCACTCTGGCTGTTACATTTGCGACGATCAATGTTGTGGGCGGTTATCTGGTCACAGACCGTATGCTTAGCATGTTCTCCAGAGGTTCCAAATGATGCCCGAATCCCTTGTCAACTTTCTCTACATCGTTTCGGCGATGCTGTTTGTTTTCGGATTGAAAATGCTCAGTAAGCCGGCCACGGCCAGAAAGGGTAACTTTGTTTCTGCTGTGGGTATGCTGTTGGCCGTTATTACCGCTCTTTCTTCCGACAGTCTGATTCACTGGCCGTGGATTGTTGCCGGTCTGATAGCAGGGTCCGTTATCGGTGCTCTGGCCGCGCGGCTGGTGGCTATGACAGCCATGCCTGAAATGGTGGCACTTTTCAATGGTTTTGGAGGGATTGCCAGTCTGCTTGTCGGCTGGGTGGAATTTGAACGGCTGCATTCCGAAGATCTTATTCTGAATGTCCATTGGGGACATCTCGTCATTATTGGCCTTACCGTTCTTATCGGTGCTGTAACTTTTACCGGTTCGCTGATCGCCTGGGCAAAGCTTTCCGGGAAATTAAAGTCCAGACCCATCCAGTACAGCGGCCAGCATGTTGTCAACACCCTGGTGGTTCTTCTGATTCTTGCATCCGTTGTGCTGCTGCCTGCAGAGCGGTCCTTCATGTCCGGCTCTGATGCCCTTTCTTTTCTGACTCCGTATACACTTATGATGATTCTGGGAGGCTTGAGTCTGCTTTTGGGTGTGCTGTTTGTTATACCCATAGGCGGCGGTGACATGCCTGTCGTCATATCGCTTCTGAACTCCTACAGCGGAATGGCTGCCTGCGCGGCCGGTTTTGTCATCAATAACAATGTTCTCATTGTTTCAGGGGCTCTGGTGGGTTCCAGCGGTATTATTTTAACAAACATTATGTGTAAAGCCATGAACCGTTCACTCCCCAATGTGCTTTTCAGTGGGTTTGGTTCCGGTTCTTCCGGCGGTAAAAAAGCCGATGGATTTACCGGTGAGGTTAAACCTGTGTCCATAGAAGATGCCTATCCTCTTCTGGAAGCAGCTCAGAATGTATTGATTGTTCCCGGCTACGGTATGGCTGTAGCACAGGCTCAGCATGCGGTACAGGAACTGGTGACCTTAATGGAAGAAAACGGGACCGAGGTGAATTTCGGTATTCATCCGGTTGCCGGACGCATGCCCGGTCATATGAATGTTCTGCTGGCAGAGGCCAATGTTCCCTATGAACAGCTGAGGGAAATGGAAGCTGTGAATCCCACCATGGAAATGGTGGATGTGGCTTTGGTTATCGGCGCTAACGATGTGGTGAATCCGGCAGCACGGGATCAGGAAGACTCTCCTTTGTACGGAATGCCGGTTATCAATGTGGATCAGGCCCGTACCGTTATCGTGTTCAAACGCTCATTGAATCCCGGTTTCGCAGGGGTGGACAATCCTCTGTTCTTTATTGATAATACACGGATGCTTTTCGGAGATGCCAAAGCCTCCATTCAGGGGCTGGTGGCCGAATTCAAAGCCGACTGAGCGCATCCTTACTCCTTGCGATGTTCGTAATTCTAGCGGTGTAAGAGCCCTGCCCGCAGAGAAACGCTCTCCGTACACTCCTGGAAGTAACGTGATAAGTGCCGATCTGGTCATTGCGCACCAGGATTTTTCGTGCAGTTGTCATGACATACCCCGTTTCATCAACTTCTGATTGCCTGCGATGGAAAGAAATATGTGACAACCAAAAAGATGTAATGAACGATACTGCCAGGACTTAAAAATGCCAGGAATAATGGAGTGTATAGGGGTGTCCTTTATTTATTTTTTTATGATAGCTGTCTGATGAAATAACATTTTGGGGCCGTCAGAAACGAAAAATCCAGCCTCTTTTGCAAATTGTAAATTTTGTTGAAATGTAGACTTTGACACATGGAATGGCGGTTCTACAATCAATGCGGATCCATTGCGTTTTAATAGGGAAAATAGTTCAGAAAAGAAAGCTGATTGATCAAGAATTTCATGCACTACATAAAAAAGCAAAATAAAATCGAATTGCTCTAATATGCCTATTTTATCTTCTTCACATTTATGTAATGTAATCCGGTTTTTTAAAACAGTTCCCTCAATCTTTGACTGTATTTTTTGAAGCATTCCTTCTTGTAAATCTGTGGCAATAACTTTCCCCGATTCACCAACCATTTTTGCCATTTGAAGAGAAAAGAATCCTGGACCACAGCCAACATCAAGGACTGTCATGCCTTCTTGAAGGTATGGTTTTAGTATTTTCTCAGGATTTTGAAATAATTTACGAATGTGATTGTCAAGTATTCCTGAGTATTCAACAGGACAAACGCATCGTTTGTTTTTATTCATATTACGGCTCCATCTGTAAAAGAGGTTAACACAAGAGTTTAGGGGCGGCGGGAATTTTCCAGCAATGAGCTACAAGATGTCTGTAAAGTTGGCAGAAGCCAGGGACGTTAAAAAATACCGCGAGCCTCCCACCGTCCCTTGAAACGACTTGTTGGCCAATTTCATTTTCTTTCTTTAAAAACCTCTTTTGCAGCAAAGAGACCGTTTAAAGCAGCGGGAAAACCTGCATAAACAGCCATTTGCATTATTACTTCAACAACCTCTTCTTTTGTGCAGCCGACGTTTAGTGCCCCATGGATATGAACTTTTAGTTGAGGCGTTGCGTTGCCCAATGCGGTGAGTGCAGCTATAACTGCTATTTCTCTTGATTTTAAATCCAAACCTGGTCTTGAGTATATATCACCAAAAGGAAACTCAATCAATAGATCTGCAAACTCCGGCGCAATATCTTTTAAGCTGTCGATTACTTTTTCACCTGCTTCTCCATCAACTTCTTTGAGCTTTTCCCATCCTCTCCTGTAGCGGTCACTTTTTTTCATTTCAGACTCCTTTTTAGGGTTAACACAAGAGGCTACCGGCAGCTTTCGCTTTTCGGTAAAACAACTTGTTGAACAAAACCGCTGTGCGGAGACAGCGGACACGCCATTTATTAAAGTTATCCCATTGTAGCTTACTGTTTTGTAACAGTCATCCAAAAAGGCGATACAAGCCTTTCTGCCATTGACCAACCTGTTCAAAACGAAAGTTACAAGGAACACCAGCACATCTGAAATAAGTTACAATATAGGAGCACAACCTAACACAACATAAAATATGGCAACATAAGGACACCCCGACATGTAATCATTGGGTGTTTCTTGTTTATCTTTTATTTAGGTATGGAAAATAAAGTGGTGTCAACACATCAAACCGTTTATACTGTTTCGAATGTATCAAATCCATTTTTTTGGATAATCAGAACACCCACCTGTGATGGACAGATGGCGGATGTTGGATAAATCAAGTTCCGACAGCAAGCCTTCAAACGCCTTATCTCTATTTACAGAAAATCCTCGTGGCCTTTTTGGCTGCGGGGTGATGGAGAAGAACATGCTCGCTCTACTAACCCTTTTCTTTTTTTTTAACTCACCGATTATTGAACAAGAAGTTGTTCTTGAAACAAATAACCGGTTTCTGGGTGACATTCGGCCACACAGAAGCCTCTATGCAGAAGATGGCACCCTCATATTGGGAGCACAGCACCAAATTTTCCATTTTGACCTGGATAGCGGGAAACTCATTCGCTTTTTCGGCCGAAATGGGCAAGGCCCTCTTGAATTTGGAGACATACGCG
>PDUC01000043.1 GCA_002747255.1 Acidobacteriota bacterium | reverse complement strand
GCCGATGATACTGGGGTTTTGAGCCCTGGGAAAGTAGGACACTGCCAGATTCTCTCTAAAAGCCCTTCACCGCAACCTTCGGTGAAGGGCTTTTTTTATGGCTGCTGCCCAATTACAACAACAAGTCAGCCTGTCGATTGTTCGTTTACAACGGACTCGCGTTATCAGCTGTTTTTCAATTAACTGTGAAAAGATGTGGACATTCTCATCACACGTGAGTACGATTGATCCAGAAGTTTAACTGTGTTTTTCATTTTACGATGGCTTATGGATATTTGTCGTTTGATATGAATGGAGCGTGGGTGCAGATTTGATGCGGAATAACGAAATACCCGATAAAACCAAATATCAAGTTGCCGATGCCTCCATAGTTGGTTCCACGAACTTCAATTTGGATGGCACGCTGTATCAGCCGGGTCATAAAATAGGGCACAACTATCGAGTTGTATCCTATTTAGGAGCTGGCGCCTCTGGTGTGGTTTACCTCGTACAAAACAACCTCGGAAGTTATGAAGCTCTTAAAATCGCCTTACCCGAACTGCTGGATGAAGAATCGACCAAAAAGAGTTTTTTGCGAGAGCTCGCCGCTGCCAGACAACTGCATCACGACCACCTTGTACCCATTTACAATATTGAAATGATTCCAGACACAAGACACCTCTTCTTTACCATGGAATACATGGCGGGAAAAGATCTGAATGCGCGTTTAAACCTTGAAAAGCGCGGCCTTCGTCCAGACTACGTCATTCACTGGATGACACAGGTTGCCAAGGCTTTGGCCTATGTCCACCGCAAGGGATTGGTTCATCAGGATATCAAGCCGGCCAACATCCTGCTGGATCAAAAAGGCCAGGCCAAGCTCGGTGATTTCGGACTTGCTTTTAAATACATGAGCTCCAGCATGAAAGAGCGCTTGAGCAGAACTTCCGTGGCGGGCGGCACCAGTTATTTCATGTCACCAGAGCAGAATCAAACGCTGTTTTTCAATTCAGCGCGTGAAATAACAGCGGCAAGCGATGTTTTTGCCTTTGGCACGACACTCTATACCTTGTTGACTCGAGAAATGCTCGTGGGCGAACGCGAGTGCATGACGGAGTTCATAGAGAATCCGGTACTGGCTGAGGGTCTCAATCAGATTCTAGCCACTTGCCTGAAAAGAAAACCGGAAAGGCGCTACCCCGATGGAACAGCTCTGTTAAATGCCTTTGACGAACTCCAAAAAAAGGTCAAGCAGCAGCCAAGCAGAAAGGTTACTGTTATTCCCGAAATAAGAAAAGAGTCCATTGAGGGTGACGAGCAGGTACAGGACGATGGTCCAACTCGTGTCATCCATCCCGGCTCGGATGGGTTGCCTGGCCCTCATTTTGCAGAACAGGCATCTGGACCCCCTCCCCAACCCAATTTACAGCATGTTACCCCTCGCGATCAAAAGAGCGCAGCTGCCAGGGTTGCACCGTCCGCACACGCAAAGTCTGTCAAGAGAGAAAAAGAAGTCAAAACAGACAAAAAAAACGGTCTAAAGGCTAAAAGCCATAAGCCCCTGTTGGTGAGTCTGGCTGTTTATTATGTTGTGGCAATGATTCTATTCACTGATGTTGTTGAAAAGATGCTGTTCTATAACGATTTCGAGTATAATTCGTTTCCTTTTCGTGGGTTTGTAAGCACCTTACTTTCCGATTTTTTGTACTACACTCTCTTAGGGGTTTTGCTTGTGAGGGAATTAAAACCGCTGTTGAAACCCCATCGATTTGGTCCTGTCGCTCTCTTTTGTGTCTTTGGTCTTTTCTCCGCTTTTTTCCTGGGTGGGGGCGTTTTATTCATTGCAGTGGATTTCATAGCTTGTTTCGGGCTTTTTATGCTTTTCAGCTCCATGTATTTTCAAAAGAAAGAGAGCATTTCGAAATTAAAAATTACGCTTGTTGGCTCGACTATCTTTTCGCTGGTTAATCTCACTCACGTTTCGGATCTTCTAGCATATATTTTCTATTACGAATTGTGCTTTTACTCGTATGATTATTTTGGATCCATGTTTTTGATTTATTTTCTCCTCTTCCTGATCGATTTCTTCGCCTATCGTTTTATGATTCGCTATCTGCACAGGCGTTATGAAGTACTGTCTTAATGTCGGTTTCTCTTAGCGGTAGGGGTTTAATGCGGGGTCTTCCTGAGTTTTATAGCGTTTGTGAATCCAGAACCAGCATTCGGGTTTTTCGAGAATGGCTTGCTGCAAGGCCTTGCAGTGTTCTTCGGTGTTCCTGTTCAATTCCTCCTCAACGGATCCAGCATGAGAGACCCACTTCACTTCATCGTAAACCTTAATTTCAAATGATTTTACGCCTGTTTGGTAAAATGCGACGGGTACAACGGCACATTCCGTCTTTTTAACCATGTAGGCACTGGATTTAATGGTGCTGGCCGGATGTCCAAACCAGTCAACCATGATACCTCGTGTAAGCGGCATGTCCTGATCGACAACCATTCCAATGGCATAGCCTTTTTTCAGTGATCGAAGTATGGTTCTCAGGGTGCCCTTATTGTGCAGTGTCACGGCATTAAAAGATTGGCGTGCTTCGAGAATGAAACGGTTGACTACAGGGTTGTGGATTTTTTTCCCAACAATGAGCAGGGGGTAACCATTGCAGCCGATCACACCGGCCGCAAGATCGTACATTCCAAAATGACCGGCCAGAATCACCACACCTTTTCCCCGATTGAACGCTTTATCCAGAATTTCTCGATTAACCCATGTGCAGTTCTCGTTCCAGAATTTCAGATCCAAGGACGGGGCGCGGAAGTAGTAAACCAGAACTCGGCCTAAATTTTTCATGCTGTCTTTGTATATGCGGTATTTTTCCTGTTTTGTTTTGGTGTCTTTAAAGGCGATATCCAGGTTCCGGAGTGCAATTTTCTTGCGAATCCCGATCAGACTGCCCAGAAAACCCATACTGTCTCCCAGGAAAGCTGCAAACCACCATGGAATGTGACTGCAGAAAAAGATAAAGGAGGCGATGATGAAACGAGTGATGTAGTGACCCTTGACGTCGGGATGTCGGTAAAAAGGCCTGATATGTTCAAGAACCTCATCATTTGACAAAGGGTATAGTTGTTTTTTCTGAATATCGGTCAAGGGGTGCTTTCTCCGTATTGAGGTATTTTTCTGGAAGAGCTAGGCATCCAGGCCAAAAAACTTCAATTGCAAATCCACGTAGCTTTCCAGTTTGTTTTCAAGCTCAGGACTCAGCTCTGTAAACTCCAAACCCATGCCGATTTTACCTGACGTATTATCCAGGTTGATAATACGTCTTACAATTCCCTTGAAGCAATCTGACTTAAAAGGATCAATAGAAAGGGTTATTTGGTCAATAAAGTCTCCCTCCTGAACGGGAAGAGGTTCTGCCTTTTTTTGAAGAAGAAACATACCGCTGGCGGACAAACTCAATAATACAAAACGTATATGGCGTTGGTCATTGAGTGTGAAATTACTTTCACAGTTCATAAACCCTTTCATTGGCAATCGTCTTCTTGCCCTTCTTTGTTTCCTGCTCATGGTTTCGGCTCCAGTACGTTTGTTAACAATCCATACAAGTTAGCTGCTGTCACAGCATCTATTGTACACGATTAGTGCATTTTCAACAGTTGAAATGGCGGGTTATTGAGAACTTCATAACACTTTGACGACAGGAGAGAGGCCGTTGTTTCACATAAAAAAACAAATACCTCATCACCGTTTCAAACAATCATCGTCTTCGAGGGTTCATGTTGGTCGGCAAGAAAGTAATTCAGACCGGACAGCCCCATTTCTTTGAGTTTCTTTTGGACCTGCATGGAAAGTAAACCCTTGTGGTTGTTGTTTTCACTGATATGGGCGAGTGCCAGACAGGATACCTCTTCTGACAGGATCCTCTCAAATATTTCCAGAAGGGCATCATTGGAAAGGTGCCCGGTGCGGCTGGCGATTCTCTGCTTGAGAGGCCAGGTGTAGGGACCGTTTCTAAGCATGTCCAGATCGTGATTGGCTTCTACAATCAAACCGTGGCAATGTCGCAGCGCTTCCAGAACGGGACCGCTTGGATAGCCAAAATCGGTGATATACGCGCAGCGTCGACCCATGGCTTCAAACCTGAAGCCAACAGGATCACTGGCGTCGTGAGGAAGTGTGACGGGATGGATATCAATTTGTCCCAGTGAAAAAGACGTGCCCGATTGAATTTCAATCCAGTCGTAGTGTCTTTTATTTGCAAATGCAGCGGAGAAAGTTCCCTCGGTGGTGTAGATGGGAATTTTTAAACGATGACTGAGTGTGTGGGCGGATTGAATATGATCGCTGTGCTCATGAGTCACCAGGATGCCCTGCAATTTATCCATACAGAGACCGGCCTTTTCCATTCTTCTTTGAACTTCAATACCCGAAAAACCCGAGTCCAGCAGAAATTGGGTTTCACCGCAGGCAATGACAGCGGAATTACCCCTGCTCCCACTTCCAAGTATGGTGACAGTTAACTGTTCACGGGGAGCTGAAGACACAGGTGGAGTTGGGGTCATGAATGGCGTCTCCATTTGACTATGCTGTAAGCAACAGCACCGAAAAGGAGCTCAAGACCGCAGAAAAGACCCAGTTTCAGGAAAATACTCTCTGTGAATCCATAGGAGTGGAGTCCAATATTGAGCAGGTTGACACCAAACCAGGCTAAAGCCACTATGATATTGTTGATGATAAGACCAAATGCGAATCCGTTTTCCTTCATTTTTCCCGCTACTTTTCCGTGCATGAGAATCAGCAGCCATAAAATAATGAGAAGGGCTCCATTCTCTTTTGGATCCCAGCCCCAGAAACGACCCCAACTCTGATCGGCCCAAATGCCGCCCAGAATGGTGCCAAATAGCGTGAAAAAGAGGGCAATTAACGAGGCTCCAAGCATGTTTTTAGCCAAGGCACGCAGGCGTTCTTTGTCTTTTGGTTGAAAGATTTTAAAGAAGAGATAGAGGTGTCCGATAAAGCCGGCCACAAAAGCACAACCATACCCTATGGCAATGGTAACGACATGGGTTGCAAGCCAGAAATTGGAATCGAGAACCGCCACCAGCATTCCCATGGTATCGCCATCGGCTGCATAACCAAAGCCCACAAAATGAAAAACAGCCCCCAGTGTGGCACCTGAGAAGGTGCCTAGTGAGTTGCGTTTCATCATTTCATAAATTGCGCATGTCAAAACACATACAAAGCCCACAAATATAACGGACTCGTAGAGTGTTGAAACAGGTGGCCGTCCCATGATCAGCATGCGTATGAAGATTCCCGCTGCATGTAAAAGCAGGCCGATGATCAGACTTGCGAAGCTGGCAATTCTCAATGGCTTTGACCAGACCGCCCAGCTGATGATAATTAAAAGGAAACTGAGGATGTAGAAAGCCGCGCTTTTGTAAAATAAGTTCAGTTTGTTATTGTGTACTTCCAGGTTGAGCATGGACAGTCTGACCCGGTTATGGCCGTCATACAGGTTGGCAATGGACGTTTTAAAAGACTCTATATCGGCCTCTTGGTTGGATAAATAAACATCCGAAATCGTTTCCCAGGGACTCAGGAACTTCCTGTCGCGTTCGGATAGGCTCTGACCACTCCATAGAGGGCTCCATTGCTCCAGTTCCGCGCCTTTTTTTGGCGGTACAACCTGGAAGATGGACGATTGCTCCTGTCTTCTCACTCTGTCCAGGTTTTGAGCCAAGTTGACCAATTCAGCATCATCCCTGTCGATTTCCTGTTCTTCCTTTTGTTTCATTTCTTCAACGAATTTGGCAAACACGTCCTGTTTCCCCTGAAAAAACAGCAGGTTCTCCTGTTCTCCAGGCGCTAACCCAAAAGCCGCTGCCAGTTTTTCACTCTCAAGAGAAAAGACTTTTTGCAAGAAAGGCATGGACTTTCCAATTTCAATGTAACGGCTGAGGTTGTTGTATAGCTCCAAAAGTTGACGTTCGACCAGATCCCGCATCTCCGGGTCTTTCTCATAGGCCTGCCTCAGGAAAGCCATGTTGGACTGAATGCCCGGCCATATTTCATTGAAACTGTAATAGTGTTCTTTTCTGGCTTCTAAATTCAGCGCTTCTGCAATATCCGCGTTTCTGATGTTGAAGATTTTTCGTTCATCTGCTGCGAGCGGATCGAGGAGCAGTTCCAGCAGCCATTCTGATGCCGTGAGTTCTTTAGTGGAGCGTTTCCCGTAGAAGATGAGCAGGTGGACTTCTGCAAACGTATCAACAGGTTTGACACGACCTTCGTGAAGAATGGGAATACCGGCAGCCATTTTTGCTGCTTTCCGATGGGCGGGTGTGACGGGTTCCGCAAAGACTTCAGGAAGTATGAGAAGAAGTAAAAAGGCCGTTATTTGTTTGTATTTCATGATGCTATACCTCTTTTCTTCTCTTGTTTTTTATCAGTGTAGGAACATGTTGAATTAAATAGATTAAAAGCCCTGCGCACATGATAATGCTCGATACGTATGGGAACTGTCTGCCGTAGTTTTTTACAGCTGCCAGAACGGTGCTGTCAGCCTGACTTCCTTCGATGAAGGAGGACTGGAAAAAGGTGTATCCGTGGTGTCGCAGCGGTTCGTTCATTTGAATGACCACTCTGCGTTTATGGCCATCTTCCAATAAATTGACTACGGATTTAAAGCTCCTGGGCATGTTTGTTCCCGGATGGAGTTGTTTCTCAAAATCCAATAGCTCAAGAGAGAAAGGGAGGTAAGTTCTTTCTTTTCTTAGGGAGCATTGAAACAGGCCTATTGAGGCTGGTTCGTTCATGTATTCCACAATAGCGTATTTGCCATCGGATTTACTCCCGAACCCCGTGACAGAGATAACGATGCCAAACATGTTTTTTTCGTGTTCGGGTTCATCCGGGAGGGGGAACACTTCAAACTGGCTACCAAATCCTTTGAACTGGGGATCCTGTTGGTCTCTCTTTCGAACATCGCAGTTGGAATAGCTTTCCAACACCGTGATGGTTCCTGGCAGGGATTTATGTTTTAATTTCTCGCCCGCTTTCAGCCAGCCCATGGCAAATGCGGTAACTTGATCTTCTTTTGTCCCCGGTTTAACGAGAATGAGTTCGCGTTTGTGATAGTCTGAAACATAGCGGGCTGTTTCACCTTCCTTGATAACCATGGTTCCTTCGGAACTGAAATAAGCGGTTAAAAAACCTCCCAGCAAGAGCAGTAACGCCCCCAGGTGAGTAATATAAAGGCCGGGACTGTTCTTTAGAGACCTCTTTAAAATAAGATAAACAAACAAGTTAATGAAAAGAACCACCATGGTGAGTCGTCCTCCAGGAAGAGGAACAGGTCCCGCCATGAAGATCCAGGAAGCAAAGAACTTTTGCTGGGCTGTATAGAGACCTAACCACTTTTGGGCTACGGTTCCCCAGGCTACAAGTACCAACAGCCAGGAACAGCTATAAAAGAAGACTACGGGATCAGCCAGCCAGTGAAGCCAGTTTTGTTTTGTTTTGTTTTTCATTCTTTCTCCCTGTTTAGATTAATGAATGTGAATGGATTGACAGAAGGCTTCAAAGTCAGGTTGCAAAGCCTCTGTTGCTTTGGCCGGAGCAATGAGTTTAATAAAAAGAGTCTTGGAAGGCAGAGTGTATACCGAAATTAAAAAGGCCTTTTCGGGTTTGGAATCATTTGCAAGATGAAAAAGAGAAAAGGAACCACTTTCACTTTTCATCTTATGAGCCATGTCCACAAGAGCGGACTCTTCAACGGGTTTTAGATCCAACTGATTCAGCCAGCGGTTCACATTCAACAATAAACCACCTCCGTCTCCTGACAGGGTCATTATGGAGATGCTGGCCTCTCCACCCTCGTAAGGCGCCGTAAAAGCGGCCAGGTGCATGGACGAAGCGGTTGTTTCCTGCCATGTCTCGGGTACGTTCCAGTGTATGGTGGGAGCAGGCTGACTGGCCTGAGCCTGAACAGGCGTTTTTTCTACATGGTAAAACCGGATTTCTTTGCTGTTGTTATCGCAGGAAACCAGGATAAGGACAGCGATTAAAGAGACAATCATTTTAAGAGGCATGGGACGTGTTCTCCTTGGGTTCGGCTTTATGCCGAAAACGGTTCATGCATCAACACGTCAAACTAAGTAGCCGATCAGTTGGTGACCCTTGCTGCGTGTTAAAGGTGGAATACAGAGGTTCAGACCTGCATATACGGCAGGTATTCTAACGCAAGTAAAGGGAAAACAAAACTCTATAAAGGCGTTAAGAAGCCAGCGGTTCGGCGTTTGGGTCGGCATGCTTACTAAACGAGTTTTTTCAGTCCCGAAATATGTTTGTTATTGCCCAGAACAATCAACGTATCTCCACCATTGAGTATGGTATCAGGGCCCGGGTTGAAGATCATCTCGTCGTTGGGTTGTTTAATGGCGACCACAATGAGATCGAAATCCTTTCGTATACCGGAATCCCTTAGCTTTTGCCCTGCAAAGGCTGTGTTTTCGGGAACCTTGACTTGTTCTAAAGTCAAACCGATGTCCCCGGCGTACATTGCCAGGTCGATAAAATCAGTGACGGCAGGTCTGACGATCAGGCTGGCCATTCTTCTGGCACCTATGTAATAAGGCGAGATAACCTTTGAAGCGCCGGCTCTCAGCAATTTGGTTCTCGATCCCTTCGACCCACTGGACCTGGCCAGGATAAAGAGGTCGGGGTTCAAGCCTCGCGCCGTTAAGGTGATATACAGGTTATCGGCGTCTGAAGAGACAACGGCAACCAGTCCTTTGGCGCGCTCTATGCCGGCCCTCAAAAGGGAGTCATCGTCCGAGGCTTCACAGGCTATGGAGAAGTAGCCCAGGCGTTCGATTTCCTTTAATTCTTCGGGATCTCTCTCTACAATGACAAAAGGCAGTTTCTCTTCTTTTAGTATTTTACTGATTACTTTCCCAATACGGCCAAACCCACAAATAATGTGGTGGTCTTTGAGTTTATCTATTTTCCTGTCCATCTTTTTCCTCTCAAGTGCCTCTCGAATGCCTCCCTCTACCATAGCCTCAGTTAATTTACTGAAAGAATACATAACCAGGCCAACGCCTGAGAAAACCAGAAAAATGGCAAAGGTTTTTCCTGTGGGTGTTTGAGGAACCATATCACCATAGCCTACAGTGGCAACAGTGATGACCGTAAAATACAGGCCGTCCAGGAAAGATGTATTTTCCAGCTTCATGAAACCCAATGATCCTGTCAACAGAACCAAAAAGAATAGAATGGAGAGAACAAGTAGTTTTCGCATACGACCCACAGGCTGATTTTAGGTTTGCCCCTTTCAACGGCTCAAGTCAAAGCCGCGTGATGGTCTCTTTCCAGTATTGACAAGTACCTGCTTGCGGGTTCACTGATGATGACTCAGTTTGAACACCCAGCCTTGAAACAAACCAGAAGATAAAAGAGGTCAAGACGCCTTTATTCTATAGTGAAGTAACCGTCTCGTCCAGAGTTAGACGTTCCGCGTGGATCTAAACACGAAAAAGGTCGTTCCTGTGGGGGGTCGTCCTTTAAATGAACAATCTGATGGCGTTCTTCCAAACTCCGGGTTGTGTTTTTGGGAAAGGCGAAGCACGCCCTTCCCGATCATATACGCAGTGTTTGTCAGCTCACAAAGTTGACTCCAGCTTGAAAAGCCTCCGAACTACACCTGTTCCCAGCGTCTGGCGATCAGCCGAGCGGCTGCCAGGCCAACCAGTGTCATGCCGAGAAGGATTAGAACCTGAGGGTAGAGAGCGGCCAGGTTGTGCCAGTTCGATTGAGTCGGATCGAAATGCCAGAAAACTTTGAGGTAGCCATCGAGAGCCTGACCATTAAAAGTGAATTTTCCCAGCTTTTGCATGATATCCGGCATGAGCATTCTGGGAATCATGCTGCCGCCAATGGCAGACATAATGAGAATGACAATGGTTGAAATGCCTCCGAGCTGAGATCTTGAACGGCAAAGTACAGCCAAAAAAAGACCAAAAGCTGCCGCCGCCGCTGCCGTGAAAATGGAAACCAAAATACTTCCGGTCAGGAAATAAGGGGTCCAGAGGGTGAGGCCAAAAAGAGCAGAAGCCCAGATAAACATAATCATCACCTGTGTGAAGCCCATACCGGTGAAGAAAAGCCATTTACCGAGCAGCAAATGAGTCATACTGACTTTGGATGTCAGGATGCGTTCCAGCGTTCCTGCTTCCTCTTCTTCCAGAATGGAGCCGGCGGCTGCCGTCATGGAAAACAGCAGGAACATGACACCAATGGCCGCGGCGTAGTAGGAGACCATTTTACCCGTATTTTCAGCGGCTGGTTGACCGGGAGTCTCCAGTTGTTGAACATTGGTTCTCTTGATTGGAACCATTTCGCTAAATGCCTCGGCTGGCTCTGAACCATCTTCCAGCGTTTGTTCTCCCTGGAGAAAGGGTTTCATCTCAGCAACGGCTTTTTTTTGCTGTTCGGTGAGTTCTCCGCCATAGATTTCAAAATAGGAGAGTCCTTCATCCACGAATACATCGGGAGCGGCTCTCATAGCGGCACCCTGCAGAAGGCCTGAAACGGCAAAAGGTGCGATGGGATGGGATGGATCATAGATCATCTCGATGGGTAATCCTTCGCTTTGCATAAACCCGAATCGTTCGCCAAAGCCAGGCGGAAAAACAAGGGCAATGGGAGCTTTGCCTTTGCGAACGGCCTGCCAGGCCTGTTCGCGAGTGGAAATAGTTTCGCCATTTTCTGAGTGCAGCGTCGGCACATTTAAGGTGGGATTGCTTTTGAGAAGCTCGCTGAAACGCTTGCTGATTCGGGATTGATCCTCGTCGATAACGAGACAGGTTATTTTCTTCATTTCAGAGGAGCCCGGTGATTTTTTACCCATACTGCCAAAGATGGAGGCAAAAATGGAAAAGAAAACAATGGGGAGAATGAAGGTCAGGCCGAGGCTTACATAGTCTCTTTTGAGGTGTAGCCAGTTGATTCGAATAATGGTACTAAGCATCTCTTAACTCCCTTCCAGTAAGATGAATAAAAACAGCATGCAGCGTTGGTGGTTTAATTTGAACATCTTCCACAGCCAGGCCGGCTTGCTTGAGATGCAGCAGTAAATTTGGCAGATCATCTGAAACATGGTCAATTTCAGCGCGGATTTTAAATTCCTTGAGTTTTTCTAATTTGTAGGAGCCCACTTTTGCGGGGATCGATTCTGCTGTTTGTTTTGTGGTTAAAACGACCTTTTTTTTGCTGCCAATGGTATTGAGGATAAGTTCATCCAGAGTGCCCTGGGCAATTAATTTGCCGTGATCGAGAATCAGGATTCGATCACACACCTTTTCCGCTTCATCCAGCATGTGCGTGGTCACGACCAGAGAGGTATCACTGTGACTCAATTCCTCGAGCATTTCCCATATTTTCTGTCGGCTCTGGGGGTCCACACCCACCGTTGGTTCATCGAGCAGAACAACCGATGGCTTGTGGATGAGACTGCAGGCGATGTTTAACCGTCTCTTCATTCCGCCGGAGAAAGTGGAAACCAGGTCATGAGCGCGATCTTCCAGGCCGATCCACTCCAGCAGTTCACGGATTCTGTTTTTTAAGCCGCTCTTTGGTGTGCCGGACATTTTACCAAAGGCCTGCATGTTCTCATAAGCTGTCAGCATGGGATAAAGGGCGATTTCCTGAGGTATCACACCCAAACTGCCGTTAAGCTGGATATCGCCCTGGTTGAGTTTCAGCCGACCTGCAATGGCGCGTATCATGGTGGTTTTACCTGCGCCGTTAGGACCCAGCAGAGCCAGTCGCTCGCCCTTTTTAAGTTCGAGCCCCACCTGGTCAAGGGCCTGCAGATTCCCAAAGTGTTTGATCGCGCCTTGCACTTTCAGCGCATATTGTTTTTTATCAGTCATTTCATATCTCCAAAGGAAAGGGTGTGGTTGGATGGTTCCAATAAGCAAATCTTTTCTTTTAAAAAGATCAACATAAGTATTTTACGAAATGTTGATGTGAAGTTTTTTTTATTTATCTCAAAGGCGTTTGTTTGATGCTGAATGGTTGGTTTTTGGCTGTGAATGGCAGCCTGAATAAATTGGTTTTATTCCAGCGCTTGTCAAAGCTGTCTGAAAAAGGCAATTCAAGTGAACGGTTTCAAGGAACAGCGCTGCGGGCTTCTGATCTCTGCTTTTGTTACAGAGCGTGTAAAATGTCCTTCTTATGTTCAAATTACGGCAAAGAACCTGTTAATGATAAAACAGCTTTTCCTTTATCCAGGTGGTAGTTTAAAGAGCCGTTCAGCAAATGCATTCTTTTTGAGATGCTATAGAGAGAATGACCTTCTTTTAATTCGATCTTGGAATCTGTCGGCGCAGGATTGATCACTTCAATGATCCATTTCTTCTCATCCTGTTTTGTTATGATATGAACGACTACTTTTTCAAGTTGTGTCCTCAATCCGTATTTAATGGCATTTTCCACCAGCGGTTGAAGAATGAAGGCCGGGAATCGGACAGCAGGGTTCAGTTGATCGTGCCAGCAAACCTGAAGCCGGTCACCGAATCTTGACTGTTCAATGTGAATGAAGGATTCGGTCAGTTTTTTCTCTTCCTGCCATGAGCACCAGGGTGTATTTTGCCCGTGCTGGAAACTCTGTCGGAATAAATCGGCTAAATCGGCCAGGAGTTCCTGGGCCTTGGAACGGTCTTGATCGATGAAAGAGGCAAGTGTATTGATGGCATTGAAGAAGAAATGAGGGCGAATTCTCATGTTTAAATTCATCAATTCGCCGGCCAGCTTGTGTTTTGCCAGTTCCTGCTCCCTCAACCAGGTTTGCCACAGATTGACTTCCTTGAGATAGTGACTGTATAAGATTTGACCCACACCGATGGCGATCAGGCCTGCGATCCCCGATTCTTTCATAAAACCGCCAGAATTAAAAATCTGGATATTCAGCAAATAGTAGAGGGTATTGAGGATGATCATCAGGGAAACAAAGCCGGTGAGAAAGCCCGTAACAGAAATGGAGAGAACGGGGGGTACTTTGCTTTTCCATTGGTCCAGTTTGGGAATGAGAGCGTATCGGTAGAGAAACCCGGCACTTGAAAGCACCAGAGCCCAAATCAGGCCGACAACAGGAATCACCCAAATGAGGGTGGTCCATATGGGTTTCCATTGTTTGAGCAGTCTGGCGGGGTTATTGAGGCCGCCACCGAGGATAAAGGTGACAAACAAACTGATAATCGCGCCCCAGAGAGCGGAACTCAGCAGCATTTCAAGGAAGAACTTTTTTTCTAAAAAGATCTTCAAACTTATGGGTTTCGATGGGTCGGATGCGAGTTCCAGGGTTTCAGAGGTATCCTGTTTTGGCTTTTCGTGGGTTTTCAAGATGGGTTCTCCTTTGCTTTCGGGAGATTGGTCATGAGTGTGTCAGTCCGCCCTACATGCGGTTAATTACTCACAAGTCCAATGATACGGTGCTTTTGCACGGTCATGATATCGTCTTTATTCACACCGCTGGTGTAAAGCATGTTTCCGCTTAGCAATTTAACGTTGTCCACACCGTTGTAGGTGCCGGAGTATTTGTAGACTCCATTCTTGTCGTACAGGTTGATTTGGCCGTTTTGTAATTGGGAATCGTAGTTGGTCAAAACACCGAAACCCTGGTCCCACTGGAAAAGCGTGTCGATAGGCAGCATGAATTCGGGTAATTCCGCCTTCTTGTAAGCAGAACGAAAGACCGCATCGTTCAGCATGTTACCCACGGGACCACCGCTGGACTGTATGTTTTCGTAAATGGTTTCACACAAGGCGAGCCTGGACGCTTGCTGAAAAGCCCTGGGTTTGTATTGCTGTGTCATACTCCAGAGTGGCTTGCCATTCTGGCTGTAACACGTGCCTTTAAATTCAGCGGTATTAAAGACGACAAACTGGTTGCCCAAAGAAGAGGCAATGGGTAAGCCGTTACCAACGGCGTTGAAGTGAGTTACCAGGAAATGCTCCCAAAAGCCCGGTTCGCTCATTTTGGACCAATCCATTTTGGCTGTGGGGAGCGAGGTGATGGCTTGAAAAGACGCTTTTGTCTTGCCCATGGTTCCTAAAACATAGACTTGTTGAAAGTTCGGGTCTAATTTAACGGCGGTGAATACCAGTTTACCCGATTCCAGAATGAAGGGAGCGATGACAGCCACAACAGATGGAGGGAGTTCTCTGTTCTCCAGCCACGTTCCGTCCAGTTTAAAAATAGATATGGCTTTTGAACCGGCATCGAAAACCCAAACACGGTTCTGCGGGTCAATAGCTATTTCACTGGGAGTCTGGAACTCTCCGGGACCCTGACCTTTATGACCGAAAGAGGTCTGGTACTGACCGTCTTCATTGAATATCAAAACCCGGTACTCTGCAGGATCCAGGACGACGATGTGGTTTTCCTTGCTGACGGCGAAGCAGGAGTTCGTGCCCAGCATCTCATGGGACGCTCCATCTTCAGCACCGATGGATACAATCATTTCATTGGATAAACTGGCACTTATTTCAGGTGTTCTTCCATTGTCGATAGCTTGATTGGCCATGGTGACAGGCGCGAGAAATAAAAGTGTGAACAAGGTCTTCATATCAAACTCCATTGAGGTGGTTTAGAACCGATTTTCGGTTGATTTGGTGAAGCAGAATCCTCTGTTGCGCGAGTTCTTCCTTTACCTCCACCTTCGGATTATTGTACGTACAGATTTTTGCAAATAGTCTCAAAACAGCCTGAACGGTCTTTTAAATGCGCTGACCGGTCATCTTCATGCCGTGAAATGACGGACTTTTTTCGGGTTACAGCAGTTCGCGCAGCTTTTTTCCCGCTGAGCGCGATAAATCCAGTTGTTTCCCGTTTTTCATCGTCAGTGTGGAGGTGCTGTACTCAACGGCTTTCAGATAGTTCAAGTTGATCAGGGTTTGGCGGTTTGATTTAAAAAAACTCTTTCGATTGTGAATGGCTTCTTCCAGATTTTTTAAGGTCCAGGAGAGGAAGTACTGCTTTTCAAGGGTCCAAAGCTCCATGGAGCCCTCGTAAACGGTTGCGAAAACAATTTGATCTTCATCAATTAACACGTTCTTTCTTCCCAGCGGTATGCTGATTTTCCCCTTCAGGCTTGAAGGTTGATGCCCGTCGCGTATTTCTATTGTTTTCCTTGCTTTATCCAGGGCCTGAGCAAGGCGTTTGGGTCGGACAGGCTTGGTTAAGTAATCACAAGCGTTCAGGTCAAAAGCTTCCAGCGCGTGTTCACTGTAAGCCGAGACGAAAATGAACAACATACCCGAATCACCCAGGAACTCAGCTGTGTCAAGTCCCGTCAGTCCAGGCATTTGAATGTCCAGTAGAACCAGATTCACATCGAGTTTTTCGCATTGAGTCAAAACTTCTTCTCCATTCCGGGCCTCGCCCAGGATTTGTACGTCGGGAAGATCTTTTAAGAGGGTTTTCATCCTGGTTCGAGCGGGCTCTTCGTCGTCTGCAATTAGGATTTTCAGCATGATCCAATAGTCCTCCAGTAATGCTCCAATGACTAATCGCTCTTTCAAATGTGGCGATTAGCCGTAATAATACCCAGCCATTCTAACCAGTTTGACGCTATCTGTAACACAGATTTTTTTAGGTGGCAGGGCTTTTATCCATTGGACTGGAAAAGACGTTTTGGTTTTAAGGCTTTATACAGGCTGCAAGCCTGTATTACAATGACCACCATACAGAAACGAGCCTGTGAGATTAGACAATGAACCTGCTCTTTATCATGGACCCCATTGAAAAGGTAAAAGCCCATAAAGATACTTCCTACGCCCTTATTTGCGCTGCCTGTCAAAGGGGACACAAACTCTTTTACACACAGCACAGAGATATCGCTTTTGATGAAGGGGACGTGTTGACAAAAGCAGCCCGTGTTTTGCCGCCGGATAGTCCGGGTGGGCCACTAAGAACCGGCGAGCTGAAATCAGTGGCACTTGGAAGCATGCATGCGGTCTTCATCAGGACCGATCCGCCCTTTGACCGCCGCTACTTTTATCTGACCCTTTTGATGGATCTCCTGCCGCCGCATGTTCAGGTCATCAATCGGGCACAATCTTTGAGAGACTGGAACGAAAAACTGTCGTCACTGCTTTTCCCGCAAATAGCTCCTCAAACGATTGTGGCGCGCACCGTTGAAGATATTCTGGATTTTCAAAACAAGATCGCCAAAGTTCTCACCTTAAAGCCCATCGACGGTCATGGCGGCAGGGGAATTTTCTTTTTAGAGCCCAATGATCGCAACCGGGAGAGCATCATTGCCGCTGTGACTCGCGATGAATCTCACTGGGTTATCGCACAGGAATATCTGGACGCGGCAGTTGAAGGCGATAAGCGCATTTTACTTGTAAACGGTGAGCCTCTGGGCGCTATTTTGAGGGTTCACGCTGAGGGGAAAGACCTGAATAACCTCGACGCGGGGGGCACGGCGGTTCCAGCGGACCTGACTTCAAGGGAGCTGGACATTTGCAAGGAGTTAAAGCCCCACTTAATTCAAAAAGGTCTTCTTTTTACCGGTATCGATGTTATCGGTGAAAAACTGATAGAAATTAACGTCACAAGTCCTACCGGTATTCAGGAAATGTCGCGCTTTTTGGGTCGAAACTTGAGTATAGACGTTATCGCGGCGGTCGAGAAACAGGTTGAATCCGCACATTAGAAACAAGCAAGTGCCTTTTGGAACCCATCCTGGAGAGAAGTACCGCTGTTCAAGGTGCTGCAGGGGTTAAGTTTTCATCGAAACTGCCGATCATTGACCCTGAAAGCGATTTTGGATAGAATCCGTATCATATCCGATCAAGGTCGTGCGGCAGGTGAACCCTTGAATAACGAACACATAGCCCGACTCTTATTCAACTATAAAATGGCCACGAGAGAACAAATTCTTCACGCCATGAAACACGTCAATCAGGCTGTGAACCTGGGACAGGTTCTGGTGAGGCAAGGCGTCATCACGGAAGATATTTATCAAAAGTGTATGGCTCATTTAAAAAAAAGCCAGGCATCGCCTCAACAGTCAAAACCGCCGAAAGAAGAACCGTCCAGAGCAGTTGAGCATGAAGAAGTCGATCTCCCTCCTGTGACAGCAGAAAGTGATACAGATGCCAGAACGTCCTTGCCCGAGTCTTTTGAGCCGCAAACGGGTTTTGGTCAATTAAGTGTGAGCATTCCTCAAACCTGTCAAACCGGCAGCTCCCTGGATGAAATTTTCTGTTTTGCCAGAAAAAATCAGGCCTCGGATGTCCATATATGCCCGGGTATGCCGATCCAGGTTCGTCGTTTCGGGAAGTTGGTACCTGTCACAGAGGGTGTTCTCTCTCAATCAGAAATTGACAGGAAGTTAAGGCGTGCATTTGGTGAGAAGCGGCTCGATGAGTTTATGAAGTCCGGCGACATGGAGTTCATCCACACCATTGAAGGCGGAGGGCGTTTCCGTGTGACGCTGATGAGGGAAAACTTCGGGTTTGACTTGACCGCCCGGGTCATTCCCATGAGGGTGATGAGCTTTGAGGAGAGCGGCCTGCCTGAGGTGTGTAAAAGTCTTACTCGCTGGGCTCAGGGTATGGTGCTCGTTACAGGACCCATCGGATGCGGAAAGACGAGTACCATGGCCGTTTTGGTGGACTTGGTCAATCAGAACAAAAACGACCACATTGTCACGATCGAGTCTCCCATTGAACTGATTTATCAGCCCGCGCGCTGTCAAATTACGCAGCGTGAACTCAACCTGCATACACTTTCACAGGGAAATGCCCTCAAAGCGGCGCTCCGTCAGGATCCGGACATTCTGGTCATCAGTGAGTTGCGGGACCTGGACAGCATTCAATTGGCGGTATCGGCAGCGGAAACCGGTCATCTGGTTTTTGCCACCATGAATACAGCCAGTGCCATGCGGACCATTTATCGACTAATTGATTCCTTTCCGCCTGAGGAACAGGATATCATCAGGAACATGGTCTCCCTGTCCTTGCGAGGCATTATTTCACAGCAGTTGATACCCAAAAAAGACGGTTCCGGCGTGGTGCCTGCCTTTGAAGTGCTGATGGTCAACAATGCCATTTCCAACTTGATCAGAAAGAACAACAGTCACTTAATTGAGTCCGCCATGATTACCGGAAAGTCGCAGGGCATGGTGCTATTGGACGACTCTCTGGAAGACCTTTACAAGGCGGGTGTCATTGAGGGAAAAGAGGCCTTTTATCGCGCCATCAATCAAAAGAGATTCCAGGCGATTAAGGACAAATAGAGGATGCCATGGCTGAAATAGATGTTCTGTTCAACGCAATGCTTGAAAAAGACGGGTCCGATTTACACCTGGAAGAAACCCAGTTCCCGAAAATAAGGCAGCACGGTTCGCTGACCGTTTTGGATGGGTTCCCCAGGTTGACCCGACAGTCCATGTCGCGCTATTTATCCGAAATAGCAGGAGAAACATCCTGGAAGGAGTTTCAAAAAACAGGAGATCTTGACTTTGCCTATGCCATGGGAACCAAATCCCGTTTTCGAGCCAACTATTTTCGGCACTTTTTCGGTCTTGGCGCCATTTTCAGAACCATTCCCACTAAAATTCTGACACTTGATCAAATCGACGCGCCGTCAGTTTTTAAACAATTTGCGGACCTGAGATCCGGGATGGTTCTGGTGACAGGACCAACCGGAAGCGGTAAGTCGACAACTCTGGCTGCCATCATTGATTACATTAACGACAATTACAAATACAAAATTGTGACCATTGAAGAGCCAGTGGAGTTTGTACATCACAACAAGAAGAGTCTTATTGTGCATCGTGAAGTGGGAAAAGACACCCGAAGCTTCACAAGTGGTTTGCAAGGCGCCTTGAAAAGCGATGCCAATGTCATTTTAGTAGGGGAAATGCGCGATCGTGAGACCATTGAGCTGGCTCTGACAGCTGTGGAAATGGGCATCCTGGTTTTCGGTACACTGCATACCAACTCCGCCAGTAAAACCATCGACCGCATTATCGATGTCTTTCCCGCCAATAAAAAGAACCAAATCAGATCCGTCCTGTCCAACGCGCTGAAAGGGGTGGTATCGCAACAGCTATTGAAAAGTGCTGACGGTAGTAGACGCTGGGCAGCTCATGAAATTCTCCTCTATACCAGCGCGCTGCCGGGTATTATCCGCAGCGGTGAATCCAACAAGCTGGACTCCCTGTTACAGACAAATAGAGCAATGGGAATGATTGCGATGGATGATCGTTTACTGGAGCTGGTCAGTGAAGGCAAGGTCGGCAAAGAAGCCGCTCTGGAAAAAGCGCTCGATAAAGCCCGGTTCAAATAGAAGTCAGCCAAGCACTTTGAGAATGCGGTAGCTGTCCGCTATTTGGTGAAGCGTCTCAATGGTTTTCGTTCTTGGACGCCATCTGGAAGCCTTGGGTTTGGCGTAGAATTTCGGAGATCGTTGTAAAGCGATAGCCTTTCTGCTTTGCCCGTCTGATAAACTCACCGAGAATATGGTGGGGCCTCTCCTTCAATTCTCTTTTCGAGCCCAAATGCATAAGGATGATTTTATGGCCTGGCTTATCCAGGTGTTTTTCCAATCGTGTGAGCAGTTTAGCAGGAGATAGGTAGTATTTTCCATTGGGGTTGACCATCCAATCCATGCTGTCGCAGCCTCGAGTCCAACCAATGTGGAGATAGCCGCTGGAGTAGGCCCATGTTCTGATTTTGAGGTTGTGTTCTCCAAAAGGAGCGCGCCAATAGGGGCTGAACGATTGACCCGTTACGGATTGATAGACTTTGGCGGTTTTTTCCAGCTGGCTTATAAACTGAGTTCGAGTCATGGATTTTCTGGTTCTGTGAGTGCGTGTGTTTTCATAGTCAGTCAAATGGGGGTGATTCCATGTGTGGTTGCCTATTTCATGGCCGTGTGACACTATTTTTCTGACACCTTCAGGGAAAAGCTTGATGAATTTACCCGTCAAAAAAACATTAGCCTTCACATTGTTCTCAGCCAGTATCTGCATAATGGGGTCAAGGCAGTTGTCCAGGTGGTCACCGTCAAAGCTGAGAGTAATGAACTTTTTATCGGTCGGAACGCTTTCTAAATGGTACTTTTTGAAACGATTGCCGTTGAGAATATGGCTTGACATGCTGTTGTTCCGCTTTTGCCGGTTCTTGTCTTGTCTGGTGCTTTTGGCGAGCGCGGAGGGTTTTATTTTTTCTTCTGCTTGTTTGGCAATGGCGATGCTTTTGGAATCTTTTATCTCGGTGGCTTTTTTTTGAACGACTGCGGAGCTCGCAGTTGAGCTTTTTTCTTCCTTTTTTTCTTTTAACTCCAAAAAGGCAGACGTATTCAGTTTGTCGGGTTGTGTCAATAGGTAGTGATACATATCGGGATACATGGAAGGCACTAGAATCTGAACTTGAGTCAATTCCATTCGATCGCTATCTTTTTGCTGTTCTTTAAATGGGGCGTTTCTTAAAAGATTGGCTTTATCCTCAGGGGAGTCACTGGTGGGAACAGAGATACTGTTGACCTCTGCAACTCGTCTATCTACAGCAAAAGGGGTAATGCTCACATTTTTCTGTTCAAAACACACTGTCGACTGCTCTGCGGCAACAGATCCTGTTTGTGTCTTATCCCGATTGTCACGAGGTGCCTTGATTTGCTTTTCAGTATCTAAAATGAAGAGCGAAATAAACAGGAAGCAGACTAGAGAGAAAGCGAGAAGCAGACTGACTTTGGAGGGCAGAAAGAGACGAGCAGCTTGATAAAGAAACGGCTTTGTCTGTTTCTTTTTATTCAAACCTTTTGTTGCTAGATCTGACTTTCTTTTACATGCGCTGCAGAGAGTGCCCTCTTCTGTGCATTGCCGGCAGATGGCCTTCTTACAGGAAGAACAAACGTGAAAGGTCAACCTGGAAGGGTGCAATTCACATTGTTTGGCATGTTTTAAGGAACTCAACTCGATGCTCCACGCTTAGTTTCAGTCATCATACAACAGAATGTCGGCAAATCAGAAAAAATTGACAGTTACCTCGCCCTGTCAGTCAGTCGGGAACCTAATTCGGTTGTCTCGCCTTCATAAGTTTGTTATAGTCAGCTGTTAACAGGAACCAATTATTAATCTGTTAAACAACTGGTTGAGCTGTGTGATCGTTCAACCGATCTGTTTTTAGGAGAGTGTTTCATGCCAAATGTCGTGGTAGTCGGTGCCCAATGGGGTGATGAAGGAAAAGGAAAGGTTGTCGATTTACTTGCTTCCAACTTTAAAAACGTCGTGCGTTTTCAAGGTGGTCACAATGCCGGACACACTGTGGTGGTGGATGGGAAGAAGTTTGCCCTGCACTTGCTTCCCAGTGGCGTAATAAGAAAAAATACTGAAAACCTGATCGCCAACGGGGTTGTCATCGATCCCATTGCACTATGTCGTGAAATGGACAGTATCGAAGAAAAAGGCGTTACCATTACACCTGGCGTTTTAACAATAAGTGACCGCGCCCACATGATCTTACCGTTTCACGGTATTCTCGACCGCTACAGAGAGCAGGTAGCGTCAAGCGGGAACAACGAGTCCCCGAAAATTGGAACTACGGGAAGGGGAATAGGGCCGGCTTATGAGTGGAAAGCAGGCCGCAGAGGCTTCCGATTCTGCGATATCGAAGATTTGAAATTTTTCACACAAAAGCTTAGTTCTGAAATCAACTATGTTAAAAGTCAGTTTTCCCATGTTGAGCCCATAAAGAGTCTGAAAACAGAGGAAGTGATTGCCGCGGTACTGCCCTGTGTCGAAAGGTTGAGGCCCTTTGTCGTAGATGGTGTTTACTCACTCAATCAGGCAATTGCAAAGGGCGATGTCTTGTTTGAAGGAGCTCAGGCCACCTTGCTCGATATTGATTTTGGAACCTACCCCTATGTCACTTCTTCCAACTCCAGTGTGGCCGGTGTCTTTAATGGCGCGGGCGTTTCCTATAAAGCAATTGATCGGGTTGTTGGCATTACCAAAGCCTATGCCACACGAGTTGGTGAAGGACCCTTCCCCACAGAGGATTTCTCCGAAGACGGTGAGAAACTCCGTAAGGAGGGCAATGAATACGGCACAACCACAGGCAGGCCTCGAAGGTGTGGATGGCTTGACTTGGTGGCATTGAAATATACACGTATTATCAACGGTTTTGACTCGGTAGCCGTTATGAAACTGGATGTACTCAATTCATTCCCTGAAATTAAAGTCTGTACCGGTTATGCCCTTGGAAACAAGACAACAGCCAGGTTCCCTGCCCGGCTCGAGACCTTACAGTCGGTGAAACCCGTATTCAAGGTGTTGCCCGGTTGGCAGTGCAGCCTCGAAGGGATCGATCAATACGAAAAGCTTCCGGTTGAAGCTCGCAACTATATCGAGTTCATCGAGTCTTACATAGACTGTCAGGTGTCCACCATCAGCATAGGTCCGGATCGGTCTGAAACTATTTTGAGAAATAACTGAAAAAAATACTTGATTCAGGACTCTGAAAAACAGAAGATAGACATCATAAAAGGGAAAAGCAACTGGGAGGTCATTATGGCAATATTTAATCCTGAACAAGCTATGGTCAATGTTAAAAGGGAGTTTGGTGAGCATGGCGGTGTTGCGCCATCTATTGAGCGTTCGTCTACCTTTTCCGTATTGGAGCCCGGAACGATGCCGAAGATCTTTCAGGGAGAGAAAACTCCCGAAGTGGGTGGCTGCTATCTCTACAGCCGGCACTTCAATCCGACGGTCGATGTTCTTGCCCGTTATTTGGCGGCCATGGATGGTGCCGAAATGGGTATCTGCACGGCAACGGGCATGGGAGCCATTTCCTCGGCGATTCTGCAAATATGTAAAAAAGGCTCACACCTGGTATCCAGTAACACCGTTTATGGCGGAACTCACGCCTTTATGACCGAAATGCTGCCTGAAATGGGTGTTGAGGCTACCTTGGTGGATCCAACGGATGTGGAAGCCTTCAGAAAGTCCATCAAACCCAATACCAAAATGCTCTATACCGAAGTCATGGGGAATCCCATCCTCAACATTGCCGATATCAGGAAACTGTCGGCACTGGCCAAAGAGCACGGCCTCAAATTAGTTGTGGACAACACATTTACACCGGTGATGGTATCGCCCAAAATGTTAGGAGCCGACATGGTCGTGTATTCACTGACCAAGTTCATCAACGGAGCCAGTGATCTCATGGGTGGAGCCATCCTTGCCGATAAGGAGTTTATTTTTGAACTCATGGACCTTCATACAGGTCGTGTCATGTTACTTGGCCCATCCATGGACTCAAGAGTTGCCTTTGATGTGACTCAGCGTCTGCCCCACCTGCCGCTTCGGATGAAAGAGCATTCACACCGCACCATGGCTATAGCCAAAATGCTTAAAGAAATGGGTGCTGCTGTATCCTATCCGGGCTTAACCTGTCATCCCCAGCACGAACTGCTGAAATCCATGCTGAACGAGGAGTACGGCTTCGGAGGATTGCTGACTATTGATGCCAAAACCCCTGAAAAAGCCAATGAGTTGATGTCGTATCTGCAAAATAAAGAGAACTTCGGATACATCGCTGTTTCACTGGGCTACTTTGATACTTTAATGTCCTGCTCGGGTTCATCCACCTCATCGGAAATTTCCGAAGAAGACCAGAAAGAAATGGGTCTCTCTCCCGGATTGTTGCGCATCTCTATCGGTCTTACAGGCAGTCTGGACGATCGACTGGAGCAAATGAAAAGAGCGGTTGAAGGTGTTGGACTGGTATAAATCTGTAAAACGGATAAAAAAATAAAAACATACTCATACAACTTTGCATTCTGACGATAGGTGATTGTATAATCTGAGGCAGTACTGCTTTCGGGGGTGATTTAGTGAAAATTCTCACGGTAGATGATTCGAATACAATGAGACGTATCATCATCAATACTCTTTCAAGACTGGGATATAAAGACGTTGTTCAGGCCGATAACGGAAAAACAGGTCTGCAAAAACTCGAAGAGGGTGGAGTGGAACTCATCATTACAGACTGGAACATGCCGGAAATGGATGGTCTTGAATTTGTAAAACACGTGAAATCCGGGCCCTATAAAGATTTACCCATTTTAATGGTTACAACCAATGCCGCCAAAGAAGACATTGTGCAAGCACTCCAAGCCGGTGTTAATAATTACGTTGTAAAACCTTTTACACCTGAAACATTGAAAAGTAAAATCGAATTGCTCATTAGTTAGACTGGGAATACAATATGCAAGTCTTTGCTTTTTTGGCTGTAGTAATTGGCTTTTTCAATACCTTTTTACTTGCTGTCGTGCTGTATGTTATCAAACAGCCCGATCCCAATGTCCATAAAGAGTTCACAGAGTTTGAGATGATCAAAAATCAAATTGAAGAACTGGTGAAACACATATCCAGGATTGAAAAGCGCATTGAAAGTGTGATTGTGGAATCCAAGAGAGAGAATCTTACCAAACTAGAATCATTTAACAAGGAAGTAGGGAAAAAGCTACAGCATATTCAGGACAATCTTTAACAGGAGGACTGTTTGAATAAGGACTTTTTGAAAAAGACAGCCCTGTTTGAGGATTTAACAGAAGACGAGCTTGTTGAAATTATACTAATTGGGCAGCAGAAAACCTTTCAGAAGGGTCAGTTTATCTTTTCCGAAGACGATCCGGGCAACTCCCTTTTTCTCATTGTAGATGGCTCCGTACGTATTTCCAAAATCCAGGCCGGTGGAGAAGAAGCCCTGGCTGTTTTAAAAGCCAACAGCTATTTTGGGGAGATGTCCTTGTTCCGGTTTGAGCCCCGCTCGGCCCATGCCATTGCCCACGAAAAAACGAGCCTGTTTGAGATACAAAATACCGCCCTGCTCAAACTGTTCGATCAAAACAGAGATATAGGCTTCAAGTTTCTCTGGTCCTTTTGCAAAACTCTGTCCAGCAGGCTTCGCAATACCAATGAAAAATTTAACCTTATCATGACTTTGGCAAATTTTTGCTGATGTCAACTTCCCATCGGATCAAATGTGCAAGCCGTGTGAGGTTCCCCTCTTGGAGTTCTGTTTCCAGCTTAGAGCCTAATGCGATGCATTCAGGTTGTCGTTTATTCTAACCTTATTGAAACGCCAGGTCTGGACTCCGTTGTACTGCAACATAAGGTCGGGGATGTGGTCTGTGTTGCCGTCTTTAACCGAGGGTAAGGGCGTATCGTTGATCATACAGAAGCCCACCTTCTCAAAGGGGAGCTGTTCCATTTCATTCCAGACATTTTTGAAAATATCCATAACCGGTTTTCTCTCCTGGGTAAAGGCGAGTACATCCTTTTTACCGTCGTGATCGACATCCAGGGAAAGCAACGCGTAGTAAGGTGCTTGGTGTTCAATCTCCTGAATCGGAAGGTATGAAAAATTCAGGTTCCCCTTGTTCTTGTAAATCCGCAAGTAAGATGTGTTTCTCTCTGGAAAATACAGAAAGGCAATTATATCGGGTAAGCCGTTTCCCGTTATATCCATGACCGTCATGGCTTGAAATTCTTCAGGAAGAGCGAGCTCTGTAAAGGAGTTGCGGCCTGAATTGATAAACGCTTTCCTTTGTCGTTTGGGGTTTTGAACGATCATGTCATTTAAACCATCTCCATCGAGGTCACAGAAGAGAACATGCTGCTTTTCCGCGATGATATCCAACGTTAAAGAGGTGGGAGTATCGGACAGGTAGTCGTAAACACAGTGAAGTTGGCCTGAACCTGAAAGATGGTTGCCAATTAAGTCCGGGAACTCATTTCCATTCAAGTCACAGGACATGGCATTTAATATCGTGAAAACAGCCGCGGTGTGGATGTATTCCGGAGAAGCGGCATAGGTTTCACCCTCATTTTTATAAACGGTCAGTCCCAAGCCACTGACGAGAATATCCAGATCACCATCGCGATCGATGTCGTATTGTTCAACCAGGGCGGGATTTTTTATGGAGCGGTTAATGGAATTTACGAGTTCCGGTGTGCGCATGTACCCTTTTTCTTCCCAAATCTTGAGTGTGGCGAATGAACCCGGAGCTACGACTTCGGTACTCACCCAATTCATTTGATCAGAGTATCTTGTTATGGTGTTTTCATAGGAACTGATGGCATCATCGTAATAAAGAAAAGCAGGGTTGGATCTTTTTTGGTTGGGTTCTGTGACCTCAACTGCCCAGGGGGCTATAAAATCGTCTATTCCATCTTTATTCCAATCGGTAACAATGCCATAACCAGTGCGATGGCTTATTGCCACAATACCGTCTTGGGACAGGCTCATCGTGCGCGTACAGGATGCAAGCTTTTGCTTTAAGAAAGCTGTTTGGGGATGTTCAACACCTGCCGTCAGACTGAGCTGTCCGATACCCAGATGGTCCGGCAGATTGTATTCACTGATAAAACGGCTGTTCTCCCATCTCAGATCCGCAATGTGAATGGCATCTCCGAACTGATTGTTTGCAGAAGATCCGAGTAGTGAAATGACGTCCTTTCTTCCATCGCCATCCATATCGACTTGGTAAATATCGAGAATGTAACCCAGTTCTCTTGGTACATACAGTGGCTCACCAATGTCATCTGTGGAACCATAGGAAAGAAAAGCGTGAAACCCGTCTTGCAGGGTTGTCAGCAGGTCGGGAATCGCATCGTCGTTGAGCAGATGGAACCGGCTTGCCCTTCCCGATGTGCGTAACTGCCAGGGAAAGGCATTGGTGAAATAGGGATTGTCAAGAGTGGCAAATGATTTGTAATAACCTCTGCCTGTTAAAATATCCAGGAAACCATCGCGATTGGTATCGGCAAAGCCCGTTATTTTGCCGGCTCCTTCCAGGTCGGGCAATTGATTTTGAAACAAAACCATTTCCTCATCGTTGAGGCGAGTGTAAATGTGAAGTTTTGTGTCCAGAATGAGGAATTCCATCAACCCGTCAGCGTTTAAATCCGCGATGGCCAGCTCAGCGGGAAGTGGACCTTCATTTTCAAAGAGCATGTCTTCATAACGGTATGCAATGACACGGTAATCGGATACCGGGTCGGCGATCAGGGTGATACCTTCTTCATTTGAGAGTACAAAATCCGCTTCTCCATTGCCGTTGATATCCCGATAGTAAAACCTTTGATCGATGTCCCAGAGTTGATCGTCCAGGCCGTTGATGTAAGCCAGGTGTATTTGTCCGTTCGAGACGCTTTTACCCAGCAGAGCGGCCAAACCCGTTTGATCGTGTTTCCCGATGAGCTGGAAAGTGTAAAAAGCATGATCCGATTCACACTCAAGCCAGGAAGACTGCGCAACGGGGTAACTCGTTTCGGGAATGAAACGAACCCTTTCTTTTGGCTGCAGGCTTACAGGATCGGATCGCAGGAGATTGCCCGAGTGGTCGTATTGATTGAGCTGAACCGTTACATTTTTATCCGCCGGGTTCAGCAGCGCAAGACCGGACCATGTTGCATCGTCTCCTGTGCGAGTGAAAATATGTCTTTTTGAAAAGAGGTTTGTAAGTGGCAAACCGCACAGGCTTTGCTCATTGGTGGTGCCAAAGAGTTCAAAACCCAGCAGAGACTGGCTGCTTTTAATTTCTGCCCACTCTGCTCCCGCGGGCGGTTCGAGAGCCGACAGCAACGTGGCGTACTTGCTTCCCGGTTCGATTTCCATTTGACTTGTTGACTGGGATCCGTTGCCAAGGTGCCAGGTGAATTCCACGTCGGCTGTATGAGAACCCGGGTTGAGCAGAACAAGACCTGTCCACCATGTATTCGTATCCGACGGGATATGGGGCAGAATGAGATAAGTGTCTTTAACAAAGTTCAAGGGTAAAGAAACACTTTGAGTCTCCTGAGTATTGTGAAAAACGTATCGACCCGCCGTTGTTTGTGAAATGCTGTTTAAATGACGCCAGGCCGTTGCACTATCTGACTCAAGGTGATCTTCGAGATTGATTAGGGCCGTACTGTGTGGCTCGGTTGCCGGCAGAACGGTATCCGCAAGAAAGACACGGCTCTTTGTTGAGGTGACCAGCATGGCTTTTGTTTCCCAGTAATCGGTTTGCTCGGCAATGTGAGGAAAATAAAGCGGGGTGGCAAACTCGGGAGCACCTGTCTGTTCATAGAAACTGGAGCCCTCTTCCCAGACCGCATCCACCAGGATGGCTCCGGGCGAATGAAACAGAACAGAGGTCTGAGAATCAGAAGGGGAAAACCAAATCAGTTTGTGTCTGGGCTCAAGCTGCTGGACCTCTTGCTGGAGGAGTTGACCGTCGAGATGATAGGAACGGATGACGACCTTCTGAGGCAATTCGGACGGGTTGACCAGGTGAAGTTCCGTCTGTGGCGAAAGGCCAACCATCCAGGTTTCGTATGCCTGAATTGGTGGCGCCAACAAAAACCAGAAGGCAAGTAGGGTAAGGAGAATTCGGTATCTCATAAACGCGTTCCTGTTTGCAAAAAATCATCGTGCGGACAGTGTAAAAACGGCTATGCACAGAGAAAGTCTAACACACAAGGATAAAAAACAAGGGATTAGTTGACGTTTCTGTGGTTAAAAAAACAGACAGGTTTTTTCAGGCATGAGAGATCGGAATCTGTTTTCGTGCCTTTCGTGTTTTATTTTTAGGCCCAGCGGTCTGAAACTTTATCTGCAGTGACCCAAAAAGGCGCTCTTCTCTGGGAAAACGCGGCTCTTTCAAGTTAGAATACAGGGGCATCTCAATTGCGTTGAAATGCTATTTTCGGGTTCAACAAGGTGAAGCTAAATGATAGTCATTGCAGGTGCAGGAATCGTTGGAGCAGCCATTGCCTACGCGCTCAGAGAGTCCGGGCATGACACGTTTATTCTTGAAAAAGAGCGGCACATGGGCTGCGGTATCAGCAGTCGCAACAGCGGTGTCATTCACGCGGGATTGTATTATCCCCGTGAGAGTTTGAAGGAAGAACTCTGTCATGCAGGCCGGCAGCGGCTTTACGCTTTCTGTCGGGAACACAAGGTTCCTCACAAGAAAACTGGAAAATACGTGGTTGCCCAAAACACAGGGGAAGAAGAGATTCTGTATGACATACTGAAGCATGCGGGCCATCGCGTTCCGCTGAATCTGACCACGGAACTTCCCGAAGGGGTTCGAGGTACCAAGGCTCTGTTCTCACCGGAAACGGGTATTTTGGACGTCACTTCCGCCATTGAAAAGATGATCGAGTTAAGTGGAGCAACATTTCTGCCCGGTCAGAAGGTTGCGTGTGTGCAATCCAGTAATCGGCATGTGGCCTTCAAGGTGAATGGAGAAACTGAAACCTGTTCGTACTTCTTCAATGCCTGCGGATTGGGTGCTCCGCTGCTGGCGGGAATGCAGCAGCCAAAACCCCATGCCAAAGGATCCTATTTTCAAATTGCCGTTCAGCCGCCTTACCCCATCGCATCCCTCATCTACCCGGCTGTCCCCAGAAAGAGTTCCAGTTTGGGAACGCATTTAACCATCGACATGCAGGGCAGTCTGCTGCTGGGTCCTAATCTCCGTTGGGTCGATGAGTTGGACTACAAAGTGGATCTTTCTGAAAAGGAGGCCTTTTTCAAGTCGGCCAGCAGGTTCCTGCCCTGGTTGAAAATCGGGCATTTAGAACCCGGTTACGTGGGTTACAGACCTAAGCTGGCGGGTCCGGAATTTCGCGATTTTATGTTGAAAAAGCAGGGCCGAGCTCTGCACTGCCTGGGTATTGAGTCTCCCGGTATCACCTCCTCTCTTGCGTTGGGCGAAAAGGCAAGAGAGATGATGGGCTTGTAGGAATCGCGTTAATTGACATAGGTGTCATTGGCTTTTACCTGTCGCGAGAGTGGCTGCAGGTTTTCAGCTTGAAATGGCTTTAGAGCCGTTGCAGGGAATACGGAACCTTTCAAATACTCCTGGCGAACAGGTCGACCTTGTGGAGTATAAGAGCCGGAAACTCGAGGTGAGGGATGTGCCGGCAGTTTGGTATCAGCATCAGGTCACTCCGTCCGCTGACATTTTCTGCAATGGTTTTGATTTGAGCAGCTTCGCCGTATTCGTCCAGTTCTCCTTGAATGGCCAGAACCGGACAGGTAATGCGGGGCAACTCATTTAAGATGTTCCAATCCCGGAATTCCGGGTCTGTCCACGTTCGGGCCCAGCGCCAGAACATGCCATCGGTGGCATCACCGTGATAGACTTTCATTTTGTCTCTCAAGCTGCCGTTCTCATAAGCCGAAATGGCTTTTTTGATGCCTGTCAGGCTGGTTGGATCGCTCAATACATGAGCTGCAACAGAGATGATGCCGGCGGCCTTTTCAGGGTGTCCAGCAGCAAAAAGAAGGGCAATGGTTCCGCCGTCACTGTGCCCGTAGAAGAGCGCCCGCTCGATGCCGGTTTTATCCAGCATGACGGGAAGCACATCTCTGGCTTCACGCGCTTGATAGTGAGGGTCGGGCTTGCCATCCAGTTTCCCCGATTTCCCGTGCCCGAAACGCTCAAAAAGGTAGACATCTCTCCGCGTTCTTTTGGCCAGTTGTTCGGGAAAATCACGCCAGAGTTCCAGACACCCCAGCCCTTCGTGTAATAGCACAAAGGGGATTTTGTTTGCGGACTGGCTGTGGCGATAAGACCAACATCGCAGAGCCATTTTATCTATTTTGATAACTTCTTCTGTTTTATACATTTTTCCTCGCGTATCGACCTCTCATTCTGAATTCATACTCATGAGACGCCCTGTTATTCAAACATATCAGCGAGTCAATCGCAAATGCGGTTCTTTGCGACAGAAACTCCTGCATATGGCACCTGTGCCCTGAAGGTCAACGCTGTTTCTGATATGTGCGTTCGGGTTCAGACTTGAAAGGTTGCCTAAAAGGAGGAAAAGGCGAGTTCTGATAAAAAAAGAGCAAGGAATCCAGAAATCCCTTTTTTTTGAGTGAAAATAAGGTTACAATTGAGGTTCGATGCTTCGATTACCACAGCCTAAGGTGTTTTTTGCTACGGTCTTGGTAACAGGGTAGAATTGGAAACTCTTCTGCCTCCCGTGTTTGGAAAGGAGCATACACCGGGAGGCGAGCCTCAAGCTCGCTTTTTTTATTTTACCCAGGCATTGTTCAAGACTGAAAACAGGGGGCAAGCCATGAAAATTCCCGGTAGTTATCAAAAGTTCAAGAAAAACCATCCTGATATTCTCAAAGCGTACGAAGCCTTTAACCGTTCCGTTCGCGAAGTGGGTGCGCTCTCGGAAAGAGAAGTTCACCTTGTTAAGCTGGCTCTGAGTGCCGGTGCCCAGATGGAAGGAACCATGGGGTCTCACATTCGCAAAGCACTTGAAGCAGGTGTGGATGAAGCGTCTCTGGAACAGATTGCCTTGCTTGCGATGCCTACCATTGGTTTCAGCCCCGGGATGAAAGCCTGGCGTGTCGTTCAGAAAAAGGGAGAAAAATAATGTCCGATCTAACCCTCTATCAAGCTCTGGATGTTATTGACAATCTGGTTTTAGAGAGCGAGACAAGGACCGAAGTTTTACCTTTCGATCAGGCCGTGGGACGTATTCTGGCGGAAGATTTATACTGGGATCGAGCTCATCCGCCCTACAACAGAGCTGCCATGGATGGCTATGCTTTTCCACAGAACCCGGTCAAGGGTTCAAAGTGGGTTATCGTCGGTACTTCCCGCGCTGGTAAGAGGTTTGAAGGCGAAGTGAAGTCCGGTCAATGTGTGAAGATCGCCACTGGAGCTCTGGTTCCGGATGCTTGCACAACGGTTGTTCCCTGGGAGAAGACCGCCTTCAGTGAGAAGGAAGTGACCATTAACCAGGAAGTCAAACCCGGAGCGAATATTCACCTGAAAGGGTCCGATCTACAAAAGGGTGAGATGGCCGTCAAGAAAGGCACCTGTCTAACGGAAGGTCATGTGGCACTTCTCAGCACCATCGGAGCTCACAAGCTGCGTGTACAGAAACCCGTTCGTCTTGCACTCTTGTCTACAGGCAGTGAACTTGTTGCCATTGACCAAAAACCCGGCACCGAACAAGTAAGAGCTTCCAATTTTTACACCTTGAAAACACTGATCGCCAGGAATAGAAAGGTAGAACTGGTTGCAGCTGAGTTTTTGGAGGATGATTTTGAAGCCCTGGAAAGATGGTTTGCATCCGTTGAGAACGCGGTAGATTGCTTCCTGGTGACGGGCGGTGTGGGTACATCAGACTACGATCTGGTTCCCGAATTATCGGAGAAACGAGGTTTTAAGACGCTCTTGCACGGTCTGGCCATTAAACCCGGACATCCTCTCTTTCTATCCCGTAAAGGCGATCGAGTCGTTTTGGGGCTTCCCGGTAACCCTGTCAGTGCGGTTGCCTGCTACACCATGTTCGCGACCAGACTCATTCGCAAACTCCAAAAGATCTCTAACCAGCCATTTGCTTCCTTTGAGGCAGGTGAAGATTTGGTGAATGGAGGTAAACGCCTGCTGATGCGACCCGTCCGCATGAACGGGAAATACGTCTATCCAGCTCGCTGGAATGGTTCGGGAGACGTGTCGGCTCTGGCCCATATCGATGGTTTCGCCCTGATTGAACCTCGATCTCAAATAAATAAAGGCTGTCTTGCCGAATGCATTGCAATGGGGTTGGAATGATTACTTCCAAAGGTCGACCGCTTGACTATCTGCGGGTAAGTCTCACCCCCAAATGCAATTTCAATTGCATCTACTGCATGCCGGATGAATACGATTTGCCCGGCACGGATCAGGCGCTTTCCTCTCAAGAGTGGGTGCGTCTTCTCACCTATTTCATTACCAGGCAGGGTATTAAAACCATACGCTTTACGGGTGGAGAACCGCTGCTCTCTCCCCAATTGGAACCCATCCTCGAAGGCATTCGACCATTCGATATAGACAGTTCGGTTACAACCAATGCCTTTTTATTGGAAGCTAAAGCGGAAAAACTGAAAATGCTGGGGTTGAAGAGATTGAACATTTCTCTGGATACGCTCGATGCCAACACGTTTAAACGCATTTCCGCCAGAGGTAGCTTGGCAAAAGTGCTGCGGGGAATTGAGAAGAGCATGGAAGTGGGTTTTAAGCGTATTAAAATTAATTCGCTGCTCTTGAGAGGCATTAACGATTCAGAATGTGTCGATCTGGTGAGATGGGCCATGGATCGAGATCTGGAAATCAGGTTCATGGAACTCATGTCCATCGGGGTCATGTCCAGTCAGTCGGTAAACTACCGGATCACGACTCATGAAGTTCGCGATAGGCTTTCAAAGCACTTTACGATTCGTCCAACCAAACGGCCAAAGGGTTCTCCCGCCACAACCTATCGCTTGACAGACCCTCAAACCGGAAAGACTATCCCCTTCGGTTTGATCAGCCCCGTTTCCGACAGTTTTTGCAGTGACTGCCGCCGGTTGCGCATTAATTACAAAGGCGAGTTGATTCCCTGCCTCATGCACGACAGCGGGCTGGACTTGAAACCACTTGCCCGTGGTCAAAAAGATGCCTACCCCGAAGGTCTATACGCAGCACTCATGCAATGCGCGGATCAAAAACCATGGTCTGAGCCTATTTATCAGGCCGAACGGTTGATGACTCAAATAGGAGGGTAAATTGTCTCTTACACATCTCGATGAAAAGGGTAAAGTGAAGATGGTGGATGTGAGCGAAAAGCAGACGACTACCAGAACCGCTGTATCTCGCGGAAGTATTGCCTTCAGCAAACAGGTGGCAGAGTCACTCAGAAAACAACCCAACACCTCCAAAGGCAATATTTTTGAATGCGCACGCGTTGCCGGAATCATGGCTGCCAAAAGGACATCGGAACTCATTCCCATGTGCCATCCGCTTGTGATCTCATCTGTCAAACTGGAATTTGATTGGCTTGGAGACTCCGTTTGGGTGGAATGCAGTGTGAAATGCGAAGGCAAAACAGGCGTGGAGATGGAAGCGCTTCACGGCACATCCGTTGCCCTGCTCACCCTCTACGACATGACCAAGGCACTTGGCAAGGAAAGCGTGATTTCGGATATTCATCTTGTCTCGAAGACCGGTGGTAAATCGGGAATATGGCACAAGGAAAAGGAGAAAAGTACAACATGAACTGCAAACCAGCGCTGCTAATCGGCGGCAAGTCCTCCCGAATGGGTAAAAATAAAGGCCTGCTCAATCGCTCCGGTCAGCCCCTTGGTCAATATCTGGCCGATTTACTTCAGGCTGAAACAGGAGAACAACCGGTTCTGCTGGGGGAAGGAGATATAGGATTAAACACCTCTCATTACAGGTGTCTGCCCGACCCTGAAAAGGGGCGCGGCCCTTTAGCTGGATTGGTTTCCTTCATTCAAGCCTATCCCGATTCCAATTTGATCCTGTTACCAACCGATCTCTACGCCATGGATGCCACAGCTCTGAGCTGGATGATTCAACAGGCGCGGCAGGCCGAGAAACCCGTGCTGTGGCCCAAACAGCCACAGCGAAAACACGGCGAACCCCTGGCCGCTGTCTACAGAAAAGAGGCCTTTCCCACTTTGCTGGATGCCTGGAATAAAGGGAAAAAAAGCCCCTGTCAGGCCATTCCACATGCAATGAGGTTAGAGCCTGAGATTCCCGAATCATTGAGGTTGGCTTTTGTCAACATCAATACACCTGAAGAATTAGAAGCTGTGAAAAGGGGATTAAAGCAGCAGTTTGAACCCGGTGATCGACAACTCCTCTTTCCCGGCAGTACGAAAAGAGCCCATTGAGGAATAGCGATATGAAGATAAAATCCGTGTACTTTGCCTTGCTGAAAGAACAGGCGGGATTGAAAGAAGAGGAATGGGAGTTTCAAGGTGGAACGGCTTTAGATGCTTACCGTGAACTCAAAGAGAAACACCGTTTCACGCTGGACGAACACCAGGTAAAGATAGCCATTAACGACGCGTTCCAGCCCATGGATGCGCCGGTGAAAGCAGGAGATAAGCTCGTGTTCATTCCGCCTGTAGCAGGAGGATGAGATGTTTCAACTCTGCGATCAAACCCTGGATATTCCAGCTCTTAAAAAAGAAATAGAAAACCCGCAATCGGGGGCCTGTGTCATTTTTGAAGGATGGGTTAGAAATCACAATGAAGGTCGATCTGTCGATGCCTTGGCATACGAGGGTTATGCTGAACTCTGTCAAACGGAAGCGGAAAACATAATGGCGGAAGCGGCCTCTCGCTATCGGATCGAAAAGGGAATTTGCTGTCACCGAGTCGGTCATCTGGAGATTGGAGAGCTGGCTGTCTGGCTAGGCGTTACCGCAAGGCATCGAGGTGCCGCTTTTGAGGCTTGCAGGTACATTATCGATCAAATCAAGTTACGTCTGCCTATCTGGAAGAAGGAATACTACTCAGACGGTCATGCTGAATGGGTAAACTGTCGGGAATGTGCCAAACACGGTCACAGCCATACACAGGTGCATTTTAATGAGGAAAAAACATTCAATTCCTATTACAAAAGGCAAATGCTGCTGCCCCAGGTCGGGTTAGCGGGTCAGCAGCAATTAAGGAACGCCAAGGTGATGGTTGTTGGTGCAGGCGGTCTCGGTTCGGCCGTTCTGCCGTATCTTGCCGGGGCGGGTGTGGGGCTGATCGGTATTTGCGATCACGACGAGGTCCAACTGAGTAATTTGCACCGCCAAACACTGTACACTTACGAAGACCAACCTCTCTCTAAGGCCGAACTGGCAGCTGAACGCCTGAGAAAAATGAACCCAATGATAGAGGTTACCGCCTGGAAAGAACGCGTAGTTGCTGACAATGTGAACAGGCTTGTTGAGGGAAACGATCTTATCATCGACTGTACAGACAACTACGCCACCAAGTACCTGTTGCATGACGCGGCCTGGCTCAAAGGTATTCCGGTGGTCTTTTCGGGTCTGTACCAGTGGGAAGGTCAGTTGGCGGTTTTTCACCCTGAAGACAAAGGGAAGGGCTGCATGAGATGCCTTTGGCCTGAAATACCCGATCCATTCAGCATGGGAACCTGTACTCAAGTGGGAGTCATGGGTGTCGTAGCTGGCTCCATGGGGACAATGCAGGCGCTGGAAGCTGTTAAACTGTTGCTCGGGCTAGAGGTGACAGGCAAGTTGGTGGTGCAGGATTTTCTTGCCGGTGAACGCCATGCTTTTGATCGCACAAGACGCGTTTCCTGTCCACTTTGCGGTGATAATCCAAACATAACAGAGATAAAGGAAAGCAATTATCTTCCAAATCAAACTAAAGAACCATGGCAGCTCAGTGAAAAGGAAGCGGCTGATTCCAAGCTCAACCTGAAGCGTGTTGATATTCGCGAAGAGTTTGAAATTGACGAACCTCTATGTTGCGAGACAGTCCATATTCCCTTCAGCGAGATGATGTCGAATCCCGACAGATTGAGTTCTGAACAGAATTACCTCTTTGTTTCACCTGATGGAATTAAGTGCGGCATGCTGGTCAGGAGCTTGAGAGAAAAGGGTATGGAAAACGTCTATTCTCTGCTATGACGCTTTGCTATGCCGAGGTGAGGATTTATCGTCCAAGCCATTGAAGGCGGGCAGGCTCTTGTCTCGTTCGTGTGCGAGATCTGTTCTGAAAGTGCTTCTGGTTCCATGGATACGAACAGCATGAAAAAAATGGAAGTTTAGCTTGTGTTTTGTTATGGCCACGCTGACAAGAAAAAAACAAGTCTGGTGAAAAAAAGAACGGACCCAGCTGTGCCAGAATCAAACTGTCTTAACCAGAGAGCTTGATTGTGCCAAGAAGGGTGCCGTCACCAAGACAGCACAGAGAGATAACGAGACACAGCAAACAGTCTCTGAAACTGTGAATGGGTTCAACGCATCAACAATTGACAGATGGGATTAACTTCCATTTTTTTTAATTACCGCCGCCAGGTTTGTGGAAGGAAGAGCATGAGAACAGAGAAGAGTTCCAGACGGCCCATGATCATGTCGAAGTTCAGAACCCAAATGGCAAAGCTGTTGAAGTTGGCAAAGTTATCGGTTGGACCGACCTCTCCCAAGCCCGGACCGATGTTGCTGAGACAAGCCAGTACTGCCGTGGTCGCGGTGGTTAAGTCTACACCTGTCAAGGACAAGAGGAAAGAAGAGAACATGTGGATAAGTATAAAGGTGGCGAACAGGCCCAGGATATTGTGCAATACTTTATTGGGAACTCGGTTGCCGTCCATTTTTGCCAGGAAAACGCCAGCTGGATGAAGTTGCTGGTTGAGCAGCGTTTTCAGGTATTTGAGGAGTAAAATGACTCGTACAACCTTGAGGCCGCCGCCGGTACTGCCTGCACATCCTCCGACAACCATCAGGAAGAGCAGCGTAATTTGCGCGCCCGTGTGCCAAAGCTCAAAGTCGGCCGTTCCATAGCCGGTGGTGGTCATGATACTGACGACCTGAAACAGACACTCACGCAGATTCTGTTCCCAGGGCAGCTGATCGGCAATCCTTGTCCAGTAAATGAAGATGGTGGCAAGGGCAATAATGGTGGCGTAGGCTTTTACTTCTGTGGGTTTAAAGTAGCACAGGGGTTTGCCCAGTAGAATGGCGCGGTAGTGTAGCGAGAAACTGATACCGCAGATAAACATAAAGAAGATAATGATGTATTCAATAAGCGGTGAGTGAAAGTGGCCGACTGAGGCGTTATAGGTTGAAAAACCGCCGGTCGCCACGGTGCCGAACATGTGGCAGGCGGCATCAAAGACCGACATTCCCGCAAGCCAGAGCAAGATGAAACAGGCCAGACTGATGAGAACATAGACGAACCAGAGGAACTTGGCGGTTTCTTGAATTCGGGGACCCAGTTTATCCTTGGTTGGCCCTGGAGATTCCGCTTTAAACAGCTGCATGCCGCCCAGACCCAGAAAAGGCAGGATGGCGACGGAGAGCACAATGATACCCATTCCACCGAGCCAGTGCAGAAAGCTTCTCCAAAACAGAATGCCTTCCGGCAGGCCTTCAATTTCCCGCAGAATGGTCGAACCCGTTGTGGTTAAGCCCGAAGCGGACTCAAAAAAAGCGTAAGTGAAATCGGGTATGACTCCTGAAATCCAAAAGGGAAGTGCACCGAAAAAGGAGGCCGCAAACCAGCTTAACCCTACAATGCCAAAGCCTTCTCTGAGGCCGAGTTCCTTAACGACCTTCTCCCGGGTTGACAGGAAAACACTGCCCCCTGCCAGCATGGTCAATACGGCAGAAATCGCAATGCTGGAGGCGCTGCCGTCATCAAACCATAGGGAGACAGCGAGTGCCCCAAGCTGGGTTAGTCCAATAAAAAAAACAATGACACTGACAACGTGGTTTAAGAGCTTCAGATTCATGTGAACAGTTTTTCCAGTTTATGGTGATCTTTAGAGATGGTTATGGCCACAACGTGATCTTTTGGGCGGAGAACACTGTCTCCTGAAGGAATAAAGTCATTGTAGTCCCGATGCACCATGGCCAGCATAACATCTCTGGGTAGCTTGAGGTCTTTCAGGGGTTTGCCTTCCACAAAGGAGCCTGCAGCCACTTCGAATTCCATTATTTCTGTCTGACTGTTTTGAATGGTTGCCACACTGGTGATATTACCCGTTCTGGCGTACTTCAAAATGGAATTCGTGACGGCGACCCGAGGTGAGACGGATGTGTTGACTCCCATTTTATTGAAAACGGGAAGATATTCCAGTTTCCCGAGCAGAGCTATAACGTATGGAACCTTTTTTTCACGTGCGAAAATTCCTGTCAGCATATTGTCTTCATCTCGCGGTGTCAGGGCGAGAAAACAATCGATATCACTGAGACCTTCCTGTAAGAGAAGATCAAAATCTTTGACATCGCCATTGATAATGAGCGTATTGGTCAAATCTTCAGCCATGCGTTCCGCTTCAAACTCATCGGGAACAACAAGCGTGGCTTTGATGTTCTGTTTTTCCAGAATTTGGCATAAATACCTGGATACTTTTGAGCCTCCCAAAATCATAACGCGTTTGACGGGCTTTTTCTCAATGCCACAGAAGTCATAGACCTGATCGAGGTGATTGCGCTGGGCGATGAAATAGGCCTGATCACCCGCCTTTAAAACGGTGTGTCCTTTGGGTATAAAGGTTTCGGCCCCTCTGGAAATGGAGCCAACAAGAAAGTGGATGTCTTCAATGTCCTGTCTCAACTCCTGGAGTGAGCTTTGAAGACAGGGCGCACCCTCTGCAATGGACAACCCGAAGAGAAAAACATCACCGCCGGCAAATTCGGCATACTCAGAGGCACCCGGTATTTTAAGGAGATTGGCAACCTGAAGAGCGCATTCAAACTCGGGATTAATCAAAAGATCGGTGCCGAGGTTCTTGCCGCCGAGGTAGTTGTCCAGATCGTAGAAATGCATGTTGCTGACACGAGCGATTTTAAATGGGACATTGTATCTCGAGGCAGAAAGAGAGGCGACCATGTTGACTTCGTCCATGTTGGTAACGGCAAGGAAGAGGTCGCACTGGGCCAGACCGGCCTTCCTGAGAACTTCGGGAGAAGCTCCGTTGCCTTCGATGACCATGATATCCATTTCATCTTGAATGGACTGTGCTCGCTTGCTCTTTTCCTCGATTAATGTAATATCGTGATGCTCTTTGGAGAGGTGTCGGGCAAGGTGAACACCTACTTCTCCCGCGCCGATAATAATGATCTTCATACGTTCAATTCCTAAAGTTGATAGTTCAAATCAATAAAAGTATACCACCCTTTGATGGAACCGGAAAACTGGATTACTTCTCTGTTTTCATATCCAACGGTGTAGTTGATTTTCGAGTTGTTTCCAAACGGAATTTTGAAGTTCAAATTGATGGACTGATAGTCATAGGATTTGGATTCATATTCCGGCAGGGGCTGATACTTATTGGTCCCTACATAGAGGTCGGGGTTGAGTTCGAAGTCGTTTTTAAACCTGTAGTGGAAGCCAAGAAGAAATCGTTGGCTCAGAAAATGTGTGTAACCATCGAGATACGAGTATATGGCATTCTGATTGATACCCGCTTCCACACTGATGTGTCTTTTGACTTTGTAAGATGAGTATAGTTGGTAAGTCCAGTCATCCATTTCCCTGGTAATTGAAGCGCTGCCGAGTTGAAATTCGTAATCGTCATTTTTCTGACCCATTTTAACCAGGTAATGCCATCTGCGCCCTTTCTGGTTTCGGGCTCCGAGAAACAGCGTATAGGATTCTGAAACCTGCGGAACGACGCGGTTTTTGAATTCCGCCTCCATTCTGCCTATTTCTATGAATGGCCAGAACCTGACGTGTTTCTGGTAGGTTAAAGTCAGGGTTTGTTTTGAAAAAAAGCTGTTGTTATTCTCGAAGTGTTCGCTTTTTTGAGTATATTCTTTCTCGCTTTCAGAAGCCGATAAGTTGACGAAAAAACGCGGAGAGATTTGGAGCATGCTGTCAAAACTAAAAATCGTTCGCCTGTTTTCGTTTCGTTCAATTAACTCGGAGTTGGTTCGTATTCTGTCCTTGGCAGAAGAATAACTTAGTTCGAAGTAGACCCGTTTGAAAAGACTGTAAAAAGCAACTGTGTTATCGGGATACCAGTCTCTTAAATGATCCAGATCCTTGTACCAGACATATTGACCTTGAGTGTGAAACTTGGCGATGAAATGAGGTGAGAAACGCAGAAAGCTCTTAAGGCCAACCCTGGGGGAAACAACAAAATCGCCCAATTCTTCTCCGTCTATAGAGGAAAATATATTGCTGTCATAACCTATTTGACCCAAATTTGCTTCAAAGGTGCTTGAAAACGGTCCCCAGTGCCACCTTGTGTCTTTGATATTGCTTGTTACTTTTTCGCGCTTGTTGAAAACTTCACTTTCCTGCCGCTTGCGATCGTTCATTTGAGCAAAAGACACCGTTCCAGCTATGAGTAGAATTAACAAAAAAACAGCTTGTATCCTGTGACGTTGCATTCTCTTCTTTCCTCCAATGAACCGCAGGGTCAGCCTATTCTAACTCAAAAAAGACAAGAGCTCTATGGCGTTCTTTTAATCTTGACACTTCGGGGGCTTAACCCAAAAGGTACAGGTTGAGATGGGGAATGCCTTGCTCGTCTCAAAAATCCAACGATCGCAGAGTTTTTTCAACCGGTCATTTCTGTCGTTTGGCTGTGAGATTTTATTGTGTTTCTATCAGGATGTGTTTTACTTTGGGCAGAGCATTTTCTTTGTAATATTGAAGATACGTGTTCCACTGAGCTAATTTGGCTTTGTCACGCGGGTTGTTGCGTTTTATCAGCCTTTTTCTCAGGACTTCCGGCTTGCATTTTAAATAATGGACTTCCACTGCCGCATTCAGGCGCACTTGAAGATCATTTAGCCAAAGGGGGTTTCCGAGTTCCAGTGTGAAAGGTCCAACTAGAACGACATGGTTGAAAGGTAAATTGTCACACGCCAAATCGAACATCTGTTCGTAAATGGGTTTTCTAAAGGTATCTTTAAAGTACAAACTGTCTCGATCGGACTCGTTCCTGCCTTCACAACGGAGTGCCAGTTTGACCAGGCGCTCCGTTGAGGTGTCAATGTCGATCAAAACAGCTTTGTTCTGGGCGGCCAGCTTTCTTCCATAAGTGGTTTTTCCGGAAGCTGGTGAACCACAGACAATGAATGCCTTGTTCGGCGAATTCACCGGCATGAAATCAGTTTTCCAGTTCTCCTATCTTTTTGTCCAGGAAGTACAGTCCGCGTCCTTCCAAGCCAATGATATCGATCTGATCCAGAATGCTCTTGAAGAGTTTTTCTTCCTCGTGCTGTTCCCCTACGTACCACTGCAGGAAGTTGAAGGTTGAGAAATCCTTTTCAGAGAGAGCCGCGTCGGCAAGTTTATTGATGCTCAAGGTGACCCACTTTTCGTGTTCGTAGGTTTGTTCGAAGACATCTTTAATATCCTTGAATTCATGAGGCGGCTTGTCCAGACTGTCGATAAGCGCTTGAGCGCCCGTTTCATTGATGTATCTGAATAATCGCATCATGTGTTCCCGTTCTTCAATTGAATGCTTGGCAAGGAAAGATGCAGAGCCTTCAAACCCCTGGGCTTCACACCAGGAACTCATTTGCAGGTATAAATTGGAAGAATAAAACTCCACCGTAATTTGTTTGTTCAACATGTCCAACATTTTTTTACTTAACATAGTCATTGCTCCTTTTATTTGGCCTTGTTGACTTCAGATGATACCATAAAACACGTATTAGATGTTTTGAACCGTTCCCGCTTGTATTGAATGGCAACTGCCTGGAAGCAATCGCGCTTTGGAATTCAATTTGAACGCGGTTCTTCAGCCCTGCAAGGCAAAATAGAATAACCCTATTATGCTTACAAAATCGGAGGTATTCAAGTCTTTACGGTCGTGATGTTAAATAATCCTCTATCGACTCAGTTCTAAATGCTTTCAATGTCCGTGAAAATCGAGCATAATGTTGCCGGGAGACGGTATGCTTAAGATTATGGTTATCGGTTTTGGAGGTTTCTTCGGGGCTGTGATGCGCTATCTGGTCAGTAACTGGGTTCAAAATGCATCAACAGGCGGTAAATTCCCATGGGGAACCTTGACGGTCAACATGGTGGGCTGCCTGCTCATCGGGGTCCTGCTGCAGACAGCTGATACCAAGGCTATCTTTACAGAAACCGCTCGGAACTTTTTATTTATGGGCTTTTTGGGTGCTTTTACCACTTTTTCCACTTTTGGCAATGACACCGTTGTGTTGCTGCAAGACGGCAGAGAACTGGCTGCACTTGGCAACATTTTTTTACACCTGAGTTTGGGTCTTTTAGCTGTTTATTTGGGTCGCTACAGTGTGAATTACCTCGTGAGTTGAGCGCAAGGGCGCGGATCGCGATATGGGCCGCCCAATGGAGACGACTCTGGATCTGGAAGGAACTCTGATCTTCTTAACGCGTTTAGAGGTGCCTTCACCGGGTATACAAAAAAAGAGACGGCTGCGTGCCGTCTCTTTCCTGCTTTCTTGTGAACTCGAATCCTATTGATTGTTGAGTTCTTTCGCCATGAGGGCTTTTAAGCGCTCGACAATGTAGGGTCTCATTTTACTGGCCGGTATGATTTTGTCCACGGAACCCACCTTTTCAGCGCGTTGAACAGAGTGGATGCTATCGAATTTGGTGGCCATTTTACCCAGCTCTTCGGAGTGAACGGCTTCGTAGAGGTCGTTCCATTGCGCTCTCAAGCGCACCTTTTTGGCTCCTTTCGCTGTGGCAATTTGCTTTTCAAGTTCTTTGATTTGTGGATTCTCCTTGGTTTGCTTGGCAACTTCCCGGGCGAACACAACAGCCGCAGCCGGTGAACCGCCAATGACAGAGGCATAGGTGCCTTCCAGGGCGATGACTTCCATGTTGTCATTCAGAGCGTTGGAGAACACCACAAAAGCACCGCCGTGATAGCGCGATATCACCACGAAGACGATGGGTCCTTTGAAGTTGACAACGGCTCGGCCAATTTCCGCTCCATTTTCCAATTGCCACTGACGCATGGACTCAGGTGAACCGTCAAAACCGGAGAGGTTGGCCAGAACGACCAGCGGTCGATTGTTACTTGCCGAATTAATGGAGCGTGCAATTTTTTTAGAGGCCAGAGGGAAGAGCGTACCCGAAGTCCAGTTAGCAGGACCGTCAGCGGGCACAAATCGCAATCGCCTTAACGGTTGCGATTCAAAACCAAGCATGCAAACCGGAATTCCCCCAACATGGGCATCCCAAACAACGGCTATTTCGGCATCTTGCATGCCAAACCAGCGTTCGAGCGGTTTATGGTCCTGATCGACGGTGGCCTGCATGACCTTGCGGATCTCAAAGGGACGTTTCCTGCCGGGATTTGTTTCATCTGAAAAGATTTCCCCAACCACCTTGAAACTGTTGCCGTGGGGGTAGTTGCAGATATCTCGTGAAATGGGATCATCCGTAGGTTTCGATCGCGGGAATCGCTCTCCTGGCAGACGATAGGAATGCTCGTAATACTGGAAGAGTATGTTGCAGGCTTCTCCGATGTTTCTGGCAAAATACTGCGCTTGTCCGTTGGGACCCATGACGCGTTCATAACCGCCAATTCCCAAGTTGTCCTCTGCCGAAACACCACCGGAATAATCCAATGCCCGTTTGCCCGTTAGAACCATGGAGCCCTTGGGTGTCATGATAAGAATGCCCTTTGTGTGCATTAACATGGTGGCTTCCGCGTTGAAATAGGGCTGGGCTCCAACGGTTATGCCGTTGACGACTATGTGAATGTTGCGGCCTTCCTGGGTGAACTCGATTATTTTTCTCAGGGTAAGGCCAATCCAGTCCATGTTCTCGGTTCCACTTTGCATGGAGATCAGTGCTCCCGCCGATACAGCCATCCACTCCACCGGTACATCGAGTTTCCGAGCCAGCTCGAGACCTTCGTTAATGCGACGGCATTCGGGTTCGGCCAAAGAACCCATGGCCCGGCTGGGGTCTCCCAAAAGAATAACCCGCTTCATACCCTCGGGATATTTCAATGTGGTATTGGTAATGACACCAACGATGATATTGGCGGTGTTGAGACCCGGTTCCCGATGGACTGGAACCAGCTTGTTCTGGTCATCCAGGTCGTATTCCTGGAAAGAACCAGGCGGGAACTTGCTCTGGGTGTCGTCGGCTGAAGGGGTTAGCATTTTAATCAATTCGTAGGGATAGACCATGCCTCGCTGCTGCAATTTGACCACTTTGTTCGTATAAGCTGTCAGCGGCTGAATTGGCGTGACGATGGGGTCTTTGAATTGTGTTACCAATCCGCCGCCTGCGGGGTTGGATATATCGATAATTTGTTCTTTCAGTTCGCCATTCTCTCCTTGAGGACGAAGCACACGAACAACGACCTTCTCAATGGCGAGGTTCCTGGTTGCACGAACGAGCCTGGACACCAGTTCTTTGATTTCACTAAGTTGAAGATCGAAAACGGGCCAGACATATAGGTATATTCGATTCCAGACGAATCGCTGTCTTAATGGCTGTTGCGATTGAATGTCACGCATAGAAGAAAAAATTTCCATAAGCGTTCGTTCAAGACTCGGCAGGCTGATACGGTTACCCGAGCTGCGACGAACTATGGTCAAGTCGCGTATTTCAGCAAATGCAAACAGGCGCCGATCTTTTGGATTGGAATGAGCTGTTCCACGGAAAAGATACACATCTTCAATAGAGGGCAAGCGTTCAATTTCAAAATGCTGCAGCCGGTTGATGTGCAGACGGTCATAGATAATGGGGTGCAGATCGCGATAGATGAGCTGCTCTGCGTAGGCACCGTTTTCATCGCGATAGTAGGTAAACAATCTGACGCTTTTCTCGACGCGTTTTCTATTGGGGATGGCCACGCCAATGAAAATACGATAAATGGATTTGGGGAACCGCTCCCTGTTTAAAAACGCTTCCATAGGCGGCATCAGTGATTCGGGATCCTGATGTTCGGTGTAGAAATCGATCATTACCTCATCGCCTTTCGGCAGACCTTTGATGACCTGTCTCAAGTTGTTGATTCCTCTTGAGAAGTTTTCCAGATTGACATAGGTCGTAATGACATGGTAGCGCTTGCCTTCGTAGTTATAATCCGCCATGGCAAGACATTGACCGTTCTCGATGCGTGTCTGAATGTTTTTCAGTTCTCGCAGGCGATAGTAGCGTCGCATCATGACTTCGAGCATGACTTGCCGCAAAGTCAGATCCGCGGTGGAGAAGCGAACGGTTAAATGGGTCATCAATGAAAGCGGGGAACCGACCAGCGTTTGAATCTTCTTCTGCCTTCTTTCGTGTTGCGGGTACTTTTCCAGGAAGGCCAGGGAGGAATTAACCTGATCGAGATCCTGTTGAAGTGCTTTTTCAAGGAGGGGTTTGGTGAAATAGTGATAGCGAACTTGAATGGCCAGTTCATTAACCTTTGGGAACCGATCCTGAGTCTCTATGATAAGGCGGTCAAGCAGAAACATGAGCGTTTCGTCAACGTGTTTTTTTAACACATCGACATTTTCCAGACGCCTTTCAAGAATGCTTAAGATGGGTGCAACTTGTTGAGCCATGCGCTGATGTGATTTCGAGATGCGGAACAGACCGAAATCCAAATCGGGAGAGGGTTGGATATCTTGGATATCGTAATGCAACAGGGCGCGTTTGAGCTTGGTGATGAAACTTTCCGGCATGAGCTGCATTCCCTCTTCCGGGTTGACCAGGAAGGCGAGCAGGTATTCCTGAGTACTCAAAGGACCTTCTGTTTCGATGGAGGGGTCGCTGCGGAAGAGGGAAATGAAATCCACAAAGATAGTTAGCAACTCATCTTCTTTCTCCATAAGTGTAAGGTCGTCAGCGGGAATAAAGTGACATAATTCACTTCGTTCTTCCATGAGACGTTTAATTTCCGAAGCATCTTCATCAAAACCGCGAATTAAACTCTTCAGTTCTTCCATGTTCTGGGCACACTTTTGCTGTGTATCCTGCTGACTGTCAATGGGTGGACCAAAACGGTCAAAGGTAATGTTGCCGCTGTCTACCATGGGCTGTTTTTGGCGGTCGGGTTCGATTAATATCAGGGGTTCTTGAGGTGGCACCTGCATGTAGTTTCTAACCAAAACTTTTACAATCGTTCCCGAGTAGGATGCCGTCAGAGCCATCTCCATTTTCATGGCTTCCATGACAATCAACCGGTCGCCTGCTTTCACTCGATCGCCTTCTTTTACAAGAACGGAGGCAACCACAGCTGGTGCTGGAGCACGCAGCATACTGCCCTGACTGCGTGAAATTCGATAGGGAACACCTTCAACCTGAACCCAGTAATTGTGGTCCAGTCTCAGGGAGTGTATTCTAAAACGCTCAGACCCAATGGTGAGATTCCATTCGGTTCCACCCAGTGGTTCCAGTCTCAGATAAATGCGTTTGCCCTGCATATCGATTCGAAAATGATAGACACCCAGGCGGTAAATTGAAAAAGCGTAGTTGTGATTGTGGTATTCCAGTTCCACATCGACTCCACTGTCCTTGCGGAGTTCGGGTCTGCCTCGTTTGGCGGAGTTCAGGAACCGAGCCGTTTCGGTTTCCATACTGGTCAAATAATCCTCGATTCCGGCTTGGAGAATGGCGACATCGGCGTGGGCATGGGACATGTGTCTGTCTTCCTGAACCAGCTCATCCAACCACAAGGTGTGATAATCGCTATGGCGAACTTCTTCCATGTCCAGTAGTTCACAGAGGAAGCCCTTGTTGCTGGCGCCTCCGCGGATGATGATGAACATTTGAGCTAAAACGCGTTTCAAACGCGCAAGTGCTTCATTGCGGTTCCGGCCATAGGCCATAATTTTTGCGATATTGGAGTCAAATTCCGCTGGAATGGCATCTCCCTCCATGATGCCCGTATCAATACGAACGCCAGGACCTGCAGGAAAGCGGAACTTCTCCACCAAACCAGGTGACGCGGCAAATCGCAAGGCGGGATCTTCGGCATTTAATCGAACTTCAATAGCGTGACCTTTTGCGACAGGAGCTTCACCTTCCAGCCTGCCTCCTCTTGCAATGAAGAACTGAGTTTTGACAAGATCCAAACCGGTGGTTAATTCGGTTATGGGGTGTTCTACCTGCAGACGGGTATTGACCTCCAGGAAGTAGAGGTTTCGCGTTTGAGGTTCGAACAGGAACTCTATGGTTCCAACATTTTCGTAGTTGACCTGTTTGCAAAGATCCGTTGCATACCGACGGAGCGTTTGTTCTTCTTCAGCGGTTAAAACAGGAGAAGGCGATTCTTCCATAATCTTTTGAAAGTGCCTTTGAATGGAACAATCCCTGACGCCCATGGCCCAAATGGTTCCATGTTGGTCGCCTATCATTTGCACCTCTACATGGCGGGCATTTTCAATACGGCGTTCCAGGAACACGCGGCCGTCGCCGAAGTACTTCAGGGCTTCTTGTCGAGCGATATCAAATTGAGTGACGAGTTCTTCTTCGTTGTCAACCATGCGGATGCCGCGGCCGCCGCCTCCCGCGCTGGCTTTGATCATAAGAGGGTAACCCAGGCGATGGGCCTGTTCTTTAGCCTCTTCAAGACTTGAAACTTCACCCTCACTCCAGGCCGCCAATGGTACATCAGCGAGAGCCGCGTATTTTTTAGAGGAAATTTTGTCTCCCAGTTTCCTCATTACCGTTGCGCTCGGGCCTATAAAGGTCATGCCATTCTTTTCGCATAAATCCACAAATTCAGCATGTTCTGCTACAAACCCCCAACCGGCCCAAACGGCATCGGCCTTTGTTTGCTTCAAGGCTTGTTCCAGGCGGTTGTAATTGAGGTAGCTGGGTTTGACGACTCCGTCTCTGGGGTCGAGAAAGGTCGCATCACCTATGCTGTAACTCTCGTCGGCTTTTCGATAGAACAGGGCATTCTTGTCTGAATCGACATGAAAGGCAATGGACTTTATGTCCGTTCCGTGTTCAAGGTTGTACTCGCGAATAGCGTGAATAGCCCGCATGGCGGGTTCGCCTCGATTAATAATGGCGACTCGTTTAAATTTTAATTCCATTTTCATCTCCAGTGATTTGAAGTTCAATCGTCACACGTTGGGGCTATCGATCCAATAACAGTGAGCTTATGAATGGCAGCTACAGGGTAACATTGGACGGTGAAAATGTATTCATTCATCGATAGCCCGTTCAAGCAGTCAGAGCATGAGTTTAATGGCTTTGACACAATACATCAATCTTAAACGGAGTAAAAAATTAGCTTTTTTCAAGTTGTCGTCTTGGTTCTGATACCAACAGTGATAAAACATAGGATTATAGGTGTATTACTTTTAGTAGCTTACCTGAAACAAGCCAACGAATGACAGAGCAAAAGGCCATGGATCTTCTTAACGAGTTCAAACAATTAGTTGCGGAATTCCACCAAGAGAAAATGGAGTACGCATTGTGTGGTGGTTTAGCCATGGCATTGTATGCTTTCCCAAGAGCTACTTTAGATATCGATGTACTCATTGAACCGGAAGCCCTGGAAAAAGCCAAGTCACTGGCTAAAAAATGCGGTTTTGTATGGGACGCGGGCTTGATGAGTTTCAGCAAAGGGTCCATAAAAATATACAGACTGAAAAAAATGGATCCTGACAGCAGGGAACCTTTGATGCTCGACATGTTACTGACGACACCTGAGATAAGAGATGTGTGGGGTTCCAGGCAGATCTTAACCTGGGATGAAGGGTCTTTGCAGGTTGTTTCACCAAAAGGGCTCATTAAACTCAAGTCAATGCGATCAAGTGGACAAGACCTGGATGACATCAAAAATCTGGAGCGTATCATCCATGAAAGTTGACATGTCACCCCACGCCATTACCATGAGGATCAAAAAGGCGAGTGAACTCAGACGCTTGTGTCTTGCTTTGGGTGGTGACCGGCTGAGAAAAAAAATGCAGAGTCCTCAATTTCGAAGGCGTAAAACTCCCATCACCAGTTCCGGTTCAAATAGGAAATGAACAGGTGAAACAGGAAAAACAGCACACAATAAGGGTTCTGTGTTCGGCAGCCGAACACGCGGCGGTCTATCTGTTGAAGGTATCGCTTGTTAACTTGTTTCTTGTGAACGGGAAAAAACGACTTTGTAATTTCGATCGAACATCAGGCAGGTTGAAAAGGTCTCTCCCTTTTTGTTGATAAAGCCGTTTAACTCGCCTGTTTGACCGTTAATCAACAGTTCTTCGGCAATTTCAACGGTTATTTCTTTTTGGGCCACTTTCTTCCAGATGACGAATGGACAGCCCTGTTTCCAACGGTCACAACCGAACCCCCTTTTGTTTTCTAAAACCCGACCTTGATCGCACAGGGGACAGTCGCCCAGGATTACGGCTGGTGTTGAAGGTGCTTGTTCCCTCTCGGGAAAGTGGAAAACGATTTTCAACTGTTTGTCGAGCTTGAGACAGGCATTAAAGCTGCGGCCGTTTCGACTCTTAAAGCCGCGAATGAGCTCCGTACAGCCTTGCCGTAACAGCATTCTTACGTGCTGTTTGGAAATGGTTTTACTGGAAATAACCTTCCACACCACAAAATCACAACCTGATTTCCAGCCATTGCAGCTATAGGCTTTAGGGTTGTCGACAATGAGCCCTTTGTTGCACTTAGGGCAAACACCAAGGTTGGTTTTACTCTTTTTTATGTTGGTCATAGAACTATTTTATTTGCCAAGATAGCCCGTTTTTCTTCCACTTTGCAAGGCGTTCATTCCATAGTATCTGATTGCCTGTGTCAAGCCCGTGATCGGTTTCTGTGTCATAGCTTTCATTGATGTTATCAATCATTTTTTGAGCTTTTCGATATGCCTTTTGAATTTTTTTATACAATCCGGCTTTGGTTTCGGCTTGTTCGCTCGATATGATCTCAAGCACATGCTTAGCAGCGATTCCTACAATATCAAAATGCCCCTGCTCATGCTTGAGGAGTTCCTTTGACTTTGCTGATTTGAGTACCCATGACTTTGCCTTATCCACATTCACGGCAATGGTTAACTTGGTGCACAGGAAATAATCACCATCCTCGCTTTTCTTTACAACTCGTCTGGTCTCTGTATATGTAGTATAAGTGAAGGCTGTGTAGCCCTTTACTGGAGGTGTTTCCTTGGAGGTAAAATCACTCCACTGAAGATCTTTCGGATATCCGCTCAAAAAATGTGAGGTCATTTTGCGCTCCTACCAGTCCACACGATGCGATATTTTTTCTTTGTTCTCATCGCTTATGGGATAAAAGGTACGTATGCGGCAGTGCCAGCAGGTTGTAAGTGTTTTGTCATTCATATCAATGATGACATTGGAAAGAATGCCTTTGTCCTTGTAAGTCTTTTTCTCTCCTGGCACGTTAAGATAGATTTGGGGTTGCTTATAGGGGATTCTGAATTTGAATTGGGAGATTTCGGGATCCATGTGCCAGAGTGTTACTTCCAGATCCCTCTTTTTATTGGGGATTTGCAAAGCGGGATGAGCGGCATTGAACATGCGCGGATGCATTATCAGCTCGTGAGCGGGAAGTCTCCCAAAAAGGTCTTGCCTGGAATAGCCATAAACATATTCCGGCAGCGGTTTTTGAGGAACCAGCTCATTCATTTTGCCCAGAAGTTTTTCAGCCAAAAATGCCGTCCTGGGAAACCAGTTGTAGTGTCTCCAGTCAAAACAGGCGGGGATGGGTTGGAAATGCCAGTCCAGATAATGTGGGCTTTGTAGCCGTTCGGGTGTAAGAAGATCATGAGCCATTTCCACTCTTGGTAAAGGGGTTCCATGGTGTTCGGGTTTCAGTTTCATCAGGTAACCCTTCCCGAGCGGGTTTCTCCTGTAGCGATTGAAATTGAGGAAATGAAGGTCTTTGTTGAAAGATTCACTGAAGTTTTTCAAATCCCACACATCGCCGGTGTCTTCATTGTGAAGATCGTGCCCTCCGTAGGCCTCCTCCCAGGTGAGAGGCACTTTTTGGAAGGGCTCCGGACTGCTGAAAGAAACTCTTCCGCCCTCTATTTTTATGTTTCTTTGACCAAAAACGCGAATACCGCACTGCCGTTTGGAAATTTCAATTCCAGCGTCGAGTACGGAAACAGATTGATAACCGGGAGGGTAGACATGCGCTCTCAGAATAACGTCTGTGAACTCTTTTTTTGGATAGAGTTCACACTCTTCAATGAGTCTGTGATTCTGTTCATCGGGCTTTTGCAGGATTTCCGGAGGTTTGATTTCCTGTGTGATGGTTCCTTGCCGGATGTTGAACTTTTTCTTGAGTGTGATGACGTGCAGATTGCCTCTGCTTGCGCGATAATCTGTATACATCAGACAACCTGCCCATATGGACTATATCCAAGTCCCGGCAGAGTGGACCCGGAACCTGAACCGCTTCCCGATGCACTTCCCGCGCTGCTCCCGGACGAGCTGGCTCCACTGCTTCCTGAAGACCCGGAAGAGCTTGCACTGGATGAGCCGGAAGCTGAACTCGATGGTGAAGCTGTGGCAGAAGATGAGGCATTAGCCGCAGAACTGGATGTACTGGCTTTTCCCGAAGGAGCACCTGGGGCTTGACCTGTTGCACGATCAATAGCTTGTTGAATGGGAACGCTGTCCTTGTCTCCTGAAGGCCAAATGCTGATGTCAAACTGAGAACCGAGTGCCAGTGTACCAGCGAAAATTTCACCGAATTTCCAAGGTAGAATTTTACAAAAGCCTTCCAGGGCAGCCTGTGAAAGTGTTTCGGCCTGCATATTGACAAACCCTCCAACGATGTCACCAAAGGTCAGACCGGACCAGTCTTGCTGTTGAGTGGGAATCATGGGAATACCCGAATGAGGGCCGCCTAATCCGCATGGGACATTTCCGCTGAGAACTAAACCGGAACAAAAAGGCAGCACCTCTGTACTTACCGGCTTGCCGTTTCTTAAATCCCTGCTGGAAGAGAAGGTGGGTTTCATGGCGCTGCATGCGGTTGCAAGGGCAGAGGTAAGTGCTGAATTGGCAGGTGTGGCGGGAGGTGCAGGAGGAGGCGGGACGGGACTGAGGTCGATGAGTACATGGGGCCGACCCATACCGGCATCGTGAGTCAGTGTGGGTGGCGTGTTGATTGAAATGGGGCCGAGGAAGCACTTTTTATCAAATTTCCAAGTTCCGCATCCAAGTGCACAATGAGTACCTGTAGAAATTCCAAATGCAGGGACAAGCACACCAAAGTGACATTCTGCAATGGTCACGAAATCCAATGCTGCTAATACGCGCCACATCATGACGACACCTCCCTGAGTATAACTTTTCGCTTCTGCCTGGGCTCCAGCTTAAAAGAACCCGCAGCGCGATACTTTAAACCGAAACAGTTTTCATGGGCGAAGATGCAAAGCCCGTCCAGCGTGATGGGCAAAAGCTCTTCTTTCCCGTTGATGCTGACAACGGCTTCCAACTTGTTTTCAGGTACGATCACCTTCAAATCGTGTTGCGGGTGCATACCGTGAAGACAGAGCATGGTTCCCGGCTCGAGTCGATCCATCATCAGGTCGGGATGTGCCTGACCAAAATACAAGTGACTGTCTTCTCCGGCAAAGTCCTTCATTTTTCCGTCCACCATAAGAGGTTCATAGCGCAGTTTTCCGCTAAAGGGGTAAGGTGCCATGCACGTCGTGGGAGGCTGATCCTTGGGCGATTTAATTCGCTGATCCGGTCTCTCGATGTTGGGGAGATGGATGCCTTCCGCTTCAACGCCTTTCAAGATAAAGCCCTTGCCTTCCGGGTTGTCCAGGCACGCAATATCGCCGCCCTCGTGGGGAGACTTCCCTCCGAAGGCATTCTGAAGTGTCAGGGGCATTTGGGTAAAGGGCTCCGGGTCGGTATATTTATAACCGAAAGCCCTTTTCTTCCATTTGCGATTGCCCAGAATGGTTTGATTGTAGTGAAATTGACCAATGGACAGGGATACGTGCATTTCTCTGGTCGCCCGTCCGCCGGGCGCGAAGGCAAACCCGCAAACCATGACATCCATTTTGGCTGTCGGGAAATGATGATCAAAAGGAAAGACAGCCAGTTCTGTTTTCAATTCCTGCAAGCTGACGGGCCAGACAAAGCCAGGCGTGATTTTAGGGTGGAGCGGCAGCGTTTTTTTGATGATAAGAGCCGTGCCGTGATCTTCGGGCCCGTTGGGACCGTGAATGAGTTCGGCTTCATAAGGTGTTTGATTGTCGAGCAGCATCCTTACCAGTCCTTCCTTTCCACCGGTTCTCCAGGCTTGAGCTTTTTGGGGCCGTTGGGGTTGTGGGCAGAACATTTCATAAACTCGCCAAATGTTCTGGCTTTCTCAAGTTGTTCCAGTACTTCTTCTTCATGCGGAACATTGTGCAGTATACGCAAGCCCTTTAAGTCCAGGTCGTCTGTAGCGGAAACCGAAAAACCACCACGTACAGCGTCAATGCTGCCGGCTTGGGCTTTCATGTGAATATCGTCTCTCACATCCAGATTCATGTTCCCCGCAATGCGCTGTGAACAGGTTCCGCCAATGTCCATATTCATGTTACCGGATGTCTTCATTTCAATGGTTTTTGCCTCCAGTGAGAGGCAACCGGTGTTTTTGAACACGACTTTGGGAGCATTCATTTCGATGACCGGTCCTTCGGCCGTCATTTTAATGACCATGGGCGATCCGTTGTCAGACAGGAAGGTCACTTCTTGTCCTCGATGGGAGATTTGAAGATGGTAACCATGCGCTAGTGGTACTATTTGGGTGGTTGATTCTTTGTTGCTCATTGTAAAACCGATTAACCTCTTCAGCAGTTGTGCTTGATTAGACCCTTTAGTGTCACCGTTGGACCGCTGATGGTAATACCAGATCCGTTAAGTTTTATTTCACTTCCACCGGTGGTCAAGGTAATCTCGTCAGACAGAATCTTTACGTTTTTGCCCTGTATGGAAATAGATCCTTTAGATATTTGTATGATTTCCGCTGCAGACAGCATTATTTTACCTGATGCCATGATAGCATGGTCACTATCGGAACTGCTTATGAGACTACCACCAGTCCAGTTAAGATGGTTTGACGTAGTAAACACGCCTGAACTCTTCGAACAAGTTATGAACATGTCGCCTTTGACGTTTGTTAACATGGAGCTTTTGACGTTAGTGCTCATAAGCCCTTTGATATCGGTAAAGCTTTGCCCTGTGATATTGGTTATTTTATTACCCTTGACAGTTTGGTCGAAGCTTGCGCCAACTTCAAGGCTTTTATTGCTTCCTATACTTACTATCTGGTTCGTTTTAATTGTAGTGTCCTGGTTGTTTCCAACGCTGATATTTTCATCATTGCCGACGGACAGGGATTTGTTGTTAATTACCGTTGTGGTCATGTTTTTCTGTGCGCGAATATTGACTTCTTCCTTGCCGTCTTCGGCATCGAAGACCATGTGGTTGTCTTTGATATCCTTGAGAATGTTTTGCCACTTATTCACCGGCCCCAGAGGCGCGGTGTTGAAATCGTTGTAGACGCGGCCAACGACTACCGGTAAGTCCGGATCGCTGTTGATAAAATCAACTAACACCTCGTGCCCCACTCGGGGGATCCACTGAACACCGTAATCCTTTCCCGCATAGCCGTTGGATACGCGAACCCACATGGAGGAGCGATCATTCAGCTTACCGGTTCGATCCCAGTGAAACTGCACTTTACATCGACCCATTTCATCCAGGTAAACTTTGGAACCACTCGGACCGGTGACAATGGCAGTTTGCAAACCCTGTACCAGGGGTTTCCTGGTCTTGCGTTCAGGACGGTAGACCTGGTCAGCTTTATAGGCCGTGAAATAACAGCTGTAATTACCCTGTTCTGCTGTTATAGAAACAGAGGTAAGGAGCCATTTGCAGTTGAATTCATTGCGAAAATGGAGCTCCATTTCCATCACATTGCCCGTTTCAAAAGAACGCGCCGAGGTGTGACCATCCGCTGTCCGAATTCTGGTCATCTCTTCTTCTAAATGCAGACTCGAATAGTCTTTTCCCTCTCCCGCATCTTTGTAAGGTAAACGATGATTGTATTGTTCCAAATTGCTCAGGCAAGGCAATTCTGCATTGTTTTTATCGGCATCGATCTTGACCTGTGAGGTGTTGTAATTGTAATGGTTGACAGTGAATTGACCCGTTCCTAGTTCTTCGTGATATTGGAAATCACTGATGATCTCATAGGCACCGTAACCAAAGAAATTACCCGACTCTTCAATATAGCGAATTTTGGGATTGGGTTTACAGTCCGGAAATCCTCCAGAGTGATTGGTGAATACGACTTTCTTGTCCTTTTGATTGAAAAAGAAGGTAATACCCTCATCTTCAAGGAGCCGTGAAATGAAATTAAAATCCGTTTCATTGTATTGAACGCAAAATTCCCTTGTCTTTGGACTTCCGCGAAGGTCCCATTTCTTCTCGACTCCGTGGTCACCGAGTACTTCATCGACAATGTCTTTAGCGTTTTTTTCCTGAAAGACTTTCGTATTGGTTCGCTTGGTCAGGAGCCAGAGCCTGGGGCGAATTTCCACCTCATAGGTATAACTCTCTTTGGTCGCATTGGGAAGATTGCCGTGCTTTGTGCGCTGCTGATGGAAACGGGTAATTATGCCCGAAAAGTGGCGATCCACATCAAAGTGCTTGCCTGTTTTCAGAATAATAGAAGCCTCTGCATTCAACATATCAGAAAAGGAAATGCCCTTTTTTGCAGACTTCAATTCAGCTGATGTTATGTACAGTTCAGAAAGAGCCTGACTGGTGGTAAAGTGAACGACTTCGAGCTCCCCTCCCGGACCATCCCATAAAATGTCAGCCACATTGTGTTTTTCACTGGAGCCCATACTTCACCTTCCCTAGCTTTTTTATTGGTTGACTCTATCATGTGGTAAATTGACGAAAATGTAAACCTTTTTTACGAATTTTTTTACTGGATATTTAAAAATGTAGCCTGTTTCGTCTTTTCACCTTTCATTAAAGGAAGTCGAGTAGCATCAAAAAAGACGATGGTTTTTCTCGTCGGACAGAGAAGGGAACCCGATTTTTCAAGACGGTTCAGATACGGCAAGAAAGCTGGCTTAACGCCTCTGGTTTGCTTTGCGTGGATTTCCAGAGCGCGTTGCTTGTGTGCCTGGAGTTTTGTAAGAGCGGGATGCGGAAATCGCCAGCTATGAACGGGTATAAACGCAGCTTTCCTTCAGATGAGCCCCGTTTTCTTCGATATAGGCACAGAGCGCTTCATCCCAGGGCAACAAGTCCGCACCTGTCAACGCTTGAAACTTGGAACAGTCCAGTATGGAGTACTGAGGCCGATTTAAACTCGACTGGAACTGATTTCTGGATACAGGCTTGACAGGTATGTCTATGTCAAGCTGTTTGAGGAAAAGCACCGCAAAATCGTACCAGGTTGTCTGGCCGCCCTGAGTAATATGGAAAACACCTTTTCCCTCTGCTTCCATAAGAGCTTTAATCCCCCTTGCCAGTTCCATCGTATAAGTTGGGGCCACTATTTCGTCGTTGACGATGGTCAATTCATCTTTAATTTGCGTTTGTTTTAAAATGTTAGTCAGAAAATTGCCTTTTTTGGCAACGGTGGGCACTTTGCCATACAAGCCGCAGCTTCTTACAATGCTGTAGGAATCGGCGTAAGCCTGGACCATGTACTCGCCGGCCATTTTGGAAACGGCATAGCTGTTAAGTGGCCGGGGTAGATCTTCTTCGCTGTAGGGTGAGCCTTTTTCACCGTCAAAAACGTAATCCGTACTGATGTGGCATAGGTGAAGGTGAAGATAAGAGCAGATTTCGGCCAGGTTTCTAACGCCAACTGCATTGACTTTAAAGGCCTCTTCCGGGAACTCTTCACAAGAGGGAACATGGTGGTAGGCAGCGGTATTGACGATGGCTGTAATGGGTTGTTTTTTAATGAATTCAAAAGCCTGATCTTTGTTGGAAATATCAAAATCGGAGTAAAATGCCGGAATAGCCCTGGACCCTAACAGCTCCACTAAATCCGTTCCGAGTGCTCCGTTCCCCCCAACGATCAACCAGCGTTCTTTTGTCATACTTCCCACCTTCTTCAACCTGCTCTCTTCATCTTGTTTGAGAAGAGCTGTCGCTGAAATACTAACACATTCAAGACAATTATAACCAGGAACAGGCTCTTTTGGCAGTCTTTGAATAAAAGAAGCGGTTGACCTGCTGCTTTTCACGTATAATTCAGCAAAGGTTACCGAGTAACGGTCCTAAACTGAAATGGGGGCTTTCCACGGGCATATGGGAACATGTGTTTTTGGACAGCCGGCATCAACATCACTGACCAGGAAACATACTTGCAAAAACCCTATTTAACCTATCGAGCCTTTCTTCAACAAAAATACTCTCAGCGGATTCAGAAAATATCTATCGATGCGGGATTCTCTTGCCCCAACAGGGACGGAAGCAAGGGCAAAGGCGGCTGTACCTACTGTGTGCCGAGAAGTTTCACACCGGCCTATGTCCAAGCGGTTCAGTCTGTTTCTGAACAACTGGAAAAAGGCAAGGTCCTTTTGAGAAAACGCTATAAACCCGATGCTTATATTGCCTATTTCCAATCTTTTAGCAACACGTATGGTGAGTTGAGCAAGCTGAAAGAGCTCTATTTAGAGGCTCTTGCGGATAGAGAAGTTGTGGGGCTTGCCATAGGTACGCGGCCCGACTGCGTTGACGATGAGAAACTCGACTTTATAGCGGGCTTGAGTCAACAATACGATGTGACTATTGAATACGGACTGGAGTCTTCTCATAACATCACTTTGGAACGTATCAACAGGAAAGACACTGTGGAATCATTCAAAAGTGCCGTCAACAGCACCGCTAAGAGGGGTATACAGGTAGGAGCGCATGTCATTCTGGGTCTGCCGGGCGAGACCAGGAAAATGATGATGGAGACAGCGCAGTTCCTTGCCGGGTTACCCATTCAATTTGTGAAAATACATCACCTTCACCTTGTCAAAGGTACCCTTTTAGCGAAGGAGTACAGAAACAACAGCTTCCCGCTGTTTTCATTGAACGACTATCTGGACCACGCCGCGGAATTTATCAGGAACCTCAGACATGATATGGTACTGCAAAGAGTGGTAGGGGAAACCCATCCAAGACATCTTGTCGGTCCAAACTGGGGTCTGCGATCCTATGAAGTGGCCTCCAGACTGGAGGAGATGATGATCCAAAAAGGTTGGCGTCAGGGAGATCTTTTTCCACACAATCCATGACCGTTCATTTCAGATCTCTTCAGTTAAACTGATCTCACAGCTGGAGCTCAAACTTTTCTCCGACATTTTCTTTAACTTCGTTTACCAAAGCTGTTCGATTGCCTTCGTAGTTTCTCTTGTGGTTCTTGACGTGATGCTTAAAGAGCCTTGATTGGGTGCGTCCCCAAATGAGACCCAGTTTTTTGACGATCCAGGGTGCGGCTTCTTTTGCAGGCGACAGAATGGAGATGATGTTTTTATAGGCGGCCTTATTTTTTATTCGGTGTGGCTTGACCAAATTGAGAGTATGACAGAGGAGTTGTGTCTCCGCTTCAAAAATCTCTTTATTGTGAAGGTAAATTTGATACTTGATCTGGGAAGGTATGTACCTTTTTTCTTTGAACCCCTTGTAGACCTTTGCCGTGAAGAGTTTTAACAGATCCTTGGGTATGCTGATGTCTTTTTTTCTGGTCGATTCAAAGAAGTCGGTCATCAGCGTCTGTCGGAGGTTGTAGGCCACACAGAAGCGTTTGATATCCTCCATATTGACCTCGTCGAGAAAGTCATAAAGGGTTCGCAGCTTTTCAATATCATTGATGTTAATGGTGATGTCGAGGTAATCGGAATCCTTTTCAGCTCCATAGCGATTTTGCATGAGAATGAGTTTCTTCAGCCCTGCGTTGACTTTTGGGAGAATGCGGTTGAGGTCATTGAAGTTTTCGCCTAAATCGTGTTCCAGATAGCTCAGCAGCTGCGCATCAATGACATCTTTTGATTTCAGTTCCTTTAATTGTTTGTATGCGCTGCTTTGGGGGCGGGTTTGCTTCTGCGCTTGAATAATTTGAGCTTCCAGATTCTCCATGGTCTTGATTATGTGTTCGAGTTCGCGTTGATTAGCCGCTCTGGGAGCGAGTTCCATCAGAGCGTGAAAGCTGTTCTCCAGGCTGTTTGCGAGGTAATCGGAAAAACCGAATACTTCAAAACGGATACGCCTGCTTTGATATTGAGAGCCGGCCAGGTTTTCCCTCAGTTCGTTGCGAATGTTGTCGGTAAGAGTTTGCAGGCTTTCATCATTGTGATCGATAAAGGTCTTCTTCTCGTTGATTTCATCTTCTTCGAGGTCTTTCTCCCAGTCTTTTAAAGCGTGCAGAAGTTGGTGGGCTTTTGGGATTCCCTGGATGATCTGCATGATGAAGTCTAACCTGGCGATGGTCTCCTCTTTCTCTTCCTCGAGAGCCGCATTAAATTGACCGCTGTAAAGATCGGCTTCAATGGAACTGTAATCGCACTTCTTGATACTCAGTAAAATCCGATTGAGGTGGAGGGAAATGAACCACTGAAAGGGCTCCTCTTTCAGTTCAGAAAGTTTGACTGCCTGCTTGAGCGAAAGCACTTCCTGTTCACATTCAATCCTGAGCTTTTCCAGTCCTTCCTCCATTTTCATCAATTCCATGACCTTGTTTTCATATTCAATGAAATCGGGATAGGATTCGCGAAGTCGGCGGTGAAGCTCCACGTTTTTGATTGAAATGAAGTTACGCTGCTTTTCTAATCTGGCGGTGAACTGTTGAGCTCGAGCCAGGAATTCTGCCGGGTTTTCCTGTTTTTTCGCGAGCAGGTCGCGGTACTCCTGCTCAAAGCAGGATAAATCAAGCTGACTGAAATCCTGTGTTAACTGCTTTTTGTGAGACTCTTTGTCCTCCCTCATTGAATTCTGTACTTGTGCAATGATGGTTTCCAGCTCTTCAGGTACAGCTAAATCTGGATTAGCTTGTTTCAGTTCGGATAGTGTGTCGTAGATGTCGAGCATCAGCTCCTTCAGTTTCATCTGGTTACTTGAAACCCACTGATAGGCCTGCTTCTTTTCACTTTTACTGAGAAGACTGCGTTCGTAGTCTGCCTCGATTGCTGCGACTACTTGGCTTTCAGAGCCTACAGACTGTGTGATTTTCTCTTGGACATCCATGAATAGCCTTGATAGCGCCTCTGCTTTACTGACTTGATCTCTGGTGTTGAGAATGATGCCGTCTTTTTCTGCGATGAGGCGGTCAGAGTCCCATCGAATCCGCACCATGGTGTAGGTCAGTCGTTTAATCAGTTGTTCTCTTTGATCATCAGCTATGAAGCTGGAAATAAAATCCTCACCTCGAAGCGTCGCTTCACCCAGTGTGTACCAGTTTTTATCCAGGTCGAGTTGGGAGAAGTCGCGATTGATAGCAAGCCCCGAAAGGTCTTCAATGAGATCGAAAACAACTTCAGATTGAGATTCCAGGAGTTGAATTTTAGCCATGCACTGGTTCTGGAAGGCTGGAATATCACCCGCGTTTTCGGATTGATTGATCCAATCGATGGCTTCTACGTGTTTGTTGTTGTTTCGATCTGCAAGAATGCGCAGCATAATCATAACTTCTGAACGGATGCGAGCCGGTATTTTGATTGAATTAAAGAGAATGTCCAGTTTGCGTCCACCACCCTTGACCATGTCGGCCATTTTTCGGTGTCTTTTCATTTCCAACGCAGCGAATTTGACTTTCAGGTCGATATTAAACTGCCTGGGTTTCATAACCTTTTCCATGATGTTTTCACGTTCAAGGTTGGACAGGATCCGCCGGTGCTCACTATTCAAGTGCCTTTTCGTTCTCTTTAACAGCAACAGCAAAGGACGTCTGAGATGACTGTGGAGACGAATGAGGTAATCGACATCACAGGGTGTGGGATTGTTTTGACTTCGCAGGTTGAAATAGACTAAATTGCCCGCTTGAGATTTGAGTTCATCGAGATCAATGCCGCTTAAATCATTGATATTGGTCCTGTTGAGGGCCACAACAATATCTGACATTGTGAGAATGTACTTTTGAGATGTTCTGGCTTCGTAAATGGCATAATCCGCAGCAAGGTCACTTAGTTGATCGAGGTCAGATGGAGTCATTTGAGGCTTCATTCTTGATTTTACTTTGCCTTTCTTGTCTTGATTACGACTTTTCCTGCTTTTTGAGTGATTTCAAACTCCACTGTTCGTGCCCCTCGTTTTTGGAATTTTGAAGTTTGAGACTGGATGAAGTTTTGAAAGTTGCCGAAACCGATTTGTTTTTTTGATCCCGTTTTGATATTCAACCGGATGTACTGGTCGTAAAGACTGACAATGCTCTCTCTTTCCGTGCTTGCGTTTGTAATCTGCACAAGACCCGGTTTGGCAGGTGGAGCGATCTTTGTGGCATGATGGTCAGTTTCAGCAGGTTTTGGGCTCTCTGTTCCCCGTTTCTCTTGAAACTTGTCCTTGAGCCTGTTTTGCTTGCGCTCGAGCTGTTTATCCCAGAGCCTTAAGTGGCTGTGTACCTTGGATATTAAATTGTCTGCTTGAAAGATTTCAGAAGGTTTTATTTTGGTCATGGAACCCAAAAGGCGAATCTGCTTTTCGAGATAAGCCCTTTTGTCAACAGGTTCCTTAGGGGTGCTGCCGGAGAAGTAGAGGATATAATCTCTCTGTAACAATGAAAACTCATGTTGAATGAGTGCAATGGTTTCCGAGGCTCTGCTCATCACATCCTTCCCTTACCTGCCAAAGAGTCTTGCAAAAAACCCCTTCTTTTTTTTCGTGCCTTCCTTTACTTTGGACTGCGAAGACTGGAAGTACTTTTGAAAGATGAGCTTAACTTCTGGATACGTTTCGGCTTCGGCATATTGGTCTTGCTTTGATGGCGACAATTGATCTTTTTCCAGTAAGCGGCCTTCTTTGATCCATCGATCCAGGGTGATCAGATTGATGTTCGGGTAAACGGTTCCATCAATTGAAACATCAAATACACCGTCCTCTGAAGAATCGTCTTCAGCGTCAGGATCGGGTACTTCAATTTCGGGCTCCAGAGGTTGAAATTCGGGTACAGCCTGGACTGGAATATCGAGATTTGACGTAAATGGTGACTCTACTTCTTCCGTCTCTTCAAACAAGGAAGGGACCTCTTCCTTCTCATCAAGAGAACTCTCATTGACTGAAGTGATGTCAAATCCGAAATTACCCGTATCTGACAGAGGGTCCATGTTGTCCTCTTCTACTTGCGAAGAGGAACTGTCTGCAGTCGGGCCTGTATGAGTTTCAAAGGCTCCTTGAAGACGACCCCCTGGATCGTTTTCAGTGCCGCTTTCGTTTGATGGTTCTTCGACACCGATGGAAAAACCGCTGTCTTCTGGCTGTTCTTCTTTCGCTGGTGCTGGCTCTAGCGGCTTGTCATGACCTGCTGAAGGGTCCTCGAATTGCTTTTTAATGGCTTCCTGAAGGGCAGATGCATCGACTCTGACAGTCGAATGGACAATGCCGGTGGTTGACATCGCCTGGGTAGAGAGCTTGTCGGACACTTCCGTTTTCTGGGGCTTTTGATCTTGTTGTTTGGGTTTGATCTTCAGTCTTTTATACGTTCCATCAGGGTACGTGCGAAAGGCTGTTTTACATTTTTTACATCGGACATTTTTTCCTTTTTCGGCAACCAGGCTGTCCTTGACGTTATAGCGTGCCTTGCATTCGGGACAAGTAATGATCATTTCTGCTCCTTATTAAAAAGCTAAGCCTATTTATATCGCAGGATAAAACGATATGCAAGAGAGCTTTTCATGCCAGGCTCATGGTGCCATGTCAATGTGGAGCGTGTGACCGCAGGTTGATCGCACCGCATTCCACTTCTGTTGTTTTGTATCTCGTCTCCGTACAAGAAGATATCCGTCTCGATAAAGTGATGCGGCGAGGTCTGGCGTGTTAACCACAGGGCGATGCAGGTGGTTTTTACGTTATCAGCTGCCAAGAGATCCATTCTCATCAGGTTTTAGGGACTTGATTCTGGGAAAAACGGGCTAGGCACAAGAACTGTCTTGCGTGTAGAATAGCTGTCTGGAAAGGAATTTATGCCAAGATACACCGCCAAACTCTCATCAGGTGATGGATCCATCATTTACAAGCAATTACATGCTCATACCGCGAAAGATGTCTTTGTGTACTTTCGTGAAGAGGGTTATTTTGTATTTTCAGTGAAGCGAAATTTTAAATGGGAAAAAAAGATTTCACTTAAAGACTTCCTTCTTTTTAACCGAGAGCTGATTGGCCTCCTTCAAGCGGGACTTCCCATTGTGGATGGTTTGGCCATTCTCCTAAAAAAAATGCCAAGCTCTGCTATGAAAAGTATGCTTACTCAGGTGCAGAGTAAATTGGTGAAAGGGGCATCTCTTTCAGAATCTTTCAGGGCGTTTACTCATCTCATTCCATCTTATTACCCCACACTTGTCTATTCGGGTGAGCAGAGTGGACAGCTGGTTTCTGTGCTGCAGAAGTTTATCATTCAGGAGGACCGCAAGAGGCAGGCCATTAAACGGTTCAAGCAGGCCTTGACCTATCCCGCCATCTTAATGGCAGTTGCCGCCGTGGCTTTATACGTTATTCTTGGCAGAGCCATGCCGGAGTTCACAGCCCTGTATGCCGATTCGGGAAAAGAACTTCCTGTGGTGACTCAGGCCGTCATCGTTCTTTCCAATTATGTAACAGCCTATTCACCTTATCTCCTTTTGGCCATTGTCGCTCTTTTGTTCTTGAGACCTCTGATGCGCCATGGTGGTATTTTGAACGCCAGTGCGGAGAAATTGATCATGTGGCTTCCCGTTTTGGGCTCGGTTTGGCGGCTTCACAATCAGAACAGTTTTATCTCCACGCTCAAACTCCTTTTACAGGGTGGTATTCCCATGGCTAAGGCGCTTAAGACCATTCGAACCGCTATACCCTCCAATCTCCTGTCTGATGAACTTGAAAAAGTTTGGAACGATGTTCTCTGCGGACAGGAATTAAGTGCCGCCCTTGAAAAACACACATTCTTCGAAAGCCGAGTCATCGAGATGGTCAGAATAGGGGAAACATCGGGAACTCTGGAGGACATGCTGGAGCACTTGATGGTTTACGGAGAGGAGAAACTGGACGATCACCTGGGGTGGGTTTCAGGAATCATTGCACCTGTCATCTTGCTTGTCGTCGGCGCCTTTATCGCCTTGTTGATCCTGGCCATGTACCTGCCAATGTTTCAGGCTGCCGATCTTATTTCACAATAAAAGAACTAGTTTTCAGCTTGAAAGCTGGCAATAATGGCATCCACATCCACAGCCTCCTTCCCGTCGACATTGGTTTTGCGGTCGAGAATTTTGTCCTGAGTTGCCTTGTGATGCTCCGACAACTGAAGCGTTTCCAGATCTTCATTTTTCATGTTAAAGATGTTGAGCAGGTTGTTCATCCCTGTTTGCAATTCTTTCAGTAAGCCGATCACCTTGCTGATTTTTTGCCTGGTGATGTCCTGGAATTGCAAGAGATTCATGATGTCAAAGGTGTGATCCTGGAGCTCAGCACTTCTCCTTGAGAGTTCGTCAATAGCTTGACGCACAGATTCTGAATTGCTGAGTTTCTTTTTTGCTTCTGATGCTTCCAGGGCGATGAAATCCATGGCCTCCTGCATGGTTTGATCTCTGTCTGTTTCCTGTAGGAGTTTTTCAAAAAAAGAACTTATTTCAGAGTAGTGCTTTTGGTCCGATTCAAAGCGTTCCAGCGACTCGGTCTTGAGTCGTTCAATGCTTTCAGCCTGTTGGTCGGAGGTCTCCAGCATGGCATCTAGCTTCTCCAGTACTTGTTGTGTGGCCGTTTCGGTTTCCCGGGTGATTTGGTCCAGGTGGGCGGCTAGTTCAGGTACTTTTTCGGATTCCTGGTGAACCGACTGATCCAGCTGCTGAAGCTTCTTTTGAGTTTCATTGATTGCTTTAAACAGACGCCCCACTTCACCTTTCAATTCGCTGTCAACGGTGTGTTCAACTTGACCTTCAAGCATGGACTCCGCTGCATATACCAGCTCTTTCAGGTGTGAAATCTGTTTTAAATCACTCTTTAAGTCAGACAAGGAAAGCAGTAACCCCTTGAATTTGGATTCAACATCGTCGGCGAATGTTTCAATAGTCGAGAGGACATGAGATAAGTCAGTGTTTCTTTTTTCTTCGGACATGGGTCTTCCTTAATACGCACTTAAAGGTATGGGCTTAACTAAAACCTTATCGTTTTCTGAAATTTGAAATTGCTGCATAATGCCTTTGGGAATCAGTATATGATTGTCGGGTATTTGTTCTTTCACAATGGATTTTACTTGCCCGTAAAGTAACTTTTGGGTGTGGATTTCAACAATGTCAACTCCTGAATACAACGCTGATTCACGGTCCCAGTCGTCCATGATCTTTTCAGAAATAATCACCTCTTTCGGGCTTTTAAAGAGGGACTTCCTGGGGTGAACTTCAAGTAATTTATAGATGTTGACGCGTTTGAGATCCCCACGCTGTTCCAACTCGTAGATGGTATGAAGGGTTTCAAATTCACCTTCTCCCACTTTGTCAATCATCTGTTGGATGTCGGAAACACCGTCAAGCAGCGTGAGCATTTTTTTTTCCAGGGGTGAATACTTTTTTGCAATTGAGGGAATGCGCACATCCACCAGGGGTAGATAAATGATGTTGTTGTGACTGATGCGGGTTCGAATGTTCTGGATGGTGTCTTTTCTTCTCGCCGCTTCCAAAACCAGATCGTGTATTGTTTTGTGGATGACCCTGGATCGATTGTGGTTTTCATTGTGAAAACGAAACAAGCCGGAAGACTGTCCAAGTAAAACGTAAGCGGCTCCAAGCCCGCTCAGACTGTGAACCTGAGCATCACAAATTTCGCCATTACTAAAAAAGACAATGCCCTTGGTTTCCTTGTTGTCAATAAGAAGGCTCCCCGTCGATTTATTGATATTTAAGAGCTGAACGACATCCTGAATATCAACACTGGTTAAGCTTCCTTCTATTGCCATAATCTCGATCCTCAAACCATTTTGTAGAACGCGTTCGGTGTTGACAATTATGATTCCGTAATTGCTTTGCAATCTGCTCTACAAAACACTTTGAAGCCAATATATCATGTAATGATGCTTCTGTAAGCATGGTTTTTGCTCCGCTCGATAAAACCGTTTTCTTCGAGTGACAAAGGGAATAAGGTATCTGTCAAGGGTTTTGCGCAAGACAAGCTGGTCGCTGTCGTTAATTATCAGGTGGACGCCATCGTGGTGCTCCCTGAAAAAGAGGCGTCTGCCTGGAGTACCAATGCCTGCATTAACTGCGGATCCCGCAAGGAATTCGCTGGAAGTACCCGAGCCCATCGAGATAAAACTGAATGCGTAACCAGGCTCCGTAAAGATGGCAGCAGATGTGTGGAAAACCACTGGAGAGCGATAAACGATGCACAGACCGGAGCAACGCTCCGGCTTTGTGTGTTTAGAGAAAGAAAGTAAACAGGGTTGTAAGCTGCAGCGCGTCTGCTACCGGGAGGTCTTTGTGCTCGATGCGTTATGCCGCTTTTTTCGCCGGTGCTATAACGGCAACCATGTCCAGGATGGTAATGATATGGTCACTGTTGTCAGGGCTGGGCTGAAGCCACAGTTCTATAAGCTGCCAAAGAGCATCTGATGTTTGTTGTGGGGTCAGGCTGGTCTGCAAGGGCGATAGAAAATGGGTCCGCGCAGTTGGTCCATCTATATTTCCTGTCGAATCCACAATGAATTTAGAGGAAATCGCAAATTCACCGTCGTTGAAATCCTGCAGGATAACGCCAGTGTCTCCGTAAGAGACACCGTCTCCCGTGTCATCAGTTCCATCAGCCGTTCCACCGTTTGAATCGTCGTGGTAGTAAAGCTGATTGCTGTTGGCAATGCCTTCATAGCTGCCAATTTGAACAATGTTCCAGTTGTCACGGGAAAATTGAAACCACAGACTGCTTAAATCTGATTGGCTGAAGAAGATATGGGAGAGATCTTCAGGTACACCATCGATATCTACATTCTGAATTTGAGGACAACTGAACTGAACGCCAGATCCCTCTGGAGATAAATCCACACTCACTCTGACTTTTTCCACCCCGTATTCAGGGTCTAGACTCATGGCACCACTGGGAAAAGCGAGCATGCCGTTGTAATAGTGATTTTCAAGTACCATGTCGAAAGAAATGGTCAAGTAGGTAATAACTCCCTCTACCTGTCGAAGAACGCGAATGGGGCCTTCCACCAGGTGAACCTCTTCCGGAGTAAAATAATCTTCATTGACACTGTAGGGAATAAAGAAAGCCGTTCCTTCAGCGCGCATCTTTTCGCGATCGAGCAGATCGTCTGACCATTGAGTGCCTTCCCATACCTGGATTCGATCCATCCGCCGATTACTCGCGTCAAAACCAATGATGTAATGATCGCATGACACTTCATCTGTGCCCTGATCGTACTGAATGTAAGAGGTACTGGAGGGCGTCGGTGGTGTGCTGCTCTGGAAAAGGTAGATGTAAGTTTCCTGGCCCGTTAGAGGATCTGTGACATGAACTTCAACTCGGGGATGGAGATTGGCACCCGGGAAGGAGCCGAAGTTGCCGATAAGCGTCTTGTTGCCGCCATCTGAAGGATCCACAACCCATTCGTCGTTTTCATCAAAAAGTCCATCGTCCGGTTGAAAATAGGACCCCTCTGTGTCTTTTTCATCAACTTGAAACGGAATGACTGTCCAGTTGCCGTCCGCGTAGATGGCCGAAAAAAGCTGCTCAACAGGCTGATTCTGAAAAGCGGGTAACTGCTCTCCGGTTAGAACAACTGGCTCAAAAGGTCGAAACTCCTGAAGAAATAGTGTAAAGGCTAAAAAGGTTATCATCGTCAATCCTCACAAAAACAAATGGAAACACGGCTCCGCGCTTGAATAAAGCTGAATTGCCATTGTTCCAATTGGTCATTATACGTTGCTCGCGCACGCATGTCTAAGGGAATGTCCCCCTTCAATCCCTGTTCTGAGAAAAAGTAACGTAAATGACCTTAGTGTGCTTGACTAATATAATCTTAGTGTGTATATTTAAGAATAAAAATAGAGGGAGGGATTATGAACCCAGAAACGATGACCCTTAAAACGCAGGAAGCCATTCAGCAGGCCTATCAATTGGCGGTGGACGGCAGGCACACTGAAATCACGGAAGATCACTTGGCGTTAGCTCTTGTTCAGCAGAGCGAAAGTGTGGCGCGACCCATGATTGAGAAAACGGGAGCGCCCATTGGA